>NZ_JBSPKY010000001.1:0-776953 GCF_053848025.1 Mesorhizobium sp. 128a | reverse complement strand
AACTCTCGCTGTATTTGGACATGCAAAACCCCCGAAGGTTGTGTCCAACTTTCGGGGGTCAGTTCACCGATCGGGCCTTTTCTTTTTTGATCCGCCGCGCCATGACTGCGGCATGCCGATAGACGACAACATCATCATATCCGACGAAGCCGTGATCCACCCGGGCGACCTGCACGAGGATTTCATCCGCTCGTCCGGCCCCGGCGGCCAGAATGTCAACAAGGTGGCGACCGCCGTGCAACTGCGCTTCGACGCCGCCAACGCGGCCGGCCTGTCGGAACGCGTGCGCGTGCGCACGATCAAGCTTGCCGGCCAGCGCGCCACTAAGGACGGCGTCATCGTCATCGAAGCCGGCCGCTTCCGCACCCAGGAGCAGAACCGGGCCGATGCCCGGGCAAGGCTGACGGCGCTGGTCGCCAAGGCCGCCGAACCGCCGCCGCCGCCGCGCAAGAAGACGCGGCCATCGAAAGGCGCGGTGGAGCGGCGGCTGAAAAGCAAGGCCGGGCGCGGTACGATCAAGAAGCTGCGCGGCCGGGTGGAGAACGACTAGGCACCACACCAGCATGATGCCGAAAACTGTGGGCGGCTTTCGGGTCGCCGTTTTTGTTTGGCGGTGGCATTGTCGGCCAGATCAATCAGGTGAAGCGTCCCCATGCTCGTTCTGCCCAAAGGCGTCCGCCACATGCCCGGCTATTTGCCCTGCGCGGCGCAGGAAGCGCTGGTCGAAGAGGTCAGGAACGTCGTGCAGCAGGCGCCACTCTTCGTGCCGGCCATGCCGCGTACCGGCAAGGAAATGAGCGTGCGCATGACCAACTGCGGCCCGCTCGGCTGGGTCACCGACAAGGAGCTGGGATATCGCTACCAGCCGACGCATCCGCTGACCGGTGAGCCATGGCCGCCGATCCCCGACGCGCTGCTGCAATTATGGCAAGAGGTCTCCGCCTATCCGCAGCCGCCGGAAGCCTGCCTGGTCAATTTCTATGCGCAGGACGCCAAAATGGGCCTGCACCAGGACCGCGACGAGGCCGATTTCTCGGCGCCGGTGGTCTCCGTCTCGCTTGGCGACGACTGCCTGTTCCGGGTCGGCCAGACGACACGCGACGGCGGCACCAAATCGTTCAGGCTGAAAAGCGGCGATGTCGTCGTGCTCGGCGGCGAAGGCCGGCTCTGCTTCCACGGCGTCGACCGCATCTACCCGTCGACCTCGGCGCTGCTGAAGAATGGCGGGAGGATCAACCTGACACTGCGGCGGGTCAACCCTACCCTGGAGCAGTAGGGGTATTCTTCGGCTTACTGCTTATTAAAGTATAGGTGCGACACAAAGGAATATTGTGTAAAAATTTGGGCCTGATGTTCTTCGGCTCGATTCACCTCGGATGGCACTTATGCCGTGGACGGTATTGTCGAGATTGCCGCGGCGCTCGCCATCTGGTGGGGCTGTGGCAAATTGGGCCTGGCGAATGACGACACCTTTTTGAGCGAGCGCGTCCTCGCACAGCACTAACCGATTCTACAGATTTTCCTTATAAAGTGCCCGGGCATTGCAGCGTCGGCTCGGGGACAATGACAAATAGCAGTGTGGTTTTCCGTCAGCTATGGGCAGTCACCAAACAAGCGATCCCGCTGGTTCGCCGGGATTCAGGCGTTTATCTGTTCATCGTCATCTACACATTGGCCGGACTGGTTTTTCTGTATGCAATAGGTGCTGCCGACCGTAGCGCGTATTCGATATATTTCGGGCGGTGGATATTGTTGAACGGCCTGATGCTGCCGACGTTCGCCATTATCGTCGACATAAGCCTGCTCCTACATCGCTTCGACAGCAGGCGCCGTCTGGCGGCGAAATATGTGTTTTCGACATCGCGGCTGGCATATTCGCTCTCGGGTCTATGCCTCCTCATGGCGCTTATGATCTTTCAAGGCACATTCACCTCGGTGAAGAACGGAATGCCGGTCTGGCAGGACGGCTTTCCATTTGACGTGCTGCATGCCGACATCGATGCGTTCCTGCATTTCGGCGCCGACCCGTGGCGATGGCTCTACCTGGTGGCCGAAAATGATTTCGTGCGGGCCGCCATCGAGTGGAATTACAACGTATTCTGGTTTGTCCTCAATTTCGGCGCCTTGTTCTTCGTCGCCACATCGCCCCGGACGGCGTCGGTTCGAACGCGCTATGTCATCTGCTTCATGGTGGTTTGGATCGTCGTCGGCAACATATTGGCTGGACTGTTCCTGTCGGCTGGTCCGGCGTTTTACGGAATGGCCACGGGCGACACGGCACGGTTTGGCGAACAGCTCGCATTCCTGGCCCGTGGCGCCGAATCCTCCAATTCTGCTGTCTCCTACCAGCAATATTTGTGGAGGCTTCATGAGGCCAGGCAGACCGGTTTCGCGTCAGGAATTTCGGCCTTTCCCAGCGTGCATGTCGGCCTGGCGATGCTCAACGCGCTTTTTGCATGGGAGTACAATCGCCGTCTCGGAGCTGTAGCGTTCGTCTATGTCGCCTTTATTGCCGCCAGCTCGGTCTATTTGGCCTGGCACTATGCAATCGACGGCTATGCCGCAGCTGCTGTCTCGGTGATTGTCTATGCCGCGGCGCGCAAACTCGTCCCGGCGGACCGGCCCTATCTCCGGCGACCGGCGCAGGACACGCAACCGACCGATGTCGCGACCAGCCCGGCGGCGGTCGTCACAGTTTCCTGAGTGCCACTTCCTCGACCAGGTGATTGGCGCCCTTGCGCAGGATGAGGTCGGCGCGCGCCCGCGTCGGCACGATGTTCTCGCGCAGATTTTTCAGGTTGATGTTGGCCCACAAGCCTTCCGCAATGGCGCGTGCGGCATCCTCGGAAAGCTGCGAATAGCGGTGGAAGAAGGAGTCCGGGTTGCGGAAGGCGGTCTCGCGCAGCCGCATGAAGCGGGCAATGTACCAGTGATGGATCAGCTTTTCGTCGGCGTCGATATAGATGGCGAAGTCGAAGAAATCCGACAGGAACGGCACGATCTTGCCGTCCTTCGGCAGCTTGCCCGGCTGCAGCACGTTGATGCCTTCGAAGATCAGAATGTCGGGCCGGTCGATGGTGACGAACTCGCCAGGAATGACGTCATAGGTCAAATGCGAATAGACCGGCGCCTGTACATTGCGCTGCGCCGACTTGATGCCCGACAGGAACCTGAGCAGTGCGCCGACGTCGTAGCTGTCGGGAAAGCCCTTGCGCTCCATCAAATTGTGGCGCCGCAACACCTTGTTGGGCAAGAGAAAACCGTCGGTGGTGATGAGATCGACCGTGGGGCTCGACGGCCAGCGCGCCAGAAGCTCCTTCAGCACGCGCGCCGTGGTTGACTTGCCGACCGCGACCGAGCCGGCAATGCCGATGATGAACGGCGTCTTGACCACGTCGAGCGCATTGAAGAAGGCCTGGCGCTGACGAAACAGCAGCTGGCTGGCCTCGACATGTGCTGACAGCAGCCGCGACAGCGACAGATAGATGCGCTTGACCTCCTCGAGGTCGACCGGGTCGTTGAGCGAGCGCAGACGGTTGATCTCGTCTTCGCTCAGCGTCATCGGCGTGTCGGCGCGGAAGTTCGACCATTGCTCGGCCGAAAAGAAACGATAGGGAGAATATTTCTCGGTCGGAGCAAGCTGGTCCATCGAGTTTCCTGCCCTCCTCGCGGTCAGCCTTTCGGCCGGGATGCCTTTTCGGCGACGCCCGAACGGCCGGTACGGCCCTCAAGCTCCCTCAGTACGTCGCCCAGCGGGACCCCCGCGATGCCGAGCACGACAAGCCAATGATATATAAGATCGGCACTTTCGGAAACGAGGGCCTTTTTATCCCCCGTGACGGCGGCAATCACCGTCTCGACCGCTTCCTCGCCGAGCTTCTGCGCCGCCTTGTCCATGCCCTTGGCGAACAGTTTTGCCGTCCACGAGTCCGGATCGCCGGACCGGGCGCGTTCCCCAATGATTGTCTCCAGGTCGGAGAGCGAAAAGTCAGCCATGGCGAGGTCGCTTTCTTAGCCGGAAACGCTCTAGGGCCGATCGACGGACGAGTCCAGCCGCATCGGCAGGCCGGCTTTGGCCATATGCGCCTTGGCCTGCGCAATCGTGTAGGTGCCGAAATGGAAGATCGATGCCGCGAGCACGGCACCCGCATGGCCGTCGCGGATGCCCTCGACCAGATGATCGAGCGTGCCGACGCCACCTGACGCGATGACCGGCGCGCGCACCGCATCCGCAATCGCGCGGGTCAGCGCAGTGTCGTAGCCGGCCTTGGTGCCGTCACGGTCCATCGAGGTCAACAGGATCTCGCCGGCGCCGCGCTCGACCATTTTTCGCGCGAAGTCGACCGCATCGATGCCGGTCTTCTCGCGGCCGCCATGGGTGAAGATCTCCCAGCGGTCGGCCTCGCTGGGCGCCGACACCTTCTTGGCGTCGATGGCCACGACAATGCACTGATTGCCGAACTTGTCCGCGGCTTCTGCGACAAAATCCGGGTTCTTCACCGCCGCCGTGTTGATCGACACCTTGTCGGCGCCGGCCAGCAGCAGCTTGCGGATGTCGGCGACCTGGCGCACGCCGCCGCCGACCGTCAGCGGCATGAAACACTGTTCGGCGGTGCGGGCGACGACGTCGAAGATGGTCTCCCGGTTGTCTGACGATGCGGTGATGTCGAGGAAGCAAAGCTCGTCGGCGCCGGCCGCGTCATAGGCTTTTGCAGCCTCGACCGGGTCTCCGGCATCGACCAGGTCGACGAAATTGACGCCCTTGACGACGCGGCCGTTCTTGACGTCGAGGCAAGGGATGACGCGCGCTTTCAGCATCAGCCCTTCTCCATCGTCGCCAGCAACTCGCTGAGCAGCTTGCCGACCAGTGGCGGAACGTCGGACTGCGCGTCGAAGGCCGGATCGTAGGCCGAGATGGTGATGCCGGAAATCGGCAGCAGACCAGCCATGCCGCAGACCGCCTGGCGCAGCTGTTTCGGCTCCGGGCCGCCCGGTGTCGTGTAGCGATTGGCCTGCAGCGCCTCGGGATCGTGCACGTCGAGATCGAGATGCAGGTGCACCCGCTTTGCGTCCGGTGCCTTCAGCCTGCCGCAGGCGGTTGCCCAGTCCGGGCATTCGGTGCGGATCACCGGCAGCGTCTTCAACAGTTCCTTTTCAGCCGGATCGAGATCGCGCGCATTGACCAGCACGCAGCGGGCCGGATCGATCGCCTTGAAGCCTGGGATGGCCGATGCCATCGGCTTCCAGCACAGGCCCAGGACCGTGGCCAGCGCCATGCCGTCGAGAAAGCCGTAGACGGAGGTTTCGGGTGTGTTGAGATCGCCATGCTGGTCGACCCAGATGATCGCATCGGCGCCTTCGCCGGCGACCGCACCCGCTGATGTCAGGCAGTTGCCGGCCAGAACGATCGGAAAGCGGCCGCGGTCCAGGGCGATGCGGACCTCGCCGGAGACGGCATTGCATACGGCAAAGCCGGTTGCGATCTCGCGCTCCTGCTCGTCGCCCACCCTGCCGATATCGGTGACGGCCACGTCATGCCCGGCTAGCGTCAGCGCATCGACGAGCCCGCCTGAGATCAGCGCGTCCGGCCCCTGGCCCATGCCGCCGTGATAGTGGCCGCTGTCATAGGAGGCCAGGATGATGGAGATTTTCAAGATCGGGTCTCCATTGCCTTGCCCTGCAGCACCGCCAGCGCCTCGGCCGGATCGATGCGCCCGTCATAGAGCGCGCGGCCGGAAATGGCGCCCTCGAGCTTTTTCGCATCGGGCATGGTCATGCGCACGATGTCGGCGATCGAGGCCAGCCCGCCCGAGGCGATGACCGGAATCGACACCGCGTCGGCGAGGTCGATCGTGGCATCCCAGTTGATGCCGGTCAGAACGCCGTCGCGGTCGATGTCGGTGTAGATGATGGCGGCGACACCGGCACCTTCGAATTTCTGTGCCAGTTCGATGACGCCGAGGCTGGACGCCTCGGCCCAGCCCTCGACCGCCACCTTGCCGCCCTTGGCGTCGATGCCGACGGCGATCTTGCCGGGGAAGGCCTTGCAGGCTTCCCTGACCAGGTCGGGATCGCGCACCGCCACGGTGCCGAGAATGACGCGCGCCAGCCCGCGGTCGAGCCAGTCCTCGATCTGCGCCAGCGTGCGGATGCCGCCGCCGAGTTGCACCGGGTTCTTGGTCGCCTTGAGGATGGCGCCGACCGCCGCGCTGTTGACGCTCTGGCCTTTGAAGGCACCATTGAGGTCGACGACGTGCAACCACTCAAAACCCTGGTCCTCGAAGGCCTTGGCCTGCGCCGCCGGGTCGTCATTGTATATGGTCGCGGTCGCCATATCGCCGTGCTTCAGCCGCACGCACTTGCCGTCCTTTAGGTCGATGGCGGGAAACAGGATCACGATCAGGCGCCCTCGACGATGACGAAATGGCCGGTCGAGGCGGCGAGCCTGTATTTCGATGCTTCCTGATACTCCGGCGAGTGATAGCAGGCGACGGCCACATCGTAGGACTCGAACTCAACCACGACATGACGGTTGCCCGTCAACGTCTCCGGATTTTCATAGCGCCCGGCCCGCACGATGAAGTTCGCGCCATATTTGGCGAAGGCTTTGGCGTTGGCCTCGATGTACTGCCTGTAGATGTCAGGGTCGCGAACATCGACCAGCGCGATCCAATAGCCCTTCTTGCTCATGGTTCTCAGGGCCTCCAGCGCAGGAAATTGGTGATCAACGCCAGGCCGAGCGCCTGGCTTTTCTCGGGGTGGAACTGCGTGCCAGCGAGGTTGCCGCGTGCAACAGCTGCGGTCACCGCGCCGCCATAGTCGGCAACAGCCAGCACTTCGTCCGGCTTCGTCGCGTCAAGATGATAGGAATGGACGAAATAGGCGTGCAGGCCCTTGGCTCCCGTGGCAATGCCGGAAAACAGCGGATGCTTGCGGGTGAGATCTATCGTGTTCCAGCCGATCTGCGGAATCTTAAGCGTCGGATCGGCCGGCGTGATCTCCTTGACGTCGCCGGCGATCCAGCCAAAACCTTTGGTCACGGTCTTTTCCAGGCCGCGCTCCGACATCAACTGCATTCCGACGCAGATGCCGAGGAATGGCCGCGCCTTGGTGATGGCGACCTCTTCCACCGCTTCCCACATGCCGGCGACGCCGCGCAGGCCCGCCGCGCAATCGGCATAAGCGCCGACGCCGGGCAGGACGATGCGGTCGGCGCTGCGCACGCGCTCGGCATCGGCGGTGAGTTCTATGGCAGCGGCAATCCCGGCTTCATGCGCGGCGCGCTCGAAGGCCTTGGTGGCCGAGCGCAGATTGCCCGACCCGTAATCGATGATTGCAACCCGCATGTCAGGCTTTTCCAGGCGTATGGGTCAGGCCCAGCGTCAGGCCGGTCTGCGCCGGCCGGGCAAGGCTGGCGTCGGGCACGATGCGCGGCATAGGCGCCGGTTCGTCGGCCAGCGCCTCGGCATCCAGCGTCTGGCGAATATCGGCATCGTCGAGATTGTGGGCCTCGACGACTCCCAATTCATGCCAGCCACGGCGGCGAAGTGCTGCGATCCGCAATCCCTGGCCGTCCAGGCCGATATAGAGCGAGACCAGCAAAGACAGCGCCGAGCTTGCCCAATCCAGCCCCAGCCATTGGCCGAGCAGCGAGATGAGGCCCATGGCGACGAAGGCGAGCGCGGCCTCGAGCCACAGCCTGTGCCAGGCAAGCCACAGCGGCGCCAGCAGGAAAGCCAGCCAGGAAAAGCCGTCACGGACAAAAATGGTTGCGTCGGCCGCCTCGGTGCGGCCGCCCCCAGGTTCCATCACGACATAGATGGCCATCAGCCTACCCTTTCAGAGATCCCTTGGTGGAGGGAACCGCGTCCGGCTGGCGCGGGTCGCGCTCCAGCGCAAAGCGCAGCGCGCGCGCCACCGCCTTGAAGCAGGTCTCGGCGATGTGGTGGTTGTTGGCGCCACAATGGTTGGTGACATGCAGCGTGATACCGGCATTCTGCGCCAGCGCCTGGAAGAACTCGCGCACCAGTTCGGTGTCGAACGTGCCGATCTTCGGCGACGAGAAGGTGACGTTCCAGACCAGGAACGGCCGGCCCGATACGTCGATCGCCGCACGTGTAAGCGTCTCGTCCATGGCGAGATCGATCGAAGCATAGCGCATGATGCCGCGTCGCTCACCCAGCGCCTTGGCCAGTGCCTGGCCGATCGCAATGCCGGTATCCTCGACCGTGTGGTGGTCGTCAATGTGCAGGTCGCCCTTGGCCTTGACCGTGATGTCGATCAGCGAATGGCGCGACAGCTGGTCGAGCATATGGTCGAAGAAGCCGACGCCCGTAGACATGTCGGACTTTCCGGTGCCGTCGACATGGACCGACACGGCGATGTCGGTTTCCTTGGTCTTGCGGCTGACTTCGGCGGATCGGGACGCCATGACCTTGTCCTTGTCTTTGGGCATGCGACTCTTTGGGCAAACGATTGGGGGCAAAACGAACAGACAATGCCTCCAGGCGCTCATTTGCTTGAAAGCGAAAGCCTTCTAGCAGCATGATCCGGCGATGGCCAGTTGCGATGCGGGCTTCCATCGGCCATGCCGGTGGCGGTTTGCAATCGTTGGCCCCATGCATACATATGGCCGATCGAAATCCCGCGCCAATCGCCTTCTAGGGATCGCGCGAATCGGAGCTACAAATGTCGAATGAACTGACCATGCACGCCACGACCATCGTGACGGTGCGCAAGGGCAACAAGGTGGTGATCGCCGGCGACGGCCAGGTCAGCCTTGGCCAGACCATCATGAAAGGCAATGCCAAAAAGGTGCGCCGCATCGGCAAGGGCGGCAATGTCATTGCCGGTTTCGCCGGCGCCACGGCGGACGCCTTCACCCTGCTTGAGCGGCTGGAAGCCAAGCTCGAACAATATCCTGACCAGCTGACGCGCGCCTGCGTCGAACTCGCCAAGGACTGGCGCACCGACCGCTATCTGCGCCGGCTGGAAGCGATGATGCTGGTGGCAGACAAGTCGGTCTCGCTGGCGCTGACCGGCACCGGCGACGTGTTGGAACCCGAATTCGGCGTCATGGCCATCGGCTCCGGCGGCAACTATGCCTTGGCGGCCGCCCGCGCACTGATGGACACCGACAAGGACGCCGAGGAGATCGCCCGCAAGGCGATGCAGATCGCCTCCGACATCTGCGTCTACACCAACAACAATTTCGTCATCGAAACGCTCGATGCCGCCTGAGCCGCCGGTGCTCTACGATTTTCGGCCGGTGACGGAAAAAGACCTGCCGATGATCGCCGGCTGGCTGGGCGAGCCGCATGTCGCCGAATGGTGGGATGATCCGGAGACGGAAATCGCCGCCATTCGGGAACATATCGGTTCGATTTCCGTCGAGCCGCTGATCGTCGAACTCGACGGCAGGCCGATCGCCTATCTGCAGAGCTACGATCCGCATCTCGAAGACGGTCATCCTTATGCCGACCAGCCGTTCGGCACGCTCGGCATCGACCTGTCGATCGGCGTGCCGGACCTTGTCGGAAAAGGTCATGGCTCGGCCATCGTGCGGCAGTTCGTGGAACAGCTGTTCGAGGAAGGCGCGCCGCGCGTCATCATCGATCCGCATCCCGACAATGGCCGCGCCATCCGGGCCTATGAAAAGGCTGGATTCAGGCCTATCGACCGCAGGCCCTCGGAATATGGGGACGTCGTGCTGATGGCGGTCGATGCCGAAGGCGACGCGCAAGAGGGGGAATAACCTGATGACGACACGGAGCGGGGACAAAAACTACTCGGCCTATGAAGACAGCTGGCGGATGGGGCTTCTGCTCGTGCTCGCTCTGCTCATCTTCCAGGCCGGCGCGCTGTACGGCATGGGGCGCACGCCGATCTGCACCTGCGGCTACGTCAAACTCTGGCACGGCGTGGTGAACAGTTCGGAGAATTCCCAGCACATTTCCGACTGGTACACCTTTTCGCACATAATCCACGGCTTCCTGTTCTACGCCTTGGCCTGGTTTCTGTTCCAGCGTTCGCCGATCGGTCTGCGCCTGGCTTTTGCCGTCGTCATCGAAGGCGGCTGGGAGCTCCTGGAAAACAGCCCGTTCATCATCGACCGCTACCGCGCCGGCACCATTTCGCTGGATTACTATGGCGACTCGATCATCAATTCGGTGTCCGACACGCTGGCCATGGTGCTGGGATTTGTGATGGCGCGAAAGCTACCTATATCAGTCGTCGTCGGCCTCGCCCTCATCTTCGAACTGGGTGTCGGCTACCTCATCCGGGACAATCTGACGCTCAACGTGATCATGCTGCTGCATCCGTTCGAGTCCATCAAGCAGTGGCAAAGTGGAATTTAGCGATATGACCACCTTCTCTCCCCGTGAAATCGTTTCGGAACTTGACCGCTTCATCATCGGCCAGAAGGACGCCAAGCGCGCCGTGGCCATCGCCTTGCGCAACCGCTGGCGCCGCCAGCAGCTCGAAGGCCAGATGCGCGAAGAGGTGATGCCGAAGAACATCCTGATGATCGGCCCGACCGGCGTCGGCAAGACCGAGATCTCGCGCCGCCTGGCGCGGCTCGCCGGTGCGCCCTTCGTCAAGGTCGAGGCGACCAAGTTCACCGAGGTCGGCTATGTCGGCCGTGATGTCGAGCAGATCATCCGCGACCTCGTCGAGATCGCCATCGGCTTGGTGCGCGACAAGATGCGCGAGGACGTCAAGGCGCGCGCCCACCTCAACGCCGAGGAACGCGTGCTGGAAGCCCTGGTCGGCAAGACGGCGAGCCCGGCCACCCGCGATAGCTTCCGCAAGAAGCTGCGCGACGGCGAGCTCGACGACAAGGAGATCGAGATCGAGGTTGCCGACACCGGCACTGGCGGCATGCCCGGCTTCGAGATTCCCGGCATGCCGGGCGCCAACATCGGCGTGCTCAACATCAACGACATGCTGTCGAAGGCGATGGGCGGCAAGAAGACCAAGGCGCGCAAGACCACGGTGAAGGAGTCCTACGCGCTGCTGGTCAATGATGAGTCCGACAAGCTGCTCGACCAGGACGAGGTGGTGCGCCGGGCGCTCGATGCGACGGAAAATGACGGCATCGTCTTCCTCGACGAGATCGACAAGATCGCCTCGCGTGAGGGCGGCATGGGCGCCGGCGTTTCGCGCGAAGGCGTGCAGCGCGACTTGCTGCCGCTGATCGAAGGCACGACGGTGGCAACCAAATACGGACCGTTGAAGACCGACCACATCCTGTTCATCGCCTCGGGCGCCTTCCATGTCTCGAAGCCGTCAGACCTGTTGCCGGAATTGCAGGGCCGCCTGCCGATCCGCGTCGAACTGAGGGCGCTGGAAAAGGACGATTTCGTCCGCATCCTCACCGAGACCGAGGCCAGCCTGATCAAGCAGTACATCGCGCTGATGAAGACGGAAGGGGTCGACCTGACCTTCACCGCCGACGCCATCGATTCGCTGGCCGGCATCGCCGTCGACCTCAACGCCAGTGTCGAGAACATCGGCGCCCGACGCCTGCAGACGGTGATGGAGCGCGTGCTGGACGAGATCTCCTATGACGCGCCGGACCGCAACGGCACCAGCGTCACTATCGACGCCGCCTATGTGGAAAAGCATGTCGGCGACCTCTCCAGAAACACAGATTTGTCGCGATTCATCCTTTAAACGGGGGCGCCGGATCAGTCCGGCGCCGGTTCAGGCAACAATTTCCGGCAAACTGCATGATGTGTGGCCGGATGGTACCATGCGGCCACCTTTCGTCTTGCCGTGCGACGGGGCGCTCTCGACTCAACCGGGAGCACTCCCTAGTTTGCGCGGCAATTCTTTAGGCGGCGGCATGAAAAAACTGATCCTGATCATTCTCGGCTTGACGCTGGCGGCGACGCTGTTCGCCGCCGACGCGGCAACATTGGTGCCGGCGGGCAACCGCAACGCCGTGCAGCCAGACATACCCGGCGCCTCCAGCCGTCGCACCCAGGCCACCAACACCACCTTCCAGGCCAAATACCGCAAGGTCTATGCGCTGCTGCAGAGCGACGCGGAACTGCGCGGCAAGATCAAGAAGGCGGCCGCCGCTTACGGCATCAACCCCTTGCACATCGTCGGCGCCATCGTCGGCGAGCACACCTACAATGTCGACGCCTATGACCGGCTGCAGACCTACTACGTCAAGGCGATTTCCTACCTCTCCAGCAAATTGTCCTTCGCCTATGACGGCGAGGACATCACCGATTTCGTGCAACGGCCGGAATTCAAGAAATGCACAATGTCGGACAGCTACGATCTGTGGGAATGCCGCGAGCAGGTGTGGAACCACTCTTTCCGCGGCAAGACCGTCGGCGGGACGAGCTTTCCCAACGACCGCTTCGGCGCCACCTTCTTCCAGCCCTATTATGCCGGCCAGACCTTTGGCCTGGGCCAACTCAACCCGTTGACCGCGCTGCAGATGAGCGATCTCGTGCACAACGTTTCGGGACTGCCGGAGCTCGATGTCGGCGATCCGAATGGGGTCTACAAGACGATCATGGATCCGGATCTGACGCTGCCCTATGTGGCGGCGACGATCCGCAAGTCGATCGACGCCTATAAGAACATTGCCGGCTTCGACATTTCGGGCAATCCGGGGCTCACCGCCACGCTGTACAATGTCGGCAACCCCGAACAGCGCGCCTATGCGCTGAAGGCCGAGAACGACAAGCGCCGCGCCGCCGGCGAGCCGGTGAAACTGCCGGAAGAGAATTATTACGGCTGGCTGGTCAACGACAAGCTGGACGAGCTGAAGGCGCTGTTTTAGGCGAGCGGCCCTCTACCTCCCCCTTGTGGGGAGGTCGGACCAAAGGTCCGGGTGGGCGGTGCCGCTCCCGCAGGTCTGGGTAAGTCAGCCCTTCACGCCGCCAGCAATGACTTCAGCTTCACCGCCTGCGATCCCAAAGCCTCCGGCGCCGGCCTCGCCCGCTTGGCGATCAGCATCTCGGCCAGCCTGATGTCGCGCGCCACCGCATTGCCGGGGCCGATGCCGCTCGCCGCCACCAGCCTGCCATCCTCGGCGAGGTGGAAAAGAATGAATGCGCCGTCGCCGAGGTCGCGGCGCACGGCGCCTTTTCCTTCGTCGGAAAGCCCGGCAATCTGCAGCGACAGGCCGTACTGATCCGACCAGAACCACGGCACCGCCGCATGTGCCTCGGCCGCCCCCAGCATATTGTTCGCCGCCAGCGCGCCCTGTTCCTGGGCGTTGCGCCAGGCCTCCAGCCGCACGCGCCGGCCGTTATAGACAGCGAGTGGAAACGAACAGCAGTCGCCGGCGGCAAAGATATCCGGATCGTCGGTGCAAAGCGTGGCGTCAACGGCAATGCCGTTGTCGATGGCCAGCCCCGCTTCCGCTGCCAGCGCGGTGACCGGAACGGCGCCGATGCCGATGACGGCGAGGTCGGCGACGATTGATCGTCCATCGGCGAATGTGATGCTGACCTCGGCGCCATCGTCGGCTATGGAAGCGATCCCTGCGCCGGTGAGCACGGCCACGCCTTCGGCCTCATGCGCCGCATGGATGACTTCAGCGATCTCGGCCGGCACCCCGCGCATCAGGATGCGCGGCTGCGCCTCGATGACGGTGACCGCCGCTCCGAGCTTGCGCGCCGCCGCAGCGAGTTCGAGGCCGATGAAGCCGCCGCCAATGATGGCGATGCGGTTTGCCGGGCTCAGGTGGCTGCGAATGGCGAGCGCATCAGCAAAGGTGCGGAGATAGACACAGCGCTCACCCAACCCCGGCATCGGCAGTTTGCGCGGCGTCGAGCCGGTTGCCAGCAGCAGCTTGTCATAGGGCAGGACCGAGCCGTCGGTCAGCCGGACCGTATGTGCCGTGCGGTCGATCGCCACCGCTTGAACCGAATGGATATGCCGGATCGCGCGTTCGGCCAGAAGCGAATCACTGGCGATCGCCTTGATCTCGGGCGCATCGCTCGTCATCGCGTCCTTCGACAAAGGCGGCCGCTCATAGGGCAGATGCGGTTCGTCACCGACCAGCGTCACCGGCCCGTCATAGCCGAGTTCGCGCAGCGTCAGCGATGCCCGTCCGCCACATTCCCCGGCGCCGATGATGACCATCCCGCGCTTCATATCAGTCATCCGATCTGGATCAGCACTTTGCCGGCCTCGACCTTGACTGGATAGGTCCTGAGGTTGACGCATACCGGCGCGCCACGGGCGTCGCCCGTCTTGTAGTTGAAGCGGCCATTGTGCTTGGGGCATTCGATGATGTCGTCCATCACCAGCCCGTCGGCGAGATGCACCTTTTCATGAGTGCAAAGGCCATCCGTGGCGAAATAGTCGTCGTCCGGGCTGCGATAGATGGCGAAGGTGCGGCCGCCATGATCGAAGCGCATCACATCCTCTTCATCAATGTCACCGGCGGCGCAGGCCTCGACCCAGTCGCTCATTTGTACCTCCCCGAAAATCGGATCGCCGCGCTCATTCCGCCGCTGCGGCGGCGACGGCATCGTTGTGGAATTCCTCGCGGTACGGCCTGGCGGTCGGCGGCAATTCGCGCTTGATGAAATAGTCCTCGTTGCGCAACTGGCGCAGGAAAGCGGGGATCATCTCGCGATAGCCGGCCAGGATCGACGGCGTCGGCGCCGGCAGATCGTGCTTGATCAGTGCATGCAGCCTGGGCAGCGCGTGAAAGGGCACCATCGGGAACATGTGGTGTTCGACATGGTAATTCATGTTCCAGTAGATGAAGCGGCTGACCGGGTTCATCAGCACCGTGCGGCTGTTCAGGCGGTGGTCAATGACATTGTCGGCGAGGCCGCCATGCTGCAGCAGGCCGGTCATGACGTGGTGCCAGGCGCCATAGAGGCGGGGCAGGCCGATCAGCATCAGCGGCAGCCAGGAATGCAGGTAGAGGGCCAAGCCGATGGTCGCGATGTAGATGGCGAGCCATATGCGGGCCACACGGATCGCCCTAGGCTGCTCCTGCTCGGGAATGAAGGTTTTTTCGGCGGCGCTGATGACGCCGGCGGCATTGCGCACCATGTCTGACATCGCATGCCAGGCGTCGAGAATGCCGAAGAAGTTGAGCACCACGCGCAAAAGGTCCGGCGGCCGCATGACGGCGATTTCGGGATCGCGGCCGACGATGATGGTGTCCGTGTGGTGGCGCGTGTGGCTCCAGCGCCAGGTCACCGGGTTGCGCATGATCATGAAGCAGGCGAGTTGGTAGACGGCATCGTTCATCCACTGCGTGCGGAACGCCGTGCCATGGCCGCATTCGTGCCAACGGGAGTCGGTCGAGGAGCCGTAGAGCACGCCATAGACGAACAAGAACGGCACGCACCACCACGTACCCCAGAACCAGGCGCCGCCGGCCGCACTCAGGATCAACGCGGCGAGCCAGATCGCGGTGTCGCGGATCGCCGGCCCGTCGGAGCGCTGCATCAACTCCTTCATCTGCTTGCGCGGAATGTCGGTGTGATACCACTCGGCGGCCGAAAGCCCTGTCTCGACGGCGAGCTTGGCGTCGCTGCCGATCAGGCTGTAGTCGCGCCGGAACGGTGTTGCGGTCATGATTGCCTCCCACGGCAATGGCGCTCGCTCCAGCGAATGCCAGCCTGGCTTCGAGCGTGAAAATAGCGCCGACGCATGATAGACTCAACATCACAAAGATAGTTTCTATCATTTCCTATCAGAATGATGTAGTAAGCTTCGGACGAACCCGACGAGGCGAGCATGGCGAAACGGCCGACCATCACCGACCTGGCGCGCATTTCCGGCGTCAGCGTTGCTACGGTCGATCGCGTGCTCAACAGCCGCCTGCCGGTGCGCGAGGAAACGGCGCGCCGCGTCTATGAGGCGGCGACGGAGATCGGCTATCACGCTGCCGGCCTGATCAAGCAGCGCCTGCGCCATGAGCTGCCGGAGTATCGGCTCGGCTTCCTGCTGCTCAGGGGCAACTACGTCTTCTACAGCGAATTCGCGCGCCAGCTTGAGCTGGCCGTATCGCAATCGCCGCGCTTTCGTGGCGTCGCCATGATCGATTTTGCAGACTCGCTGACGCCTGAAGAAATCGTCGAGCGCGCCCGAAAGCTGGCTTCCAAATGCCGGGCCGTCGCTTTGGTCGGGCCAGATCACCCGACAGTGACGGCCGCCGTCGAGGAGATGAAGGCCAAGGGTCTGCCGGTTTTTTCGCTGCTGTCCGACTTCGCCGCCGGCATTCGCGAGGGCTATGTCGGCCTCGACAACCGCAAGGTCGGCCGCTCTGCGGCCTGGATGATCTCGAAAGCGGCGAAGCGACCGGGCAAGGTCGCGCTGTTCGTCGGCAGCCACCGCTTCCACGGCCATGAACTGCGCGAAATCGGCTTCCGCTCATTCTTCCGCGAGCAGGCGCCGGAGTTCACCTTGCTTGAGACGCTGGTCAATCTCGAGGCCAACGAGATCACCCAGGACACGCTGCTTAATCTTCTCGGCCGCCACCCCGATCTCGTCGGCTGCTATGTCGCCGGCGGCGGCATGGAAGGCGCGGTCGCGGCATTAAGGCAAGCCAAGCCGGCCGAAATGCCGGCGGTCATCTGCAACGAGATCACTGCGGTGTCGCGCGCGGCTTTGGCGGACGGCATCCTGACCATGGTGATTTCGACACCGCTGGCGGCACTCAGCCGGGAGCTGGTCGACCTGATGGCGCATGCCATCGAGACGGGCGCCGCCAACGCGCCGGGTCAGACGTTTTTGCCGTTCGACATCTATCTGCCGGAGAATATTTAGCGTTTGCGACGCCGGCGGTTGGCCGGAACATCTACGCCTTCGTCATCCACGGGCGGAGCAAGGAGCGTAGCGACGCAGCGTAGACCCGAGGATCCATGCCGTGACTCCTGTGCGATACTACGGTGCAGAGTTCTACTCCGTCGCACTCCACGACCAAAGTCACGGAATGGATTCTAGGGTCTGCGCGACGGAGCTTCGCTCCTGCTTCGCCCTAGAATGACGAAGTCAGGGGGAGCAACCTTCGCAAATCGTGAATGGTTGCGACTGAGAGCCGGCCGGCACCTTGGCACAATCCAGTCGGATCAGGGCATTGATCGTCCATCCTCCGAAAATCCTTCACCCGGTTTTGGAATGGCTCTTGACGTCTCCGAAAAATGGAATAAATATTTCACCAGCTAGGGTTTTTGGTTCTTTCGTTCCGGAACATCTGTTTCAAACAGGGAGCCTGGCGTTCCAATCCTTGGGAAAACGCCATCCGGAACAGAGACGATATCAGGGAGAGATTCCTCGGGCGATCGGGGATTCCGGGTAGATCGGTGCAGCCGGACACCAAATGTGGAGGAGAAACACAATGAAGAAACTGATTTTGGGCGTCGCCTTTGCGGCGCTGATGAGTTCGTCCGCTTTTGCCGCCAAGATCGGCGTGTCGATGGCCAAGTTCGACGACAACTTCCTGACCGTGCTGCGCAACGGCATGATCGAGCAGGCCAAGGGCATGAGCGGCGTTGAGCTGCAGGTCGAAGACGCACAGAACGACGTCGCCAAGCAGCTCGACCAGATCAAGAACTTCGCCGCTTCGGGCGTCGACGCCATCATCGTAAACCCGGTCGACACCTCGGCCACGCAGGCGATGTCGGATGCCGCGGCGGCAGCCAAGATCCCGCTCGTCTATGTCAACCGGGAGCCGGTGAATGTCGACACGCTGCCGGACAACCAGGCTTTCGTCGCTTCGAACGAGGCCGATTCCGGCACGCTCGAGACCAAGGAAGTCTGCCGCCTGTTCACCGAGGCCGGCAAGAAGGAAGCCAATGTCTATGTCATCATGGGCGAGCTTTCCAACCAGGCCGCCGTGCAGCGCACCAAGGACATCGACGACGTCATCGCCACGCCGGAGTGCAGCTTCATCAAGATCATCGACAAGCAGACCTCGAACTGGAATCGCGACGAAGCCCAGAACCTGATGACCAACTGGCTCTCGACCGGCAAGCCGTTCGACGGCGTCATCGCCAACAATGACGAAAGCGCCATTGGAGCCATCCAGGCGATGAAGGCCGCCAACGTCGACATGAAGTCGGTCGTCGTCGGCGGCGTCGACGCCACCCAGGACGCGCTTGCAGCCATGCAGGCCGGCGACCTCGACGCCACCGTGTTCCAGGACGCGGCCGGCCAGGGCGCTGGCGCACTCGATGCAGCACTGAAGCTCGCCAAGGGTGAGAAGGTCGAGCACAAGGTCTACGTGCCCTTCCAGCTCGTGACGCCTGCCAACATCGACAAGTTCCTGAAGAAGAACTGAGCCGTACGCATACGGGGCGGCGCTCTCACGCAAAAGACAGCGCCGCTCCTTCTTCCCTCGCTGCCGGCAAGGCGGCGAGGAACGACCGCGGCTGACGGAGGATAGAAGATTGTCACAGACATCGCATGGCGTCGGCGGGGTCAGCTATGACGCGAAGAAGCGCACATGGCCGGCCGAATTCAACGTCTTCCTGGCGCTCGTCATCCTCGTCATCGTCTTTGAGCTGATCGGCCGCATCTTTCTCGGCGACTCCTTCCTGTTCAACACCCGCGAAAACGTCGCCGGCATCTTCAATGAAGCCCGCCTGCAGATCATCATCCTGCAGGTGTCCATCGTCGGCATCATCGCCATCGGCGTCACGCAGGTGATCATCTGCGGCGGCATCGACCTGTCCTCGGGCTCGATTGTCGGCGCCACCGCGATGATCGCCATGAGTTTCGCCCAGGTGGCGACCGTCAACGGCAATCCCAACCCCAAGGCGATGTTCCTGGCGCAAGGCTGGACCGACCTGCCGGTCATCGTGCCTGTGCTGGTTGCGATGGGCTGCGGCATGCTCGCCGGCCTGATCAACGGCTCGTTGATCGCCTACACGCGCATCCCGCCCTTCATCGCCACCCTCGGCATGATGATCACCGCGCGCGGCATCGCCAAATGGTGGTCCAAAGGCCAGCCTATCTCGTTTCCCACCGACAGTTTTGCCGCCATCAGCACCGGCTCGAGGCCGGTGATCATCTTCCTGGCGCTGGCGGTGCTGTTTCAGCTGATCCTGACCTATACGCGCTACGGCAAGCATTGTTATGCCATCGGGTCCAACGAGGATGCCGCGCGTATGTCCGGCATCAAGATCCCCAATCACAAGATCCTGGTTTACACGATCGCCGGCATTCTTGCCTCGCTCGCCGCGGTCGTGCTGTGCTCCAAGAACCTGACCGCCCAGTCCGGCATGGGCGTGATGTATGAACTCGACGCCATCGCCATGGCGGTCATCGGCGGCGTCTCGCTGTCGGGCGGCCGCGGCTCGATCATCGGCACGGTGATCGGCGCGCTGATCTTCGGCGTCATCATCTCCGGCTTCACCTTCCTGCGCCTCGACGCCTACTATCAGGAGATGGTGAAGGGCGTGATCATCGTCGGCGCGGTCGTTCTCGACCAATGGCGCCAGCGCATGCGGGCATTGAGGGCTTGACCATGTCAGACATCGTCCTGAAGACCGAAAACCTCACCAAGCGCTATGGCGGTGTGCATGCGCTGGAAGGCGCCAATTTCGAGCTGCGCAAGGGCGAGCATGTCGCCATCATGGGTGACAATGGCGCCGGCAAGTCGACCTTCGTGCGCCAGATCACCGCTGTCGAGCAACGCACCAGCGGCCAGATCTGGTTCGACGGCAGGGAAGTGAATTTTGCCGGGCCGATCGAGGCCCGCACGGCGGGCATCGAGACCGTGTTCCAGAATCTGGCGCTGGCCGACGATCTCGACGTGCCGTCGAACCTGTTCCTCGGCCGCGAAAAGGTGCTGTTCAACCTCGGCCCGTTCTCGATCCTCGACCGCAAATACATGCGCAAGGCGACCGAGGCGGCGCTCGTGCGGACGGCGGTGAAGATTCCCAATCTGTCCAACACCATTCGCCACATGTCGGGCGGCCAGCGGCAATGCGTGGCGATCGCGCGGACCGCGACCTTCGCCTCCAAGCTGATCATCATGGACGAACCGACGGCGGCGCTCGGCGTGCAGGAGACCGCGCAGGTCGAAAACATCATCCGCACGCTGAAGGACAATGGCGAGCCGCTGATCCTGATCAGCCACAATATGCGCCAGGTGTTCGACCTGTGCGACCGCATCGTCGTCTTCCGGCGCGGCCGCATCGTCGCCAATCTGCGCAAGGAGAACACCGACGGCAACGACATCGTCTCCTACATCACCGGCGCCAAGACCGGCGAGGCGGACCTTGCGGCCTGAACAGGATGGTCATCCGGTTTCTGGCGCGCTGGAAAAATAACCTTGCCACCTTTCCCTGACAGGAAGGTGGAGCCACCTCTCTCTCGAACCAATCCCTCAAAGGAAATTTCCATGACTGTTCGCTTCGCCCTCCTCGGTGCCGGCCGCATCGGCAAGGTCCATGCCCGCGCCGTCGGCTCCAACCAGCAGGCCAGACTGGTTGCCGTCGCCGACGCCTTCGAGAAGGCGGCGACCGAGCTGGCGTCAGCCTATGGCGCCGAAGTGCGCACCATCGATGCGATTGAAAAGTCCAAGGACATCGACGCCGTCGTCATCTGCACGCCGACCGACACCCATGCCGATCTGATCGAGCGCTTCGCCAAGGCAGGTAAGGCGATCTTCTGCGAGAAGCCGATCGACCTCAACGTCAAGCGCGTCGAGAAATGCCTGGCCGTGGTCGAGAAGGCCAAGGCGACGCTGATGGTCGGGTTCAACCGCCGCTTCGATCCGCATTTCGCCGCCGTGCGCAAGGCGATCGACGACGGCGCCATCGGCACCGTCGAGATGGTCACCATCACCTCGCGCGATCCCGGTGCGCCGCCGATCGACTACATCAAGCGCTCGGGTGG
Source organism: Mesorhizobium sp. 128a (assembly GCF_053848025.1). Taxonomy (NCBI): domain Bacteria; kingdom Pseudomonadati; phylum Pseudomonadota; class Alphaproteobacteria; order Hyphomicrobiales; family Phyllobacteriaceae; genus Mesorhizobium; species Mesorhizobium sp. 128a. The sequence continues at coordinate 756,109 of NZ_JBSPKY010000001.1, read as the reverse complement.
CATTTTCCGCGACATGACCATCCATGATTTCGACATGGCCCGCTTCCTGCTCGGCGAGGAGGTGGTGGCGGTCAGCGCCCATGCCTCGGTGCTTGTGGACAAAAAAATCGGCGAAGCCGGCGATTTCGACTCGGTCAGCGTCATCCTCGAAACCGCTTCCGGCAAGCAGGCCGTCATCTCCAACTCGCGCCGCGCCACCTATGGCTATGACCAGCGCATCGAGGTGCACGGCTCCAAAGGCATGGTCGCCGCCGAAAACCAGCGGCCGGTGTCGATCGAGGTCGCCAACGACAAGGGCTATACCCGCCCGCCGCTGCACGACTTCTTCATGACCCGCTATCTCGACGCCTACGCCATCGAGATCGCGGCTTTCATCGCCGCCGCAACCTCGGGCAAGAAGGCATCGCCCAGCGGCGCCGACGGCCTCGTGGCGCTGAAGCTGGCCGATGCGGCGCTGAAGTCGGCGACATCAGGCAAGACCGTCCGCCTCGACAAGTAAGAACCGGAATCCCAAGCCAGGAGCAGAGCGATGAGCGCATCAGCCGATCGCAATTCGAACACACGCGCCATCGTTACCGGCGGCGCGCAAGGCATCGGCTTCGCTGTCGCCGAGGCCTTGGCCGACGAGGGCTGCCGGGCGCTGGCGCTTATCGGTCGCTCGCGGGAGAAGGGCGACAAGGCGGTCGCCCACTTCAAGAAAGCCGGCGTCGACGCCATCTTCATCAGCGCCGACGTCTCGAAAGTGGCCGACTGCAAGCGTGCGGTGGCGACCGCCATCTCGCATTTCGGCACCGTCAACGCGCTGGTCAACGCCGCCGCCACGTCCGCACGGGGCTCGCTCGTTGAGACGTCCGAAGAGACCTTCGACCAGATATTCGCCACCAATGTGCGTGGCCCCTTCTTCCTGATGCAGGGCGTCGTGGCGCATCTGCTGGAGAAGAAAGCGCCTGGCTCGATCGTCAATGTCCTGTCGATGTCGGCGCATTGCGGCCAGTCGTTCCTCGCGCCTTATTCCTCCAGCAAGGGCGCGCTGGCGACACTGACCAAGAACGTCGCCAGCGCCTATCGCTTCAACCGCATCCGCTGCAACGCCGTGCTGCCCGGCTGGATGGACACCGAAGGCGAGGACATCGTGCAGAAGAAATGGCACGGCGCCTCCGACGACTGGCTGCAAAAGGCCGAGGCCGGCCAGCCGATGGGCCAACTGGTGAAACCGGACCAGCTGGCGCGGCTGATCAGTTACATGGCCAGCCCGCAATCCGGCGTCATGACCGGTTCATTGGTCGACTACGACCAGAATGTTGCGGGGATCTCGCCGGAGTAAGGCCGGCGAGTCCAGCGCGGGCGTGCCCGCGACGCTCTGGCCAAGGGGCAGTCTTTGCGAGAAAGATGAACCGGTTGCACCTAAGCCGGGCAAGAACATCTGATGCATCCATACTGGATCACGATAAACGGCAGTCTTGGCGTCGGCGTCACCGCGCGGTCGGAAGCCGATGCCCTTCAGCTCTTCGAACTTGCCTTTGGGTCCGCCGAGAAAATCGTCAGCATCGAGATGATCAAGGACATGAATGATCTCGACCAAAATCACGTCTTACCCAATACGGGCGGAGCCAACTTCCTTCGACGCGGCATCTGGTTTCCGCAGGGCCAGGAGCACATCGCAAATTGAGTCAATACGTAGCCTCAACAGAGACGTGACAAGCGCCTCCGCATCGACTATATGAGCCTCATGATCAACCTGTTCGCCACGTATTGGTACTTTAGCAGCTCGCTGGCGGCGGGAGGATTGCGCTCGATCTGAAGATTGCAGCAACAAGTCCGACAAGCCGCCAGACCTGGCGGCTTTTTTGTTTCAGCCGGCAGGTCTCCTAAGAAAACAGGAGCAGAAGCCGTGTTGACCACCACAGACGACCTTCGGGTCATGGAAATTCGAGAACTGAGCACGCCGGACCAGGTGATGCGGGAGATTCCGCGCACGCTGACGGCGACGCGCACCGTTGCCGCATCACGCAACGCCATCCACTCCATCCTGACCGGGGCCGACGATCGACTTGTTGTCATCGTCGGCCCTTGTTCCATCCACGATCCGGTCGCGGCCGTTGACTATGCCAGCCGTCTGGCGGCGCTGCGCGAGACCCTGTCCGATCGGCTCGAGATCGTCATGCGCGTCTATTTCGAAAAGCCGCGCACCACTGTCGGCTGGAAGGGCCTGATCAACGATCCTGATCTCGACGGCTCCTTCAACATAGAGAAGGGGCTGCGGATGGCGCGCAACGTGTTGTCGGCCGTCAACAATCTCGGCCTGCCGGCGGCGACCGAATTCCTCGACATGACGATCCCGCAATACATTGCCGACCTCGTCGCCTGGGGCGCCATCGGCGCGCGTACCACCGAAAGCCAGATCCACCGCGAGCTGGCGTCAGGCCTGTCCTGCCCGGTCGGCTTCAAGAACGGCACCGACGGCAATCTCAGGATTGCCGCCGAAGCGGTGAAGTCGGCCGCCCAGCCGCATCATTTCATGGCGGTGACCAAGGGTGGGCGCAGCGCCATCGCGGCGACATCCGGCAATGAGGACTGCCACGTCATCCTGCGCGGCGGTGTCCAGCCCAACTATGATGCGGCAAGCGTGGAGGCGGCCTCGGCCGAACTCGCCCGTATCGGGGTGGCGCCTCGGCTGATGATCGATGTCAGCCACGCCAATTCGGGCAAAAAGCCGGAGAACCAGCCCAAGGTGGCGGCCGATGTCGCGGGTCAGGTCGCGGCGGGCGACGAGCGCATCATCGGCGTCATGATCGAGAGCAATCTCGTCGCCGGCCGCCAGGACGTGGTGCCGGGCAAGCCGCTCACCTACGGCCAGAGCATTACCGATGGCTGCATCGACTGGGCAACCACCGAGACCGTGCTGCACGGCCTCGCCGGCGCCGTCGAATGGCGCCGTTCGGCGCGTCGTGCCGTGCAGGAGAGCCGGCAGGGCGCGGCTTGAGAGGCAATCGCACACGGCAGCGCCATCCCCCTCTCCGACCGCTTCGCGGCCACCTCTCCCCCATTTCATGGGGGCGAGGAAACGCCAATCGCTGAGGTCGCTGCGTTGAAAGGCTAGGGTTCCTCGCCCCCACAAAGTGGGGGAGAGATGGCTCGGCGAAGCCGAGACGGAGAGGGGGAGCGCCATCTACGCTGCCCTCAACCCCTCCCATGCCGTAAACACCGTAACAGCAAACAACAGCAGTCCGGCCGCCCGGCCGGCGAGAGCGGTCGCCCGTGGGTTGTCGACCAGAAGCGTGCGGCTGCGCCCGGCTGATATGGCGAGCCCGCCATAAATCGCGGCCTGGGTCAGAACCGTCAGCAGGCCCATGACGGTCGCCTGCATCCAGATCGGTCCGTAAGCCGGCTTCAGGAACTGCGGATAGACGGCGAGGATGAACAGATAGGCCTTCGGGTTGATCAGGCAGGTCATAAGACCCTGGCGGAACGCTTTCCAAGCGGATCGGCTGCCGGCCGGCCCGTCATGGCCGACGGTGATGGAGCTGCGCATCAGCGTGATGCCGATGAAGGCCATATAGGCGGCGCCGGCCAGCAGCAGCGGCTTGAACAGGATCGGCACGAAATGCATCAGCAGACCGACGCCGATGGCGCCATTCAGCGTGTGCACCATGCCGCCGACTATGATGCCGCCGGTGGCGGCGAGGCCCCTGTCACGCCCGCCGGTCAGCGCATTGGCGAGCACGAAAAGCATATCCATGCCGGGCACGATGATGATGCCGAACAGCAGGATAAAGAACAGCCAGAGATTTTCTGCGTAGCTCATGTCAGTTGCCTGTCGCCTCGCGCCGGGATGCCCCAGAGGAATTTGTTGATTTTCAAGCCGATAGGCAGTCCAATAGATCATCCCAACTGACGGGGATGTGTCAGTAGCGTTTCGATCGGGAGAGGAAATGCGCAAGGCGTCGCGCCTGTTCGAGATCATCCAGATCCTGCGGCTGGCGCGGCAGCCGGTGACGGCGGCCATGATTGCCGGGCAGCTGGAAGTGACGGTGCGCTCGATCTATCGCGACATCGCCGCCCTGCAGGCGATGCGCGTGCCGATCGAGGGCGGGCGCGGCATCGGCTATATATTGCGCCCCGGCTTCGACCTGCCGCCGCTGATGTTTTCGATCGAGGAGATGGAGGCGATCGTGCTGTCGCTCGCGCTGCTCGAACGCACGGGAGACAGTGAACTCAAGCAGGCGGCCAAGCGCGTCAGCGCCAAGATCGCCGGCGCCGTGCCGCCACCCTTGCGCCAGGCGTTCGACGCCAACGCGCTGCATGTCTGGGGTTTTGCCGCGCCCGCAATCGGCACCATCGATCTGGCGCTGGTGCGGCGCGCCATACGCGACGAGGAGAAGCTCGACCTCTCCTATCGCGACGAAATGGGCCGCGCCTCCGAGCGGCTGATCCGCCCGATCGCGCTGATCTACTATGCCGAGACCGCCAACATCGTCGCCTGGTGCGAGCTGCGCCAGGCGATCCGCAATTTCCGCAGCGACCGCATCGAGGATTGCCAGGCGACCGGCCAGCGCTTCAAGGGCGAAGGCGATCGCCTGCGGCAGCTCTGGGTTGATGGCTGGGAGACGAATGCCGTGGCCGCTACCGGGTGAAATGAGCGGTTTCTACCGCACGTCCACCCAGCGCTTCTCTTCGAAGGAGCGCGCCATGGCGTGGACGGTGCGCTCGATCTCCAGCCCTTCGGCGAATTCGATCACCCGCGCCGGCTTGCCGGCAAGCCGCGTCAGCAATTCGTGGCATTCGATGATCTTGAGGTCGTTGAAACCAAGGCCATGGCCCGGCGCCGGCAGGAAGGCGTCGTAGGGCTTGTGGTGCGGTGCCACCAATATGGTGCGGTAGCCCTGCTCCGTCGGGCGATCGGCGGTGACATAGAGCTGGATTTCGTTCATCCGCTCCTGGTCGAACAGGATCGACCCTTTCGAGCCGAAAATCTGGATGGCGATGCGGCCCTTGCGGCCCCAGGCAGAACGGTTGACCAGCAGCGTGCCGGCAATGCCGTTCTCCAGATGCATCAAGACGCTGGCAATGTCGTAGGTCTCCACCGCGCGGCGGCCGCCGCTGGCAACCTTGCGATCGGCATAGGGCTTGGCCATGTCGCAGATGACGCTGGCGACGCGGCCGAATAGTGCCGACACCAGCGACAGCGGATGCACGGCGAAATCATCGAGCGCGCCATAGCCGGATGAAGCCTCGTGCTTCCAGAAGAACAGCGCTTCCGGATCGGCCATGAAGTCCTCGTCCATCTCGATGCGCAGATGGTTGACCTCGCCGATGATCTTTTCGTCGAGCAGCGCGCCGATGTGGCGGATCGCCGGGCTCTGTATGTAGTTGTAGCCCAGCGCCGCGACCTTGCCGGATGTCTTGGCCGCGGCTGCCATTGCCTCGGCCTCGGCAAAGCTCGGCGCCATAGGCTTTTCGCACCACAGATGCTTGCCAGCTTCGAGGATGGCGATGGCCATTTCCGGGTGGAACTGGTTGGGCGTGGTCAAGGAGACGATATCGACCTCCGGGTCGTTGACGACGGCGCGCCAGTCGCCCGACGCCTTGGCGAAGCCGAACTCGCCGGCCTTGCGTCTGGCAAGCTCCTCATTGACCTCGCCGAGATGGACCAGCCTGGGCTTGGCGACATCGGGAAAGACGGCGCCGACGGCGCTCCACGCTATGGCGTGGCACTTGCCCATGAAACCCGTGCCGATAAGACCGACGCCGACCATCTTCTTCTCCACTGGATAAAATCGTCGGTGGATGAATTAGTCCATTTTGCTCCGAAATGGAATGTCTGCCTCATTTTTTATGGCGTTCTTGCGCAGGCTCGCTATGATGGGGCACAGAGGACGTTTCACGGATAAGCTTGGACGGGCCGACGATGGACGAACGGGTACCTCGCGACTTCGAGACGCTGCGCGCCACGATCCTCGATCGCCGCGAAACCTTGCCCAAGCGCATTGCCCAGATCGCCGCCTACGCGCTCGACAATCCCGACGATATCGCCTTCGGCACCGCCGCCAGCATCGCCGCTTCCGCCGGCGTGCAGCCATCGACCCTGATCCGCTTTGCCCAGCAGCTAGGCTTCGACGGCTTTACCAGCCTGCAGCAGGTGTTTCGCGAGCGGCTGCGCGAGCGCAACTCGTCCTACGACGAACGCTTGCAAGCGCTGCGCGCCAAGGCCGATGCAGGGGCGGGCCACCGCGCTATCTTCGACGGCTTCGTTGCCGCCGCCAGCACCTCGCTTAACGACATTTCGCGCACGCTGGACGAAGCCCATCTGGAAGACGCGATCTCGCTGCTGGCCAAGGCCGAGACCATCTATGTGCTGGCCAAGCGCCGCTCCTATCCGGTGGCGACCTACATCGCCTATGCGCTGGGCAAGCTGAAGATCCGCAACCAGCTGATTGAATCGGCCGCCGGCCTGAATGCCGAGATGGTTGCGTTCGCCACCCCGGCGGACGCCGTCATCGCCATCAGTTTCTCGCCATACGCGCCGGCCACCATCGAGGAAGCCCGCAGCATTTCCGAACAGGGCGTGCCGATCGTTGCCATCACCGACAGCTCTTTTTCGCCCCTGGCGCAGTTCGCCGAGGTCTGGTTCGAGGTTGCGGAAGCGGATTTCGCCGGCTTCCGCTCGCTGTCGGCAACCATGGCGCTGGCCATGGCGCTGACCGTCGGCGTCGGCGAGAAGCGGCGCAGCATCGGCCGCAAACGCAAGGCCTAGATCACCTCAACGGCCGCCTCGCCTGCCGCGGAAAGCCGCGCCGCGTCACGCGCCGGCGGTGACCCGAACTGGCGGGCATATTCCCGGCTGAACTGGGAAGCGCTCTCATAGCCGACCGCAAAAGCGACGCTGGCGACATTGCCAGGCTGGGCAAGCAGGAGATGGCGGGCCTCCAGCAGCCTTATCTGTTTTTGATACTGGATCGGGCTCATCGCCGTCGCCGCCTTGAAGTGACGGTAAAAGGCAGCGTCGCTCATATGGGCGATCTGGGCGAGGTCACTGACCCGGATCGGCTGATGGCAATGCGTCCGGATCCAGGCGATCGCCTGGCCGATGCGGGACAGATGGCCGTCGGTGCGCGCCAGCTGGCGAAGCTTGCCGCCCTGGGGTCCCTGCAGCAACCGAAACAGCATCTCGCGTTCGAGCATGCTCGCCAGCACGGGAATCTCCGCCGGCCGGTCGAGCAGCCGCAGTATGCGACGCAATGCGTCGAGCAAATCGTCAGTGACGGGCGAGGTGGCGAAACTGTCGCCGCCAAGCGCCGGCTCGTGCTCGACAAGGAGGGCGGCAACGGCCTGCAGATCAAGGGTGAAGCCGATGGCGAGGTACGGACGCCCACCGCTCGCTTCGACGATCTGGCTGATGGTGGGCGTTTCCACTGTATAGATGAAATAGCTGGCGGGATTGTAACGCAGAGCCCTGTCGCCGATCAGAACCGTCTTCGCGCCCTGCAGCACGAACAGAATCCCGGAACCCCACACGCCCGCCACGGGTGCCGTGGTGGCTTCGCTGCGGCCGATCGAAATGTGCGGGATCGCCGTTCTCGTCCGTCGTCCCTGTGCATGGCGGCCGGCGATATCGATCAGCTCCCACAGTGCTTCGCTCATGGCGCCAACATCGTGCATCAATGAACGCCGCGCAAGCTGCATGAGAGGATTAGGCAAGAGCGGGAGAGTTTTTGGCGCGCGCCGTTCCCCGCGACACGCCATCTCTGGGTCTTCGACATGGATAGATGGAGATATGAAAATGACCAGATCGAAAACCGCTGTGGTGACCGGCGCTAACAAGGGCATCGGCCGCGAAATCGCCCGGCGGCTGGCGACAATGGGCTTCAAAGTGTGGCTCGGTGCCAGGGATGCCGAGCGCGGCACGGCCGCAGCGCAGGAATTGCGCGCCGAAGGCCTGGACGTTCAATGGCTTGAACTGGATGTCACGCTGGACGACAGCGTGGCCGCTGCCGCCAAAACTGTCGGCGCTGAAAGCCCCGGTCTCGATGTGCTGGTCAACAATGCCGGTATCGCCATCAATTATGAGTTGCCGCCGAGCGAGCAGCATCTGGCCGATATCAGGGCAACCTATGAGGTCAATGTGTTCGGACCGATCCGCGTAACCCAGGCCTTCCTGCCGCTGCTGCTTGCAGCGCCGGCCGCCCGCATCGTCATGGTGAGCAGTTCCACGGGATCCATCGGCCGGGCGCTCGATTCCGGCACCCCGAACCAGGCGGTCAACCTGATGGGCTATGGCAGTTCCAAGACGGCGCTGAACGCCATCACCGTGGCCTTCGCCCGCGAGCTCGCGCCGAGCGGCATCAAAATCAACGCCGCGGCGCCCGGCTATACCGCTACCGACCTGAACGGCTTCAAAGGCCACCGCACCGTGCAGCAGGCGGCAGAGATCGTGATACACTTGGCGACCGTGGATGCCGATGGTCCCAACGCCGGCTATTTCAACGACGACGGTCCGCTCCCCTGGTAAAAGGAGCCGGACGCGAAAGGTCGTCCGGCGGCGATCATCCCAAGCACTTTTCCGGGAAGGAATGCTCATTCCATATTGACTATGGATTGGAATTATTATTTCATATTGCCGGCGCCACGCTGCCGCTCGCGCGTGTCCCCCAACTACGTTGCAATGGCAATTCCAGGGAAAGTGTGAGCGGTTTCCCCGGGAAAAAGCGCGAAAGCGCTTTTCCCTTGGGAATTGCGTAACAACAAAGAGATAGAGTGGTTCGCCGTTTTCGAGAAACGGCGAACCACTCTAACGACAACAAGACCGACGGGAGGTTCCAATGAGCGAAGCCGTGGATGCGAAATGCGCTCCGCTCGATGTCATCACCATCGGCCGCGCTTCGGTCGACCTCTATGGCCAGCAGATCGGCTCGCGACTGGAGGATATCGGCTCCTTCGCCAAGTCGGTTGGCGGTTGCCCGGCCAACATCTCTGTGGGCACGGCCAGGCTCGGCCTGCGCTCGGCGCTGCTTACCCGCGTCGGCGACGAGCAGATGGGCCGCTTCATCCGTGAACAGCTGCGGCGCGAAGGCGTTAATGTCGACGGTCTCAAGACCGACAAGGAACGGTTGACGGCTTTGGTGCTGCTCTCGGTCGAGAGCGAAGGCGTTTCGCCGATGATCTTCTACCGCTCGGACTGTGCCGACATGGCGCTGGCCGAGGAAGACATAGACGAGGCCTTCATCGCCTCGGCGCGTTCCATCGTCGTCACCGGCACGCATTTTTCCCGCCCCAACAGCGATGCTGCCCAGCGCAAGGCGATCCGCATCACCAAGGCCAAGGGCGGCAAGGTGGTGTTCGACATCGACTATCGCCCCAACCTCTGGGGTCTCGCCGGCCATGCCGAAGGCTTTGAGCGCTATGTGAAATCCGACCGCGTCTCCTCCCAGCTGAAGACGGTATTGCCCGATTGCGATCTCATCGTCGGCACCGAGGAAGAGATCATGATCGCCTCGGGCGCCGATGACTGCCTGAGCGCGCTGAAGACCATCCGTTCGCTGTCGGCCGCCACCATCGTCTTGAAGCGCGGCGCCATGGGCTGCATCGTCTATGACGGACCGATCAGCGACGACCTCGAAGATGGTATCGTCGGCAAGGGTTTTCCGATCGAGATCTACAATGTGCTCGGCGCCGGCGACGCCTTCATGTCCGGCTTCCTGCGCGGTTGGCTGGGTGGCGAAGACCATGCGACCGCGGCGACCTGGGCCAATGCCTGCGGCGCCTTTGCCGTTTCGCGGCTGCTCTGCGCGCCGGAATATCCGACCTTCGAGGAGCTGCAGTTCTTCCTCAAGAACGGCAGCAAGCATCTGGCCTTGCGCAAGGACGAGGCGATCAACCACATCCATTGGGCGACGACTCGCCGGCGCGACATCCCATCGCTGATGGCGCTCGCCTGCGACCATCGCGTGCAACTCGAGGATGTGGCAGTCAAGACCGGCGCCGATCCGGCGCGCATTCGTGACTTCAAGGTGCTGGCAGTCAAGGCTGCGGCCAAGGTCGCCGCCGGCCGCGACGGCTACGGCATGCTGATCGACGAAAAGCATGGCCGCGAGGCGATGTTCGAATTCGCCCGCCATCCCTTTGCCTGGCTCGGCCGTCCCGTCGAATTGCCGGGCTCCCGGCCGCTGCGCTTCGAATTCTCGCAGGACATCGGCTCGCAGCTTGTGGAATGGCCGGTCGACCACTGCATCAAGTGCCTGTGCTTCTATCACCCCGACGATCCGGCAGAGCTCAAGGAAGAGCAGCAGCAGAAACTGCGTTCCCTGTTCGAGGCGGCGCGAAAGGTCGGCCGTGAATTGCTGGTCGAGATCATCGCCGGCAAGCACGGCAAGCTCGACGACACGACAATCCCGCGCGCGCTGGAAGAGCTTTACGCGCTTGGCATCAAGCCGGACTGGTGGAAGCTCGAGCCGCAGGCCTCGGCCGGCGCCTGGGCCAAGATCGAGGCGGTGATCCTCAAGCACGATCCCTGGTGCCGCGGCGTCGTGCTGCTCGGCCTGGAAGCGCCGCAGGACGAGCTGGAAGCCGCTTTCGCCGCGACCGCCAAGGCGCCGATCGTCAAGGGTTTTGCCGTCGGCCGCACAATCTTCGTCCACGCCGCCGAACAGTGGCTGGCCGGCAAGATGTCGGACGACGAGGCTATCGCCGACATGGCTGCGCGCTTCGAACAGTTGACCGAAGCGTGGCTTGCCGCGCGTGGCCGTAAAGCAGCATAAAGGCGCGGCACAGGACTGCGGAGGAAAACACCATGAGCAAGACAATTCGCCTGACGATGGCGCAGGCCCTGACCCGCTTTCTGAGCAAGCAGATGACCGAGATCGACGGCAAGAAAGTGCCGATCTTCGGCGGCGTCTGGGCGATCTTCGGCCACGGCAACGTCGCCGGCATCGGCGAGGCGCTCTACCAGGTGCGCAACGAACTGCCGACCTTCCGCGCTCACAACGAACAGGCGATGGCGCATGCGGCCATCGCCTATGGCAAGGCCAATTTCCGCCGCCGCTTCATGGCCGCGACTTCGTCGATCGGCCCGGGCGCGCTCAACATGGTGACGGCGGCGGCACTCGCGCATGTAAACAGGTTGCCCGTCCTGTTTTTGCCGGGCGATGTCTTCGCCAACCGCATCCCCGATCCGGTGCTGCAGCAGGCCGAGGACTTTTCCGACGGCACGGCGACAGTCAATGACTGCTTCCGTCCGGTGTCGCGCTATTTCGACCGCATCACCCGGCCGGAGCAGATCATCCCGGCACTGGCGCGCACCATGCAGGTGCTGACCGATCCCGCCGATTGCGGCCCGGTGACGCTGTCGCTCTGCCAGGACGTGCAGGCCGAGGCGTATGACTATCCCGAGAGCTTCTTTGCCGAGCGCGTCTGGCAGCAGCGCCGGCCGCGCCCGGACCGCGGCGAACTGGCGGCCGCTGTGGCTGCGCTGAAGGGCGCGAAGAAGCCGCTGATCATCGCCGGCGGCGGCGTGCTGTATTCGCAGGCATCGGACGAGTTGGCGAAATTCGCCGAGGGTGCCGGGATTCCGGTCTGCGAGACGCAGGGCGGCAAATCCTCGCTGCCGGACACGCATCCGCTCAACATGGCGGCGGTCGGCGTCACTGGCACCTCGGCCGCCAACCGGCTGGCCGAAGAAGCCGATGTCGTGCTGGCCATCGGCACGCGGCTGCAGGATTTTACCACCGGCTCCTGGGCGCTGTTCAAGAATTCCGGCAAGACGATCATCGGCTTGAACGTGCAGCCTTTCGACGCCGGCAAGCATCGTGCGCTGCCGCTGGTTGCCGACGCGGCCGAGGGCCTCGCTGAACTGAGTGCTGCGCTCAAGGGCTGGGAGGCGCCGGACGTCTGGACTGACAATTCGGCCACCGGCAAGAAAGCCTGGCAGCTTGACGCCGGCAAGGTGACGGCCTCGACCAACGCCGACTTCCCCTCCGACGCGCAGGTGATCGGCGCCGTGCAGCGTGCCATGGGTTCTGAGGTCACGCTGCTGCATGCCGCCGGCGGTCTGCCCGGCGAGTTGCACAAGCTCTGGCAGGCCGGCGCGCCGGGCTCCTACCACGCCGAATACGGCTTCTCGACCATGGGCTACGAGATTGCCGGCGGGCTCGGCGCCAAGATGGCCAAGCCCGATGAAGAGGTCGTCGTCATGATCGGCGACGGCTCTTACTTGATGCTGAATTCCGAGATCGCCACCTCGGTGATGCTCGGCCTCAAGCTCACCATCGTGCTGCTCGACAACAGGGGGTATGGCTGCATCAACCGGTTGCAGATGGCCACCGGCGGCGCCAACTTCAACAACCTCCTGAAGGACTCGCGTCACGAAATCCTGCCCGATATCGACTTTGCAGCGCATGCGGCGAGCATGGGCGCGATTTCGGAAAAAGTGCCGTCGATCGCCGGCCTGGAGAACGCGCTGCAGAAAGCGAAAAGGAACGACCGCACCACCGTTCTGGTCATCGACACCGACCCGCTTGTCTCCACCGATGCCGGCGGCCATTGGTGGGATGTCGCGGTGCCGGAAGTCTCCGCGCGCAGCCAGGTCAACGCGGCACGCAGGGCCTATGACGAAAAGCGGCAGATGCAGACCGTCGGCGGTTGACGCTAAGTCGGCGCTGCCCCCTACCTCCCCCTTGTGGGGAGGTCGGACCGAAGGTCCGGGTGGGGGTCTGGCGCCGCACCCCCACCCCGCTGCTTCGCAGCGACCCTCCCCACAGGGGGAGGGTGAACAAGAAACCGGAGTACCGACTTGAAAGCCAAACTGGGCATGTCCCCCATTGCGTGGTGGAACGACGATCTTGCCGAACTCAGCGACGACGTCTCGCTGGAAGAATGTCTGCGCCAGTCGCGCTCGGCCGGCTTCACCGGCATGGAAATGGGCCGGCGCTTCCCCAACGACCCTGCTGTCATGCTGCCGATCCTCAAAGCGGCCGACGTCACGCTGTGCGGCGGCTGGTTCTCCGGCACGCTGGTCGATGAGGACATGGGCAAGAACAAGGACCGCATCCAGCCGATGATCGACCTGTTCAAGGCGGTCAACGCGCCCTGCATCGTCTATGGCGAGGTCGGCCGCTCGATCCAGGGCGACCGCTCCAGGCCGCTCGCCACCAAGCCGAAACTATCTGGCGACGAGATGAAGGCTTATGGCCGTCGTCTGACCGAATTCGGCGAATGGTGCGCCGAACAAGGCATGCCGCTGTCCTATCACCATCACATGGCGGCGGTGGTCGAGACCGAGCCGGAGCTTGACGCCTTCATGCGCCATTCCGGCGACGGTATTCCGCTGCTGCTCGATGCCGGCCATCTCGCCTTTGCCGGCGGCGACGTGCTGCGCGCCATCGACAACCACCACAAGCGCATCAGCCACGTCCATGTGAAGGATGTGCGTATGGCCGTGATCGACGGGCTAGACCGCACGAAGCAGTCCTTCCTCGACGCCGTGGCGCTCGGCGCCTTCACCGTGCCGGGCGACGGCTCGCTCGATTTCGGCGCCATCGTCCAGCGCTTCGCCGACCATGGCTATGAAGGCTGGTTCGTCGTCGAGGCCGAGCAGGACCCGAAGAAGAACCCGCCGCTGAAGATGGCGCAAGTCGGCCACAAGGAACTGATGCGGGTCATGACGGCTGCTGGCTACACGGTCGAGACTCAAGGCTTTCCCAATGCCTGAAGGCTGGATTCGCCGTGACGCGCGGTCTATCTGAAGTCGGGTCTGCTGAACCTCGGATGGCGCAATGAAAGACTATGAGCACCCGTTCTTCCGGCCGTTGTGGCGGCGCGTTGCCGTCGTCGCCGTCTGCGTGATCTGGGCGGGAATAGAATTCGCCTCCGGCACCCCATTCTGGGGCGTGATCGCACTGGGTTTCGCCGGATATGCAGTGTGGCAGTTTTTCTACCTCTACAAACCGGTCGAGGAAGCCAAGCCTCCGGCCGAACCGAAGGAATGACGCAATGTCGAAACTGCTTGTCAAAGCCGACAAGGGCCATGGCCGTGTCGCCCATGTCACGCCCAAAAGCGCCGGCTGGACCTATGTCGGTTTCGACCTGCATCGGCTGAAGCCGGGCGAAAACGCCTCGGGAAAGACGGGCGATCGCGAAGTGTGCCTGGTCTTCGTCACCGGCAAGGGCAAAGCGGAAGCCGGCGGCCGGGAACTTGGCCTGCTGGGCGAGCGCATGTCGCCATTCGAGGGCAAGCCTTGGTCGGTCTATGTGCCTGAGGGATCGGACTGGTCGGTCACCGCCGACACCGAACTCGAACTCGCGGTCTGCTCGGCCCCAGGCCTTGGCGGCGGCTTGGCCGTCCGCGTCGTCGCGCCCGACGATCTTGGCCAGGAAATTCGCGGCAAGGGCACCAACACGCGCTACGTCACCAACATATTGCCGGAAGGCAAGCCGGCCGACTCACTGCTGGTGGTCGAGGTCATCACGCCCGGTGGCCACACATCGAGTTATCCCCCCCACAAGCACGACCAGGACAATCTGCCGGTCGAATCCTATCTCGAGGAGACCTACTACCACCGCCTCAACCCGCCGCAGGGCTTTGCCTTCCAGCGCGTCTACACCGACGCCGACAACAACGGCGCCCGCGAGCTCGACGAAGCGATGGCGATCGAGGACGGCGATGTCGTGCTGGTGCCCAAGGGCTATCACCCCTGCGCCGCCTGCCACGGCTATGATCTCTATTATCTCAATGTCATGGCCGGACCGAAGCGGACGTGGAAATTCTACAATGCGCCCGAGCACGAATGGCTGATGAAGGCCTGAACAGCGCAAGCTGTTGGTCCAGCTGAAAAAAATCGTCGGCTAAGGACTTTTCTGGTCGATTTGCCATCGAAAACCCGCAGAAGCTTCGTCAATCCGTCATGGAAATCACCTATGGCAGCGGGACGGTGCATGTCGCCCAAAAGTGCGAAGCGGTTTTGGGATAACGACATGCCAAAGCAAACAGACTTAAAGCGCGCCGCATCCAGCCCTCTAGAGGCGGCGCGCTTTAACGAGGATTTTCGATGCGCTATGCCATTTATTTCACCCCAAGGCAGGACGAACCGCTGGCGCGGCTCGCCGCCAACTGGCTGGGACGTGACCCTTTCGGTGCCCCCACAAGGCCGGTCGAGGCGGTGGCCGACCTGTCGGCGGCCGAAGTCGCGTTTCATACCGCATCGGCGCGGCGTTATGGTTTTCATGCGACGCTGAAAGCCCCCTTCCGGCTGGCCGCCAACGAAACGGAAACCTCGCTGCGCGCCGCGCTTGACGCCTTTGCCGAAGCAACGCCAACCGTCACCATCCCGCGCCTAATCGTCAGCCAGATCGATGGCTTCTTTGCCTTGGTGCCGGAAAGCCCGCTACCGCCGCTCAACCGTTTCGCCGATGACGTCGTGCTCGGCTTCGACCGTTTTCGCGCGCCGCTCACCGAGGCGGAAATCGAAAGGCGCAGCCCGGATTCGCTTAAACCCGCCGAGTTCCGCAATCTCTGCCAGTGGGGCTACCCCTATGTCTTCGAGACCTTTCGCTTCCACATGACGCTGTCCGGCCGGGCCGGGCCACAGGAAAGCCAACGTCTGCGTGCAGCAATCGACAGCCTGTTCGCAGAGGTGCTGCAGCAGCCGGTGCTGGTGGATGCGCTGACGCTGTTTGTCGAAACCGAACCGGGCGCCCCGTTCATGGTGCTCTCCCATCATGCGCTCGGGCGCCGCCCGGCCAGAAAAACCGCTTGACCGCCCCACCCTCAAGGACTGCCTGAAATGACCGCCGAAACTGTTCTATCAAATGCCCGCATCGTGCTTGCCGACGAGATCGTCGAGGGTTCGCTGGTGCTGCGCGACGGGCTTGTCGCCGGCATCGACGCCGGGACAAGCCGAACCGGCGAAGATATGGGCGGCGACTATATCATCCCCGGCCTGGTCGAACTCCACACCGACCATCTCGAAGGTCACTATGCGCCGCGGCCGAAAGTGCGCTGGAATCCGATCGCCGCCGTGCTCGCCCATGACGCGCAGGTGGCCACCGCAGGGATCACCACCGTGCTCGACGCCTTGCGCATCGGCATGGACGAGGACGCCGACCTCACCTCCGACGACATCCGCAAGCTGGCTGACGCCATCGAGGACAGCGTGCGTGAGGATCGCCTGCGGGCCGATCATTTCCTGCATCTGCGCTGCGAGGTCTCGGCGCCGGATTGCCTCGCCGCCTTCGCCAATTTCGATGGCGACGAGCGGGTCAGGCTGGCCTCGCTGATGGATCATGCGCCCGGCCAGCGCCAGTTCGTCAACCTCGAAACCTACGCCTATTACTATCAGCGCAAGCTGAAGCTGACCGATCGCGATTTCAAGCTGTTCTGCGAAAAGCGGATGGCGGACTCGGCACAGAATTCGGGGCCGAACCGGGTGGCGATATCAGCCGCGTGCAACGAGCGCGGCATTGTGCTGGCAAGCCATGACGACGCCACATCAGGCCATGTCGATGAGGCGATTGAGCAAGGCGTGCGCGTCGCAGAGTTCCCGACCACGCTGGAAGCCGCCAAAGCGTCGAAGGAGGCCGGGCTCGGCGTGCTGATGGGCGCCCCCAACGTCATGCGCGGCGCCTCGCACTCGGGCAATGTCTCGGCTCGCACGCTGGCCGGCGACGGTCTGCTTGATATCCTGTCGTCAGACTACATTCCGTTCAGCCTGATCCAGTCGGCTTTCTTCCTCGGCGACGTCGTCGAAGGCATTTCCCTGCCGCAGGCGGTCGCCATGGTGTCGAAGAACCCGGCCGAGGCTATCGGCCTCAGCGACCGCGGCGTCATTGAACAAGGCCGACGCGCCGACCTCGTGCGCGTGCGCGTCGATGACCATGTGCCGGTTGTGCGCACCGTCTGGCGCCAGGGCCGCCGGGTAGCATGATGGTTTCGGCCTCGATCGAACGCGAACTCGCCAGCGAGGCCTTTCCGGTCCGCAACGGCGTCTTTGTCGCCGTCGTCGGCCCGAGCGGCGCCGGCAAGGATACGGTGATCGGCTACGCCAGGTCGCTGTTTGCAGATGAGACAAGGCTGGAGTTCATACGTCGGGTCATCACCAGGCCGAGCGACGCCGCAAGCGAGGATCACGACACGCTGGCAGACGCCGCCTTTGTCGAGGCCGAGGCTGACGGCGCTTTCGCCATTTCCTGGGAGGCGCATGGCCTGCGCTATGGGATCCCGGCCGATGTCGACTGGTCGATCGCCAATGGCCATGTCGCGGTCGCCAATGTCTCGCGCGCGGTCATTCCGGTGCTGCGGGAGCGCTATGCCAATCTGGCTGTGGTCGAGATCACCGCCTCGCCGGAAATCCTCGCCGAACGGCTCGCCAAGCGCGGCCGCGAATCGCGCGGCGAAGTGCTGGCTCGCCTCGCGCGCAGCGCCAATGTCGCTTTGTCAGGACCCGGCGTCACCTCGATCGACAATGGCGGCCCGCGCGAAGCTGCCGGCGAGCGCTTCGCCGAGGTGCTGCGCAAGGCGATGGCCTTCTCCGACATGTCGGGCGTGATTTAGCGCTATTCCGCTGCCACGGCGCCCTTGCGGGCGGCATCGACCATGCGCCGCCTTGCCCGGAACACGCCCCATTGCTGGTCGACCAGCACGCCGATCAGGATGACGCCGCCCATCACCGCGAAGTTGAGCGAGGAGGGGATGCCGAGCAGGTTGACCAGGTTCTGCAACTCCTGCAACAGCACGGTGCCGAGGATGACGCCGACCAGCGAGCCTTCGCCGCCGCGCAGCGAGAAGCCGCCGAGCACGGCCGCCGCAATGGCGTAGAGTTCGTAGAACTGGCCATGGCTGGCCGGCGAGATCGAGCGCGTATACATGGCGAAATAGATCGCCGACAGCGCCGTGAGCACGCCGCAGATGACATAGGCGGCCATGACGACGCGGCCGGTGCGAATGCCGGAATATTTCGCCGCCTCCTCATTCTTGCCGATGGCGTAGAGATAGCGTCCGAACACCGAACGGTGCAGTACCACCCACATGACGATGGAAATCACGATCAGCGCGATGAAGCTGTTCGGCACGCCCCATGACCGGCCCGCGGTGAGGAATTCCAGCTCCGGAAAATTCTGCCCGAAGCCGAAGCCCGCGGTGCCATCGGCGGTGTAGAAGCGCGCCACGCCGCGATAGATCAGCAGGCCGCAGAGCGTCACCACGAAGGGCTGCAATTTGAGCCGGGTGATCAGCCAGCCATGCACAAGCCCGATAATGCCGCCGAGCACCAGGATCAGCGGCAGCGCAATCGGCCATCCCAAACCGCGCACGGCGATGAAGTCGATGAACAGCGTACCGAGCAGCGCAACCACCGAGCCGACCGACAATTCGATGCCGCCGGTGATGATCACGAAGGCCTGGCCGATCGAGAGAATCCCGAACAGGCCGATCAGGTTCGAGGTGTTGGCAAGATTGATCGGCAGCAGGAAACGCGGATTGATGAGCGCAACGATGGCACCGACCACCAGGATCAGGATCAGCAGGCCGAGATCTTTTTTGCTCATCGTCTTCTCCCCATGCCGGAACGGCAATGCCAAAATCCGGCTAGTTTGCCGGCTTGCCGACCGCCAGCAACAGCACGTTTTCCTGGCTGAATTGATCCTTGTCGAGAATGCCCGAGATCTGGCCCTCATGCATGACGGCGATGCGGTCGGACACGCCGATCACCTCTTCCATGTCGCTGGAGATCATCAGCACGGCGACGCCGGCATCGGCCAGCGCCCGCATCAGCCCATAGATTTCGGCCTTGGCGCCGATGTCGATGCCGCGCGTCGGCTCGTCTAGGATCATCACTTTAGGGTTCATGGCCAGCCATTTGCCCAGCACCACCTTCTGCTGGTTGCCGCCCGACAGCGAGCCGGTGCGCGTCTGCACCGACGGCGCCTTGATTCCGAGATTGCTCTTCTGCTTCTCGGCGGTGACGGTCTCGGCATTCGCCGACACCAGCTGGCGCTTCGCATGTGCCGGCAGGTTGGGCAGCGAAATGTTCTGCGCGATCGACAAATCGAGCAGGATGCCGGTCAGCTTGCGGTCTTCCGGCACAAGAAATATGCCGTGCGCGACCGCATCGGCGGCCGAGCCCAGCACGAGCGGCTTGCCGTTGAGTTCGAGCGCGCCGCCAAGCGTGCTGTCGATGCCGAAGAACACCCGCGCCAGTTCGGTGCGGCCGGAGCCGACAAGACCGGCAAGGCCGAGGATTTCGCCACGCCTGACGTCGAGGTCGACCGGCCGGGCAGGGTAGGCGGGAGTGCGAACAGCTTTGGCCGAGAGTGCGGTCGCGCCCGGTGCCCGCGCCGCTTCGGAGGCTTTCTCGCGCTCCTTCAACATGCGGCCGATCATCAGCTTGACCATCTGGTCATGGTTGATGGCGCTCTTCGGCAAGGTGCCGGCCAGCATGCCGTCGCGCAGCACGACGACGCGGTCGGCGACACGCTCGATCTCGTGCAGGCGGTGCGAAATGAAGATGACGCTGATGCCGTCAGCCTTCAGCGCCTTGATGACGTCGAGCAGCTTGTCGGTTTCGGCGATCGGCAAGCTCGATGTCGGCTCGTCGAGGATGACCAGCCGCGCCTTGATCGACAGCGCCTTGGCGATCTCGACCATCTGCTGCTGCGCCAGCGATAGCGCCGAGACCGGCGTGTCGGCGGAGAAATTGGCGCCGACGCGCTTCAACAATGGCGCCACCATATCGCGCAGCCTGGCGCGGTCGACCAGTCTCAGCGGCCCGCCGCGCAACGGTTCGCGGCCGAAGAAGATATTGGCGGCGACGTCGAGGTTTTCGAACAGATTGAGTTCCTGGTGCACGAATGCGATGCCCGACCCCAGGCTGCCTTCGACGGTTAGCCCGTCATGCGCAACGCCGTCGACGGCAATGGTGCCGCTGTCCGGCCTGGTGACGCCGCCGAGGATCTTCATCAGGGTCGATTTGCCGGCGCCGTTTTCGCCGACGAGGCCAATCACCTCGCCCGGCCTGACCTCCATGGAAAAACCATCCAGCGCAACCACGCCCGGATAGGTCTTGCGCACGTTCTCGAGGCCGAGGAACGGGGTAGTCGCTGCAATGGATGTGTCGGAATAGTTCATCAAGCCTGACAGCAGCCGCTGGGCCAAAACGGCCCCTTCAGCAGACTGACGGGCCTGACAGGGCCCGTCAATATGATCGCCGGCTCAAGGCGAACCCTGAGCCGGCATAACTGCTCGTGGTCTCAGCCTCCGGACATCGCCTTCAGATTGGCGGCATAGGTGTCGACATCGTCCTTGCCGATGATCTTGGTCGGGATGATGATCAGGCCACCCTCCGGAATGCCCGACTTGTCGCCCTTGAGATAGGCGGCCATCAGCTTCATGCCCTGATAGGCCCATTCGAAGGGCTGCTGCACGACGGTCGCGGCAACGGTGCCTTCCTTGACGCCGCCCAGCGTGATCGGATCGTCGTCGAAGCCGACGACGGTGATCGAGCCGAGCTTGCCGGCGTCGCGCAGCGCTTCATAGATGCGCGGCGTGTTGTAGGAATAGAAGCCGACCATGCAGGTGATGTCGGGGCTGGCGACCAGCGCGTCCTCGACATTCTTCTTGGCGCGCGCCTGGTCGATATCGTCGCCGCGCACGTCGACCAGCTCGATCTTGCTGCCGGCGAGCCCGTCCTTCATGCCCTGGATGCGTTCCTTGGCATTGTCGGCGCCGAGCAGGCCGACGAAGCCGAGGCACTTGCCGCCGTCCGGCATCGCCTTCTTGGCGATCTCGGCCGCCTGCTTGCCGGCATCGACATTGGACGAGCCGATATAGGCGACGCGCTTGGTCTGCGGGGCGTCGCTGTCGGTGGTGAACAGCGCCGTCTCAGAGGCGATCTTGTTCAGGCCGTCGGTCGAGGTCTTGGGGTCGACGGCCGAAACCATGATTCCCTTGACGCCGGCCGTCACCAGATCGTCCATCAGCCGCTGCTGGATGGCGACCGAGGACTGCTCGGGATATTTGAGCTCAAGATTGTAGTCTGGCAGTTCGGCCTGCGCCTTCTTGACGCCGGCCTCGGCCGCCTTCCAGAAGTCGGAAGCGCCGTTGACCACGAAGGCCAGCGTCGGCTTGTCGTCGGCGCGCGCGATCGCCGTCACTGTCAGGCCAAGCAGCAGTGCTGCGGTGGCAACGGATGCATGTCGTATCAAGGAATTCATGTTCAACCTCCCATTTTGGTTCAGTCGTCGGACTGAACGTTCTTGCCTTCACCTGAATTTGCCGCTTGCGGCTTGGACGCCCTCCTCCTCAGGGGTTCCCGGCACTCAAAAAGAATGGCGTCGTTCCAGTCACGATGCGGACTTTAGAGACTCATCTCGCGCTCGTAAATAGTCCGATTTGTCTGACATATCATATATCCGAGACAAAGCTTGCGGAGACAAATCCCGCTCGCCATCAGGCTGCTCACAGCACTTTCTGCCGCGCCGCCCATAACCGGAGCCGGGCGCGACGGATTGACGTTACAGCGCATTTTTGTATTAGTAAACAGTATTAGTAGAAGGCCTCGAGCCAACGCTCGACGGGGCCATGAGGCTCTTTCCGAACGCGTTCCGCATCGGCTGCATCCCAGGTGGATGCCTTGCAGTCTATAAGGTTCAAGAGCGCGGAGTCGCATGGTGGAGGAACTTCAAACCTGATAATAAACATAAACGCCTTCGACAATTTTCATTAATCGACGGCGCCACGCCATCTTGTCGGCCTGACAGGCTGCCGCTAGAGAGGCGAGGGATTAGGGACAAAAAATGCCATGAGCGAGACGAAGGATCCGGAGGACACCGATACGGCGCGGCGGCGCAAAGCGCCGGCGAAGGGCGCCAAGGTCGGACGCGTCACCATGACGGATATTGCCAGGGCCGCCGGCTGCTCGCAGGCGACCGTCTCTTTCGTTCTTAACAACTCGCCGGGGATCAGGCTATCGCAGCAGACGCGCGAGCGGGTGATCGATGCCGCACGGGCGCTCGGCTACGCCGCCCCCGCCTTCTCGGCGCTGCGCAAGCCGGTTCCCGCCTTCGAGGGGCTTGATGGGGTCATCGGCTTCGCCGTCGATCAGCTGGCCACCAGTCCGGAAGCCGTCGTCGCCATCGAGGGAGCGCGCCAGGCGTCGTGGAACGCCGGCAATGTGTTGCTTGTGGCGCAGACCATGGGCGACGCCGTGATGGAGCCACGCGCCATTGCCGCACTCAGCAAGCGCGGCATCTCGGCGCTTATCTACATGACCATCTTCACCCGCGAGATCACGGTGCCGGACTTCCTCTACGGCCTGGACATCCCGGTGATCCTGCTCAACTGCTACACGTCCGACTATGCCTTCCCGGCCGTGGTGCCTTCCGAGATTGCCGGCGGCCAGAGCTCGACCCGGCATCTGATCGGCCATGGCCACCGCCGCATCGCCACCATCACCGGCGAGCCATGGATGCAGGCCGCGCAGGACCGGCTGAAAGGCTATCGCAGGGCGCTCGCCACCGCCGACATCCCGTTCGATCCGGAGCTGGTGGTCGAAGGCGACTGGTCGGCCAGCGCCGGCTATGCCGCGACCGTCAAGCTTTTGGCGCTGAAAGATCGCCCGACCGCCATCTTCTGCCAGAATGACCGCACCGCCATCGGTTGTTACGAGGCGCTGAAGGAGGCGGGGCTGCACATACCGCAGGACATTTCGGTTGTCGGCTATGACGACGAGGAGATCGCCCGGCATCTGTTTCCGCCGCTGACGACATCGATCCTGCCGCACATGGCGATGGGCCAATGGGCGATCGAGCAGCTCGAAGTTCCGCCGCCCCCCGGCCGTGGCCGCTATCCCATCACCAAGCTGGAGTGCCCGCTGGTCGAGCGCGACTCGGTGGCGGCGGTGGCGGGGCAAGCCTGAACGGCCCATCCCGAAGCAAATCGGGATGGTATTTGCGCCTCAGGGCAGGACTATTCCAAACCCCAAGCTGCGGCTAGAACCGCAAGATGACATAGGAGCGCCTGCGATAGCAGCGCCGGTGCAGCCGGCCGTACCGCCAGAACGTGCGGCAGTGCCGCCTCCAGACGCGCCGCCTGTGATGGCGACGATGGTGCCATCGCCGATGGTAGATCTGCTCGACATCGCCCGGGCCTTCGTCGTCATCGAAAGCACCGGCATCCTGCTTGTCGAGCTCATCGAGAATGCCGTTGCCGAGATTGGGAACCCCGGCCATGGCCTCGAGAGGCCGAACCGTAGTAGCAAGCGCCGCGGCCCCCGCAACGCCGAACAATGCTGTCAAGAATGATCGCCGATCCATCAAAACCTCCATCAGCAAGACCTAACGAAATGGAGATAGCGCGGCGGATTGAAAAGGCCAGTGGGTAAGTACCAGCAAGGTGCAAGGTATCTTAAGGAAGTCTTAGTCTGTCATCTGGCCAACCTGGAAAGGATGGTCGTCAACAAGGGAGCGTATGCCAGATGTTGGCGCCGCTACGCGTTCTGCCAAGCGTGCGTCAAGTCCGAAGCAAGCCTTTAATTGCTTGAAGACCCGATGTGCTTGGAGCGACCATCGCAATTGCCTGGCTGGAGAGTCCAAGATGGTCCTTCAACACCGCGTTGACGATCGAGCGGACATCGGTCGTGACCGCTAGGTCGGTCCCCTCGCGGAGCTGATCTGCCGCCAATCCGGGCCAGTGACCCGCAATCCGCCCCCCGGCTATCGCACCACCCATCAAGAACGCCACGCTGGCACTGCCATGGTCGGTGCCGCCTTGTTCGTTGAAGTGGATGGAGCGCCCGAATTCCGTAATGCCGAGCACAACGGTTTGACGCCAGATTGCGGCTGCCGCTTCCGAGAACGCAAAGATACCACGCGCCAATGTCCCAAGGGTCGCCGAAAGACGCTCTCCCTGAGCAACATGGGTATCCAGGCCGTCCAACTGCAGCAGGGCCACGCGCGGACCGTCGGGCCTGGACAGCGCCTGCGCCGCGGAGGTCGCCGCCGCGGCAAAGCTGGCCGCACTCAGCGAATGTCGCCGCGCAAGCAACGTCTGCACCGCGTCTCCGGGTGAACCACACGCCTCACCAAGGCAAAGGCGAGCGATATCAAGGCCCGGATTGGCCAACACAAGATCGAAAAGCACATCATTTTGCAGGCCGGCCGGCGCTGCACGCCAGATTGTTTGCCGTCCCTGCGACAGCACCGAAGCGGCTCTCCCTGGCCAGCCAAAATCGCCGCTGTCGACATCGCCGTCGAACAAGACCCTCTGCGCGGCGCCATGCGATTTCCCGGTACCCGGGATGCCCGTTGCGGGCAGGACCAGTAATTCGCCGGCTAAATAGTACGGGGCAAGAGGTTCCAGCGCCGGATGAAGCGCAAACAGCGGATCAAGCTTCACACCGAATGCGTCGTCGGGGTCGCCAGGTTCTTTCGCCCTGCCTCGCGCCCGCCGTAAATCCGGATCACCATGGGGCGGCAGCGCGGCCAGCGCATCAAGTCCACCCCTGAGATGAACGACCAGCAGCCGCGGCTGGCTGTCGCCCGCAAAAACCGCCGAAGCGCGCGCTGCGCGCGTTGCAAACAGCGAGGTAAGACCCAAACACTGGAGGGCCGCACGGCGCGTCAATTGCATGTCGGATAATCCGGATTACTGACGACGTCCGGCGTTCCGGCCGTCGAATACCCAAGCTGATCGGCATCTGGGATCACGCCCTTTTTGACCTGGGCTTTCGGCAAACTCGCAGTGGTCCGAGCCAGCAGTCCTGCCAGAACGGGAGCGGCAAGGGATGTCCCCGAACAGATATTCTGTCTTAACTTGTTGTTTGTGCTCCGCCAAAGCACCCGGACGTCAACGCCGGGCTCGGACATGGCCGCGCCAAAAGAGCCACCATTCCAAAGCTCATCACACCAATTGCCTGAAACGGTGCTGCACGCGCCAGTGCCGGTGGTGCCGGTCGGGACATAAGTGCTGTCGGATGCCGAGACACTTTGGATGAAGCCTTGCGTCGGGTTTGGAGACAAATATTCCGACGCATTCGCCGGGAAAAAAGACTGTACCCACGACGCCTCGTCGCCTTCCCGCGCATTGCCCGCCGCAATCACAATGCGGACTTGCTTGTTTGCGATCTCAAACAGCAGCTTGTCCATCTGACCAAGCAGGTCCAATTGGCCACCCTTCCTCGCGGTCTCCAAGAACTGCGCGCCCCAGCTGATGTTCAGGATCTGCCCGGCGGACGCATGTTCACTGACATATTGCAGGGCGGCAAGCGGCGGTCCGAAGATCTTCGACTTGTTGCTCTCAAATGCCTTGACAATCTTGAGCGGCACTCCGGGACTGACGCCAACGATGCCAAGGTATTGATTTCCGGTTGTTCCGCTTTTCACACGCATTCCGCCAATGATGCCTGCGACCATCGTGCCGTGACCTTGATGGTCTGGCACGCCGATGCTCGTGCTGCATGGAGTGGCCATACAGTTGATCCGTTCCGAAATGTT
This sequence comes from Mesorhizobium sp. 128a, assembly GCF_053848025.1. Lineage (NCBI taxonomy): Bacteria > Pseudomonadati > Pseudomonadota > Alphaproteobacteria > Hyphomicrobiales > Phyllobacteriaceae > Mesorhizobium > Mesorhizobium sp. 128a. The sequence goes on along the minus strand of NZ_JBSPKY010000001.1, from coordinate 730,636 downwards.
AAGAAGCCCTTTTGCGACGACGTCGTCATCGACACCGCTATCGATGACCCAGACCGCGGATCCCTCGGGCTGAGGAGTGGGCGACCCGATTACTCTGCAAACGCTCGGCGGCACGAGCTTGTCACCCGTCACAGGCGCTAGCGGGCTGAGTCCTTCGCAACCGCCATCCGCGAACAGGCTTACTTCCAGTGAGTCCGGTTCCTGATACCCCTCAGATAGAAGCTTGCCCGCTTCCTCGTCGGTAAAGCTTCCGGTGACCAGGCTAAATCCCAGGTCCGGCATGTCGACAGCCTGCAGGGCGGCCCCCGACGGATTGATCTTCTTCAGGTCGGCGATATCCGATCCAAACCTGTCCTTGTCCGCAAGTGGCGCGATGAATGTGTGTTGCGTTACTTGCGGCTCGCTGGGGGCTTCGTCCGCGTACACGATCGTGGCCGCGGAAAGGTTGGCGGCGAGAAAAGTCACAAGCCAGGCGAACCTCATGGATCCCCACCGTCTGCTGGTCGACTGACTGGCAGCATGCTCCCAATACCTCTGTCTGTCCACGGTAAAGCATTGGACGTAAACCGCTTGAGGCTCTTCTTGCAGCCAAAGAAAAAGCGGCCTAGGTTGTTCTCGCACGCCTCAAAGCGCGGGGAGCGACGCTTGTGCCCAAGGTGAAACTCAAGCAAGGCCGACAGGCTCAGGAGATTGGCGCGTCGCTCGTGGGGGCTTGGCTGAAGGCTTTGCCGCCCGCGTTCACGGCGACTATATCAGCGGCTATATCAACAGTGACTTCGACCGGTCGTTCCTTGAGTATAACCGTCGACATACCGAACGCATTCATGCCCAATGACGTCATAGCTCTGCGCACTAAAGACAAGACTGGTGGCCTTCGAAGTGTGAGGGTAGGGCAGATCACCACGGGCACTGCGGGAAAAACCTTTAGCGTTGTTGATCTTGGCGGTCTTGATATCGACTACCAAGGCAAAAGTTTGCTGAATGGCGTAGTGTCGAAGGTAAAGGACCTGAATGATGCGTCTCTTCTCGGCGAACTTAAGATTGTGCTGGAGCAGATCGTCGACGCGAAAGTGACAGTGGTGTGCGATCCCCCAACGGAGCTGACTGTGGTCCTGCCAGCTCTGCCGGAAGGCGTCGTCACGCGAGCGGACCTGCTGGACTACCTGGGGAAGTACCACAACAACGCACAGGGTCGGCACTATCATGAAGAGCTTGCGTCCGCGGTCCTTTTCGGCTGCCGATAGCAAACGTCGATATCAGTTCGGCAGCCCTGCGGCGAGCAGCCCCTTGAACAGCGTGGCCCGATCCTCCTCCAGGCGATAGGGTTCCTTGGCCACAAATCGACTGCTGGAAAAGCTGGGCGTACCCGCCAACACGCGAGCCGCATACAAGTTCGCATCGCTGTCCCGGCCAAGCGCCGAGCTCGAAGCGGCCATGTAGGCCGTAACCCATGTCGGCATAGTCGACGAACGGCTCAAAGCGACCAATGCCGGCTCGGGCCGGCCCGCAATGAAGTGGACGATGCCGCGAAACGGCCAATACCAGGATGGTTCGTAGAGGGGATCGAGCACCTGCGCCCGCTCGAACCATTGCATGGCGCGATCCGGTTCGCCGCAAAATGTGTAGAGGGTGCCGAGATAGGAAACCTGCTCGGGATCGTTCGGATTGAGGTAGAGGGCCCGTGCGTAGAGTTGCGCGGCGACGTCGAAGTCTCGCCGGTGCAGCAGCACCCAGCCGAGAATGTTGAGGCAAACCGGATCGTTGGCGGAGAGCGCCACCGCCTTCTTGGCAATTGCATGCGCCTCGTCGAGCAGGGCGTCGGAAGATCCCATGTCGCGAAACCATTCCAGCTGCTTGTAGTGAGCCAGCTTGGCATAGGCGCGCCCATAGGTCGGATCGAGGTCGATGGCGCGCTGATACCATTGCCTGGCTTCCGCTTCGGACGCGAGGTCGCCGAGCGGCAGGGCATTGCCGCGCAGCACGCACTCATAGGCCGCCAGGTTGGCCGGCGGCTTGCGCCGCGCCTTCTCGGCACCCGCTGCCTTGAGGCGCCCGATGACCGTGCCCACGATCTTGCGGACCAGCTCGTCCTGCACTTCGAATATGTCCTGATCGTCGCTGTCGTAGTGCTCGGCCCAAACGTCGCCGCCGGACGTGGCGTCAACCAGTTCGCATGAAAGGCGGATACGCTTCCCCATCCTCCGGATTCGCCCCGAAAGCTCGAAATCGAGCCCGATATCCAAGACCAGCTTCGGCAGTTCCACATCCTTGAGCCGCAACGAGGTATGATATGACGCGACGGAGAGCTGCGTGAACCGCGTCAGCTCGGTGATGACGTCTTCCGTGAACCCTTCGCTGAAATAGGGTTCCACGCCGCCGGTGCTGACGAATGGGCGGACCAGGATCGATGGCGTGTTCGAGCCCGAAGTCTCGGCGCCGACCCTCGGAGAAGGGCCTTCGGGTCTGTGAACAAGCGAGTAGACTGTCACGGGTCGGGGAATGTTCTTGAGCAGAAACTCGCCGCAATATTCGAAGGGCAGTTGCAGTCCTCCGCGGACCTCCTCATGCACTTTTGCCGAAAGGCAAATGCCTCCGGGGGCGGCGATCTGTTCAAGGCGTGCGGCTACGTTTACACCGTCGCCGAACACGTCTCCGTCCCCGTCGACGATAATATCGCCGAAATTTATGCCCATTCGAAGCAGCAGACCGGGCGACGATCGCTCGGGGCTTGCGAGATAGGCCTGGATAGCCACGCTACACCGGACCGCTTCGACCGCGCTGGGGAACTCCGCTACGACACCGTCGCCGGTGTTCTTTACAACGCGGCCGTCATGCCGATGAACGTAGCTTGGGACCTCGTCGTGCATCAGCTCCCGGACGCGGGTAAAGGTGCCTTCCTCGTCTTCCGCCATTTGTTGCGAATAGCCGACCACGTCGGCGACCACGATCGCAGTCAGGCGACGCTTCAGGGTGCCGTTGTTTGCGCTCAATCCAGGCTTTGGGGTCATCCATACCTCGGGTCGGACGTCCGAACGTACGTTAGCACATTTGCATGATGCTATCGCGCATGGCAGCGTGTAAACTGCCACACGAGAGCTTCCGACGCACGACAGGGCAAAATCCGTTCTGAAGCGCTCGCAATGCGAAAGATCCGCACATTCGAGGTCTGCGTGGGGTCAAGTCTTCTTTATGGCCCGGTGGTGATCTCGGACCCATTGCTCGGCTGTCCTCTCACCGTGGCGGCCGGCCGCGTTCGCGCCGCCAGGGATGGCGATGAGAGCACTTACTTCGTGTCTGGTTGGGGCCCGACAGTCGAGCAGGCGCTGCAAGGCTGCCTTTATGAGGCGGACGAGACCTACTTCGCCCACATCATTCCCGAGGGGCGAATTCTCCGGTCGTGTGCCGATGCGATCGAGGGGCGGGTCGTCGAGCCGCCCGGCATCCTTATTTTCAGCGAAGAGCAATATGACCGGCGAGAGGCCGGGAACCGACAGTCCCGCAACATGGTACCGGCCCGCTGGGACAGATCCGCGCCTGAAGACTGGATCCTGAGTGACGACAAGCTCGGCACGGAGCAAGCCTGGGTGCCCGCGGGCCTGTGTTTCCTCGGATATGATCCCGGTGGCAGGGAATCATCTTTGCCGGCTGCCGACTCGAACGGACTTGCGCTGGGCATCAACCCTGAGGACGCTGCGATGAGCGCACTTCTCGAGCTGATAGAGCGAGATGCGACCTCCATCTGGTGGTACAATCGACTTGTCCTGCCTCGAATAGATCCGAAGTCGATGGCAAGCGACACCGTATCGTCTTACGAGGATTGGCTTCGGCACCGAGGTCGCGAACTGCGGCTTCAGCGACTGACGTTGGATTTGGCGGTGCCGGTCGTTGCGGCAATCTCCAGCGACAGTTCCGGCCGGTGTCCGGCGATGGGGTTTGCGGCAGGCGCATCCTGGTCGGCGGCTGCCACAAGGGCAATTGGCGAGCTGGCTCAATGCGAGGCGAACCTTGCTCTGCTCTCCCGACAGGCGCAGCAACGGGGAACGACCGGCTTCACGCCCGGGGCGCGGCAGCTTTATCGCTGGCATCAAGAGACGGATCTTGGGCTGTGTCCATATTTGCAGGGTGGGACCGGCGGCCCTGCCTGCGTGGATGAATCCACACTTGACTACGCCTCATGCGTCAAACTCTGCCACGAACGAAACCTGGGGGTGTTCGCCGTCATCCTGATGCAGGATGAGCGGCGGTCCCTTGTCCGCATTTTCGCTCCGGGCTTGCGTTCGACCAAACCAAGGTTTGGTCCGGGCAGGCTCTATTCTGTCCCAGGCACTCTTGGCCTCAGGCCTGCGGGCTCAATAGGCCGAGACCCTTTCCCGTTCTAGCGCCGGAACCAGAGCTGCTGCAAAGCTCCAATTTGGGAGCACACCGAGGAGCATGCTCTACCGCTTCGGCTTCCGTCAAGCGGCCGTTCCGCAGAGGCGGCAGTTAGCGCAGGGCCGCGACCGGGCGCCGTGCTTCCTTCGGCTGGGCGACCGACCCATGCAGAATGCTGCCGATGTTTGCGACCAGAAACGCGGCCAGTTCGCGCGCCGGCGCATCCAACCGTTGCGAGGGCGCGATCAACGCCAGCTCCGACGGCGGCTGTTCGGCAAACCCGTCGGCGGCGCGCAGCAGGCGATGCTCGGGAAGCACCGCATCCACCGGCAGCAGGCTGATGCCCAGCCCCGACGCCACCGCCGCCTGCACGCCGATCAGCCCCTGGCTTGTATAGGCGATGCGCCACATCCGCCCCGTCGCCTCGATCGCGCGCGTCGCCCTCTGTCGGTAGATGCAGCCCTGCGGAAACATCGCCAGCGGCAACGGGTCGGCGTCGAGCGTGCCGGACGGGCCGGCCACCCAGGCCAGGGTCTCCGGCCAGCGCCCCAGGCAGTGAGCGTCGCCGGGCTCGCGCTTGATCAGCGCCAGATCGATCTCGCCATTGTCCAAAAGGCGCCGCAGCTCAAAACTCCAGCCGCTGACAGTGTCGAGCCGCAGGTGCGGCGAGGCCGTCGCAAATCCCGACAGCAGGTCGATCAGCCGCCGGCCGGCAAAGTCTTCCGGCACGCCGAGCCGCACCGTCTTCGGCGCCGCGGGGTGCCGCAGGGCGGCTTCCGCCTCCGCCGAGATCGACAGCAGCCGGCGTGCATAGCCGAGCAGCACTTCGCCCTCTTCGGTGAGCTGCACACCGCCCGGCGCGCGCTCGCGCACAAGCAGGCCGTGGCCGACGCTGGCCTCCAGCCGCTTGATCTGCTGGCTGATGGTCGACTGCGTCAGGTGGATGCGCTCGGCAGCGCGTGTGAAACCGCCGGTTTCGACCACGGCGACGAAGCTGCGCAACAGATCGAGATCCAGCTCCATCGAATTCCCACTTGACTCGACCGCAACATTTAATTTTCAAATGACTGAAATCGCTGCCACTGTCCAGCCAACTTTCCCTGAGGTATTCAAATGGCATTGAACGGGCCGCGCCCGACCTGGCTGACATTCGATTGCTACGGAACGCTGATCCAGTGGGACGAAGGCCTGATGGCGGCGATGGAAACGATCCTTGCGCGCAAGGGCCGCAAGATCGAAGCGAAAGACTTCATTCCCGTCTATGACCGGCACGAGCATGAGCTCGAGCACACCAGGCCGCATTTGTCCTTCGCCGACGTCACGGCAAAGGCGCTGCGGCTGGCGCTGCGTGAGTTCTCGCTGGAAGCGGCGGCCGATGATGCGGAGCTGCTGACCTCGTCGATCGGCAGGATGCCGCCTTTTCCCGAAGTCGTCGCAACGCTGCGCCGGCTAAAGGATGCCGGCTTCAGGCTGGCGATCATCTCCAACACCGATGACGCCATCATCGCCGGCAACGTCGCGCAGCTCGGCGGCGCCATCGACCAGGTCATCACCGCCGAACAGGCGCAGGCCTACAAGCCGTCGCGGCAGATATTCGAACATGCGTGGCGAACCCTTGGCGTGACCAGGGACCAGCTTGTGCACATCTGCGCCAGCCCACATCTCGACCTGACCGCCGCGCGCGATCTCGACTTTCGCGCCGTATGGGTCGACCGCGGCACAGGGCGCCGCCCACCGCCCGACTACCAGCCGGACGCGATCGCCCATGGGCTGGACGACGTGCCCGGGTTTTTCGACGCGGCAGGCTGGCTTCCGGCGCGCTAGACGTACGCGAAGCGCGCCACCTCCGAGGTGGCAGGCTGGGCCGCTGGGAGCCGCGATCCGGCCGACGCGGAAGCGGACCGCTTAGGGCGGTCGCCGCGCGAGGTTGGCTGTCGAACAACCTAAATAACGCACGACTGATTGCGCGTCAGGCACGTTAAACGCGTCTGGATGTATTCCTCAAGCTAAATTACAGCTACAAAGACGGGTGGGATACTGGCAGTTGCATTCGGTTCGGGGCGGAGACGTTGAATAGCTTTCATGAGCGGCCAATTCTGAATTCGCCTTACAGCGCGCCCGAATTGCACCACCCTCTCGACCAGAACGGCCAGCCTCTCGAAGGAGAGCCGAGACGCGGTCGTCGGCCTTCACGCTTTATCGATCGTCAACGCCCTTTTCGCCTATGATCAAAAGTCCAGGCTGGTAGTGCAGAGCGGGGCTAAGAAAGTCCGCGTGGGCAACTTCACGGCGGAGAACAACAACCAGGTTGCTGGGTCGAACCACGAAGTCGATCTCGGCGCCTCGCCCTTCGCTGACGTTAGGTTGCACGGCGCGAACGTCATTGGCGCCGCCGGTGTCAACGCCACCGGGCAGCGAGTCGTTAATGGCGTCACATCAAAGGAAGTCAGCCGCAACACCGGTTCGGCCGCAACCACGGCTATAACCACCCATGAAGACCTCATGACGTATTCGATCCCGGCGAGCACGCTGCTGCCGGGCAGAAGGTGCGGCTGACGGCTTTCGGGTACCGTGGCAGCCAACGCCAACACCAAAACAATGCGGTTGTGGTTTGGCGCAAACTCTGTCGTTGATTACGCCTCAACATTTAACAACGCGCCGTGGCGGTTGCAGGCCGACATCTTCATCACCTCTGCCGGCAATCAGGACGGGCCAGAACGGCACGGCTAGCGCTGGCGACATCACCTGTCAGGGACTTACGGTTGAGATACTGGACTAGCCGACGCGGGTGCGGTTCTAGGTGTCGCAAGGAGACGTCTGACCGTCTCGCCTGCGATCATGCCAGGCGCTTCTACGGCGGTATGAACGAGCCACGCGAGCAACGCGGCGATGGCGATCGAGGCCACGCTGTAGGTGGCGAATAGCGAATACGGATCCAGTCCGAGCGCCTTAATGCCAAGGTTGACGATGATCAGCGCACCGGCCAAGTGGAGCAGGTAAAACGGGTAGCTGACCCGCCCGAGAAAGTGGGCGAATGAATTTGCGGTGAGCCAGACCGAATGTCGTGAGACGTAGGCGACAACGCAGAAAGCCCCGGCCATCTGCCAGCACCGCATTGCGAAGCCTGGGTCCATCGCGAAATCCGCGGTCATCAGGGCGACAAGCCCGAGCGATGCGGTGATACGATTGGGTGCGACGGCTGGAAGGTCGTCGACGATCGCGCCTAGGGCAAAGGCGCTCATGAACAGCGGGATAGGGCGATGGTCGAAATAGGACACTGCGAACGTGGCGACCAGCAGGGCACAGAAAAGCGCTGGGTGTATGCGTCTGGCCGTCGCGGCCGCGTAAACCCAAAGACTTCCCCAAACCTCGATCTGCAAGGTCCACAGAACTCCGTTGAGCGACGTGTCGTAGAAGATCGAGGCGCCGAGGATCTGCGCCCACGTGCTCGCCGGCGTCAGGTAGCCGATTATGAGCGCCGAGACACCGGCGACGGGCATGAGGCGGAAGGTCCGTCGAATGACATAAGAAAGAATGCCATCGTCCCTCAGTCTGAGCGACCGGGAGAGCACTAGGCCAGACAGCACAAAGAACACGATGACCGCAGCGTCGGCGTGGAAGATGATGTGCAGCAGGCGGAAAACTGCATCATGCAGGCTCGCATCCGGCGCGGTCGCAACCGTCATTCGATAGGCTGGCCCAAGGCCGCCGGCGACAGAAGCGCAATGCCCGACCGCTACACTGAACGCGGCCAAGCCGCGAAGGCCGTCAAGATCGTGGTTCCGATGCGTTGCCATTTTGGCCCAATAGCACAGTGCCGGAGCTCCTGAACAGCGCAGCAACGCGATCTATTCGTCCAGCCAGATTACCCGCTCTCCCAGCGGATCTCAACCGGGCGACGGAAGCGGATCGTGTGCGCCTGCTACCGCGAGGGTTGAAGCCGGACTATCCCATGGTGACGCCCAACTGTCGGCGCTGACGAAGTCCAGCGGGCTCGGGCGTGAGGCTATGGCTAAGTCAGCGAAGAAGGTTTCAACAAAGCGATTGGCAGCACGCGGTTGACGCACGCACATTGTAGGCACGGTGTCTATGATTGGCGCAGCCTACGAGCTGGCACTCCGGCATAGATCCCGCCGGCATCGGTCGATCGGGTCACGACGGATCCCGCGCCGATCACGCAATTCGGCGCTATCTCGATGTTGTCGTGGATCGTGGCATTCAGGCCGATGAACGCGCCTGCTCCGATCTTGGTGCTCCCGCCGATACAGGCTCCAGCAGCAACGAAACATTGATCGGCAATCCGCACATGATGAGATACATGCGCGGCGCTTCGGATGATGCAGTTGCCGCCTATTGTCGCAAAAGGCTGGATCACTGCGCCGTCGAATATGAAGGTGTTCTCCTCGACCCTGAAATCGGCCGCGGCGATGGCGCGGCTCGCCAGATAGCTGATCGTCTGGAAACCCCGCGCCTTGACCTGATCGAGCAGCCTTGCCCTGACGCGATTGTTGTCGTGGGGGCCGATGGCAACCGCAATTGCTGTCTCCGATGGATCAAAGGTATCTCCGATGTCCTCGAAGGCATGGACCGGCAGATCGTTGTGCCGGTCCTTCGAAAGAAAGCCACGCTCGACGGTGAAGGCCGCCACCTGATGGCTGCTGTCATGCTTCAGGCAATACCACACCAGGCTGGCGAACGGCCCGTCGCCGAAAACAACTACCTTCATGACACCCCCGGCAGTCAGAACATGACTTACTTCCTGACGGTGGCTCCGATAGACACAGAGCCGCGCGCCATGCGCTCCAGCAGCGCCTCGATTTGCGCATCGGCTATATCAGCCATGTCGCCATGACAAGGAATGTTGACGATTCGGTCATAGATTGAACCAGCCATCCTGGCCGAGATAGACAACGGCACGTAATATTTGCCGCAGTCGAAACCGACGTCCGGCAGGTCCTCGATGCCGATCGGCCTGCGGGCCAGAACCGGCACGCTGGCCGCGACGGTAACGGCGTCATAGCCTCCCAACCGCTCGAGGTCCGATCGGTCGACCATTTCGACGATGCGCCGGCGTTGAGTGTGATAGCGGGGCGACCATGCTGGCATCGTCTCGAGTCGATCGATGATCGCCGCAGCCGCGAGGTCCGACAGCTTGCCGTTGGAGACGCTGGGCAGGACCCAGGCCGGCTGATCCTCACCGAAACTCAGGATCGAGTGGGCCAGCGCCGCATCCGCCGCAGGCACGAATAGACATCCCCCCTCGCCGAAGCCCCACGGCTTGGTGTGGTGGAAGCTAACGATTTCGATGACCTGCGGCCCGACAGTGCGAAGCCCTGGAAAAGCCAGCGCAGCGTCGACGATCAACGGCTTGCCCCGCGCGCCGCAAAAGTGGCGGTAGGCCGACATATCGCGCTCGAGCCCGAAAGGTCGGGTGACCAGCAACCCGTCCCAACCGTCATCTGGCATCTTGCCAAGCACGGAGAGGTCGAGAAAGCCCTGCTCGTCACAATCGACCGCGATGGTCATTCCCGCGAACGGGCCTGTCCGCGTCGCGGAGAACCCGAAAGCCGAGATCGCCCAGCGCAGAGGCTTGCCAGCCTTCGCGGCAAATATGCCAGCCGCAGCATACAGCGCCGCAGTTCCCGAACTGGCCATCACAGTGCAGTAGGAATCCGGCACATGTGCGATATGGCTGATGATGCGACCAAGCGCCAGCGACAGGGGACCGCTATTGGTCCACTGATTCTGCTCCGCACAAAGATCGCTCAATTCCGTGAGGCGCCGCCAATCCGGCATCTTGGCTTCGACATAACGGATGCGGCTCCTCGCAGGCCGGTCGGCAAGGGTTGCTTCGCCGTAGGGCCGTGGCGGGATGCCGCCAACCAGGGCCAGCTCATGGCAATGATCAAGGTAGAGGGTCGATGTGCTCATGCCTTGCCTCGCCGCATTTTTTGAGGCGTTGCATTCAGGTGTGGGATCGTCATCCCCAACTGGCCAATACCGAGGAACCGGGCGAGATTCCCGGCAGCCGTCTTGTGGGCGAGATTGAGTACGAGCAGGCTTTGCGGCCGATCCTTGAAATATTCGATCACGTCAGCGTTGTGCTGGAGATAGTGCGCTTTGTAAATCTCCGGGTCGTACAAGGACGCTTCATTGATGCCGTAGACGTAGAGTTGCTGGCGCCATAACCAACCCGGTTCATGGTAGCCGAACTGCTTGAGATCGGCTGGTGTCGGCCGTCTGTCCACGCCCATCAGATGAGCGTGAAACGTCGTGACCGATTTGTACCACTGATCCGCGGAATCCCGCACTGTCAGGATAAACTTTGCGCCAGGGAAGGCGATATCCAGCGCTCTGTATGTAGAGGGCAGGCTGAACGGCACGTCCTGAAAGGCATCCGCCGAATGGCAATAATCAATCAGGGCACGAAAATCGCGACGGTGCCAATCATCAAGCAGAGCCTCTGCTTGATGCTGTGAGCCAATCCTGTAGCCAACCGCCTCCAAGGCCGCGGCGAGGGACGTGGTTCCTGTCTTGTTTCTGCCGATCACGAACACCTTGTGAGTGATCGTGAGCAGATCATTGATGACCTTCAGATGGGTGGCGAAGGTGCGCCCCTCTGATTTGCCGTGCTGGAGGTAGTGCAACAGCGGATTGATACGGGCGGCGCGCACATCCTCATAGGTGTCCAAATACCAGGCCGTGCTGAAGCTCGGGCTAGGGTCGCGATTCTCGAACCCGCCATGGACAAGGTAGTGCAAAGCAGGGTCGACACCGGCATCGCGCACATCACGATAGCGCTCAAGGTACCAGGCAGCATTGAACAGGAATGATGTCCTGACCAGGTCAAGCCGGGCCGCCCGCCTGGTGCGTCCTGCCAGCCGAGTTGCGAGGCGCCGCACTACCAACTCCGCACCGCATCTATGCATAAACGTCCACGAACACCGAAAAGCGCTATAATTTCTCTTTCGAGGGCGGTGATCTGCGCATTTATGATCTGTTGCTGCAACGGCTGGCCGCCACACAGTTTCAATACCTCATGCAGCATGACGATAATACTCAGACCGTGAGTGCGCAGATGCGCCCTATCTCGAGTGCCCCAAATCCCGCCCTCATGACGTCTGTATACGGCCATGATGTCGGGGATAAAGCCAATCTTGCCAGCCATGGCGTGAAACAGGATCAGATACCAGTCGTTCGGTAACATGTTTGAGATCGACAGGTCACGGTAGGATTGGCGCCGGAACATCACCGAATTGGCCGGAATGAAATTCCCAGACAACAGGGTTTCCAGGTTGAGTCTACCGACAGCTACATTCTGAGGAAACTGATAGGTAGGTTCGCTGTTGTCCTCAAAACGAACCTCAACCGGGTGGAAGCACAACGAATAATCTGGCCGCTCATCCAGAAATCTGACCTGCTTTTCCAGTTTGTACTCGTCGGTGAAATAGTCATCTCCGTCGCAGACGATCCAGTATTCGCCACGAGCCAATGGCAGCAGAAACTTCGCGACCATGCCCCTGATGCCGCAGGAATAGAGATTGGTTTGCTGTGTTACCGCGCTCACCTTTCCCGGATATTTCGCCACGTACGCGCGGACGATGTCTGTCGTTCCGTCGGTTGATGCATCGTCGTGCACGATCACCTCGAACGGGAAGGTGGTTTCCTGCGTGACAATGGAGGACAAGGCTTGGTCGATGAAGGATGCGTGATTAAAGGTCTGGCAGAGCACCGAAACCCGGACGGCTTTGTCTGCCGGTGCAGCGTGCGGCATATCTCAGTTGTCCCTCCTGCTTGCATTTCCATTAAGGGAATCGGTGGCCGGGTGTAAATATCCGGGAGGGCATGAAAAAAATCGTCTTCCCTCACGGCCACAGGATGGCAAATCGCCATCTTTGGCGCAGGTCTCCCACCCCCGCAGCTTCCCTGCGCAGACTAAGGCTAGTGCGGCGCCCCGCCGGCGAGCAAATACTTGTAGCCGTTCGTCGTCATCCATCGGGCGCGAGCGAGAGGGGTCTCCCAAGCCCGGAACGCTCGTTCCGGCTCCTTCTCTGGATCGATATGCAGGACGATCCTGGCGACCTCTCGCCAGTCGGCATCTTCGGTCGCGGCGTCGAGCAGGCGAATGTGGATAAGCAACCGTTCTTCGTCGTACCCGGTCAAGACCGAAGACGTGGACGCCTCGTCGGCAATTTCGGGGTCAAGGATAGGCTTCCGCATGGGCGAGCAATATCGAAGTTGTCAAGCGAAGCGCCAGTCTTCCTGTTCAATCAAGTCGGCGAAACCTATACACGCAATGCCAACGAGAGCAGGGCTGGGCGAGTGTTTGCTTTGACGTGGTTTGCCATTGATCCAGATCAAGTCTGCCTTTCAGACACCTTGCCTCAGAGAAGTTGATAGAGGGTTCGGTGCCTTGGGGGAGAGGCGAAGGCACGAGGGGTACGGCTCCGCTCTGCCGACTATTTGTCGGCTGTGTGGGCTGCGTGTGTGGGACTTTGTCCGTAAAGAAGCCAAAATCACGCTAAGCAGTTGAAATAATTGGCGCACCCGACAGGACTCGAACCTGTGACCTCTGCCTTCGGAGGGCAGCGCTCTATCCAGCTGAGCTACGGGTGCCTTCAGGGAGCCTGAAAACGAACCAGCCGATAGGCCGGCCAGCAACGGCTTCTTAGCGGAAGCCGCGCCGGGCTTCAACGGGCAATTGCGCCGTGAACTTGGCCCGGTCCGCAAAGGTTTGTCCGGATTGTCCCGCGTCCTGCCCTTCGCAGGCTCAGGGCGCTCGTCATTCGAAAAGCCAGGCAATTGGCTTTTCGTCCGCTACGCGGACCATTCCTCACCCCGCCGTCTCCACCTTCGCCACCCTCCGCCGCACCCTGCGCGTGGTTCGCTTCGCCTTCTTCGCGCCGGTCAGCTCGTGCATCGCATCCAGCTGCATCTGCTGCATTTCGGCCAGCCGGGTCCATTGGCGCGAGATCAAATAGTCGAGCTTTTCGTGCAGATGGCGCACTTCCAGCTCGGCTTTCAGGTTCACCCGGTAGTCGTTGAAGGAGCGCAGGCGGTCCTTGGCCTCCGTCCGTCTCTGGCTCATCATGATGATCGGCGCCTGGATGGCGGCGATGCAGGAGAGCAGAAGGTTGAGCAGGATAAAGGGGTAGGGGTCGAAGGCGCTGCTCATGCCCGCGATCAAATTGATGCCGATCCAGACGGCAAGCACGCTGCCGAACGAGATCAGGAACCACCAGCTGCCACCGAAGGCCGCCATATTGTCGGAGACGCGGTCGGCGAACGACCTGTGCTCCTCGAACTCCTCTTCCGAGTTTTCCGAGATCGTGTCCTGCCTGGCGATCGATTCGACCACCTGGCGGTCGAGCTCGGAGAATTCGCCATGCTCCTGCTGCAGTAACTCCTCCATGTAGCGCATGCGGTAGCGGCCGAGCTCCTCGCGGCTGATGCGGGCGCCGCGCGGCAGGTCGGGATGGTCGGAGCGGATGCGGTCGGCCAGGCTCGGCCTGAGATCGTCGATGCGCACCAGGTCGCGTTTGCGGAACTTGCGGCCTGATATCGCCGACGGTTTTCGCTTCGGCTTCAGGCGGCCATGCCCGGCGGGTTCGGAGTCCGGAACATCCGGCGCTTCGAGCGCCTCGTCGGCGACCAGCTCGGCTTCGTGATCGCCGATGGGCGGCGCCTCGAAATACTCGCCGCCGCTGTCGTTTTCGTTGGTGGTCTGCTCGGATGGTTTGGGGGCGGTGCTCATGATGCCGGCTCCTGCTGTCGCGCCCACGATATACGCCAAGCCGGCGCGGCATAGCCACTGTGGCGACGAAGATTGAGGGCTTGAGCAAGCGCTTGTGATCAACGGCGGCGGGCGCCCGGCACGTCTGCCTGCAAATCGCGCAAGCGGGAACAGCCTGTGGGAATGCTTACCCCTTCCAGGAAGGATCGCGAGCACGGCCATCGCACTGGTGCCATGGTCATCGCCGGTTGGCCTCATCCTCACCCTTTGGCCAAGCTGGCCGGGCGCTTATATCCATGGGAGAGCTGACGGTGTCGCCGTGAAGCGCTTCGCCAGGCCACCGGGGCACAGGTCCGCCCCACAACAGGGGTCGTCGCCATGTACAAGCATATCCTGATCGCCACCGACGGTTCGGAACTCGCCGGCAAGGGCGTTGCCCACGGGCTGACATTGGCCAACAGCCTTGCGGCCACGGTCACCTTCGTCAATGTCTCCGAGCCGTTTCCGGTCCTGGCCTGGGGCGGCGCCGTCGCCGGGTTCACGGCCGGCGACGAACTGGTCAATTATGAGGAAACTGCCCGCCGTTACGCCGGCGAGGTGCTCGACCGCTGCAAGGCCTCGGCCGACGAACTCGGCGTGCCGGCCAGGACTTTGCACATCGAAAACAAGACGCCCGCCGAGGGCATACTCGACGTCGCCCGCACCGAGGCTTGCGACCTGATCGTCATGGCCTCGCATGGCCGCCGGGGCCTCGGCCGCCTGCTGCTCGGTAGCCAGACGGCCGAAGTGCTGTCGCTGACGGAAACGCCGGTTCTGGTGGTGCGGTAGGATTGCCGGCTGTTTACTGAACTGGGAAACCAGGCAGGCCAGGAAGCGATGAACCGGGTGGCGGCAGGCCGGGAAGCGGCGAAGCGGGTTGCTGCTGCTGCGCAAACATCAGCCGCGTCTTCGTGTCCGCCATAGCGGGCGACAGGCTGCGCTGGATCAGCGCTTCGACATGGTCGTTGCGCTGGCGGGCGCTGTCAGCGCCCATCACCACCACGATCAGCCGGCGGCCGTCGGCATTGTAGGACGTCACGATGTTGAAGCCGGAGGCCTTGATGTAGCCGGTCTTGATGCCGTCGACGCCGCGCACGCGGCCCAGCATGTCGTTGTGGCCGCGCACCAGCCGTCCGCGGAACATGAAGTCGCTTTCGGAGAAATAGTGGAAATGCTGCGGGAAGCGGGCGCGCAGCGCCATGCCCAGCACCGCCATGTCGCGCGCCGTCGTGTGCTGGCCGCTGTCGGGCAGGCCCGATGCGTTGCGGAACACGGTGCTGCTCATGCCGATCTGGCGCGCCTTCGATGTCATCATGGCGGCGAACTGGTCCTCGGAGCCGCCGAGATATTCGCCGACTGCCACCGCCACGTCATTGGCCGATTTGACCACGATCGCCCGAATCGCCGAATCCACATCGATGCTCTCGCCACGCTTGAAGCGCAGTTTGGTCGGCGGCTGCCTTGCGGCATTGTCGGAAACCGGGATCTGCGTCTCCTTGCTGACGCGGCCGCTCTCCAGCGCCTCGAACAGCAGATAGAGCGTCATCATCTTGGTCAGCGACGCCGGATAGCGCTGCGCCGTCGAACTGACCTCGAAGAGTGTCTTGCCTGAGCCGGCATCGACGACGATAGCCGCATATTTCTCCTGCGCCGCCGGCACCGCCAGCACGCTGTCGGGCGGCGCCGTGGTGCTGCAGCCGGCAACGAACACGAGCAGCAGGAGGGCTGCAAAGAATCTCTGGAGGAGGGCGGGGAAACGGAAGTCGGGCAAGGCAGATCCGGCGTTGCTGAGAGGGGCCGGAACCTAGCCTAACCCATTGTGTTCGTCCATTTGGTTAACGCATAAGGCCGGTTTTCCTCGCCCCCGCGGAGCGGGGGAGAGGTGGCTCGGCGAAGCCGAGACGGAGAGAGGGATGGCGCCAACAGCGGCAGAATAGGGTCCGGATCTTCGCTTTGCAGTATGGCGTTCTACGAAGCCCCTCTCCGGCCGCTTCGCGGCCACCTCTCCCCCGCCTTACGGGGGCGAGGAACCCAAGCTTATTGCCCCGAAATCGCCTGTTTCCTGTCCTGTTTTGCCTGCGGGGTCGCGCTGCTGCTATAGCTGCCGCAATTGCTTGGGGGATTTGACAATGACCGGTGACATCGGCGCGGCCGCGCCATCTCTTATCAGGGCTTCGCTCAGCCGCACTGGCAAATGGGCCGGCAGCGTCGCTTTCATCGGCGGGGCGGCGTCCGACATCCTCAATCCGCTGGCGCCGTTCGCCGCCTATATCGCGCTGGTCGCCTCGGTCGCCGCCGCCATCATCGCCATCGCCATCGTGCTCAGGCTGGTGCTGGCGGCCAAGGCTTTGCCGGCGCTGATCTTTGCCACCAGTGCGGCGGCCGTCGCCGGCGGCGTCTACGGCCTGCAGCAGCAGACCAATTCGCAGAACGGGGTGATTGCCGGCCTGGTGCCGGCCATCGCGCAACTGCAGCAGCAGATGGGCATCGTCTCGGCCACGGTCGCCAGGATCGAGCAGACGGTGACGCAGACGCAGCAGACCGTCGACCAGGTCAAGCAATCGACCGACGCGGTGGCGAAAAGGACCGAGCAAATCGCGTCGAACCAGCAGCAGCAGACCGAACAGGGCGCGCAGACGCAAAAGACCGTCGATCAGGTCAAGCAGACCACCGAAACGCTTGCTGCCGGACAGCAGAAACAGGCCGAGCAGGCCGACAAGCTGCAGGCGACCACCGAGCAGATCGCTGCCTCCATCGACACCATCGCCAAGGGCTTTGCCGCGCTCGCCGCACAGGGCGGGGCGATCGCCGAGCCGAAGCGGCCTGACGAATTCTACCACAATGCCCGCGTCTACGAGCTTTCCGGCGACATGCTCAATGCCCGGCGCTCCTATCTCGCCTTTGCCGGCTTCGATGTCGACGCCGTCGATCCCTACACGCGCTTCGCCACGCTGCTGCGCGTGCAGGACGGCAAGGCCGGCGCGCGCGAAGTGTTCGGCCAGCTTGCCGACAAGGCCAAGGCACTGTCGATCAAGCTGGTCCATGTCATGCAGTTCGACGATGCCCAGCGCCTCGACAAGCTCAACGCCTTCATTGCGGCCAATCCGGATTTCGCGCCGGCCTATTATCTGCTCGCGCAGGAGTTTTCCGAGGACCGCCTCGGCGTCCAGTCGCTGTCCGACAAGCGCAGCGAAGCCGAGGCGCTGACCAAATTCATGGGTTACGAAAAGGATGGCGGGCTGCTCAAATATTTCGTCGACCAGCGCGAGCTTGCCGACTGGCTGGACCGCAGCCGCAGCCGGCTGACGGCCCTTGGCGACGTGCTCGACCCCGCCCGCTTCGCACCGTCGCTGACGCCGATGCGCTCCAATGCCGGCTGGACGATTTCCATCTCGCTGCCCGAGGCGGCGACCGGCATTTTCTGGCGCCTGGGTGAATCCGGTCCGTTCACCGACACCGGGCTGATGGCGATGAACGACCAGCGCACCGGCAAGCCGATGCCCAATCCGAGCTTCGAATTGCCCGACAGCACCACGGCAACCATCATCGGGGTAAAATATCTCGATCTCAGGGGCCGCGAGACCGGGCCGTTCAACATAAGCTTCGATCCGGAAGCCGCCCTGCAGCAGGGCAACAAGCAGATCCTCGACCAGTTCTGGACGTCGTGGATCGCCTTCGATGCCAGCGGTAATCACGGCCTTGTCTATTTCTCCCAGATGCTGTCGTTCCGCTGCGGCATCAAGGAGGTGCGCTACAGCCTGAACGGCACCGCGCTCGACAAGGAGATCAAGATGCCGCCTTGCGACAAGAAGGATCCCTACGCCATCCCCTACGACTACCAGCCTTACTTCAAGGTCGCCGACAGCGTGACGTCGATGGCGGTGCAGGTCACTTATACCGACGGCACCAAGTCGCCGATCAGGGAATACAAGCGGCAGTAGGCGCCCCGCCCTCCCGGCGGAACTGGCCTGATGCAATATGCCGGAAGCTGTGCTTGCGCATCAATCGCGGAGCGGGTTTGTTCGCTGCCATCAGAATCAGCAGGTGCACGGATGGACATGGTCACGATCAAGGCAAAGGGCATTTCGGTGACGCTCGACCTTACCGTCGGGCATATCGCCGACATGACGGTCGACGGCGATGGCCGCCAGCTGAACCCGCTGCACCGTGCGCCATGGGTCGATGCCGGCGAGACGCTGCCGCCAGACCTGCCTGAAGGCACCGTGCGGCTGTCGGGCGATTTCCTCTGCGCGCCATTTTCGGCGAGCGATATCGAGGCAGCACCGCTGCATGGCTGGCCGGCCAACAGCAGCTGGGATGTCGTCTCCAATCAGGCGACATCAGACGGCTGGCGGGCCGTGTTCCGGCTGCGCCGCACGGTGATGGGCGCCACGGTCGACAAGATTTTCACGCTGCGCGACGGTCACCCCTTCCTCTACCAGGAACACGTCTTTTCCGGCGGCTCGGGTGCGGTTTCCGCCGCCCATCATCCGATGACCGCGATGCGCGACGGCGGCCGGCTGGCCTTCTCACCCAAGCGCTTTGCCGCGACACTGGACACACCGCTGGAGCCCGATCCGGCCCGCGGCCGCTTCAAGCTTGCCTATCCAGCGCGCACCAGCGACCTGACGCGCTTTCCGGGCGCCGACGGCGGCACGCTCGATCTCACCGACTACCGCATGGAGGATCGGCGCGAGGATTTCATCACCATGGTCGAGGCCGATCATGGCGGTCCGGGTTGGACGGCGCTGGCACGCCGGGCCGAGCGGGATCTGGTGCTGGTGCTGAAGAACCCCAGCGAATTGCCGGTCACCATGCTGTGGTTCAGCAATGGCGGCCGCGACTACGCGCCATGGAGCGGCCGCCACCGCGGCGTGCTCGGCATCGAGGACGGCCGCGCCGCCGTCGGCCATGCCGCATCGGTCGGCGACAACTGGCTGAAGCGCGAAGGCGTGGCGACCGCCTTTGAACTCGGCGGCGAAGTCTCGTTCCGCCATGTCATCGGCGCGTTGCCGCAGGCTAGCGGCGAGCCGCCGCGCGATATCGCGACGACCGGTGGCCATTTGCGCGTCACTGGAGCCGACGGTTCGACCCGCGACGTCGCCTTCGACAGCGATTTCCTGCGCATCGACAAGTCAGCGTAGCTCTGCCGGCATCGCAAGTTCAGGGTTTGAAATTTCCACCAACAGCCGCCAAGATGCGGGGCTGAAACCATCCGGCTGCAAAAAAGGCTCTCATGTCCGAAATCGCCCATCTCGCCGCCACCATCTTCAAGCGCGCCGGCAAGGCGAAGCGCTTCATCGTCGCCATTGCCGGCCCGCCCGGCGCCGGCAAGTCGACGCTGTCGTCCGGCCTGCATGATCTGTTGCCGGAAGGCGCTTCGGAAATCGTGCCGATGGACGGGTTTCACTATGATGACATCGTCCTCGACCAGCGCGGTCTGCGGCCAAGAAAAGGCGCGCCCGAAACCTTCGATTTCGCCGGTTTTGAGGCGCTGTTGAAGCGCATCCGCGCGGGCGAGCCCGACATCGCCATTCCGGTGTTCGACCGCAGCATGGAATTGTCGCGCGCAGCCGCCTCCATCGTTGCCGCCGAGACCAAATTCATCCTGGTCGAAGGCAATTACCTGCTGCTCGACGAGGAGCCGTGGTCGCGGCTGGCGCCACTGTTCGACTTCACCATCTTTGTCGATGTGCCGCGTACTGAACTCGAGCGCCGCCTGCTGGTGCGCTGGCACGAGCATGGCCGTTCCGACGAAGACGCCCGCGCCTGGATCGCCTCCAACGACATGCCCAATATCGACCGCGTGCTAGGCCGGCGCAGGTCCGCCGACCTGATTGTCGGCGATCAGGCGTAATTCGCTGGATTTCAGAACGGGAACCTTAAGACTTTCAGGTCGTTATTCTCCGACCGGCAATCGTGCCGCCGTGAGGGAACCGTCAAAATGGCAACCAAGGCAAAAACACCCGTCAAGAGTAAGACAGCTCAGTCCAAGACATCGCCGGCAAAAGCCACTCAGGCAAAAGCAGGCGCGGGTCCCGCGATCGCGGCGCGCTCCAAGGATGCAAAGCCGGCTTTCGGCAAGGCTGCGCCGAAAAAGGTGGTGCCGGGCGTAGCGGCCAAGGCGGCATCAAAGCCTGCCAAGGCCAAGAAGCCTGCAACCAGCGGCAGCTCAGTGGGCACCATGCGCAATGCAGCCAACGTGGCCGCTGGCGCGGTCGTCGCTACGGCCAAGGGCGCGGCCTCGCTTGCCGCGTCTGTCATGGGCAGAGGCGGCTCCAAGGCCAAAGCCAAGGCAAAATAGAGCAATTCCAGGAAAAGTGTGAAGCGGTTTCCGTCCGGAATTGCGTCAAACAAAAGAGCTCAGAGCCGCTTTCAAGCGGCTTTGATCGTCAGCCCTTGGCCGGGATGGTGAGGCCGCGTTGCACCGCGGGCCGCCCCAGGCCGCGTTCCAGCCATGCGGCGACGGTAGGGAAATCGTCGAAGCCGACGAGTTCGCGCGCCTCGTAGAAGCCGATCAGATTGCGCACCCAGCCCAGCATCGAGATGTCGGCGATGGTGAAATCGTCATCCATGATCCAGCTGCGGCCCTTCAGCCTTGTCTCGAGCACGCCGATCAGCCGCCGCGATTCGTTGCGGTAGCGATCCAGCGGCCGCTTGTCGGCGATCTCGCGTCCGGCGAATTTGTTGAAAAAGCCGACCTGTCCGAAGATCGGCCCGATCGCCGCCATCTGGAAGAACACCCACTGGATGGTTTCGTAGCGCCGCGCCGGATCGGCCGGGATCAGCTTGCCGGTCTTGTCGGTGAGGTAGAGCAGGATGGCACCGGATTCGAACAGGCCTAACGGCTTGCCGCCCGGGCCATCGGGATCGATGATGGCCGGTATCTTGCCGTTCGGGTTCAGCGCCAGGAATTCCGGCGTCCAGCTCTGGTCCTTGCCGATATCCACCAGATGTGCCTCGTAGGGCAGGCCGAGTTCTTCCAGCGCGATCGACACTTTCACGCCGTTCGGCGTCGTCGCGGAATAGAGTTGCAGGCGGTCGGGATGGCTAGCCGGCCAACGCTTGGTGATCGGAAAAGCGGACAGGTCGGTCATCGAAAGCTCCGGACGGGAATTTGGCGCGGCATCGCGCCGTTTGGCGGGTTGCGAAGGGTTATCCGCGACGTCTTTGCCGATCAACCGGCTCGTGATGCACACACAGTCTTCACCAGCGGCCGGCAGCCCGTCGTCAGACCGCCTTGAACGCCACCACGGCATTGGTGCCGCCAAAGGCAAAACCGTTGCTGATCGCCGCCCGCACCTTGCGCTCGCGCGCCACATTGGGCGTCACGTCGAGATCGCAATCGGGGTCGGCCTGCCGGAAATTGGCCGTCGGCGGCACGATGCCTTCGCGGATCGCCATCACGCAGGCGATCATCTCCAGCCCGCCCGAGGCGCCGAGGCAATGGGCGTGCATGGATTTGGTCGACGACACCGAGAGCTTGTAGGCGTGGTCGCCGAATACGCGCTTGATCGCCGCCGTCTCGATCTGATCGTTGGCCTTGGTGCCGGTGCCGTGGGCGTTGAGATAGTCGACGTCCTCTGGATTGAGCCCGGCCTCGGCAAGACAGGCTTGCATCGCCGCCGTCGGACCCTCGACGGTCGGCGCGACGATGTCGGAGGCATCGGCCGAAAGCCCGGCGCCGGCAATCTCGGCCAGAATGTCGGCGCCGCGCGCCATGGCGTGTTCGTAGGTTTCCAGCACCGCCATTCCAGCACCTTCGCCCAGCGACAGGCCCTGGCGGTCGGCAGAGAACGGCCGGCAAGTGTCGGGCGCCAGCACCCGCAACGCTTCCCAACCCTTCAGAATGCCCCAGACCAGTGGCGCATCGGTGCCGCCGGCGACCATGACATCGGCGCGGCCGAGCCGGATCTGGTCGACCGCCGAGGCGAAGGCGTGGTTGGACGACGAGCAGGCCGAGGTGACGCCGAACACCGGCCCGCGCAGGCCAAGCACCATGCTGACCTGGCCGGCCGCGGCGCTTGGCATCACCTTCGGCACGGTGAAGATGCCGGCGCGGTTTCTTCCGTCGATCAGGATGGCGCGATAGTTTTCCTCGATCGCTTCCCAGCCGCAGACGCCGACGCCAACCACCGCGCCCATCCGGTAGGTGGTGGCCTCATCAGCGGTAAGCCCCGCTTGCTGCATGGCCTCGCGCGCGGCAATGGCCGCCAGCAGGCTGAAGCGGTCCATCGACACGGTCTGCCTGTGAGCGATGCCATGCTCGGGCATTGCCTTGATCTCGCAACCGACCTTGGTCTTCAGATCATGCAGCAGCGGATTGTCGATCTGGCCGATGGCGGAACGTCCGGCGCGCATCTCGTTCCAGATCGCGGGGGCGTTGGTGCCGAGGCCGCATATGCCGCCTATGCCGGTAATGACGACGCGCTTGTGCATTCAGGCTTTCTTCGCGATCAGCGCGCGAACAGCCTCGACCATGTCGCCGACATTTTTCAGATTGCTCCAGGCATCGACCGTGTTCATCTCGATCTCGATGCCGTACTGTTCCTCGAGATCGAAGATGATCTCGGTCAATTCCAGCGAATGGATGCCAAGCGCGGTCAGCTCCGTATTGGTGGTGATCTCTTCGCCGCTAGGCTCGGCATGAGCCTTGATCTTGGCGATGATTTCCGTTGCCAGCTCGTCAGCCATTCGATTCCTTCCCCAATTTTATCATTTCACGGTGCCGATTGGTTGGCGCCGCTGTGGCCTGGACTGAAAATCGCCGTCGCCTTCAAAACCCGCCAGGCGCGGCATGACCGTTCCAAAGTGGCTCCCTCTATAGAAACGGAAACGCTGTCAAGCAACAAGCTATATCAACAAGCACCATATCGACAAAGCAGCCGGAGTGCTTAACGTTGGGGCGATGGATACGTTGCAACATGGCTTGACCCCGGTGCTGCCGGCCCAGCGCGTCGCAGGGGCGGCTCGGCTTGCATGCGGCGTCAGCGCCGGCCGCACCAGGCTTTCGCGCCTCTATCAGGACGGATCGGCCAAGATCCGCATGCCGGCGGTTGCGGCCGATCCGCTTGAAGCCGTGCTCATCAACACCGCGGGCGGACTGACTGGCGGTGATCGGCTTGGCTGGGAAATCGATGTCGGGCCAAATGCCTCCGCTTCGATCACCACCCAGGCCTGCGAAAAGATCTATCGCGCCGAAAGCGACCGTGCCGAAGTGCGGGTAAAACTCAAAGTCGGCGCGGATGGCCGTATTGCCTGGCTGCCGCAGGAAACCATCGTCTTCGACCGCTCGGCCTTTGCCCGCGCGCTCGACGTGGAGCTTGAAGCAGGCGCCGAGGTATTGCTGCTCGAGGCCACCGTCTTTGGCCGCCTGGCGATGGGCGAACAGGCCGCGCACGGCCATTTCCACGACCGCTGGCGAGTTCGCCAGGATGGTGCGCTCATTCATGCCGAGGATTTCCGCATCGGGCCGGCCATAGCGGCCACCCTTGGCCGCCCGGCGGTCGCCGGCGGCGCCATTGCCGTGGCGACGCTGCTGATGGTTTCACCGCACGCCGAAGCCTTGCTCGAGCCGGCCCGCGACATCATCGGCGCCGAGGGCGATGCCAGCGCCTGGAGCGTGAAAAAATCTGGCAAGCTTCTTGCGAGGCTGTTTGCCGAGGACGGTTACCAGCTGCGCAAGCGGCTGGTTCCGCTCGTCGAACTGCTCAACGGGCGGGCCGGTCTGCCCAAATTATGGTCACTCTGAACCAAATCCAGGCCAAACCCAGGGAAGCGCATGAACCTTACGCCGCGTGAAAAGGACAAGCTGTTGATCGCCATGGCGGCTATCGTGGCGCGAAAGCGGCTCGAACGCGGCGTCAAGCTCAATCACCCCGAAGCGATCGCGCTGATCACCGATTTCGTCGTCGAGGGTGCCCGCGACGGCCGCCCGGTCGCCGAACTGATGGAGGCCGGCGCCCATGTCGTCACCCGGGCGCAGGTGATGGCAGGCATCGCCGAGATGATCCACGACGTGCAGGTGGAGGCGACGTTTCCCGACGGCACCAAGCTGGTCACCGTGCACGAGCCGATCCGGTGAGGAAAAGAGATGCTCGAACTCAGGCCCAACTGTGAATGCTGCGACAAGGACCTGCCGCCGGACGCGACGGATGCGCTGATCTGCACCTTTGAGTGCACCTTCTGCGCCGGCTGTGTCGAGAACGTGCTGGGCGGTGTCTGCCCGAACTGCGGCGGCAATTTTTCGGCCCGGCCGATCCGGCCGGCAGAGAAGCTGAACAAATATCCGGCCTCGACCAGACGCGTGCTCAAGGCGGAGGGCTGCGGCCCGCGCAAGGCCGCTTGATTGTTATCCTGAATTGGAAGGTAGACCGATGATCTCTGCTTCGACCAAACGCACCACGCTTGCCGCGCTCCTGCTGCTGGCGGCGGCCATGCCGGCCTATGCCCATGTCGGCATCGGGGCCACCTCGTCCTTCGCTGCCGGCTTCGCGCATCCGCTGTCCGGTCTCGACCATATGACGGTCATGATCGCCGTCGGCCTGTGGGCAGCGCTCAAGGGCGGCAAGGCGATATGGGCCTGGCCGCTGGCTTTTGTCGGCGTCATGCTGGTCGGCGGCGCGCTCGGCATGCTGCATGTGCCCGTGCCTTTCGTAGAGCCGGGCATCCTCGCCTCCGTCGTCGCCCTCGGCCTGCTGGTGGCGCTGGCGGTCGACCTCCCGGTTTCAGCCGGCGTCGCAATCATCGGCCTGTTCGCGCTGTTCCATGGCCATGCCCATGGCACCGAAGTGCCGGAAAATGCCGGCGGGCTTGACTATATGGCCGGCTTCGCCGTCGCCACCGCGCTTTTCCATGCCATAGGCATCACCGCTGGCCTCCGTCTCGGCATGCGCTTTCGTGGCCTTGCCCGCGCTGCCGGTGCGGCGTCTGCTGCGGTCGGAGTCGGCCTGGTCTTCGGCGTTCTGTGAGGCCTGAGATGATCCCCGGCGAAGTCATCACCGCAAGCGGCGACATCGAGCTCAACAAGGGTTTGCCGACTGTGACGCTCAAAGTCGCCAACAGCGGCGACCGGCCGATCCAGGTCGGCAGCCACTACCATTTCTTCGAAACCAATGAGGGGCTGAAATTCGATCGCGACAAAGCGCACGGCATGCGCCTCGATATCGCCGCCGGTACTGCGATGCGCTTCGAGCCGGGACAGCAGCGCGACGTCACGCTGGTGCCGCTCGGGGGAAAACGCGAGGTCTATGGTTTCCAGCAGAAAATCATGGGCAAGCTGTGAGATCGACAGGGTCGAACGCCCTGGGATCAGTTCGACGGCCTTGCCGCGGCATAGATGACGATTGCTGCGGGGCCGTCGAATTCGACGGCGAGAACGTCCTCGGCCAGCACGCGCCTGGAATCGATAGCATTGAACAGCAGCGCGTTGGCGTCGATCTCCTTGCGCAATTCGGTAATGTCGTCCTGATGCTGCTTGACCTTGTTTTCGACGGCAGGCGGCGGACCGCCTTCGCTGCGCGCCGCATCTGTGAGGAAGACGATATCGACCGTATCGAGCTTGGATGTCTTGCGCACTGTGCCGATGTTTTCACGCGTCCGCTCGATCGCGGCGATGAGCTTTCCGGTCTCCGTCGTCGTGTGCGCCTCTTCCTGCCGCACGTCGGAGCCGACGATCCGGTTGACGGTCTCCTGGCTTTCAACGGCCTGCGCGGCAGGCGGGCCGTAGGCCGCGAGGAACACGCAAGTCGCAATGCTCTGGAGCCATCTGGCGTCGGCAAAGGGAATGGTCGGCATAGATCGCTCCTGGCGAACTTTTCTGCGCAACGCCGTTCGGCGCCAAAGAAGCCAAACGACTCCCGTCCGGCGAAGGTTCCCTCCGCAATAGGGCCGGCGGGTCGGATGCCGACCCGCCAGGCCTTGTCGTCAGCTCGCCTTCTTGGTGACCAGGGTCAGCGCGCCATCGGTGGTCATGCTGGCGGCAACCACCTGTGCGGAGGTGAGGCCCTTGGCCTGCAGCGCCGACTTGATCTGCGGCGTCGCGTCGATCGAAGAGCGCAATTTCTGCAGGCCGGCGTCGCCGCGCTGGGCGATCACCTGATTGACCTGCGTCTGGGTGGCCTCAGGCAATTCGCTTATGTCGACGATGTTGACCTTCTGGATCGCCGGCGCTGCCGGCTGAGCGCTGGGCG
Organism: Mesorhizobium sp. 128a; assembly: GCF_053848025.1. Taxonomy (NCBI): domain Bacteria; kingdom Pseudomonadati; phylum Pseudomonadota; class Alphaproteobacteria; order Hyphomicrobiales; family Phyllobacteriaceae; genus Mesorhizobium; species Mesorhizobium sp. 128a. Next base: position 704,302 of record NZ_JBSPKY010000001.1, on the reverse strand, counting down.
CCGCAGGCTTGGGTTGCGGCGTGGGCTGCTGCTGGGCGCCGGCAATTGTCGCGGAAGCCAGCGTGGCGGCGGCTGCAAGAACGATGATTTTGCGCATGGATTTTCCTTCCATCGTATGGGCCAGGGATTTGGCAAACGGTCGGTTCGGGTTGCATGTCAACCTCAACCGCCAAATGGGATCAGAAGGTGTCGCCCAGCGGGTCATTGCATGACCATTGGATGGCGACGATGTGGAGTTCGGCTTCGGCCAGACCGGTTTTAGGAGCATTTGCTGATGGCTAGAATTACCCGCGCCGCCTATGCGCAGATGTACGGTCCGACGGTCGGCGACAAGGTGCGCCTTGCCGACACCGAATTGTTCATCGAGGTCGAAAAGGACCTCACCATCCACGGCGAAGAGGTGAAATTCGGCGGCGGCAAGGTCATCCGCGACGGTATGGGCCAGAGCCAGGTGTCGCGCGCGGGCGGTGCGGTCGACACCGTCATCACCAATGCGCTGGTGGTCGATGCCTCAGCCGGCATATTCAAGGCCGATATCGGCCTTCGCGACGGCCGCATCGCGGCCATTGGCAAGGCCGGCAATCCCGATACGCAGGACGGCGTCACCATCATCATCGGCCCCGGCACCGAGATCATCGCCGGCGAAGGCAAGATTCTCACCGCCGGCGGATTCGACGCGCATATCCACTTCATCTGCCCGCAGCAGATCGACGAAGCGCTGATGTCCGGCATCACCACCATGCTCGGCGGTGGCACCGGCCCGGCGCATGGCACGCTGGCCACCACCTGCACGCCGGGCCCCTGGCACATGGCGCGTATGATCCAGTCCTTCGACGCCTTTCCCATGAACATCGGCCTGTCGGGCAAGGGCAATGCCTCCCTGCCGGCAGCGCTGGAAGAGATGGTGCTGGGCGGCGCCTGCTCGCTGAAGCTGCACGAGGACTGGGGCACGACGCCGGCGGCCATCGACTGCTGCCTGTCGGTCGCAGATGACTATGACGTGCAGGTGATGATCCACACCGACACGCTGAACGAATCCGGCTTTGTCGAAAACACCGTCGCGGCGATCAAGGGCCGCACCATTCATGCCTTCCACACCGAAGGCGCCGGCGGCGGCCATGCCCCTGACATCATCAAGGTCTGCGGCCTGCCCAACGTCATCCCCTCCTCGACCAATCCGACCCGGCCCTACACCGTGAACACGCTGGCCGAGCACCTCGATATGCTGATGGTCTGCCACCATCTGTCGCCGTCGATTCCCGAGGACATCGCCTTTGCCGAAAGCCGCATCCGCAAGGAGACCATCGCCGCCGAAGACATTTTGCACGATATCGGCGCCTTCTCGATCATCTCGTCGGACAGCCAGGCGATGGGCCGCGTCGGCGAGGTGGCGATCCGCACCTGGCAGACCGCCGACAAGATGAAGCGCCAGCGCGGGTCGCTGCCGCAGGAGACCGGCGACAACGACAATTTCCGTGTTCGCCGCTACATCGCCAAATACACCATCAACCCGGCCATCGCGCATGGCCTGTCCAGGGATATCGGCTCGATCGCCGTCGGCAAACGTGCCGATCTGGTGCTGTGGAACCCGGCCTTCTTCGGTGTGAAACCGGACATGGTGCTGATCGGCGGCATGATCGCTGCCGCCCCGATGGGCGATCCCAACGCCTCGATACCGACGCCGCAGCCGATGCACTACCGGCCGATGTTCGGCGCCTATGGCAAGGCGAGGACCAATTCGTCGGTGACCTTTGTTTCGAAAGCAGCGCTGGAGTCAGGTCTGCATGGCAGACTCGGCGTCGACAAGCAGTTCGTCGCCGTCGAAAACACGCGAGGCGGCATCGGCAAGCATTCGATGGTGCTCAACGACGCCACGCCGCATGTCGAGGTCGATCCCGAAACCTACGAGGTCCGCGCTGACGGTGAACTGCTGACTTGCCAGCCGGCAACCGTGCTGCCGATGGCGCAGCGGTATTTTCTCTTCTGACGCGGGAATCCGATCGACCGGGCAAAATGCGTTGCGGCTGGCATTGGTACGCCGCAATATGCGGCCCACGATAAGCCGCATAGTGATCAGGCATGGCCACCGAAATCGTCTCCCACGACGTCTTCCCGCATATCCGCATCGTCATGGGCATGGTGATCGGGCTTGGCGTCACGCGCCTTTTGTCGGGGCTCGCCCGCATCGTCCAGCATCCCGGCCAGTACAAGCTCTATCCCGTGCACCTCGCCTGGGTCGCTTCCATGCTGTTGCTGCTGGTGCATTTCTGGTGGTGGGAGTTCGGCCTCTACACGATCGAGACCTGGACCTTCGGCAAATACCTCTTCATCATCTCCTATGCCGTCACCTTGTTCCTGCTGTGCGCGCTGCTGTTTCCAGACTCCATGCTCGATTACACCAGCTATGAAGACTACTTCTATTCGCGGCGCGCCTGGTTCTTCGGCCTGCTCGGCGTCACCTACCTGCTCGACGTCGTCGATACGCTTTTGAAAGGGCCTGAGCACTTCGCTCATTACGGCCATGAATATCTGTTCCGCACGCCGGTTTTTGTTGCGCTGTGCATCGCCGCCATACTGGTGCGCGACCGCCGCTTTCACATCGCCTTCGTCGTCGGCACGCTGATCTACCAGGTATCGTTCATCCTGCGGCTCTTCGACACCATCGTCTGAGCGCATGCTATGGTCTAGGGTCCGGGGAAAGAGGTTCAACCATGTACAAGGCCATCGGATCGCGCGGATCCCGGGTCAGCCGCGTTCTCTGGATGCTCGAGGAACTCGGGCAGCCCTATGAATTCGTCGAGGTCAAATTGCGCTCGCCGGAAGCATATGCGCTCAACCCGTCCGGCAAGGTGCCGATCCTGATCGACGATGAACTGACGGTGACGGATTCGGCGGCGATCTGCGTCTATCTCGCCGACAAGCACGCCGACAAGGGCATGGGCGCCAATCCCGGTGTCGCGGGCCGCGCCGAGATGGATTCCTGGATGCATTTCGCCCAGTCGGAATTCGAGGCGCCGCTGTGGAACAAGTTGCGCCACCGCTTCCTGCTGCCGAAGGAAGTACGGGTCGATGTCGGCCCCGCCGCCGCCTACGATTTCGCCTCCGAGACCAAGGCGCTCGACCGCCGGCTGGGCGACAAGCCGTTTGCGCTCGGCGACCGGTTTTCCGCCGTCGACGTGCTGCTCGGCGACATGGGCAGCTGGGCTCGCGCCGGCAAATTCCCGGTCGAGTCAGAACGGGTCAATGCTTATTTCGACCGCGTGCTTTCGCGGCCGGCCCGCGCGCGGGCGCAAGCGAACGGAGGTTCCATCCGATGAAACTCAACCTCAACACCGATTTCACCAAATTCCCGCGTGCCGTCTCGGTGTTGCCTGCCGGCCGTGCCGAAACCACAACCCCGTCCGGTCGCGCCGTTCTGCCGCATGACGAGCGCCATCTGCGCCGCCGCGCCATCGAACTTGCCGACGGCAGCAAGGTGCTGGTCGACCTGCCCGAGCCTGTGACCCTGAACGATGGCGACCGGCTGGTGCTGGAGGACGGCCGCCATGTCGAAATCACAGCAGCGCCTGAAGAAATCTACGACATCCGCGCCCGCGACGCGGAGCATCTCACCGAGCTTGCCTGGCATATCGGCAACCGGCATCTGGCGGCGGCGATCGAGCCCGGCCGCATCCTGATTTTGCGCGACCATGTCATCAAGGCGATGCTGGAGGGGCTCGGCGCCACGGTGCGCGAGGTCTCCGAGCCGTTCAAGCCGGTGCGTGGCGCCTATTCCGGCGGCCACGATCACGGCCATGCGCACAGCCACGCAGAAGCGCATTCCCATGATGGGCATTCTCACGCGCACAGCGAGTCCCATTCCCACAGCCATTCTCATGCCAGGCATCACCACGATCATGATTGACCAGCCTTCCGGCATCGCTTTGCTGCGGCTGATGGCGTGGCTGTCGCCGGCCTTTCCGGTCGGCGGCTTCTCCTACAGCCACGGCCTCGAACGGGCGGTGCATGGCGGGTTGGTAGCCGACAGCGAAAGCCTGGCCGGCTGGCTCGAAACGCTCGTCGAGATGGGCTCAGGTTGGAACGACGCCGTGCTGTTCGCCGAGGCCTGGCGTCGCGCCCGCGATGACGGCGACCTCGATGACATCGCCGCGCTCGCCGAAGCGCTGGCCGGATCGTCCGAGCGCCACACCGAAACCATGCTGCAAGGCGCCGCGTTCCTGAAAGCGGCATCGGCCTGGCCCAACCCCGTGCTCGGGCGTTTGCCGGCCGAATGCGCCTACTGCGTCGCCGTCGGCGCCGTTGCCGGCGGCAACGGCATTGCGCTTCAGGACGCGCTGTCGGCCTTCCTGCAGGCCTTCTTCTCCAACCTCGTCCAGGCGTCGATCCGGCTCGGCGTCGTCGGCCAAAGCGGAGCGACTGCCCTGCTCGCCGGCTTCGAGCCGCTGGCGCTGGCGACCGCCGCGCGCGCTGCCGGCTCGACATTGGACGATCTCGGCGGCTGCGCCTTCGTCTCCGACGTCATGGCGATGAAGCACGAGACGCAATATTCCAGGCTGTTCCGCTCATGACTGTCCTTGCTTTCGCCCTCTCGGCCGTCCTGCTTTTGATCACCGCGCTGCATGTCTATTGGGGCCTCGGCGGCATCTGGCCGGGCAGGGACGGTGCTTCTTGCGCTCACGCCATTGTCGGCTTTCGCGGCGTCGACGAGATGCCGACGCCGTTTGCCTGTTTTGCCGTTGGCGCTTGCCTGTGTCTGGCAACGCTGTGGCCGCTGGCGCTCACAGGTGTCTTTGCCTCACCTTTTCCCAGGGAAGGCCTCGCCGCCACGGCGCTGCTCATCGGGCTGGTGTTTCTCGGCCGCGGAATTGCCGGCTTCACGCCTTGGTGGCGCCGGCTGGCGCCGGAACAGCCTTTTGCGCGGCTGGACGTCAGTTTCTATTCGCCGCTCTGCCTGCTGATCGGGCTCAGCTTCGCAATCCTCGCCATCACGGAGTTTTCTGCATGACTCAGGCCAATGGTCCTCTGCGCATCGGCATCGGCGGTCCCGTCGGATCCGGCAAGACGGCGCTCACCGAGAAGCTCTGCAAAGCGCTGCGCGACGACTTCTCCATCGCCGTCGTCACCAACGACATCTACACCAAGGAAGACGCCATGATGCTGGCCCGCCTGCAGGCGCTGCCCGAGGATCGCATCGTCGGCGTCGAGACCGGCGGCTGCCCGCACACCGCTATTCGCGAAGATGCTTCCATCAATCTGCAGGCGATCGCCGGCTTGAACAAAAGATTTCCGGATCTCGACATCGTCTTCATCGAATCCGGCGGCGACAATCTTGCCGCCACCTTCTCGCCCGACCTTGCCGACCTGACCCTTTATGTCATCTCCGTCTGCCAGGGCGAGGAAATCCCGCGCAAGGGCGGGCCGGCAATCACCCGTTCCGATTTCCTCATCATCAACAAGAGTGATCTGGCCCCCTATGTGAACGTCAACCTCGACGTCATGGAGAGGGACGCCGCCCGCATGCGCGGCAAGCGCCCCTTCGGCTTCACCGACCTGTCGCGCGGCAAGGGACTGCAGGAGGTCATCGACTTCATCGTCGAGCATGGCGGGCTGCAGTCGGCCCGCTCCGCCGCCTGACCCAGCACTTACCGGTTGCTGGCCAAGGTTGGGCGCGGCATTCTCTCGAAAACGGAGGTTTTCAGATGAGCATCGCCCGCCTGCAGAAGGAAACGCTGACCAACCTGCCCTATTACGAGGAGCGCGTCGATCTCGCCGCTGCCTTCCGTTGGACCGCAAGGCTCAACATGCATGAGGCGGTGGCCAATCATTTCTCGCTGTCGGTCAACGAGGACGGCACCAAATTCCTGATGAACCCCAACCAGGTGCATTTCTCACGCATCAAGGCGAGCGACCTGCTGCTGATCGACGCCAACGATCCCGAAACACTGTCCGGCCCGAATGCACCGGACCCGACGGCCTGGGGCCTGCATGGCGCCATCCATCGCAACGTCCCGCACGCGCGCTGCGCCATGCACGTGCATTCCATCCACGCCACCGTTCTGGCCTCGCTGGCCGACTCGACCCTGCCGCCGATCGACCAGAACTCGGCCATGTTCTTCAACCGCCACGTTGTCGACGCCCACTATGGCGGACTGGCTTTCGAGGAAGAGGGCGAGCGCTGCTCGCAACTTCTGACCGACCCCAAGGTCAAGGTGATGGTGATGGGCAATCACGGCGTGATGGTCATCGGCGATACCGTCGCCGACGCCTTCAACCGCATGTTCTATTTCGAGCGCGCCGCCGAGACCTACATCAAGGCGCTGTGGACCGGCCGTCCGCTGCGCACGCTGTCCGACGCCATTGCCGAAAAGGCCGCCAGCGAGATGGACGACTATCCCGGACAGGCGGAGCGTCACCTTGCCGAACTGAAGGCAATCCTCGACGAGGAGGAGCCGGTCTACCGGAGCTGATCGCTCTTGCCTTCTCCCCGTTCAACGGGGAGAAGGTGCCCGAAGGGCGGATGAGGGGCTCTCAGAGACCGAGTTCGCCTCGCAGCTCTTCAGCTCTATTGATAACAACAGCGCCCTTCGGCCCTGCCATCGGCGCTTCCGGCCAGAAAATCGTCCGCATCCCGGCTGCCAGACCGGACGTCGCGCCGGTGACGCTGTCGTCGACCGCCACCGCATCCGCGGGATCGACGCCGGCCAGCCAGGCGGCGCGCAGGAAGGGTTCCGGGTGCGGCTTGCCCTCGCGCACATCGTTGCGGCTGATCGTGCGCATGCCGGGATGGATCAGGCCAACCGCGCTCAGATTGGCGTCGACGATCACGCGGTCTGAATTGGACACCACCGCCTGCTGCACGCCAAGCGCGCGCAATTCGTTGAAGACCTCGATCGCGCCGGGGCGGGGCTTCAGCGTTGCGGCCATCGGCATGTAATGATCGTATTTGCGCACGATCCAGTCATCGAAGGGCAGGTCGAGGCCGAACTCGGCGCGCAGCATCTCGTAGACTGGCCATGCGGCGATGCCCAGCACCCGCTCATGCAGGTCGACCGGCGGCGCGATGCCGACGCTTCGCAGCGCCGCCACCAGGGCGGCCTCATGCAACGGCTCGCTGTCGACCAACGTGCCGTCCATATCCCAGAAAACCGCTTTCGGCGTCATGCGAGGCTCCTTTTGCCGATCCCCTTAAAGCGTTTGTAACGGGAGATAAACCGCCGAACCCGTTCACCGGCGATTTTGGCTGGGGCGATTGCCTCGCTGCCTTCAGGCCGATGCGGCAGGCAATTGCCCTTCGCATAGACAATTGCGCGCCGGCGCATTCCCTGCAAGACTATGACGCTTCGCCCAAAGGGGCAGGCTTGGGAGACGGACTTTGAATTCGCGGCAGGACGGCGGCAGCAACAGGCTGGACGAGGCGGCGCGCGCCGGCTGGCTTTATTATGTCGCCGGCAACACGCAGGACCAGATCGCCGCCACGCTCGGCATCTCCCGGCAGACGGCGCAGCGGCTGGTGTCGCTGGCGGTCTCGGAGGGGCTGATCAAGGTGCGCGTCGACCACCCGATCGCCAATTGCCTCGACCTCGCCGCTCGGCTGAGGTCGCGCTTCGCGCTCGATTTGGTCGAAGTCGTGCCGAGCGACCCGACCTCGTCCTCGACCACGATAGGCATTGCCGAGGCGGCCGCGGCCGAGATCGAGCGGCGGCTCAGGTCGCCGAAGCCGATTGTCATGGCCATCGGCACCGGCCGCACGCTGAAGGCGGCGATCGAGCAGTTACCGCCGATGGAATGCTCGCAGCACAAGGTGGTGTCGTTGACCGGTAACATCTCGCCCGACGGCTCCGCCGCCTTCTACAACGTCATCTTCACAATGGCCGACAGGGTCAAGGCGCGCTCGTTTCCGATGCCGCTGCCGGTCATCGCCTCGTCGCCCGAAGAACGCGAAATGCTGCTCGCCCAGCCGATGATCCAGCCGACGCTGGCGCTTGCCGCGGAAGCCGACGTCACCTTTGTCGGTATCGGCGATCTCGGCCCGAAAGCGCCACTCTATGAGGACGGCTTCATCTCGGAAAGTGAATTGAAGGCGCTGCAAAAGGCCGGCGGCGTTGCAGAGATCGTCGGTTGGGTGTTCGACCGGGAAGGCCGCATGATCGACGGCATCACCAACGACCGGGTGTCGTCGGCGGCCTTGCCGTCACGCGAAAAGTCGTTGGTCATTGCGCTCGCCATGGGCGAGCGCAAATTGCCGGGCATTCTGGCCGCGGTGAACCGGCGACTGGTCAATGGCCTCATTACCGACGAGCGGACCGCCGCGGCCCTGCTCGGCGCCTGAGCGACCGATAAAATCGGCACGGCTATTTATGCCGCCCGCAAACGCCGTTGCCATCGAGGAAACCCATGTCGCGCTGCAAATGCGGTGACAATTCCCGGACGTCGACATAGCTGCGCCGGCGGCTCAAAAGCTGAGAGAATTCGTGCGCCAGCACGGAAAACCAGCTCTGCGCCGGGGTCGAATGGAGCTTTTGCTGTACCGTGGTCATGATCGTCAACCTCCGCTATGCTTGAACTGGATTGATCTTCGACACCAAATATCGGTCTGATTGGCCCCTGCCGCCAATCAAACGTCGATCATGACCCATAAGGAGACCTTATGCCCCATCTCGGCTCGTCACCGTCGATTTCCCAACTGCCGCCGCTGCAGGCCATCAGGGTGTTCGAGGCCGTCGCACGGCATCTCTCCTTCACCAAGGCTGCGGCGGAGCTCGGCATGACCCAGGCCGCCGCCAGCTACCAGATCAAGCTCCTGGAGGAGCGCATCGGCTCGCCGCTGTTCCTGCGCCAGCCGCGCCAGATCGTGCTGACCGAATCCGGCCAGCGCCTGGCGCCTGCGGTCAGCGAGGCGTTCAGCCTGCTCTCGAGCGCCTATTCGGCCGTACGCGGCGGCGCTGATGGCGTGCTTTGCGTGTCGACGCTGCTGACCTTCGCCTCGAACTGGCTGGCGCAGCATCTCGGCTCCTTCCAGCTGTCGCATCCGTCGCTGGCGGTGCGCGTCGATACCTCGAACAGGGTCATCGATTTCGCCCGCGAGGACATGGACATCGCCATCCGCTCCGGCAGCGGCAAATGGCCGGGGGTGGAAACACACCTTCTGTTCAAGGCCGATTTCACGCCGGTGCTCAGCCCGGCACTCGCCGCCAGCATTGGCGGCGTCCACGAACCGGCCGACCTGTTCAAGCTGCCCATTCTCGATCCCGGCGACATCTGGTGGCGGGAATGGTTCGCCCTGGCCGGCGTGCCTGCGGATGAACTTGCCAGCCGTCCCGGCACCAGCATGGGCGCGCAGGCCTATGAGGCTAATGCGGCGATCGCCGGCCATGGTGTGGCGATCCTGACCACGGCGCTGTTCAAGACCGAGCTTGCCGCCGGCCGCCTGATCCAGCCCTTCGACCTGGTTGGCGACGACGGCCACGCCTATTGGCTGGTCTATCCGACGGCGCGCCGCAACGTGCCGAAGATCCGCGCCTTCCGTGACTGGATCCTGGCCGAGATCGCCTGCGCCTAGGGCAGAGGACCCTGTGGGCTTTTTACTAGCACGCAGTCGCACTGCGGCGGGGCCGTTAACCAAGCTTGACAAAAACGCTGTCGATATCGCTGGCCTGGCAGGCCCCGTGCTTGTGGCGACTCGATCGAAGAGGATCAATCGTCCGCGGATTGAAACAGGATCGATCAGCGGGCTGATGAAAGTCTATCGTGTCGAAGAAATCGAAAACAACACTGTGCGTGTGACGCACGTGATCGAAGCATTCGCGCCGTTTCAAGCTGCTGCAAAGGCAATCGGCCGGGAAGTTAGGCTGCGCAGGGACGAACCCAACTGGATCCGGGTGACGGAAACACCGACCAGAGCCAAGCAAACCCGCGATGGCACGGTTTTCGAATATTCTGTCGGAAGCTACCCAGCCCACGGCTGAGGGCATTGGTCCCTGGCTCCATTATGGATGGGGTTGCTGTGGCGAGCATGAAGCCGGTCTGCGAATCGCCGACAGCTACTCCCCCAATCCATTTCAATATTCTCTCCCCGCCAGATGCCTGGCGGCACCGCGCTTGCTGCGCTGCAGCATCGAATCCGGCTTGACACAATTAAGGTCTAGTGAGTAATTGCTCAGTACCAAGGCAAATGCTCATCTTGGTTCATGGGAGGAATTTGATGAAACTGCGCACGCTCACCCTGGGCTTGTTGTCGGCCAGCGCTCTTGCCTTCGCCGCACATGCCGAATCCATCACCATCGCCACCGTCAACAATGCTGACATGGTCCGCATGCAGACGCTGACGGAGGACTTCACCAAGGCGAACCCCGACATCACGCTCAACTGGGTCACGCTCGAAGAGAACGTGCTGCGTGAGCGTGTCACCACCGACATCGCCACTAAGGGTGGTCAGTATGACGTGATGACCATCGGCACCTACGAGGTTCCGATCTGGGCCAAGCAGAGCTGGCTCCTGCCGCTCGACAAGCTCGGCGACGACTACGACGTCAAGGACATCCTGCCGGCCATCGCCGGGGGCCTTTCGGTCGACGGCAAGCTCTATGCAGCACCGTTCTACGGCGAGAGCTCCTTCGTCATGTACCGAAAGGACCTGATGGAGAAGGCTGGGCTGACCATGCCCGACGCGCCGACCTGGGACTTCATCAAGCAGGCCGCCGACAAGATGACCGACCGCGCCAATGGCGTGAACGGCGTCTGCCTGCGCGGCAAGGCCGGCTGGGGCGAGAACATGGCCTTCCTCACCGCCATGTCGAACTCCTTCGGCGCACGTTGGTTCGACGAGAACTGGAAGCCGCAGTTCGACCAGCCGGAATGGAAGAACACGCTGCAGTTCTACGTCGACCTGATGAAGGCCGACGGCCCCGAGGGCGCCTCGTCCAACGGCTTCAACGAGAACCTGGCGCTGTTCCAGCAGGGCAAGTGCGGTATGTGGATCGACGCCACGGTCGCCGCATCCATGGTCTCCGACCCCAAGAGCTCGAAGGTCGCCGACAAGGTTGCCTATGCGCTTGCGCCTGACACCGGTCTCGGCAAGCGCGGCAACTGGCTGTGGGCATGGTCGCTGGCCGTTCCGGCCGGTACGCAGAAGGCCGACGCTGCCGAGAAGTTCGTCGCCTGGGCAACCAGCAAGCATTACTCCGAGCTCGTCGCTTCCAAGCTCGGCTGGGCCAGCGCTCCTCCGGGAACGCGCACCTCGCTCTACGCCAATGCCGAGTACCAGAAGGCGGCTCCGTTCGCCAAGATGACGCTGGACTCCATCAACGCTGCCGACCCGACGCATCCGACCGTCAAGCCGGTGCCCTATGTCGGCGTCCAGTTCGTCGCCATCCCTGAGTTCCAGGGCCTTGGCACCACCGTCGGCCAGCTCTTCTCGGCGGCTCTTGCCGGCCAGTCGAGCGTCGACGATGCCCTGAAGCAGGCCCAGGACGCTGCCACCGCGGCAATGACCGAAGGCGGTTACATCAAGTAGGCTCCTCCCGGCGCCGACTGCCGGTCTCCTCCTTGACCGGCAACGGCCGCCCGAATCCCAGTTCGGGCGGCCCCTTTCACACTCTTGAAAATTTGGCTGACCTTGAAGGGTGACCGTCATGGCTACTCAGCAGACCCGTTCGCTTGCCCGTTTCATGATGGCGCCATCCGTGGTGCTGCTGTTCGTCTGGATGATCGTGCCTCTGGTCATCACCCTGTGGTTCTCTTTCCAGCAGTACAATCCGCTCAATCCGGTCCGCGACGGGTTCGTCGGCTTCTCCAACTATGCGCTGTTCTATTCCAACCCGGCCTTCCTGCAGTCGATCCTCAACACGCTTGTCCTGGTGGTCAGCGTTCTGCTGATTACCGTGATCGGCGGCATCCTGCTGGCGCTTTTGATCGATCAACCGATGTGGGGACAGGGGATCGTGCGCATCCTCGTCATCTCACCGTTCTTCGTCATGCCGCCGGTCGCGGCACTGGTCTGGAAGAACATGATCATGCACCCGCAATACGGCGTCTTTGCCGACATTGCGCGCTTCTTCGGGGCTCAACCGATCGACTGGTTCGGGCAGCATCCGATGACGGCAATCATCATCATTGTCGCCTGGCAATGGCTGCCCTTCGCCACGCTGATCCTGTTGACCGCACTGCAGTCGCTCGACGGTGAGCAGAAGGAAGCCGCCGAGATGGACGGCGCCGGCTTCGTCAGCCGCTTCATCTATCTGACGCTGCCGCACATGTCGCGCGCCATCACCGTCGTCATCCTGATCCAGACCATCTTCCTGCTGTCGGTCTATGCCGAGATCCTGGTCACCACCAATGGCGGCCCCGGCTACGCCTCCACCAACCTGCCCTTCCTCGTCTACCAGAAGGCATTGCTGGAGTTCAAAATCGGACAGGCATCCGCCGGCGGTGTCATCGCCGTCATTCTCGCCAACATCGTCGCCTTCTTCGCCATGCGCGCAGTCGGCAAGAATCTGGACAAGTAAGGGAGGATACGATGGCACGTGCAGTCACCACCCAACACAAGGTCATTGCGACGGGCGCCGCCTGGATCGTCGCGCTGCTGATCTTCTTCCCGATCCTCTATACGATCATCACCTCGTTCAAGTCGGAGCAGGAAGCCATCCAGGGCTTCGCTCTGATCCCGTCGGGGACGTTCGAGAGCTATACCGAGGTTCAGGCGCAGAGCGGCTACTTCAAGTTCTTCTTCAACTCGGTGCTGCTCGCGGTCGGCTCGACCATCCTGGCCCTGATCGTTGCGGTTCCGGCCGCATGGTCGATGGCCTTCTCGCCGGGCAAGTGGACCAAGGACATCCTGATGTGGATGCTCTCGACCAAGATGATGCCGGCGGTCGCGGTGCTGTTCCCGATCTACCTGATCTTCCGCGACACCGGCCTGCTCGACAGCCGCATCGGCCTGATGGTCATGCTGATGCTGATCAACCTGCCGATCGTGGTGTGGATGCTCTACACCTATTTCCGCGAAATCCCCGGCGAAATCCTCGAAGCGGCGCGCATGGACGGCGCCACGCTGTGGGGCGAGATCGCCTATGTGCTGACCCCGATGGCGGTGCCGGGCATTGCCTCGACCATGCTCCTCAACATCATCCTGGCATGGAACGAAGCGTTCTGGACCATTCGTCTCACCACCACCGAGGCGGCGCCGCTGACGGCCTTCATCAGTTCGTTCTCAAGCCCGCAAGGCCTATTCTGGGCCAAGCTTTCGGCAGCCTCGACGCTGGCCATCGCCCCCATCCTGATCATGGGCTGGTTCAGCCAGAAACAGCTGGTGCGCGGCCTGACGTTCGGAGCCGTGAAGTAAACCGAAACGGCCTGAAGCAACCGGCGAAAGCAATTCCAGGAAAAGTGTGCAGCGGTTTTCCGTCCGGAATTGCGTAAAACCAAATACTTACCCCTCGGGGAGGAAACCATGGGAAATATCACGCTCAAGAACGTCTCCAAGCATTTCGGATCGACGGTCATCATTCCGGGTCTCGACCTGGTCATCGAGAATGGTGAGTTCGTCGTCTTCGTCGGCCCGTCGGGTTGCGGCAAGTCCACGCTGCTGCGTCTCATCGCCGGTCTCGAGGACACCAGCGGCGGTGCCATCAACATCGATGGCCGCGACGTCACCGGCGAGGCGCCGGCCAAGCGCAAGCTGGCCATGGTGTTCCAGTCCTATGCGCTTTACCCGCATATGACGGTGGCCAAGAATATCGGCTTCCCGCTGAAGATGGCGGGCGAGGATGTGGCGACGATCGACAAGAAGGTGAAGGACGCCGCGCGCGTCCTGAACCTTACCAACTATCTCGAGCGCCGGCCGGGCCAGCTCTCCGGCGGCCAGCGCCAGCGCGTCGCCATCGGCCGCGCCATCGTGCGCCAGCCTTCGGCCTTCCTGTTCGACGAACCGCTGTCCAACCTCGATGCGGCACTGCGCGGCACCATGCGTCTCGAGATCAGCGAGCTGCATCATCAGCTCAAGACGACGATGATCTACGTCACCCACGACCAGATCGAAGCCATGACCATGGCCGACAAGATCGTCGTGCTCAATGCCGGCAACATCGAGCAGGTCGGCTCGCCGATGGAACTCTACAAGTCGCCGAAGAACCTGTTCGTGGCGGGCTTTATCGGTTCGCCGAAGATGAACCTGATCGAAGGGGCGCCGGCCGCCAAATACAATGCAAAGACCATCGGCATCCGTCCCGAGCACATGAACATCTCGACCACGGCGGGCGACTGGAAAGCCACTGTCGGTGTAGCCGAACATCTCGGCTCCGACACCTTCCTGCACGTCCAGGCTGACGGTGTCGGGACGCTGACCGTGCGCGCTGACGGCGAAATGCCCGTCCGTCACGGCGACACCATCTATCTCACGCCCGACAAGGTCCGGATGCATCGCTTCGGCCCCGACGGAAAGGCGCTGACGCAGTGAGGCTGAAAGGCAAATCGGCGCTGATCACCGGGGCGGCGCGCGGCATCGGCAGGGCTTTTGCCGAAGCCTATGCGCGCGAAGGTGCCACGGTGGCGATCGCCGACATAAACCTGGAGGCCGCGCAGAAAACGGCGGCGGCGATTGGCGCGGCGGCCTATGCGGTCAGGCTGGACGTCTCCGATCTCGCTTCGATCGAAGCGGCCGTGAAGGCGGTCGAGGCCAAAACCGGCGGCCTCGACATATTGATCAACAACGCCGCTCTGTTCGACCTGGCGCCGATCGTCGAAATATCGAAGGCCGGCTACGACAGACTGTTTTCGGTCAATGTCGCCGGCACGCTGTTCATGCTGCAGGCCGCCGCGCGCTCGATGATCGCGCGTGGCAAGGGCGGCAGGATCATCAACATGGCGAGCCAGGCCGGCCGGCGCGGGGAGCCTCTGGTCGCCGTCTACTGCGCCACCAAGGCGGCTGTCATTTCACTGACCCAGTCTGCCGGGCTCGACCTGATCAAGCACCGCATCAACGTCAACGGCATCGCGCCGGGCGTCGTCGACAGCGACATGTGGGATGACGTCGACGCGCTGTTCGCCAAGTATGAGAACCGGCCGAAGGGCGAGAAGAAGCGGCTCGTCGGCGAGGGCGTGCCTTACGGCCGCATGGGCAAGCCTGAAGATCTTGCCGGCATGGCGGTGTTCCTGGCCAGCGACGAGGCCGAATACATCGTCGCCCAGACCTACAATGTCGATGGCGGCCAATGGATGAGTTGACTGGGACGAGTTGAGGGGGAGGCGCTCTCCTTTCCTCCGGGGAGAAGACGCCACGGGGCGGCATGAATGCCAAAGGCGCGTGCCGCCCCCGCACTCTCTCCTCAGAGGGTTGAGGGCGGAATTGTCAGGCCGGCAAACGGGTAAGCACCGGCAAAAGGGTAAAGCAGATGACCGTGAAACTCTCTTCCTCCATCCTCGCCAAGCTCCCCGCCAAGGTTGCCGGTCCGCAGTACGAGCGCGCCAGGCTCAAACCCGGCATCGTCCATTTCGGCGTCGGCAATTTCCATCGCTCGCACCAGGCCGTCTATCTCGACGACCTCTTCAATTCGGGTATCGGCCATGACTGGGCGTTGATCGGCGCCGGCGTCTTCGAGGGCGAAAAGGTTGGCCGCACCAAGCTGCAGGAGCAGGACTGGCTGACCACCGTGGTCGAGCAGGATTCCGACCATATGAGCGCCCGCGTCACCGGTGTCATGATCGACTTCCTGACGCCCGGCGATGCCGACGGCATCGTCGACCAGCTTGCCGATCCGGCGATCAAGATCGTCTCGCTGACCATCACCGAAGGCGGCTATTTCATCGATCCGGCCTCCGGTAAGTTCAATCCTACCCATCCTGATATCGTCGCCGATGCGCAGGCCGGCACGACGCCGAAGACGGTGTTCGGCCTCATCCTGGCCGGGCTGATGCGTCGCCGCGCCGACGGCATCGTGCCGTTCACCGTCATGTCCTGCGACAACATCCCCCACAACGGGCATGTCACCTCGGACGGCGTCATCGGGCTGGCCCGGTTGATCGACGAGGATCTGGCGAACTGGGTGAGCGACAACGTCGCCTTTCCGAACGGCATGGTCGACCGCATCACGCCGGCCACCTCCGATCGCGAGCGCGGCATTCTGGCAACGGAATTCGGCCTGGAGGACAATTGGCCGGTGTTCTGCGAGCCGTTCAAGCAATGGGTTCTGGAGGATCATTTCACCGACGGTCGCCCGCCGCTGGAAAAGGTCGGCGTCCAATTCGTCAAAGACGTAGCGCCCTACGAACTGATGAAGATCCGCATCCTCAATGGCGGCCATGCAACGATCGCCTATCCCGCGGGACTGATGGACATCCACTTCGTTCATGAGGCGATGCAGGAGCCGCTGGTGCGCGGCTTTCTCGCCAAACTCGAACAGGACGAGATCATTCCGACCGTGCCGCCGGTGCCGGACACCGTGCTGGAAGACTATTATCAGCTCATCGAGCACCGCTTCTCCAACCCCAAGATTGGCGACACCATCCGCCGGCTTTGCCTCGACGGTTCCAACCGGCAGCCGAAATTCATCATCCCGACCATCGCCGACCGGCTGAAGGCCGGCAAAGGCGTTGCCGGTCTGGCGCTGGAATCGGCGCTTTGGTGTCGCTATTGCTTCGGCACGACCGACAGCGGCGCCGTCATCGAAGCCAACGACCCGAGCTGGGACCGGTTGCAGGCAACCGCCAAGGCGGCGAAGGACAAGCCCGGCGCCTGGCTTGCGATGGAGGACGTCTATGGCGATGTTGGCCGCGCAGCGCCGTTCGCCGAGGCCTTTGCCCATGCGCTCAACGTCTTGTGGGCGAATGGCGCGCGCGCGACGCTGACGCGCTACATCGCCGGCAAGCTCTGACGCGAGCCGCAATGACGCCCGAACTGGTCATCTTCGACTGTGACGGCGTGCTGGTCGACAGCGAGGCGCTGTCGGTCTCGGCTTTGCTCGGCATGATCTCGGCTGCCGGTGGCTCGGTCAGCGAAGATGCGGCCTACGAGCATTTCCTCGGCAAGAGCATGAAGAGCGTGCGCGAAATTCTCGGCCGCGATTTCGCGATCGACATCACCGACGGCCATCTGACCAACATGCGCGTCGAACTGATGCGCAAATTCCGCGAGGAGCTGAAGCCGATACCCGGCATCAGGGAGATCCTGCCGAAGCTGGGCGTACCCTGCTGCGTCGCTTCCTCCGGCACGCTCGACCGCATTCGCTATGCGCTCGACGTCACCGGGCTTCTCGGCCTGCTCGAACCGCATCTGTTCAGCGCCGCCATGGTCGCGTGCGGCAAGCCGGCGCCGGATCTTTTTCTGCATGCAGCCGCCGCCATGGGCGCGCATCCTGGCAAGTGCATCGTCGTCGAGGACAGTCCGGCCGGCATCGCGGCTGCGCGCGCCGCCGGCATGCGCGTATTTGCCTTCACCGGCGGTTCGCACGCCGGCAACCCGGCCTTGAAAGCGCGGCTTGCGTCGAGTGAACCGGACTTTATATTCGCTGACATGCTGCAATTGCCCGATTTGATTGCAGGCCTGGGAGCGAGAGTAAAAGCATCTTGACGAAAAGTTTCGTTTGCGCGGTCGATGTTGGCACCGGGAGCGCCCGCGCGGGCATTCTCGACACGTCAGGCACCTTGCTCGGCCGCGCCGAGCATCCGATCGTGATGAACCAGCCGAAGGCCGATCACGCCGAGCACAATTCGCAGGATATCTGGTCGGCGGTGTGCATTGCCGTGCGGGCGGCACGCGAAAAGGCAGGCGTGGCGGCGCACGACATCGTCGGCATCTCGTTCGACGCCACCTGTTCGCTGGTGGTGCTGAACAGGGACGGCCGCCAGCTCAGTGTATCGGTTACCGGCGAACGGCGCTGGGACACCATCGTCTGGCTCGACCATCGCGCCATCGCCGAAGCCGACGAATGCACGGCAAGCGGCCACCCCGTGCTCGACTATATAGGCGGCGTCATGTCGCCGGAAATGGCGACGCCGAAGCTGATGTGGCTGAAGCGCAATCTGCCCGGCACATGGCATGAAGCCGGCTATCTATTCGACCTCACCGATTTCCTGACCTGGAAGGCGACCGGTTCGCTGGCGCGCTCGCAATGCACGCTGACCGCCAAATGGACCTATCTGGCGCATGAGCAAACCGGTTGGCGGCGCGACTTTTTCGAGACCGTCGGGCTCGGCGATCTGTTCGAGCACGGCAACCTGCCGGAGAAGGCGAGTGCGGTTGGCGCCGACATCGGCACGCTCTCGGCAGAAGCGGCAGCGGAGCTTGGCCTGACCGAGAACTGCCGGGTCGGCGCCGGCGTCATCGACGCCTATGCCGGCGCGCTCGGCGTGCTCGGCGGCTTTGCCGGCGACGAAGGCAATATCGGCCGGCATCTGGCGCTGATCGCCGGCACGTCGTCCTGCGTCATGGCGATGTCGCCCGACCCGCAGCCTTTCGCCGGCGTCTGGGGCCCCTATTACGGTGCGGCGCTGCCAAAACTGTGGCTATCGGAAGGTGGCCAGTCGGCCACCGGTGCTCTACTCGACCACATCATCCGCTGGCACGGCGCCGGCGGCGAGCCGGATGCGGCCATGCATGCGAAGATCGCCAGGCGCGTTGCCGAATTGCGCGCCACCGAGGGCGACAAGCTCGCCGCCAGGCTGCATGTGCTGCCCGACTTCCACGGCAACCGGTCGCCGCTTGCCGATCCGCATGCCGTCGGCGTGGTCAGTGGGCTGACGCTGGACTCCTCCTTCGACAGCCTGTGCAAGCTCTACTGGCGCACCGCCGTCGGCATCGCGCTCGGCGTGCGCCATGTGCTGGAGGCGCTGAACGAGAACGGCTATTTGATCGACACGCTGCACGTCACCGGCGGCCACACCAAGAACCCGCTTTTGATGGAGCTCTATGCCGACGCCACCGGCTGCGCCGTGATCGAGCCGCTGGCCGATGAAGCTGTGCTGCTCGGCACCGGCATGGTCGCCGCCACCGCCGCAGGGCTATTCCCTGATCTGAATGCCGCTTGCGTCGCCATGCAGCAAGGCGGCAGAACACGCGCCTCGAACCCGGCCGCATCCGGCCGCTTCGACCGCGACTACAAGATTTTTCTCGAAATGCACCGCCAGCGGCAGGCGCTAGACGCCATCAGCTAGGGCAATTCCCGTCCGGAATTGCGTAAAAACAAATATTCTCGTCACGGCGAGATTTCAACGCCGGCTCTCGATGATCTCGATGAAACGGGCGAACAGTCCGGCCTGGGATTTGATGCCGAGTTTGCGGTGGATGTTGCGGCGGTGAACCTTCACGGTTCCCGGCACGATGCGCATGGCTCTCGCGATCGACTCGGTGGAATGCCCCTGCAGCACCAGATCGACGACATGCTTTTCGCGCGGAGTCAGCGACAGGCTCTCCCAGATATGCGCACGGTCGAACTCATTGACTGCGGCGATCGTCTCGTCCTGTTCCGCTTCGTCCGGCTCGTCGGCCGCAAGAGCTGGCCAGCGCAACCGGGCGAAACCGATCACCGCCGGCGCCATGTCGCGCAACAGCCTGGCGTCGGCGGTGCCGAAGGCCCCCGAGGCCTGCAATCGCATCAGTGACAGCACCAGCGCATCCTTGCCCGGCAGCGGCACGAAGAAGCCGACCTCCTCGGCGAGCCTTGTCTGGCTGTAGTAGGTGCGGAAATACTCGCTGGCATAGAAACGGTCGGGCGCCAGTTCGCGCATGCGCCAGAACCCCTCCTTGCGCTCCACCGCCGCGTGATGAAACGGGTCGAGCAGATAAGGCCCTTCTTGATAGAGCGTGACGAAGACATGGCTCTCGGCAGGCGAGAAGGTTTCGAACAGCAGCGGCGGTCGTGAGGCGCCCCGATAACCGAAGATCACACAGTGGTCGAAGCGGACGTGCTGTTGCAGCCAGCCGACCATTGCCTGGCCGAACAGGTCGCCGCTGGTTTCTCGCGTTGCCGCGACAAGCGCGGCGAGTTGGCGGTATTCGTCGCTTCGGGACGCACTCAAACCATACCCCCTTAAACGAGAAAATAGATTAGATATACCACCCGCGAGGTATATACTAGCCGCCATTGGCTCTGGTAGCGTCCGGAAATAGCCCTGTTGCTGGAGCCAGCACTTTGACCGCAGTGCCCGACATCGAGTTTCGCGGCGTCACCAAGCGCTATGGCGCGGTGACCGCCGTCAGCGGCATCGATCTGACGGTCCCTCCGTCCGCCTTTGTCGCCCTTCTCGGACCGTCCGGCTGCGGCAAGACGACATGCCTGCGCATGATCGGCGGCTTCGAGCAGCCGAGCGAAGGCCAGGTGTTCATCCGCGGCCGGGACATGGCCGGCACGCCGCCCTATCGCCGGCCGGTCAACATGGTTTTTCAGCAATACGCGCTGTTTCCGCACCTCGATGTGGAAGCCAACGTGTCTTACGGACTGCGCCAGGCACGGCCGCGCCTGTCGTCGCAGGAAATCGGCCGCCGCGCCGGCGAGGCGCTAGAAATGGTGCGGCTCGCCGGCTATGGCAGCCGCAAGATCCACGAACTGTCCGGCGGCCAGCAGCAGCGCGTGGCGCTGGCGCGCGCGCTGGTGAACAAGCCGGCGGTGCTGCTGCTCGACGAGCCGCTGGCCGCGCTCGACAAGAAATTGCGCACCGACATGCAGATCGAGCTGCAGAACCTGCAGCGTGAGATCGGCATCACCTTCGTGCTGGTCACCCACGACCAGGAGGAGGCGCTGTCGATGAGCGACTTCGTCTGCGTCATGAACGGCGGCCGTATCATCCAGCTCGGCCAGCCGAGCGAGATCTATGACGAGCCGGCCGACCTGTTCGTCGCCGACTTCGTCGGCAAGACCAATCTGTTGAGCGGCAAGGTCGCCGGGCATACAGGCGACCTGGTCAACGTGGCGCTGGCGGACGGAACCGTCATTGCCGCGCGCAAGCGAGCCGCCTTGCGGAAGGGCGAGACCGTCTCGGTCAGCCTGCGCCCTGAATCGCTAAGCCTCGGCGCCCCGCAAGGCAGCCCATTCAAGGGCATCGTGCGCAACCGGATTTTTCTGGGCTCGACCGCGGAATACGCGATCGAGGTGCAGGGCATCGGAACGCTGCTGGCCAAGGCCGACCATGTGATCGGCCATGGCAATCTCTTCAAGCCGGGTGAACCCGTCGCCATCGGCTTTGCCTCCGGGACGCCGCTGGCGTTTCCGGAGAACAAGAACAACGGGACCAACCAGAGGGTAGCAAAAAATGTCGAAATCATATCGTGACGGACTGCCGATAAGCCCTGAGAACTTCGTCGACCAGCTGATGCGTTTGAAGCGCGGCTCGATCGGCCGCCGCGACTTCCTCGGCCTCACCGGCCTGGGCATCGCAACCGCGGTCATGGCGCGCGAAATCGGCATCATGCCGACGTCGGCCTTCGCCGCCGAAAACCTCGGCGACCGCATGTCGATCGCCACCTGGCCGAACTATCACGACCCGCAGACCTTCGAGAATTTCAAGAAGGACACCGGCGTCGCCGTCGAGGTCAACGTGTTCGGCTCCAATGAGGAAATGCTGGCCAAGCTGCAGGCCGGCGCCTCGGGCTGGAGCCTCTTCGTGCCGACCAATTACACGATCTCGACCTACAAGAAGCTCGGCATCATCGATCCGCTCGATATGGCGAAGCTGCCGAATTTCGACGGCTCCCAGGAAGACCCACGCTTCACCTCGGAAGGCACGATCGACGGCACGACCTACGCGGTGCCGAAGAACTGGGGCACGACGGGCTTTGCCGTCAACACCAAGAAGCTGACGAAACCGATGACCAGCTGGAAGGAGTTCTGGGATGTCGCCATGGCCGAGGGCGATGGCCGCACCATGGTCCACGACTACCAGCTGACCACCATCGGCAGCGCGCTGAAATATTACGGCTATTCCTTCAACTCGTTGAAGCCGGACGAGCTCGCCAAGGCGGAAGAACTGCTGCTCAAGGTCAAGCCGCATCTGTTTGCCGTCTCGTCCGACTACCAGCCGGGAATGCGGGCGGGCGACGCCTGGATGACCATGTGCTGGACCAATGACGGCGCGCAGCTGCATCGCGATATCCCGGAGATCGCCTATGTGCTGGGCAAGGAGGGCGGTGAGATCTGGACCGACTTCTACGCCATCCCGAAGGACGCGCCGAACAAGCCGGCCGGCTATGCCTTGCTCAATTATCTGATGACCCCCGAGGTCGCGGTGAAGGAGCATCTGGCCAACGGCGCGCCCTCGACCGATGCGCGGGTCAACAAGCTGCTGCCCAAGGAAGTGCTCGACAATCCGATCCTCTATCCGGCGGCCGACCTTTTAACCCCCTTGGAATTCGGCGCGGCGGCAACGCTGACCGATCCCGGTCGCGCCGAACTGATGGCGCGCTTCAAGTCGGCTTGAAGCCGGCCTGAATGAGACAAGCAACCGGCGGGCATATGTCCGCCGGCATCGGGGCGGTTTCCATGCACGGCAACAGATTTCGGCATAATGTCCTGACAGCGCTGCTGCTCGCACCGGCAACGGCGTGGCTGGTGGTGTTTCTGGTGCTGCCGTTCATCGCCATTGCGGTATTCAGCCTCGGCGAGCGGGCGCCAGAGGGTGGCTACCAGGCTGCCTTCACGCTGGCGCAATACGCCAACCTTCCGGCGCGGGCGACCGCCTTCTGGAACACGATGATGCTGGCACCGGTGGGCGCGCTCGCCTGTCTGCTCGTTGCCTACCCGGTCGCCTACTACCTTGCCTTGAAGGCACCGCAGCGCTGGCGGCTGATCCTGCTTGCGCTCGTCGTCATTCCGTTCTGGACCAGCCTTCTGATGCGCACCTATGCCTGGATGTACATTCTGGGCGGGCGCGGCATCCCGGCGCTGCTGGCGTTTGCCGGCATGGAGGATGTCAGGCTGATCAACACGCCGGGCGCCGTCCTGCTCGGCATCGTCTACGGCTACCTGCCGCTGATGATCCTGCCGATCTATGTCAGTCTCGAGCGGCTCGACCGACGGCTGCTGGAAGCCTCCGCCGATCTCGGCGCGACGCCGCTCTCGACATTCCTGGGCGTGACGCTGAAGCTTTCGTTGCCCGGCGTGATGACCGGCTTCTCGCTGGTCATGATCCTTCTGCTCGGCGAATACCTCATCCCGACGCTGCTTGGCGGTGGCAAGGTGTTCTTCATCGGCAACGCGCTGGTCGACCTCTTCCTGCAGTCGCGCAACTGGCCGTTCGGATCGGCCATCGCCATCACGCTGGTGGCGGTTTCGGTGGTGGTGCTGATTGCCGCCAACCGCATTTCGACACGGGTGTCGGGCGCCCGTCAGGTGGATCTGATCTGATGCGCGCCTTCGTCACCGCCGTCTTCGCCTTCCTTTATCTGCCGATCGCGCTGGTCGTGCTGTTCTCCTTCAACGCCGGCCGTCACGCCAGCGAGTTCACCGGCTTTTCAGTGCAGTGGTACGGCACGGCGCTGTCGAACCCGTTCCTGGTCGAGGCGCTGAAAAACAGCCTGTTCATCGCCACCACCAGCGCGCTTCTGGCGGCAGTGTGCGGCACGGCAGCAGCGCTCGGCCTGGCACGGGTCGGGCTCAGAACCCGTGCCGTCTTTGACGCGCTGATGGGTGCCGCAATCGTCGTTCCCGGCGTCGTCATCGGCATCTCGACGCTGGTGGCGCTGGTCCAGCTGTTTGGCGTGCTCAACCCGTTCCTGGCCTCGATCTGGCCCGACGACCAGCCGCCGCGCCTGTCTCTCGGCTATGGATCAATCATTGCCGCGCACGGCCTGTTCTCGATGGCGCTGGTAACGATGATTGTCGGCACGCGGCTTGCCAGCCTCGACCGCAATCTGGTCGAGGCCTCGAGCGATCTCTACGCCACGCCGCTGACGACGTTCCGCTCGATTGTCCTGCCGCAGATCATGCCTGCGGTGGTCGCCGGCTTCCTGCTCGCCTTCACCTTCTCCTTCGACGATTTCATCGTCGCCTTCTTCGTCGCCGGCGCGCAGACGACGCTGCCGATCTATGTATTTGCCTCGATCCGGCGCGGCGTCACGCCGGAAATCAATGCCATCGCCACCATCGTGCTCGTCGCCTCGGTCCTGCTCGTGGTGCTTGCCCAATGGCAGCTGCGCCAGCGCAAGCCATCCAGCTGAAAGACGCATTCATGATCCTCAAAGACCGCATCGCCGTGGTGACGGGCGCCGGCTCCGGCATCGGCCGTGCCGGCGCCATGATCATGGCCAGGGAGGGCGCGCTGGTGGTCATCGCCGACCGGGATCTGGCAAGTGGCGAGACGACGGCGGCCGATATCCTCGCGGCAGGCGGGCAGGCCGAGGCGATTGTCACCGACGTCTCTGACGACGCGGCGGTAGGACAGCTCATCACGGGCACGCTAGGCAAACATGGCCGCATCGACATCCTGCACAATCACGCTGGCATCCAGGTCGGCGGAGCGCTGACCGAAGTCGAAGTCGATGGCATGGATGCGTCCTGGCGCATAAATGTACGGGCGCAGTTTCTGGCCGCGCGGCTGGTCATGCCGGCGATGGTCGCGCAAGGCGGCGGCGTCATCCTCAACACGGCCTCGAATTCCGGCGTGTTCTATGATCGCGAGATGATCGCCTATGCCACCTCCAAACATGCGGTGGTGGCGATGACCAGGCAGATGTCGCTCGACTATGCCCGCCACAATGTGCGCGTCAACGCGCTCTGCCCCGGCTGGGTCGACACGCCCTTCAACGAGCCGTTCATCGCCCAGATGGGCGGCCGTGAGGCGATCGAGACCTACGTCCGCACCAAGATCCCGATGGGGCGCTGGGCCAGCGCCGAAGAGATCGCCGAATCGATCCTGTTCCTCGTCTCCGACCGCTCATCCTTCATGACCGGCCAGGCGCTGGTCATCGACGGCGGTGAGAGCATCGGCTGAGCGAAAATGCCGGCCGCATGGGAGAGCCTCACCTCCCTGGCTCAATCGCTGCCCGTCCGTCCTCCCTTGCCATACTGTCGCATTTCGTCCAATTAGACGACGCAAACGCCGCGAAACCGAAGGTTTTGCCGTTTGGAAGTGCGGCTTCCGGCCAATTGCCGACGCGCCGCAATCGGAAAGAGCAGGACAATGTCTGCGATCGAAGCCGGCGCTCATGCGCCGGAAAATCTTTGGCGTCAGGAAATCAGGGCGACGCTGGCGCTCGCCTGGCCGATGGTGCTGACCAATCTTGGCCAGACGGCGATGACAGCCACGGACGTCATGATGATGGGGCGCCTGGGCGCGGACACGCTGGCCAGCGGCGCGCTCGGCGCCAACCTCTACTTCATGCCGCTGATCTTCGGCCTCGGCCTGATGCTGGCGACCTCGCCGATGATCGCCACCGAACTCGGCCGCCGCCGCCATTCCGTGCGCGACCTGCGCCGCACTGTGCGACAGGGTCTGTGGCTGGCGATCCTGATCGCGATCCCGATCTGGATCTTCCTGTGGCATGGCGAAGCCATTCTACTGGCCATGGGTCAGGAACCCGCTCTGGCCCATCAAGCCGGTATCTATCTGCGTTGGCTCGAATGGGCGGTGCTGCCATTCTACGGCTATATCGTGCTGCGCTCCTTCATCTCGGCCCTGGAACGGCCGGGCTGGGCGCTGGTCATCGTCTTCGTCGCCGTTGCCTTCAACGCCTTCTTCAACTGGGTGTTCATGTTCGGCAATCTCGGCGTCACCTCGATGGGCATTGCCGGCTCGGGGCTTGCCACCACCCTGTCCAGCACGCTGATGTTCTGCGGCCTGGCCGCTGTGGTGATGCTGGAGAAGAAGTTCCGCCGCTACCGCCTGTTCGGCCGCTTCTGGCGGTCCGACTGGCCGCGCTTCAAGGGCCTGCTGCGGCTCGGCCTGCCGATCGCCGGCATCCTCGCCTTCGAGGTGACGATCTTCAACGCGGCAGCTCTGTTGATGGGCCTGATCGATGCGGATTCGCTTGCCGCGCACGCCATCGCCATCCAGATCGCCTCGATCTCCTTCATGGTGCCGCTCGGCCTCAACCAGGCGGTCACCGTGCGCGTTGGCCTGGCCCATGGCGCCGGCAATCAGGCAGGTGTTTCGCGCGCCGGCTGGACCGCCTTCGTCATCGGCGTCTCGTTCATGGCGCTGATGGGTCTGGTGATGGTCCTGTGGCCGCATCTGCTGATCAGCGCCTTCATCGACATGACCGACCCGGTCAATGCCCGGGTGATCGCGCTTGCCGTGTCGTTCCTGGCCTTTGCCGCGCTGTTCCAGATATTTGACGGCGCCCAGGCCGTTGCCGCCGGCATGCTGCGCGGCCTGCACGACACCAAGGTGCCGATGATCTATGCCGCGATCGGCTATTGGGGCATCGGCCTGCCGCTCGGCGTGCTGCTTGCCTTCCATTTCGGCTTCAACGGCGTCGGCATCTGGATCGGCCTGGCGTCGGGTCTGGCGGTGGTGGCGGTCCTGCTGCTCGCGCGCTGGCTCAGGCGCGACCGCATCGCGCCGCCGCTCGTCTTCAGCCACTGAAAACAAAAAGGCGGACCGTCCAGCTTTGGCTTTCTGAGCTGTCGCGGGAGCCGCCGTTGGCTACTGACCCCAACCTACGCCTTGCCGGCTTTCGGGCCGGCCCTCTCCCATAGTCGAAACTGATAAGGTAGATTGTTGCATCGGAAAGAAGCGATGCAACACGCGTTTGGACAATTCGAACTTGATGAAGCGGCGCGCAAACTGTCGCTGGGCGGCGCTGCGCAGAAGATCCAGCCGCTTGTCTTCGACCTGCTGGTGTACCTGGTGCGCAACGCTGGCAGGGTCGTCCCCAAAGACGAATTGATGGACGCTCTTTGGCCGGACGTCATCGTGACCGAAGCATCGCTTCAGCGCGTGGTCAGCCTCACTCGAAAGGCGCTGGCGGCAGGCGGCCTGCAGGACGCGATACACAGCTACGTTCGCCATGGCTATCGCTTCGCCATCGATGAGCCGGGACTGGGATATGTGCAGCCTGTCTCGTTAAAAGGGGCCGACGATATTGCTGAGGCTCGCAGGCTTGCAGCCTCGCGCGACTGGAGCGCGGCCGCAAAATTGTTCGCGCGATTGGCGGACAATGAAGATCTCTCTCCTGCGGACGTCGATCTCTGGGCTCTGGTCGTCGAATGTGGCGGGCGGCCGACCGAGGCGATCCCCATGCTGGCGCGCGCTGTTGCGGCTCATGTCGAGGCCGGTGACCTGGCCCGCGCCGCCAGATCCGCTGTCACACTCGCAAAGATCCAGGCGGAGCGGGGATCGGGGGCCGTCGCAGAGGGATGGCTGGAACGTGCTGCGTCGCTCCTGTCTCAGTCGCCAGACGATACTACGCAAGCATATCTGCTGTGGATGAGGTCGCGCCTGGCATCCTCTGGCGGGCGGCCCGAGGAAGCGCTGCAACTGGCGTCAGCCGCCTACGCAGTTGCGGAAAGTTGCGACGACCCCGGCCTTCGGGCTCTGACTTTGACATACAAGGGATTTTTCAATCTCGCCCTGGGCAAGATCGAGGAGGGCAGCGAGCAGCAAAACCATGCGGCGGCTATCGCTCTGTCGAGCCAGGTCGACCCGATCACCGGTAGTCTGGTTTACTGCAATATCCTGTGGAGCTGCAGGACATACGCCGATTGGCCCCGTGCTCGCCAGTGGAGCGAAGGCTTCGAAAGCTGGTGCACCGCAAGTTTTGCGCAGACCTCGGGCGCGTGTGACCTTCATCGTGCCGAAGTGGTCGCGGCGCAGCAGATATTGCCTGAAGCCCTGAGCTGCATAAACGAAGCGCTTCCCAAACTCTCCGCGGAGGAATCCTGGTCGCTCGGCGAAGGCTTCCGCGTCCGCGGCGATATCTTTGCCATGATCGGCGACCTTGCATCGGCGCGCGCCGACTACGACCAGGCTTATGCGATGGGCTGGGACGCGGAGCCGGGCAACGCTGTGCTGTTGTTCGAAACAGGCGATCTGGACGGGGCGCTTGCCGCGCTCGATCGGGCTCTGCAAGGGATGTCGTGGTTCCATCTGCAGCGGCGCGGAAACCTGCTGGTGAACGCAGCCTGCATTGCAGCGCGTGGCGGGCGCTCTGCCCAGGCGGCAATCTATCTCAACGAAATCGATGCACAGCCAGAACGCTGGCGGCAACCGGCAACGCAGGCATTGATAGCCGAAACCAAGGCAGCACTTTGCGAACCAGGCGACCCAAACGGAAATCGGCTTCTGCTGTTGGCCCGGCAGCTCTGGACCAGTGCAGGGGTCGAATATCACGCGGCAAGGGTTCGGCTGCGGCTCGCCAGTGCCTTGTTGCGTTTGGGCGACGTCAGTGGGGCGAAAGTGGAGATAACCGCGGCAGAGAGAGCGGCCCGCCATCTGGGATCGTTACGCCTGGAAGAGGAAGCCGCAACGCTTCGCCATAGCTTTTCACCTGAAAGCCAGGGGCCTGGCGATAGCTCTGTCCAAGAACTCACCATCTGATCCCGTCCGCGTACTGATCCGCTTGCCGGCGGTGATAACGAAAGATCAGCCAGAGATCAGGTGCCGATAAGGACGATCAGTCCCCTCGACGGTAATTTTTCCCCAGCCAGGCAGACACGCCTGGCGACCAGCAGCGCCGGTGAAAAGCTTGCGCGAAATCGAAAGGGAAAGATCATGAACCTGTTTGTTATCCGCCGCCCCAGCGCCTGGGCATCTTTGCAGGAACTCGAAGCCGCCGGCGCCAAATCGGCAAAGGTCGCCAAGGAACAGATGGCGGGCACGGTCAGCTGGATCCGCAGCTATGTCGTGCACGAACCCGATGGGCGCATCGGCACCTTCTGCATCTACGAGGCCAAGGACGGCGAGGCCATCCGGGACCACGCGAAGCGCGTCGGCATGCCCGGTGAGGAATTCTACCCGGTCGCTGACACGGTCATCATTCGCAATGATCCGATGACGGCGGCGGCCTGACGACCTCCAGTCGCTGCCTCGCGTAACCGGCGGGGCAGCGTCATCCAACCAGCAAGCATGAACAACACTGCGTTTGGAGCGGGATGCCCCGTTCCATGCGCTGCGATTCCCACGAATGGAGAAACCAATGTTTCACTACCTAAAACGCGTTTCGATCGGGCTGAGAGCACGCAGGGCCGAGAGGGCCTTGCAGGAACTGCCTGACCACATCCTGAAGGACATAGGCATTCGCCGCGGTGCGATCTCCTATGCCGTTCGGGAACACTTCAAGGACCGTCTCATCTGAGTGCCCAGCCCAATTGGAAACCAGGAACATGGAACTTCTGATAAACATGGCCAACATCATGTATGTGATCGCCTACTTCACGCTGGACATTTTGCGGCTGAGGATTCTCACCACAGCGGCCGCAATCTGCCTTGCCGTGTATTTCTATAGCCAGCCGGCGCCACTCATGAACGTCGTCGGCTGGAACGTTTTCTTTGTGCTTCTGAATCTGGTCCAGATCGGCCGCATTTTGAAGGCGCGCTATGCGCCGGCCGGGCAACCTTCGTGGCGCCGATGGGTCTGGTGATGGTGCTGTGGCCGCTTCGGCCTGCACGGCGTCGGCATCTGGGATCGGCCTGGCGTCACGTCTGGCGGTGGTGGCGGCGCTGCTGCTCGCGCGCTGGCTGCGCCGCGACCGCATCGCGCCGGCACTGTCCAATCTTGGTCCTGTTCATGATCAGAACCGGACATATCTACCAGCCATCGTTAGGTGACAAACGACTGAGGAGGCAATTCCGATGAAGGCAATCGTAGTAACTGACCAGGCCGCGGGAACGGCAGGGATGAAGCTTGCGGAGCGACCCGACCCCCAGGCAGCGATTAACGACGTCGTCGTCCAGGTTCATGCGTCGGGATTCGTCCCGACTGAGCTGGCGTGGCCCTCGACCTGGACTGACCGCGTCGACCGCGACCGGACGCCATCGATCCCGGGGCACGAGCTGGCCGGAGTGGTCACCGCCCTTGGCTATGGCACCACGGGGCTGTCGGTGGGACAGCGGGTCTTCGGCCTTGCGGACTGGTATCGCAACGGCACACTCGCGGAGTATGTGGCCATGGAAGCACGAAACCTTGCGCCATTGCCAGGCGACGTGGACTTCACGGTGGGCGCTAGTTTGCCGATCTCCGGCCTGACCGCATGGCAGGGTCTGTTTGACCATGGCCGCCTTAAGGCGGGGCAGAGCGTCCTTGCACATGGTGCGGCCGGCGCGGTCGGATCGATGGTGACGCAACTCGCACGAGAGGCCGGCGCCTACGTCATCGGCACCGGACGCTCTGCCGACCGGCAGAAGGCGCTCGACTTCGGCGCGAACGAGTTCGTCGACCTCGAGAACGACGTCCTGGAAGACGTCGGCGGCGTCGATCTGGTGTTCGATGTCATCGGCGGCGACATCCAGAAGCGATCCGCGGCTCTGATTCGAGCCGGAGGAACACTGGTGACCGTGGTCGGGCCGCCCGAAGCGCGGCCCGCCAATGGCCTGGCGATCGACTTTGTTGTCGAGTCCGATCGCGCTCAACTAAGTGAAATTGTCCAGCGGGTGCAGGACGGACGACTGCGGACAAACATCGGCCACATCTCGACCCTGGACGATGCAGTTTCCGCGTTCAACCCGACCGAGCGACGCTCGGGGAAGACAATCATCCGCATTCGTTCGTGAACGACATGTCTGTCGATGCACGCGGCCCGTTGCTATTGCACAGATGCGCTCAGTTGCCGTCCGACGACATCGCGCCGAGCAGCCTGCGTATATCGCCGAACCTGGCGATCGAGCCGAACACCAATGCCGCAACCGCAACGAAGAACACCGACACCGCGGCCATGGTCGGGGTATAGCCATAGCGCAGCGCGTTGAAGATCTTGATCGGCAGCGTCTCGGTGGTGAAGCCGATCGTCATATAGGCAACGATGTATTCGTTGAGCGACAGTACGAAGGCGAAGGCATAGCCCGAGACGAGATAGGGCAGGATCAGCGGCAGTACCACGGTCTTCAGCACCGTGCGGTCGTCGGCGCCCATGGTGGCCGCGGCCTCGACGAGCGAGCGGTCGATCGAGGCAAAGCCCAGCGACAACGTCACCAGCGGCAGCGTTACGAAGAAGATGGCGTGGCTGATGATGGCGGTGAAGAACTGGCCGAACAGCCCGACCGTCGCCCAGAAGGAGAGGAAGCCGAGCGCGGTGATGACCGGCGGCAGGATGAAGGGCGCCAGCCCCAGCACCTGAAAGATGTTTGCCCATGGCGCGATGCGCCGCCACAGGAACCAGGCCAGCGGCAGCGCCACCGCGACGGCAATCGCCGCCGAACAGACGGCCAGCGTCACCGAATGGATCAGCGCCAGCCGCCATTCCGGATCCGTGAAGATCTGGGCATACCAGCCGAGCGAGAAGCCGACTGGCGGGAAGGTAAGCTCCTGCCGCGAGTTGACCGACACGCCGGCGACGACGATCAGCGGCGCCGCTAGAAACAGCGCAATGACGGTGAAATAGACACGGCGCATCAAGGTCGCGGTCATAGCGCATTCTCCCGGCGTCCGACGAGCAGCGTCAGTCCAACCAGCGCCAGCGAGATCAGCACCAGGAACACGCCCATTGCCGCGGCGAACGGCATGTTGGACTGGTAGATCGCCTGGTCGGTGATCAGCACGGAAAGCGTCCAGTGCTGCGGCCGCCCAAGGATCTGCGGCAGCAGGTAGGAGCCGAGCGCAAAGACGAAAACCATGATCAGCGTCGCCACGATGGTATTGCGCAGCGCCGGCGCGACGACGTTGAAGAAGGCCCGCACCGGCGACGCGCCGAGCGTGCGCGCGGCTTCTAGCAAAGTCGGGTCGAGGCGCACGAGAGCGGGGTAGAGCACCAGGATGGTGTAGGGCAGCGCCTGGTAGACCATGCCGGTCAGCACCGCGCCGAAGGTCGGCAGCAACGCCACCGGCTTGTCCATCAGCCCGATCGCCACGAACAGGTTTGTGATCCCGGCGGTGCGCGAAAACAGCGTCGACCAGGCAAAGCCGATGATGACTTCCGACAGCGACAGCACCGACAACAGGCCGACCAGCCACAGCGTCTGCACGCGGCGCGGGCGGCGGGTCAAAAGGTAGGTGAACGGGAAGGCAATAGTGACACAGCAGATGGCGACTAGCACCGCCAGCATCAGCGAAAAGCTAAGCACGCCGCCGAAGAACACCGACAGGAACCGGGCGTAATTGTCGAACACGAAATCCGGCGTGTAGAAGCCGGAAGGGTTGCGCTTGAAAAAGCTCACCGCGATCATCGTCGAGAACGGCACGACGAAGAAGACGATCAGCATCAGCGCCGGAAAGAACAGCGGCGTGTAGTCGGCTACCGACTTCGGAGCTTCGCGTCTCATGCGCCAAGCACCACGCAACTGGCCGGCGGCAGCGTGACGCCGACCTTGGCACCGACCGGCACGTCATGCCGCTCGCGCGGCGTCGTCACCGCAATGATGCTGGTGCCGCCGACATCGACGAAGGTCTCGATGGTGCCGCCGAGATCGCGCACGAAACTCACCTCGCCGGTAATCGCCGAGCCGCCGGGGCTGCCCAGATGCACATCCTCGGGACGGACCGAGACCGAGGCTTTGGTCTGACCCGCCGGCATGGCAAGGCCCGGAATGGCGGTGCCCAAAATGGTGGTGCGCCCGGTGCTGTCGACTTCGGCCGGCAGCAAATTGGTGATGCCGATGAAGTCTGCGACGAAGGCGTCGGCCGGCTTGCGGTAGATCTCGATCGGCGGCGCCGCCTGCAGGATCCTGCCATGGCCCATGACGACGACGAGGTCGGCCATGGTCATGGCCTCGCGCTGGTCGTGGGTGACGACGATGGTGGTGATGCCGAGCCGCTGCTGCAACTGGCGCAGTTCCACCTGCATGGCCTCGCGCAGTTTGGCGTCAAGCGCCGACAGCGGCTCGTCGAGCAGGAACAGTTTCGGCGACAGGGCGAGTGCCCGCGCAATCGCCACGCGCTGGCGCTGGCCGCCCGACAGCTTTGCCACCGGACGGTCGGCAAAGCCGGGCAGATGGATCAGGCTCAGCAGCTCGTCGACGCGTTTCTTCTGCTCCTCCTTCGAGGCGCCGCGAATGCGCAGCGCATAGGCGATGTTGTCGCCGACGGAGAGATGCGGAAACAGCGCCAGCGACTGGAAAACCATGCCGAGATTGCGCTTGTGCGTCGGCAGCGGCGTGATGTCCTCGCCGTCAAGCACGATGGCGCCGCTGCTCGGCTCCTCCAGCCCGGCAATCATGCGCAGCAGCGTGGTCTTGCCGCAGCCCGACGGGCCGAGCAGGCAGACGAACGTGCCGTGCGGCACGTTGAGCTGGACATTGTCGACGGCGGCGAAATTGCCGAATGTCTTGGTGATGGCGTTGATGTCTAGTCCGGGCATGCTCATCCCTCTCAGGCTGTGCGCTGGAGCAATTCCAGGAAAAGTGTGTAACGGTTTTCCGCCCGGAATTGCTTAAAAGCGGGAAGTAGGCCGCCGTCTCGATGAAACGGTGAACTGCTTCTAACGGGGCCGCCGGAAGAAATCCGGCGGCCAGTCAGTTTCAAGCGGATCGGGCTGATCAGCCGACGATCAGCTCGGTCCACTTCTGGTTGATCCAGTCGGCCTTCGACGTATAGAGATCGTAGCGCGGGATGATCGGATCGATATCCGACGACACCGCGGCGAACTCTTCCGGCTTGAGGTCGAGCACCTCCTTCTTCAGCGTCGGCGTGGTGCCGACCTTGCGCGACATCACGCCCTGCATGGACGGCTGGCTCATATAGTCGATGAAGGCATGCGCCTCGTCGACCTTGGTCGAGGCGCGCGACAGCACCCAATTGCCGGAATCCTGGATGCCGCCTTCCTTCGGAAAGGTCGAGCGGACATGGAAGCCGTCGGCGATCGCGAGCCCGGTGACGTCGTGATAATACTGGCCCATCGGGATTTCGCCCGACTTCAGCGCCTGCTCGAACTGCGCCTCGTCGCGATACCACAGGCGCACGTTCGGCTTGAGCTCGGCGAGCTTCTCGAACGCCTTGTTCAGCCCGTCCTCGGTGTCGAGGGCGTTGGTGCCGCCCATGAACGTCTTGGCCGTCACTTCAAGCAGGAACGAGTTGGAGGCAAGCGCCAGCAGGCCGAGCTTGTCCTCATTGGCCTTGTCCCACAGCGCGTCCCACGACGTCGGCGCGTCCTTGTAGACGTCCGTGTTGGAGACCAGCGTGATCCACCAGGCGACGGCGCCGATGCCGGCAACACGGCCATCCGGATATTTGTTGATGAAGCGCGGCAACAGGTCGCCATAATGCTTGAACTTCGACGTATCGAGCGGCGTCCACAATTCCGTCGACTGGCCCTTCAGCGTCGAGGTCTGCGACATCATCGAAAGGTCGGCCGGCGCCTGACCGGCCTTGGCCGCCTGTTCCAGCTGCACCAGCCAGGCTTCGCCGGTCGGCTCAGCGACCGATTCCACGGCAATGCCGGTTGCCTTGGTGAAGTCGGGGAAGACGTTCTCGTCGAAGGATTTCTTGAAATAGCCGCCATACACGCCGACCTTCAGCGACTTGTCCTGCGCCCGCAGGATGGACGGCATGGCAAGCATGCCGGCTGTTGCGAGGCCCGCGCCAAGCACGCCGCGCCGTGTCATGGATTTTCCGATCAGTCTGTTCATCCGATTTCTCCTCAGTTGATGCCGGTCTTTCCGGCAGGTTCCCTTCACACGACTGTCGCCGTCTGGCGTCAGTGGGCCGCCGCTCGTTGTTCGAGCGTACGGGCGTATTGCGTCAGTGGAAAGCACATGACGAAGAAGATCAGCGCCACCAGCCCGTAGACCTTGAACGGTTCGAAGGTGGCGTTGTTGATGGCGTTGGAGGTCCTGACGAGCTCCTCGAAGCCGATGATCGAGGTCAGCGCCGTCGATTTGATCAATTGCACCAGGAAGCCGACGATGGGCGCCCTCGTGATCGAGAACGCCTGCGGCAGGATGATCAGCCTGAGCTCCTGCAGGCGGTGCAGGCCGAGGCTGGCGCCGGCATCCCACTGCCCGCGCGGCAGCGCATCGACGCCGCTGCGCCAGATCTCGGCCAGATAGGCGCTGGCGAAGAAGGTGAGGCCGAGCACGGCTGCCGTCCACGGCTCGATGCGCAGGCCCAGCATCGGCAGGCCGAAGAACATCAGGAACAGCTGCATCAACAGCGGCGTGCCCTGGAACAGCGCGATGTAGCCGGAAGCGATGCGCCGGCTCCATTTATTCTGAGCGATGCGGAAGAACAGCACGATCAGCCCGACCAGCGCCCCGCCGACGAAGGCGGCGAGCGACAACAGCACCGTCCAGCGCGCGGCGAGCACAAGGTTGCGCACGATATCCCAGAAGGTGAATTCGATCATGACACGCCGGCCCCCAAGACGCGGCGCCCGCCTGTGACCAGCAGCCGGCGCAAGGCCATCGACATCAAGAGATAGACCAGCGTCACGATGAAATAGGTCTCGAAGGAACGGAAGGTGCGTGCCTGCAGCATGTCGGCCTCATAGGTCAGTTCGCGCACGGCGATCTGCGAAACCACGGCTGATTCCAGCATCATGATGACGATCTGGCTGGTGAGCGCCGGATAGATCACCTTCAGCGCCTGCGGCAGCACGATCTTGATGAACACCTGTCGTGGCCGAAGCCCCAGTGAAAGAGCGGCTTCCGTCTGTCCGCCGGGCACGGCATCGAGGCCGGCGCCGACAATTTCAATCGTGTAGGCCGCCATGTTGAGCGTCATTGCCAGCATGGCGGCCAGGATCGGATCGAGCCTTATGCCGAGGCTGGGCAGACCGAAGAAGATGAAGAACAGCTGCACCAGGAAAGGCGTGTTGCGCATCACCTCGACATAGACCGCGATGGCGCGCTTCACGAATACCGGGCCGTTGCGCCGACCGGCAGCGCCCAGGATGCTCAGCAGCGTACCCACGAGCGTGGTCACGACGATCAATAGGATCGTCGTGAGCGCGCCGCGCGTGATGTCGCCCAGAGCAGCTGGAAGCCAGGCAAAGGCCACGGAAACTCAATCCTTGAGGTTGTCGGGATTGAGCGGCGTCTTCAGCCAGGCCTTCGAGCTCTCGTCGAGCTTGCCGTCGGCAAGCATCTTGGCGACCGCATCATTGACCGCCGTCTTCAGCCGGTCCTCTTTTTTGTTGAGGCCGATATGCGAGGGCGAGGTTAAAAGCTGGAACTTCTGCTCCGGCTTCAGCGCATCCTGCTTGGCCAACACCTGGGCGCCCACGTCGTTGCCCACCACCATCAGCTGGGTCTGGCCGGAGATGAAGGCCTGGATGACGGAGTTGTAGTTGTCGAAGCGCTTGATGTCGGCCGATGCCGGCGCAGCTTCGGTCAGCGACGTATCCTCCAGCGTGCCGCGGTTGACGGCGATCGACTTGTCGGCAAGGTCTTCCTTGCCTTTGACCGAGAGCGCTGCCGGACCGATGACGGCGATGTAATAGGGCGCATAGGCGGCGGCGAAATCGATCACCTCCTCACGCTCCTTGGAATAGCCGACGCTCATCAGGATATCGACGCGCTTGTCGGTGAGATAGGGGATGCGGTTCTGGCCGGTGACGCTGACCAGGTTGAGCTTCACTTTCAAGGCATCGGCGATTGCCTGCGCCACGTCCACGTCATAGCCCTTGATGCTCATATCGGCGCTGGCCGAGGAGAAGGGCGGGAAGTCGGAGAAGATGCCGACATTGATAGCGCCGGCCTTGGTGATGTCGTCGACGGCGTCGGCATGAGCCTGGGAGGCGAGGCCGAGGCCGGCGAGCATCAGCGCGGCGGCTACGGAAGATTTGAGTTTCATGTGGAGTGTCATTGGTATTCCCCTTCTGGATGCTTGTTTGTTTGAAACGGCCGCCGGCTCCAGCGCGGCGGCCGCCTTGCGATTGAATTCAGGCTCCCTTGCTCGTAATGGCGGGGCTGAACACCATCAGGCTCAGGATCTCGAACAGGACCTGCGCGCCTACAT
The DNA here is from genome assembly GCF_053848025.1 of Mesorhizobium sp. 128a. Classification (NCBI taxonomy): domain Bacteria; kingdom Pseudomonadati; phylum Pseudomonadota; class Alphaproteobacteria; order Hyphomicrobiales; family Phyllobacteriaceae; genus Mesorhizobium; species Mesorhizobium sp. 128a. The sequence continues at coordinate 667,338 of NZ_JBSPKY010000001.1, read as the reverse complement.
GGGCGGTGTTGGTGGTGGCGTCATATTGCGGCGCCACCTCGACGACGTCGCCGCCGACAATGTTGAGGCCCTTCAGGCCGCGCAGCAGTTCAAGCACCTCACGCGTCGTCAGGCCGCCGACTTCCGGCGTGCCGGTGCCCGGCGCAAAGGCCGGATCGACGCTGTCGACATCGAACGAGATGTAGGTCGGGCCGTCGCCGACAATCTTGCGCGCCTTCTCGATGATCGCGGGGATGCCGAGCCCGGTCACCTCTTCGGCATGCACGACCGTCATGCCGGATTCGTAGGTGAACTCCCACAGATATTCGGCCGAGCCTCTGATGCCGATCTGGATGGTGCGGGTCGGGTCGAGCACGCCGTCCAGCACCGCGTTGCGGAACGGGCCGCCATGGTGGAACTTGGTCATGTCGAACAGCCCGCTGGTGTCGCAATGGGCGTCGATATGGATCATGCCGACCGGCGCCTTCTTGCCGACCGCCTTCAGGATCGGGTGGCTGATCGAGTGGTCGCCGCCGACCGAGAGCGGCAGCACGCCGGCATCGACGATCTGGTTGGTGCGCTTCTCAATGTCTTCGTGGCTGATCTCCAGCCGGTAGCGGCTGCGGAACGGCGTATCGCCGATGTCGGCGACTCGCAGCTCATGCGTCGGCGCGCATTCCAGCACATGATTGTAGGGGCCGATGCGCTCGATGGCGCGCAACGCCCTCGGTCCAAAGCGTGAACCGGGACGGTTGGTGACGCCGAGATCCATCGGCACGCCGATGATCGCCACCTGCAAATCGCCGAAATCCGGATTGTCGGCAGCGACTTCGCGGTAGGGTGCAGCGAGGAAGGTGGGGATGCCGGAATAGGGCGCCAGCCTGGTGCCGCTCTTGGAGAAGATCTTGTCGGCAACCTTGCGGAATTTAGGGTCGAACATCTCGCCGCCATGGCTCTCGCCGTATTTGCGGCGCAGCGCGTCGAGCTTGCCACGATCGTAACCCATGTCGGTCTCCTCCTGCCGGGCTTGTGCATGCCGCAGCGTTTGCGAACTGACCGTCATCCGGCCGGGTCGCTGTCCCGCTGGCTGCCTGCAGATTTCACGTCATTGATGCTGTTGACCTGCCAAAGTGTCCGGCAGCCGCATTGAAAAATCAATTGATATTGTTACGGTGCTGTTTGTGAGAAAATCTCACAGAGTATCCGGTGCTCATGGCCAAGCGTCTGCCCCCCTTAAATCCCTTGCGCGCCTTCGAGGCGACGGCGCGGCACGCCTCGCTGACCAAGGCGGCGGCCGAGCTCAATGTCACCCATGGCGCCATAAGCCACCAGATCAAGGCGCTCGAGCAATCGCTCGGCGTCAAGCTGTTCGAGCGCACCGGACAGCGGGTAAAGCTGACACCGCACGGCGCCGAACTGCTGCCGGCGGTATCGACCGCCTTCGACGGCATCGCCGCCGCCACGCAGCGCATGACCAGGCCGGCCAGCGCCGGCACGCTGTCGGTCTCCTGCGTGCCGGCGCTGCTGCTTCTGTGGATGACGCCGCGGCTCGGCAGCTTCATGGCGCAATATCCCGATATCAGGCTGACGCTGATCCCCTCCAACGACCCCAAGGACATTCGTGCGCCACAGGTCGATGTCTGCGTGCTCTATGGCGACGGCAGCTGGACCGACTGTTGGATGCGCAAATGGTCGGGCCTCGAACTGTTCCCGGTGGTCAGCCCGACGCTGATCAACAACCGGCCGATCCGCATCTGCAGGGATCTTGCCGACCATGTCATCCTGCATGGCGATGACGGCCGCGAGTGGCACACCTGGCTGGCCGCGGCCGACGGGCTGGATCTCGAGCGTGGCCGCCGGCACCATCTCGGCGATGCGCGCACGGCCATCGAGGCCGCGGTGCATGGCCATGGCGTGGCGCTTGGCGATTCCGTCACCGCCAGCATGCTGCTTGCCAGGGGCCTGCTGGTGGCGCCGTTCAGCCTGTCGGTGCCGGCGGTCGACGATTTCTATGTCGTTTGCCGCAACGAGATGCGCTCGGCGCCGATCGTGCAGCTGTTCATCGACTGGCTGTTCGTCGAGAAGGAACAGGCCGACAGCCGTGCCGACGCGCCGGTGGCCGGCCGCATAGGCACCCGCAGGAAGCGCCCGGCGCTGAAAGTGATTGGCGCCAAGGCCGCATCCTAAGAGCCGTAAGCACCACAACAATACTGCCGCAGCGTCCTCTTTTTGTCGGACCAGCCCGCAAAGCGGGAAGCGCGTTCAAAAATTCAATGCTAAGAGGCATTTGGCCAAGAGCAATTCCAGGAAAAGTTCCTAGCGGTTTTCCGTCCGGAATTGCGTAAGACAAAAGCTAGAGCCAGCAGCGAAGGCGGCGACAGACATGGCAAAGACCGATATAGCGCGGCGCGTCTACAACCACACCTGGAAGCTGGATCCGATCGTCCGCAGCCTGCTCGACACGGATTTCTACAAGCTGCTGATGCTGCAGATGATCTGGGGGATGTATCCCAAGGTCGACACCACCTTCTCGCTGATCAACCGCACCACCTCGGTGCGCCTTGCCGATGAGATCGACGAAGGCGAACTGCGCGACCAGCTCGACCATGCCCGCACGCTGCGTTTCTCCAAGAAGGAGATGATCTGGCTCGGCGGTAATAATTTCTATGGCCGCAAGCAGATCTTCGAGCCGGAATTCCTCGCCTGGTTGGAAGGTTTTCGGCTGCCCGAATACGAGCTGTCCAAGCGCGACGGCCAGTACGAGCTCTCCTTCAGCGGCCCCTGGATGTACACTACCCTGTGGGAAATCCCGGCGCTGGCCATCATCAATGAGCTTCGTTCCCGCGCGGCGATGCGCGCCTTCGGCCCGTTTGCGCTCGACGTGCTCTATGCCCGCGCCAAGGCCAAGATGTGGGCCAAGACGGAGCGGCTGAAGGCGCTGCCCGGCATCCGCATCTCTGATTTCGGCACCCGCCGTCGGCACTCCTTCCTGTGGCAGCGCTGGTGCGTCGAGGCGCTCAAGGAAGGCATCGGCGAGGCCTTCACCGGCACCTCCAACGTGCTGCTGGCCATGGACAACGACCTCGAAGCGCTCGGCACCAACGCGCATGAACTGCCGATGGTGTTTGCCGCACTCGCAAAATCGGAAAAAGAGCTGAAGCAGTCGCCCTACAAGGTGCTGCAGGACTGGCAGCGTTATTATGGCGGCAACCTGTTGATCGTGCTGCCCGACGCCTTCGGCACCGCATCCTTCCTGCGCGATGCGCCGGACTGGGTTGCCGACTGGACCGGCTTCCGCCCCGACAGCGCGCCGCCGATCGAAGGCGGTGAAAAAATCATCGACTGGTGGCGCGAGAAGGGAAAGGATCCCAGGCAGAAGCTGCTGATCTTCTCCGACGGGCTCGAGGTCGAGACCATCGAGGAGACCTACAAGCACTTCCAGGGCAAGGTGCGAATGTCCTTCGGCTGGGGCACCAACCTCACCAACGACTTCGAAGGCTGCGCGCCGACCGAAACCAACAGCCTCGATGCCATATCGCTGGTCTGCAAGGTCACCGAGGCCAACGGGAGGCCGGCGGTGAAGCTGTCGGACAATCCGGCCAAGGCGACGGGCGACCCCAAGGAGATCGAACGGTATTTGCGGATTTTCGGGGCGAAAGATCGGGTGAGGCAATTGGTCAAGGTTTGAGATGGCGGATCATTTCGCCAGGCAAATGGAAATCCGGATAAGTTGAGTTCCCGCCCACCCCCCTCTGTCCTGCCGGACATCTCCCCCGCAAGGGGGGAGATTGGCAGCGTCGGGCGCCGCGCGTCTTTCTTCGCCGTTGAAAATCGGCGAAAGCCTGAGCGAAATCCAATCTCCCCCCTTGCGGGGGAGATGTCCGGCAGGACAGAGGGGGGCGCCGTAGGGTGCCTTCGTTGGAACCTAGCCCTTCTCGCCCTCTTCGTCCTCACCCTCCTCCCCACCTCCGCCTTCGCCCATGCCTCCGATCGCGGCCACGTCCTCCTCCTCCCCACCGGCTACTACATCGCCGGTGGCGCACTCGCCGTCGCCGTCAGCTTCCTCGTTCTGGCCCTGTTACCACCCGACGCCCTCGACCGTTTCTGGCGTCGTCGCTTACAACTTTTCACATGCAGCGGAGCCCCCCGCACACTCGTCAGCCTGCTCTCCTTTGCCGGCTTTGTAATCCTGATCGCCGCCGGCCTGTTCGGCAGCCGCGACCCGCTCTCCAACCCGCTCCCTCTTGTCGTATGGACACTGCTCTGGGTCGGTCTCGTCCTCTTGCAAGGTCTGCTTGGCGGTCTCTGGTCCTGGCTGAACCCCTGGTACGGCCCATGGCGGATCGTGACCCGCCTGCTTGGTCAGCGCGATGCCGAGGTGCCGAAATCGCGTTTGCCTGCATGGCTCGGTAGCTGGCCGGCCGTCATCCTGTTCTTCGCCTTTGCCTGGTTCGAACTGATCGATCCGGCGCCCGACGACCCGGCACGGCTGGCCTATGCCGCTGGCCTCTATTGGCTTTTCACCTTCATCGCCATGCTCGCCTTCGGCTATCCCGGCTGGAGCCAACGCGGCGAGTTCCTGACGGTGTTCTTCAGCATGGTGGCGCGCTTTGCGCCTGTCGAGCGAGGTGAAGAAGGCCGCCTCAACCTTTGCTGGCCGGGCGCGAAACTGCTCGCCGCCGTGCCTCTGCCGGCCAGCGGCATCGCTTTCCTGCTGCTCAGCCTTTCGTCTGTCTCCTTCGATGGCCTGTCGAAAACCTTCTTCTGGCTCGGTCTGTTCGGCATCAATCCGCTGGAGTATCCCGGCCGCACCGCTCTGATCGGTATCGGCAGCTTCGGCCTCGTGCTCACTTTCGTGCTGCTGGCGGCTGCATTCATGCTGGCCGTCATCCTCGGCCAGCGCCTTGCCGGCAGCGGGCATGTGCTTGGCGAGACGGCAGGCCTGCTGGTCTGGTCGATCGTGCCGATCGCGCTCGCCTATCATGTCGCGCATTATCTGACGGCGCTGCTGGTCGACGGCCAGTATGCGGTGGCTGCTTTATCCGACCCGTTAGGACTGGGCTGGAACCTGTTCGGCACCGCCGACATGCGGATCGAAGCCGGCATCGTCGCCGGCGCCGGCTCCGCCTGGTGGCTGTGGAATGTGCAGGCCGGCATCATCATCGCCGGCCATATGTTGGCGGTGCTCGTCGCCCATGGTCTGTCCTGGCGGCTGCACCCGGTTCCATCGCGCGCCGCACTCAGTCAATTGCCGCTCACCGTGCTGATGGTCGCTTACACCATCTTCGGTCTCTGGTTGCTTGCCACGCCGACTGCCGGATGACAAAAGGTGACCGGCGTGCCAGCGCATGACCCCGAAAATCGGGTTCGATTTTCGGAAAGGATCATGCGCAAAGCAAAAAATGCTCCAGCGTCCTTTGCGCGTCCTGATGGACGCGCGGCGCTGGATGCGGAAAGCCCGCTTGCCACGTCGAGGCTTTGATGATTTAGTTTGTATACATGCGATTTCTGCCCCTCCCACAAGGGAGTGGCCTTGCCTCGTTACAGACAGTCAAAACTCGAAAACAGGGGAACTGCCGTGACTGACAAGAATGGGTTTTTCGATCTCTCCAAAAGCACGCTTAGCCGCCGTACGGCGCTAAAAGGTCTCGCTGCCGGGGCCGGCCTGACGCTCGCGCCGGGCTTCGTTCGTTACTCGCAGGCGCAGAGCTCGGCGCCGATCAAGATCGGGTTCCAGTCGCACCGCACCGGCATCGGTGCCGCCTATGGCCGCTGGTACGAAAAGACCAGTGCGGCCGCGGTCAAGGCGATCAACGATGCCGGCGGCATCAACGGCCGCCCGGTCGAACTGGTGATCGAGGATGACGGCACCGATCCCGGCCGCGGAGCCGAAGTGGTCGGCAAGTTCGCCACCCAGCACAAGACCGACATCGTCTTCGGCACGCTGTTCTCGCATGTCGTGATCGGCTCCGCGCCGGCCGCAGGTGAAAACAAGATTCCCTATTTCGTCGTCAGTGAAGGCCACCATGTCGCCTCGACCAAGTTGAACCGCTACGTCTTCCAGCCCGGCATCACCGACGTGAAGAGCCAGATCCAGTCTATGGCGCCGTGGATCGCGGCCAATGCCGGCAAGAAGGTGACGCAGATCTTCCCCGACTTCGCCTTCGGCTACGACCACCGCGACTACCTGCCGCCGGCGTTGAAGGCGCAAGGCGCCGAGGTCATCGCCCAGATCGCCATCCCGCCGACGGAATCTTCCTTCACCAAATATTTTCCGCAGATCCCGGCCGAGACCGAGGTGATCTACCACGTCATGGTCGGTCCGGCCGTGCTGACCTTCGTCAAGGAACTCGGCGAGTTCTACGGTTCCAACCGGCCGCAACTCTTCGGCTTCATGGATTCGCTCGAAGCCACCGACATCAACAGCCCCGGGCTGGAATTCCTCGACGGCAGCCATTTCTGGGAAGGCTCGCCGCGCTACGCGCAGGCGGACGACAGCGCCGCGCAGAAGGCCTATCGCGCCGCCGTCGGCATCGACGACAATGGTGCGGCCGTCGGCGACCCCAAGGACGTCTCCACCGCCTCGCACATGTTCGGCTGCTGGGAAACGCTCTACGTCGTCAAGAAGGCGATGGAAGACGCCGGCTACAAGGGTCCGGAAGACCGCGCCAAGCTGGTCGAGGCGACCGAGGCGCTGACCGAATTCGCCGAAGGGCCGGAGCATCCGCAGGGACCGAAGACGTTCAACGGCAAGATCCACCAGTGCTTCGGCATCCAGAACATCTCCAAGGTCGAAGGCGGCAAGCTGACGGTCGTCCACAAGACCAAGATCGAGGATGGGCTTTACGAGGCCGAAGGGGATTACACGACGCAGGCGCTGTAGGTTTTGCTCGCCTGTAACGTGGGAGCCCAGCCACCCCCCTCTGTCCTGCCGGACATCTCCCCCGCAAGGGGGGAGATTGGAGGTCGCCCAGGGTTTCGCCAATCGCCAAAGTCGTCGTCAAAAAGGCGCTGCCACACGTACTGCCAATCTCCCCCCATGCGGGGGGTGAGGAGCGGTCCGCGAAGCGGACGGAAAGCCAATTGCTTGGCTTTCCGAGCGACGAACGCCCGGAGCGATAGCGAAGGGCCGAGCCCGGCAGGGGTGCACTTGGCACCGACCAGCGTGTAGCCCATGCATTTTGGACCCCATCTCCTCCTCGCCGCCCTCGAAGGCCTCGTCACCTCAGCCGTACTGGCGCTGACGGCGCTGGGCCTGTCGCTGGTGTTCGGCGTCATGCGCGTCGTCAATGTCGCCCATGGCGAGTTCTTCATGCTGGGCGCGGTGCTCGCCTGGGCAATCTCGACGGCCATCCCCGGCCATCCCACGGTCGGCTTCCTCGCGGCATTGGTGATCGCGCCGCTGATTGTCGGCGCCATTGCTCTGGTTGCAGAAAGGCTGGTGCTGCGCCGGCTCAATTACAATCCGGAAGCCACCATCGTCGCCACGATCGGCATGCTCTACATCATTCAGCAGCTGGCGCTGAGCTTCTACGGCCCGGAGGCGCGGCCGGTGGAGCCCCCCTTCAGCTACCGCATCCTTTTGCCCTGGTTCGGCTATTCCGGCTACAAGCTGTCGATCATCGCTGCCTCGGCGCTCCTGCTGGTCGCCACATGGCTGGTGCTGACGCGCACGAAAATCGGCCTCATCATGCGCGCCACCCAGTATGACAGCGAGACGGCGCAGGCGTTCGGCATTCCGGTCGACCGCGTCTATGCCGGCGTCTTTGCCCTCGGCGCCATGCTGGCGGCGATCGCCGCCGTGCTGATCGTGCCGATCAGCCAGGCGCACTATCTGATGGGGCAGGACCCGCTGCTGCTCTCCTTCATCGTCGTCATCATCGGCGGCCTGGGTTCGCTGCGCGGCACCGTCGTCGCCGCCGTGTTGATCGGCCTCTCCGACGGCATCATCTCGGTGTTCTTCTCGCCGACCTTGGCTAAGATCATCGCCACGCTGCTGGTCGCCATGGTGCTGGTGTTCCGGCCGCAAGGCCTGTTCGGGCAGGCGCCGCGATGAGCGAAGCTTCGCCGGCAAAAGCCTATGCACTCCATCTCGGTGCCATCGCGCTGCTCTTTGCGCTGAGCTTCGTCCTGCCCGACTATCATCACGGCCTCGTCGCCCGCATCATGGTGCTGGCGGCTTTTGCCATGGGTTACAACATGCTGTTCGGCTATGTCGGCCTGCTCAGCCTCGGCCACGCCATGTTCTTTGCCGCCGGGCTCTATGGCGCCGGCCTGTCCGTCATCCATCTCGGCTGGAGCGCGCCTTTGGCCTTCCTCGCCGGCATCGCCTGTGGCGCGTTGCTTGCGCTGGTGATCGGCCTGCTGGCGCTGCGCACCACGGGCGTCGCCTTCATGATCGTCACCATGATGTTCGCGCAGGTCTTCTACCTTACCATCCTCTATTTCGCCGCATGGACCGGCGGTGACCAGGGCCTGGTGGTGCCGCAGCCGACGCGGGTTCTGAACCTCGGCGCGACATCGCTCGACCTCACCAACCCGACCGTGCGCTACATGAGCGCGCTGGCGCTGTTCTCGGTCGTGCTGCTCATCACGCTCGCCATCGTCCGCTCCCGTTATGGCCGCGTCCTGGTGGCCGTGCGCGAAAACGAGGAGCGCACGAAAATGCTCGGCTACGACACCTTTTCGAACAAGCTCATCGCCGTCGTCGTTTCCGGCGCCATCTGCGCAGCGTCGGGTGCCGCCTACGCGCTGCTGTTCGGCTATGTCGGTTCGAGCTTTGCCTCGGTTCAGTATTCCATCCTGCCGCTGCTTTGGGTGCTGCTCGGCGGCGCCGCCACGACGCTCGGGGGCCTGATCGGCACGGTCTTCATGTACTATGTCATCGACATCGCCAGCGGCTACACCTCCGCCTATCTGTTGATCGTCGGCATCGCGCTCATCCTTCTGGTGCTGTTTTTCCCCAAAGGCATCCTCGGCACCATCCGCCAGCGCTGGCTCGGGTGGCTGCCATGATGCCGCTGCTGACGACAAAGAACCTGGCGCGCAATTTCGGCGGCCTGCGCGCCGTCGACGGTGTCGACTTCCAGCTGATGCCGGGCGAGATCCGCGCCGTCATTGGCCCCAACGGAGCCGGGAAAACCACCTTCGTCAGCCTGATCAGCGGCCGCATCCAGCCATCCGCCGGCATGATCCTCTTCGACGGCGCCGACATCACCAGCCAGCCGGCCTATCTCCGGGTGCGCCAGGGCATCGCCTACACATTCCAGATCACCAGCGTCTTTGCCAACCTCTCCGCCTACGACAATGTCGCGCTGCCGGTGCAGCGCACGCTGACCGACGGCCGCTCGAAGGGCGCCGTGCGCACCGGCGTCATGGCCGCTCTCGAACGCACCGGCCTTGTCGACCGCGCCCATACGCCGGCCGGTCAGCTCTCTTACGGCCATCAGCGCCTGCTCGAAGTGGCGATGGGCCTGGCGCTGAAGCCGCGGCTCCTGATCCTCGACGAGCCGACGCAAGGCCTGGCCGACAGCGAGATCGACAATTTCATCGAGCTGGTGTGCGAGATCGCCAAAAGCGCCACCGTGCTTTTGATCGAGCACAACATGCCGGTCGTCATGCAACTGGCCGACCGCATCACCGTCTTCAACGCCGGCAGGATCCTGGCCGAAGGCACGCCTGAGCAGGTCCGCGCCAACACACAGGTGCAGGAAGCCTATCTGGGGACGGCGCCATGACCGGAGCAGTCACAGGGACAAGCGCGTTGACCATCTCCGGGCTCGACTGCTTCTACGGCGAGGTGCAAGTGCTCTACGGCCTCGACCTTGTGCTCAACAAGGGCGAGGTGCTGTGCCTGTTCGGTCGCAACGGCGCCGGCAAGACGACGACGCTGAAGGCGATCATGGGACTGGTGCCGGCGGTAGCCGGCTCGATCCAGCTCGCCGGCAAGGAATTGACGGGCCTGCCGGCGCATGACGTGCCGAAAGCCGGCGTCGCCTATGTGCCGCAGGGTAGGCGTCTGTTTGCTGAGATGACGGTGGCGGAAAACATCGAGATCGGCCTGATGACGCGTGGCAAGGGCAAGGTCGTGCGGGAAAACGTCCTCGACCTGTTCCCGCTCCTGCGCCAGCGGCTGCGGCAGCGCTCCGGCACTTTGTCCGGCGGCGAGCAGCAGATGCTGGCCATGGCGCGGGCGCTGTGCATCGAGCCGCAGGTGCTGCTGCTCGACGAGCCGACCGAAGGGCTGATGCCGTCGATGATCGCCAAAATCCGCGAGACGGTGGTGCAGCTGCGGGAGCTGGGTGTCTCCACCATCCTGGTCGAGCAGCGCGTCGATGCCGTGCTGTCGGTCGCCGACCGCGTCTGCTTCATCGAAAACGGCCGCAACCGCGAGACGGTCGATGTAGAGCAGTTGCGGGCCGACCCTTCGGCGGTCAGGCGGTATGTTGGGGTTGGATGAGTGCCTACCTCCCCCTTGTGGGGAGGGTCGATCCGCTAAGCGGATCGGGGTGGGTGTACTGCGCCGACTCCCCACAAGCGGGAGGTAAAGTCTCTCAGCCAAAGAACAAAAAACCGGCAATCAAAAACGTCGGTATCAGCACCGCGCCTGACCACGCCATATAGCCGAAGAAGCCTGGCATCTTCACGCCGCGATGCCTAGCGATGGCGTAGACCATGAAGTTGGGCGCATTGCCGATATAGGTGTTGGCGCCCATGAACACGGCGCCGGCGGAAATCGCCGCCAGCGTCGAGGCGAACTCCGTCATCAGATGGCTGGGATCGCCGCCGGCAAGTTCGAAGAACACCAGATAGGTCGGCGCGTTGTCGAGGAAGGACGACAGCCCGCCGGTCAGCCAGAAATAAGCGAGATCATTGGGCTGACCCGACGGCGAGGTGACCAGTGCGACCAGCGGCGCCAGCGCCCCGTCATGGCCGGCCCGAAGGATGGCGATGACCGGCACGATGCAGATGAAGATGCCGGCAAACAGTTTCGCCACTTCGGCGATCGGCCCCCAGATGAAGCCATTGGCATGACGGTTCTCCTTGCGCGAGACAGCCAGAGACAGGAAAGCCAGCGCCAGAATGATTGCGTCGCGCACCAGGTTCTGCAGCTCAAGGGTCACCCCCACCAGGGAAAAGCTGATGCCCGGCTTCCAGGCCGCCGACAACAGGATCGCGCCGATGACGCCGGCCAGCAGCGGCAGGTTGGCCAGGCCGCGAATCCGCACCTTCGTATCCGGCGTCGGATCCTTGATCTTTGGCGCACCCTCTTCGCGGCGATGCAGAATGATATCGATGGCCAGGAAGACAAGCAGCACAAGGCCGCCGGTAAACAGCGTCTCGCGCCAGAGGTTCGTCGTCGTCCAGAAGAAGTCGACGCCGCGCAGGAAGCCGACGAACAATGGCGGGTCGCCCAAGGGTGTCAGCGAGCCGCCAATGTTGGAGACGAGAAAAATGAAGAAGATGACGACATGGGCGTTGAACGGCCGGTTGTCATTGGCTCGCAGCATCGGCCGGATCAGGATCATCGAGGCACCGGTCGTGCCGATCACCGAGGCTAGCATCGCCCCGACAAGCAGCAAGCCGGCATTGACCAGTGGCGTGCCGTGGATGTTGCCGGCCACAAGGATGCCGCCCGAAATGGTGTAGAGCGCAAACAAAAGGATGATGAACGACATATATTCGGTGAGCAGCGTGTGCAGCACCGCTTCGCTCGCCAAAGACATGCCGAAAGCGACCGCCAGCGGCACCACCACCAACACCGCCCAGCCTGCGGCGATCTTGCCGTAATGATGTTCCCAGACGTGGTGGAACAGCAGCGGTCCCGTGGCGATCGACAATAGCAGGCCGGCAAACGGCAGCCCCCACCACAGCGACATAGAAGCGCCAGGCAGTTCGTGGCTCTCAGCCGCAAGCGCCAGTCCGGGAAAAACCAAAATGGCGACCGTCAAGGCCGCCAAAACTACCGGCGATTGTATGGAGCTCTCCCGATCCCTCACGATCTAGGCCGAGGTCTTGTCTTCGAGCCTCACACCCGCGTCTCGCATGCGCTTCAGCATCGCCTCGCCCGAGCCGTTAAGATCGATGCCGCGGCAGGCATCGAGGCGCACCGTCGTCTTGAAACCCTGCTTGACCGCGTCGAGCGCCGAAAAGGCGACGCAGAAGTCGGTCGCCAGGCCGACCAGGGTCACAGTATCGATGCCGCGCTCCTTGAGGTAGCCGGCGAGTCCGGTCGATGTCTTGTGGTCGTTCTCGAAGAAGGCGGAGTAGCTGTCGATGTCAGGGCGAAATCCCTTGCGGATCACCAGTTCGGTCTTGGTCCAGGCGAGTCCCGAATGGAAGTCGGAACCAAGGCTGCCCTGAATGCAATGGTCGGGCCACAGCGTCTGCGGCCCATAAGGCATCTCGATCGCGCTGAAAGGCTGCGCTCCCGGATGGCTGGAGGCAAAGCTTGAATGTCCGGCCGGGTGCCAGTCCTGCGTCAGCACGACATGCTCGGCGTGCCGGATCAGATCGTTGACCAGCGGCACGATTTCGTCGCCGCCGGCAACCGCCAGCGCGCCGCCGGGGCAGAAGTCGTTCTGCAGGTCGATGACAACAAGCGCTTCGTCGGCCATGGCGCCTCTCCTCTTTCTTCGTCTCGAGCGGGGATTCGAGTGAAAAACGCCGCGGATGCGACCGGATGCAGAAACTTGACCAGATGGCGGCCTGCGTCAACCTCCGGCCGCATAACAAATGCGTGGTGGCCAGCTTCCCTCAAACTCCGGCTTTGACAATTCCCGCCAGCTTGATATCATTTGCATACGAATGAATTTGGCCAGATCGAATACTGGCGGTGTCTAGGGAAGACCCCACTTTTGGGAGGCCCATCTCTTGGGAAGGCCCGTCTCTTAGGAAGGTAAGGCGTGATCCGTTACGCGAAACCCACCACGCTTGACGAGGCGCTCGCTCTGCTTGGCGAGGGCGCGTGGCGCATTCTTGCCGGCGGTACCGATTTCTATCCGGCGCAAGGCGCCAAACCGTTCCGCGATGATGTTCTCGACATCAACGGACTGGCCTCGCTGCGTGGCATCGCCGAGACCGAAACCCATTGGGAGATCGGCGCCCGCACCACCTGGACCGATCTGGTCCGCCATCCCTTGCCGGCGGCGTTCGATGCGCTGAAGCAGGCCGCGCGCGAAGTCGGCTCCGTGCAGATCCAGAATGTCGCCTCTGTCGCCGGCAACCTCTGCAACGCCTCGCCGGCCGCCGACGGCGTGCCGGGTCTGCTGGTGCTGGACGCTGAGGTCGAACTGTGCTCGGCGGCCGCAACACGTTATCTGCCCTTGCCAGATTTCATTCTCGGCAACCGACGCACGGCCTTGCTGCCCGGCGAAATGGTCACCGCCATCCGCATCCCCAAGCATGCGGCCGCCGGTACCTCCGCTTTCGTCAAGCTCGGCGCGCGGCGCTACCTCGTCATCTCCATCGCCATGGTGGCGGCGCGCCTCGTGATCGACAACGGCATTATCGCGGAAGCAGCCGTCGCTGTCGGCTCCTGTTCCGCAGTCGCCAAGCGGCTCTCCGATGTCGAAGCTGCGCTGCGCGGCAGGCCTGCCCTCCAGACACTCGCCGACGCGGTCCTGTCCGCGCCGATGGCCGAGCTGTCGCCGATCGCCGATGTGCGCGGCAGCGCCGAATACCGGCTCGATGCGGCGCGCGAAATCGTCGCCCGCGCCGTGCTGCAGGCCTGTGGCCTCACGGACGACAACAGCATGGTGGCGGCATGAGCCAGGCTCGGTCTGAGGAAGTTCTGCCCGACCTCGTGCCGGGTTTCGGCCTCGAGCGCGCGGAGATCAATTTCGCGGTCAATGGCGCCGCCGTTTCGGTCAATGTGCCGCCGCTGCGCCGGCTGTCGCAGGTTTTGCGCGACGAATTGCAGCTGACCGGCACCAAGGTCGGCTGCGACGCCGGTGACTGCGGCGCCTGCACGGTGCTGGTCGACGGCGACGCCGTCTGCGCCTGCCTGGTGCCGGCGGCCTCCGCCGCCGGAACATCGGTGACGACCGTCGAGGGCCTTGCCAATGGCCGGTTGTCGGCGCTGCAGGCGTCTTTCCTGGCGCATGGGGCGGCGCAATGCGGCATCTGCACGCCGGCGCTGCTGGTCGCGGGAACGGCGCTGCTGGAGACAAAGCCGAACCCGACAGAGGTCGAGGTGGAGGATGCGCTTGGCGGCATCCTCTGCCGCTGCACCGGCTACAGAAAGATCATCGCGGCGGTGATGGATGCCTCATTGCAGGCAGCCAGCCTGGATTTCCGCATGCCGCAGTCCGGTCACGCGATCGGCTCGTCGCCGGTTAGGCTCGACGGCGTGCCGAAAGTCACCGGCGCTGAAAAATTCGGCGGCGATTCCTTCCCCGCCGATGCGCTGGCCGTGCTGGTGGTTCGTTCGCCGCATTATCACGCCAGCTTCGCCTTCGGTGATCTGGAAGGTTGGGCAAAGAGACATCCCGGCATTGAAGGCGTCTTCACCGCCGCCGATATTCCGGGCAAGAACTGCTTTGGCGTCATCGGCCCGTTCGCCGATCAGCCAGCGCTGGCCGAAGGGTTTGCGCGCCTGCGCGGTGAGGCTGTGGCGCTGGTCGCCGGCGAGCGCGAGGCGATGCTCGATCTCGATTTGTCGGATTTCCCGATCCACTGGACCGAACTGCCGCATCTTTTGCAGCCCGGCGAAGCGCAGGGCGAGGGTGCGGCGCTGATCCATGCCAACCGCCCGGCCAATCTTTTGACCAAGGGCTTTGTCGAGCGCGGCGATCCTGAGGCGGCTCTTGCCGCCGCTGCCGTCACCGCGTCCGGCGCCATCGACACCTCCTATGTCGAGCACGCCTACATCGAGCCGGAAGCCGGCCATGCCTATATGGATGGTGACACGCTGGTCGTCGTCGCCTGCACCCAGGCGCCCTATATGGACCGTGACGACACGGCGAAGGTGCTCGGCCTGCCGGTCGAGAAAGTGCGCATCGTGCCAACCGCCACCGGCGGCGGTTTCGGCTCCAAGCTCGACGTCTCGCTGCAGCCGCTGATCGGGCTTGTGACGCTGAAGACGGGCCGGCCGGCGGCGCTTGCCTACACCCGCAACGAATCCATGATGTCGACCACAAAGCGCCATCCCGCCGAGATGAAGGCGACGATCGGCGCCGATCCTGACGGCCGCGTCACCGGCATGATCTTCTCCGGCGATTTCAACACCGGCGCCTATGCCAGTTGGGGGCCGACCGTCGCCAACCGTGTGCCGGTGCATGCGTCCGGCCCCTATGCCACGCCGAACTACCGGGCCGAAGGCCGCGCCATCCACACTCATGGGCCGATCTCCGGCGCCTTCCGCGGTTTCGGAGTGCCGCAGGCGACGATCATGCAGGAGACGCTCTATGACGAGCTCGCCGGCAAACTCGGCGTGGACCGGCTCGATTTCCGCTTGAAAAACTGCCTTCGGAACGGCTCCGAAACGGTTACCGGGCAGAGGCTGGAGTCGGGCGTCGGTATTTTCGAGTGCCTCGACTCGCTGCGGCCGCATTGGGCTCGCGCGACGGCCGACGCAGATACATTCAATTCCTCCAATACGAGCAAAAAGCGCGGCGTCGGCGTCGCGTCGTGCTGGTATGGCTGCGGCAACACATCGCTGCCCAACCCGTCGACCATAAGGGTCGGTATCTCGCCAACGGGTGACATCATCCTGCATCAGGGCGCCGTCGATATCGGCCAGGGTTCCAACACTGTCATCACCCAGATCTGCGCCGACGCGCTCGGCCTGCCGCTGGAAAGATTCCGGCTGAAGAGCGCCGACACCGCGATCAGCCCCGACGCCGGCAAAACATCGGCTTCGCGCCAGACTTTTGTGACCGGCAAGGCGGCCGAAAAGGCCGGCCGCGCCTTGCGCGAAAAAATCCTGCGCTTTGCCAATGTCTCGGAGAACGCGGCCCTGCAACTGGATGGCCCGGCGATCGTCATCCGCGAAGGCGAAGCCACCCGCCGCATCGATCTCGCCGCTCTCGATGTCGATGCCGACGGTTTCGTCTTCCGTGCCGAGGAGACCTATGATCCACCGACGCTGCCGCTCGACGCCAAGGGCCAGGGCAAGCCTTACGCCGTCTATGGCTATGGCGCGCAGATCGCCGAACTCGAGGTTGATCTCAAGCTCGGCACCGTCAAGCTGCTGAAAATCACCGCCGCGCACGATGTCGGCAAGGCGATCAACCCGCTGCTGGTCGAAGGCCAGATCGAAGGCGGCATCGCGCAAGGCATCGGCATGGCGCTGATGGAGGAATACATCCCCGGCCGCACCGAGAATTTGCACGACTATCTCATCCCGACCATCGGCGACGTGCCGCCGATCGAGCACATATTGATCGAGGTTCCCGATCCGGAAGGGCCGTTCGGCGCCAAGGGTCTGGGTGAGCATGTGCTGATCCCGACCGCACCTGCCATCCTCAATGCCATCCGCCATGCCACCGGCGTTCTCATCACCAAGGTTCCGGCGACGCCGACGCGCATCCGCGCTGGCATCCGTCAAGAAAATGGAATCCGCGACAAGGAGGCACGCCGATGAGCGAGCTTGCCGAACGCTTCGAAACCCACGATCCCGGCGAGAAGCAGGTGGCCGAGAAGATCCGCTGCGATGCCTGTCCGGTCATGTGCTATATCGCCGATGGCCGCACCGGCGCCTGCGACCGCTACGGCAATGTCGGCGGCCGCATCGTGCGCATGGACCCGCTGACCATTCTCGACCACGCGGCCGAGACTGGCGCCGCCATGGTTCCGTTCACCGCCGAAGGCGAGCAATGGGATGGCGAGCTCGTCAACACCGGCCGCCGCTTCGTCACGGCTATAGGCGCTGGCACCACCTATCCCGACTACAAGCCGGCGCCGTTTATCGTCAGCCAGGAGGTCGAGGGCGTCGATCTGGTGACGGTGGTCACCGAGGGCATCTTCTCCTATTGCGGCGTCAAGGTGAAGATCGACACCGACCGCCATCTCGGCCCGGAGACGGCAATCGTGCGCTCGCAAGGCGAGGCGATCGGCCACGTCACCACAGGCGAATATGGCTCGCAAATGCTGTCGCTGGGCGGCGTGCATCATCTGACCGGCGGCTCCAAGGCCGAAGGCCGGGCGACCTGCGACGCGATGCTCAATCTGTGCAACCGCAAGCCGGTCGAACTGACCATTGACGGCGGCGCCACCATTGTCGTTGAAGCCGGCAAACCACCTGTCATCGACGGCAAGCAGGAACACCGCATGCGCGTCGGCTGCGGCTCGGCCACCATCGGCATGTTCGCCACACAATGGCGCGGGCTGGTCGACGAGGTGGTGGTGGTCGACGATCACATCACAGGCGTCGTGTCAGAGCATCAGGCCGGCAAGGTGCTTGGCTGGCAGGATACCGGCATCAAGATCATCGGCCGCCGCTCGACGCCAGGCCGCTATTTCAAGGTTTCCGAGCCCGGGCTCGGCTGGGGCGGCACCTCGATTTCCGACCCGCTGTCGATCCTTGGCGAGTGGAACGCCAAGAAGGGCGCGCGTCCCGGCCTGTCGCTGCTGATGGTGTCGACCACCGGCGAACAGTTCGCCTATTACGAACTCGACGACGAATTGAAGCCGGTCGAAAAGCCGTTCCCCGAGCGCTTGCAGAAATCGGTCGGGCTGATCGAGGACAATTGCGAGCCGGCTTTGTGCACCGTGCTGTTCGTCGGCGGCGCCGGCGGTTCGTTGCGCGCCGGCGTCACCGAAAACCCGGTCAATCTCACCCGCTCGGTGCAGGGCCTGAAGACCTATGTGACGGTCGGCGGCGCGCCGGTCTATGTCTGGCCGGGCGGTGGTATCACGCTGATGGTGGACGTCACCCGGGTGCCGGAAGGCGCCTTCGGTTATGTGCCGACCCCCGCTTTGGTGGCTCCGATCGAGTTCACGCTGCGCCGCGACGACTATGTCAGGCTGGGCGGCTACGAGGCCGAGACACGCAGCGTCGAGGATATTGTCGCCAAGGGTGGCGAATACCTCAATCCGCGCCGCGGTACAGGCGCAGAGGCCCGGAACCCGTGGCCACCGCTGGCGCAGTTGCGCCGCGCCGGTTCGAACGGGGCAGCCTGATGCAAGGTCCGCAAGTCCAGTGGCTGCAGGACGGCAAGCGGCTGCATCTCAACCACGGGCCGATCGACCTGATCGTCGAGGCCTTCGGTGAGGAAGATGAGTGCCGTGCCGCCTACGACCAGGCCGTCGCGCGCTTCCAGACGATCCTGATCGAGTTGGTCGAGGAGCTTCCCGAATTGCGGCTGCCAGCCTTTTTCCTGGCGCCACGCAGCTTCGCCGGGCCGACGGGCCGGCGCATGGAAGCAGCCGTCATGCCTCTCGCGGAATGCTTCATCACGCCGATGGCCGCCGTTGCAGGATCGGTAGCCGACGAAATGCTCGCTGCGCTACTCGCGGATCGCAAGCTCGACCGCGCCTATGTCAACAATGGCGGCGACAGCGCTCTCCATATCGGCAAGGGTCAGTTGATGAGCCTGGCGATCGCCGGCACCGGCAACGGTATGGCCGACCGCATCACCATTCGCTCAGCAGACGGTGTGCGCGGCGTCGCCACCAGCGGCTGGCGCGGCCGTTCGTTTTCGCTGGGCATTGCCGATGCCGTCACCGTACTGGCGCGCAGCGGCGCCGAGGCCGACGCGGCGGCGACGCTCATCGCCAACGCCGTCGACCTGCCCGGCAATCCCGCCATCAAGCGTATTCCCGCACAGGACCTTGCGCCAGACAGCGATCTCGGCGCGCGGCTGGTAACACAAGCCGTCGGCACGCTTGCGCTTGGCGACGTGGAGCGGGCGCTGGACAATGGCCTTGCTGTCGCCGAAGATTTTCGCCGGCGCGGCCTGATTGCCGCATCGGCGCTGTTTCTTGGCGGTGAGACCCGCATCAGCGGTTCCATGGCGCTTGCCGCGCCCAACAAAAGTCCAGGGAAGGAAGTCGCCCATGCCTGAGTTTCCGATCCGCAAGATCGCGGTTTTGACTGAGGAGATCTTTCACGATGGCGGGCCGGTCGCTGCCGCGCCGCGGCGTCGCGCTGCGGCCGTGGCGCTGGTCAAGAACCCGTTTGCCGGCCGCTACGTGGAAGAACTGCAGAGCGCCATGGACGATCTGAAGCCGCTTGGCCTGCTGCTCACCGATAAGCTCATCGCCGCATTGGGTGGCGACATCAAGCAGATCGACGCTTACGGCAAGGGCACCATCGTCGGTTCGGCGGGCGAGCTCGAGCATGGCGCGCTGTGGCATGTGCCTGGCGGCTACGCCATGCGCGAGCGGCTCGGCGACGCCAAGGCGATCGTGCCGTCGGCAACCAAGGTCGGCGCCTTCGGCTCACGGCTGGACGTGCCGCTCGGTCACACCAACGCCGCCTATGTGCGCAGCCATTTCGATGCCATGGAGGTCGGCCTCAGCGACGGGCCGCGTGCCGACGAAATCCTGTTCTGTCTCGCCATGAGCTGCGGTCCGCGCGTGCATGACCGCATGGGCGGCCTTGCGGTTGGCGACATCAAGGCCTGGGACGGCTTGCGATGAGCGGCGGCGACAATCTTCTGAAGCTGGTCGAGGCCGACGAGCCAGACGATCATGATTACCGCCTGCAGGAGCAGGTCGGCTTCATCCTGCGCAAGGCGCATCAGCGCCATGTCTCGATCTTCGCATCGCAAATCGGCGACCTGACGCCGCCGCAATTTGCAGCGCTCGCCAAGCTGCACGATGTCGGCGAGACCTCGCAGAACCAATTGGGCACGCTGATCGCCATGGATGCGGCGACAGTCAAGGGTGTCATCGACCGGCTGAAGGCGCGCGGTCTGGTCGATCTCACCAAGCACGAGATCGACAAGCGCCGGCTGCTGGTCAATCTGACGCCGGAAGGACGCGAGGCGATCGAACGGCTGATCCCGCTGGCACGCGCCATCACTCAGGAAACGCTGGCGCCGCTGACCGCCAAGGAAGCCGCGACGTTCATGCGGCTGCTGGCGAAACTGGCCTAAATATCAGGCGCGCAGCC
Source organism: Mesorhizobium sp. 128a (assembly GCF_053848025.1). NCBI lineage: Bacteria > Pseudomonadati > Pseudomonadota > Alphaproteobacteria > Hyphomicrobiales > Phyllobacteriaceae > Mesorhizobium > Mesorhizobium sp. 128a. Next base: position 647,300 of record NZ_JBSPKY010000001.1, on the reverse strand, counting down.
GAGCGCCTTCGGGATCGAAGAACGGCATCGGCGCCACCACCGCACGGGTCGGCTTGCCGTCGACATCGATGCGAAGGTCCGTTCCAATCGCCGTGAACGGCAGCCGCAAATGTGCGGTGGCAAGCACCTTGCCCAGCGAATAGCCGTGATCGCTGTAGGTCACGATTCCGGCATCCTCGCCATCGGCCGTCACCCGGGCGTCCGTCGCCGCAGGCTTGTCGCCGTCCAGGATCAGTCCGGTCCAGCGGTCGTCCAATCCCTTGTCGCGCACCTTCATCAGCTCTTCGCGGCCGATGAAATCGCCCTTGTCGAATTTGATGAAGCGGTCGAGCCCGACATTGAAGGGCGTGCGGCTTTCATCCATGTCGATGCCATGCGCCGGATAGGCCTTTTCCAGCCCGAGCGTGAACATCGCCAGCACGCCATAGGGTTTCAGGCCGAAATCGCTGCCGGTTTTCATCAGCGTATTCCAGACTGAAGCGGCCTCGTCGGCCGGCACGAACAGTGCGAAGCCGAGTTCGCCCGTGACGCCGGTGCGCGAGATCAGCACTTTCGTCTCGCCGATGTGCCCCGACGTGAACGCCCAGCGTTTCAGCCCATCGAGATCGGCATCGGAAATCATCGCTTTCAGAAGGTCGCGCGAGCGCGGCCCCTGTATGGTCGGGAACGCGACCGCCGCGGTGATGTCGGTGACATAGGCTTTTCGCGCTTCAACATGGTGCTGCAGCCAGGGCAGTATCTTCAGTCGATTGACCGAACCGGTCACCAGCATGAAATGCTCCGGTCCCAGCCGGAACACGGTGAGGTCGTCCATGATGCCGCCATCCTCGCGGCACACGGTCGTATAGCGCACCTGCCCCGGCTTCATCGCGGCGGCATCGTTGACGATGACATGGTTGACCAGCGCTTCCGCCTCCGGCCCCTTGATGTCCATCTTGCCCATGGTGCTGAGGTCCTGCACGCCGACGTTCTTGCGCGTGTTCAGGTGCTCGTCGGCAATGCCGGAATAATATTTGGCCGAGACGAACTCGCCGCCGACTCGGCCCATCGTCGCGCCGAGACCGACAATGCTGCCGTAAAAGGGGGAACGCCGCTCAACCACAAATAGTCTCCATCATCAATGAAAAACGGCAGCGCCTGATGGCGCTGCCGGGGGTCAGGCTTGGGAGGGGATTAGCTGCCGTAGACGTCGAATGAGAAATATTTATCGTTGATTTCCTTGTACTTGCCGTTGGCGCGCAGCGCGTCGATGGCGGCATTGAACTTGTCGGCCAGCTCCTTGTTGCCCTTCTGCAGCGCGATGCCGACGCCGGGGCCGTGAATGGCCGGATCGGCGGTCAGCGTGCCGAGCAATCTGCAGCAGGCGCCATCCGGCTTCTTCAGCCATTCGGTCAGGATGATCGAGCCGTCCATCATCGCATCGAGGCGGCCATTGGCCATGTCGGTGCGGGCGTCGTCGCCGGTCGGATAGGCCTTCACGGTCGAGCCTGAATATTTCTGCCCGGCGAAATTCTGGTGGATGGTGGCGTTCTGCACGCCCAGCACCTTGCCCTTCAGATCGGCCGGCGAGGTCCCGGCAATGGTCGAATCCTTCGGCACGGCGATGGCCGGTGGCGTCTGGTAGTATTTGTGCGTGAACTCGACCTTCTCGGCCCGTTCCGGCGTGATGGTGATGTTGATGATGGCGTCGAACTTGCCGGCCTGCAGCGCCGGAATGGAACCATCGAAATCCTGCACGGAGAATTCGCACTCGGCCTTCATCTCGGCGCACAGCGCCTTGCCGAGGTCGATGTCGAACCCACCCAGCGTGCCATCCGAATTGGCATAGTTGAATGGCGGATAGGCGCCCTCGGTGCCGATCCTGAGTTTCTCGGCAGAGGCAGCACCGGTGGCAAGCAGCAGGGCGGCGGAAGCAGCAAGCACGAAACGACCGAAAAGACGCATGTTCTGGTTCCCCGTTGATGAAGGAAGTCTATGGTCTTTTGCGGGCTTCACGGAGACGGAAACGACACGCTCTGCGGCGATCACGGCGCGGCAAGGCGTCCTTCCCCAGGAAATCTTACTGTGATCCAAATTACAGATCGATCATGGACATAGGCGTATGCTCAGCCAGTCATAGACGGTCGGGGGAGGGACCTGGGGATGGACCAGCAGGAATTCGTGCAGGAAGCCGCCCAGCGGCGCATCGATGAAGACATCGCCAAGCGCATCAAGGCCCACCAGGCCAATATCGAGCGGCTCGAAACCGCAAGGGAAAGTGCAGGCAATCTCGAGGCGGCCGTCGCCAACCGCCCGCTGGTCATGCTGGCGCAGGGCGATTCCTGGTTCGACTATCCGCTGACCGGCAACGGCTTTCCCTTCGTCGACACCGATGTGATCGCGCAGCTGCGCCGGATTGGCCCGATGCCGCCGACCATCCTCAACCTTGCCCATCATGGCGATGCCGCGACCGACGAGATGTCATTGCCCAAGCAGCAGCGGATGATCTCGGCGCTGCGCAACAAGGCGAACTGGCTGGACGGCAAGCCCGACGCGATCCTGTTTTCGGCCGGCGGCAATGACATTGCCGGCGACCAGTTCTGCATCTTCCTCGACTTCAATGACGGCCATGCCGCCGGACTGAACAAGGACCGTTTCACCAAGGCGCTCGGCATGGTCGAGGCCTGCTATCTCGATTTGTTTGCGTTGCGTAATCGCGTCGCGCCTGGTGTGCCGATCTTCGGCCATTGCTATGATTTTCCGATCCCGAACGGCGCGCATCCGTCCTGTGTCGGTCCATGGCTGAAACCGTCGCTCGATTTCTGCAACTGGTCGGTCGCCAAAGGCACGGTCATCGTCCACGACACGCTGGCGGCGTTCCGCGATGTCGTCAAACGCCTGGCCGGCGAGCCGCGCAACAATTTCCATCTGGTCGATACGCAGGGAACGCTTAAGCCGGCCGACTGGGCCAACGAGCTTCACCCCGATCCCGCCGGCTTCAAGAAGATCGCGCAGAAATTCGCCGATGCGCTGAAGGCGACGTTGCAGGCTTGACGACGGTGCCGAACTCGGGACCGTTGGCGTATCAGACTCCGAACAAGTGTCTGGCTTGCTCTTCGGTATAATAGCCAAGCCGGACATCCTCGGCGATCAGTTTCGGATCGCGCTCATGCGGATCGCCATAGCCGCCGCCACCTGGCGTGCCGACGCGCACGCGGTCGCCGGCCCTGAGCGCGATGTCCTGCTCCTTGGACAGATGCGGCGGCACATGTTCTTCGCCGCCCCGGACCACGGTCACTGTATTCGGTGCGCCATCCTTGCCGCCCAGCGCGCCTTGCGGGCCGAAGCGGCCATGGTCCATGACAAAGGAGGCACGCGCCTCGCCGCGCAAGATCTCTACCTCATAGGCCAGGCCGAAACCGCCGCGCTGCTTGCCGGCGCCGCCCGAGCCTTCGCGCAAGGCGTAATGGCGGTAGAGCACGGGAAACGCCTGCTCCATGATCTCGACCGGCGGCGATTTCGAAATGCCGATGGTCGAGCAGCCATGGGTCAGCCCGTCATGGCCGGCATTGCCGCCATAGCCGCCGCCGGAAATCTGGTACATCACATAGTCGCGGCCGCGTGCCGGGTCGTTGCCGCCAAGCGCGAAATTGCCGCTGGAACCGGCGGGCGCCGCCGTCACCTTCTCCGGCAGCGCCTGCACCATCGCCGCGAACACCGCTTCGGCGATGCGCTGCGAGACTTCAGCCGCACAGCCGGAAACCGGGCGTGGGTATTTCGCGTCGAGGAAGGTGCCCTCCGGCCGCTTGACGATCAGCGGCTCGAAGGCGCCGGCGCTGATCGGCACGTCCGGGAAAATATGGCGCATGGCGAGGTAGACCGACGAAAGGGTCGTCGCCAGCACGCTGTTCATCGGCCCGGCGCAGGGCTTAGATGAGCCGGCGAAATCGAAGGTCAGCGTGTCGCCCTTCTTCTCCAAGGCGAGCGCGATGGTCAGCGGCTCGTTGACCACGCCGTCCGAGTCGACAAAGGCTTCGGAGTGGTAGGTGCCGTCGGGGATGGCCGCGATGTTGGCGCGCATCTGTTCGGCGGCGCGGCGGCGCAGTTCGGCGATCGCCTCGACGACAGTTTCGTCGCCGTAACGATCCAGGATTCCATTGAGCCGATCCTGGCCGATCAGCAGCGCCGCGGCCTGCGCCCGGATATCGCCGATGCGCTGGTCTGCAACGCGGATGTTGGAGCAGATGATGGCGTAAATCTCGGGATCGAGCACGCCCTTCTTGAACAGCTTGACCGGCGGCAGCCGCAGCCCTTCCTGTTCGACGGCAGTGGCCGATGCTGAAAAGCCACCCGGCACGGAGCCGCCAATATCGGGCCAGTGGCCGGTATTCGATAGCCAGCAAAATATCTTGCCGTTTCGATAGACGGGCATGGCGAAGCGGACATCCATCAGATGCGTGCCGCCAAGATAGGGATCGTTGACAATGTAGATGTCGCCCGGCTCGGGCGCCAGGCAGCGGCCGTCGGCGATCATCTCAATCACCGTTTTCGTCGAATACTGCATGACGCCGACGAACACCGGCAGGCCCTGGCTGCCTTGCGCGATCAGCGATCCATCGACGGCGGAATAGATGCCGTCGGAGCGGTCATTGGCCTCGGCGATCACAGGCGAGAAGGCGGCGCGCGAAAAGGTCAGGTCCATTTCGTCGCAGACCTGCTGGAGGGCTGCCTGGAGGACCGAAAGCGTGATGGCGTCGAGCTTTTGCATCTCAGGCCTCGCCGATGTCGATGATGATGTTGCCGTCGGCGTCCGAGCGCGCGCGGTCGCCGGGTTCGAGCACGGTGGTGGCGTCCATCTGCTCGAGGATCGCCGGCCCCTCGATGACGGCATCGAGCGGCAGCATTTCGCGCGCATAGACCGGCGTCTCGTGCCAGCGTCCGGCATACCAGACCGGCCTGATCTCGCGCCGCGCCTCGTCCAGCGTTTTGGCGCGCCCGGCCGGGTCGATCAGCCGCGACAGGTCGATCGCCGGGCGGACGCCGGTCACCGAGGTGTTGAGATTGACCAGATTGGCGCGGATCTCCGGCAATTCGACCTTGAAGCGAGCGAAATAGGCCCTTTCGAACAGCGCTTGCAGTTCGCTCCGGGTCACCGACGAAGACGGCAGCGCCACGTTGATGATATGGGTCTGGCCGACAAACTGCATGTCGGCGGAATGGGTGACGCGGATCGTTTCCGGCTTCACCGCTTCCTTGCCGATCAGCTCCTCGCCTTCGCTACGGTGGCGTTCCAGCACCTCGCGAAGCCTGGCTTCATCGAGCACGGCGACCGGCTGGTTGATGGTGTTGACGAAGTCGTGGCGCAGATCGGCGACGACGCAGCCGAGCGCGTTGGTGATGCCTGGGCGCGCCGGCACCAGCACGCGAGGCAGGCCGAGTTCACGCGCCAGCGCGGAGGCGTGCAGCGGCCCGGCGCCGCCAAAGGCAAACAGCGCGAAATCGCGCGGATCATGGCCACGCGACACCGAGACCATGCGGATGGCGCCGGCCATTTTCATGTTGCCGAGCCGCAGGATTGCGCCCGCCGCCTCGACGCCGGAGAGCCCGGTGGCCTTGCCGATTTTGTCTTCGAAGATGCCGGTGACGCGCTCGACGGTGACCGGATTTTCGACCGCCAGCAGCTTCTTCGGCGCCAGCCGTCCGAGCACCAGATTGGCGTCCGTGATGGTCGGCTCCAGGCCGCCGCGGCCGTAGCAGATCGGGCCGGGATTGGCGCCGGCACTTTCCGGGCCGATCTGGATCAGGCCGGCCGCATCGACGCGGGCGATCGAGCCGCCGCCGGCGCCGACCGTATGCACCGCCACCATCGGCACATGGATCGGCATCGCATATTCGATCTCGATCTCGTTGGAGACCGCAGGCTCCGCATTGCGGATCAGCGCCACGTCTGTAGAGGTGCCGCCCATGTCGTAGGTGACGAGGTTCTCGAAGCCGGCGCGCTTGCCCGTATAGGCGGCGGCGATGACCCCGGAGGCCGGGCCGGACATCACGGTCTTGGCCGACTCCCGGGTAACGAAGCGGGCCGAGATCATGCCGCCATTGCCGTTCATGATCAGGAAGTCGCGGGCATAGCCTTTGGCAGCCAACTCCGTGCGCAGCCGCTCGACATAACGCTCGAGGATCGGCTGCACCGAGGCGTTGACCGCGGCGGTCACCCCGCGTTCGAATTCGCGTGCTTCCGACAGCAGCGCATGGCCGGTGGTGATGTACCCATTCGGCCAGAGTTCGGCGGCAATTTCGGCGGCGCGCCGCTCATGCCTGGGGTTGGCATAGGAATGCAGGAAATGGATGACGAGGGATTCGCAGCCGATGTCGACCAACGCCTTCACCGCCGCGCGCATCTCTTCCTCGTCCAGCGCTGTGCGCACTGCGCCCGAGGCCTCGACGCGCTCCGACACTTCGAGCCGGAGATCGCGCGGGATGATCGGCACGAAGCTTCCGGTCATGCCGTAGGGCTGTGGCCGTGTGCGGCGGCCAAGCTCAATCACATCGCGAAATCCGCGTGTGGTGATCATGCCGGTTTTCGCCAGTCGGCGCTCCAGCACTGCATTTGTTGTGGTGGTCGTGCCGTGCACGATGAGGTCGATGCCGTCTATGCCAAAGCCGGTGGCGCCAAGCGCTGAAACCACGCCGAAAGCCTGGTTGTCGACCGTGGTCGGCGTCTTGGCGATATGCACCTTTCCGCCGTCTTTTCCGTCGATCAAGATGAGGTCGGTAAAAGTTCCGCCGACATCGATGCCGGCAACGACGTTACCCAGGGAATCCGGCTGCTGCACCGAAAAATTCTCTTTCATTGTCGAAACCCGAAATGGCAGGACTACGAATATGCCACAGTTTGGAAAGCTGTTTTAGCGTGGTATCTTGACACAAATATCGTTTGTATACTAATAAATTTCGGACACAAGAGCTTACCGCTTTGGAGTGTGTGAACAGCACGCAGGGACCTGAATGGTCCGGGCGCGCAGGAGAGAGTTTGGCGCTCACGTTTCCGAGCAGGGCCAGAAGGTTGGATTTGATGAACACAACAACCGCGTTCAACACCGCCGGCGCCCGTCCGCTGGAATTTCCGATTCCGGCCAATGTCTATGCCGAAACCGTCGTCTCGGTGAGGCACTACACCGACCGCCTGTTCTCGTTCCGCATCACCCGGCCGCAGTCGCTGCGCTTCCGCTCCGGCGAGTTCGTCATGATCGGCCTGCCCAATGCCGAAAAGCCTGTATACCGCGCCTACTCGGTGGCAAGCCCGGCTTGGGACGAAGAGCTGGAATTCTTCTCGATCAAGGTGCCGGACGGTCCGTTGACCTCGCATTTGCAGAAAATCCAGGTCGGCGACACCGTCATCATGCGCCAGAAGTCGACCGGCACGCTGGTGGTCGACGCGCTGACCCCGGCAAAGCGCCTGTTCATGATCTCGACCGGCACCGGCATCGCGCCTTTCGCCAGCCTGCTGCGCGACCCCGACACTTATGAAAAGTTCGATCAGCTGATCCTCACCCACACCTGCCGCGACAATGCCGAACTGATCTATGGCCAGGAACTGGTGGCCGCGCTTGAGAACGACCCGCTGATTGGCGAACTGACCGGCGGCCGCGTCACCCTGTACAATTCGACGACCCGCGAAGAGTCGGCGCGCATGGGCCGCATTACCGCGTTGATCGGCTCCGGCAAGTTCTACGCCGACCTCGGCATCGAGAAGCTCAATCCGGAAACCGACCGCATCATGATCTGCGGCTCGATGCACATGCTGAAGGACGTCAAGGAACTGGCCGAAAGCCTCGGCTTCCATGAAGGTTCGCTCAGCCATCCCTCGACCTTCGTCGTCGAGCGCGCCTTCGTCGGCTGACATCAGCCGGCGCTTCGGCGCCTCCGCTGTCGGATTCGCGTTTTGACCATGTGGTCAAAATTCAGCTGCTTTCGTCGCCTTTTTCCGCTATGACCGCTTGAAGGACTCGTGAAGCATCGATTCACGGTCTATCTTCGGCGTGTGTCGCCCCAAACCGCCCTGCGGTTCGGGAGGAACGACACGGCGTAAAATCGTCGAGCGAAAGGGCAGGAGATGAGCAGCACAATCCGCGAAGCCGATCTCGGCGCGTCCAAGGTCACGCCGTTGCCGGCGCGGGCGGCAGCCAACACGCCTGTCCCACAGTCGCACGGCATTGCCCGCAACACCGGCATGCGGCTCGATCTAGGCTTCATGGAATCGGTGCGCTCAGTCAACCGCTCGGCGCTGGAGCGCCGCGTCGCAAGCCTGACCAAGCGCCGCTCGATCAAGGCCGACAACCAGGCTGCCTGGCTGTTGCGCGCCGTCTCCTGCATGGATTTGACGACGCTGAATTCCAACGACACCGAAGAGCGCGTGCGCCGGCTCTGCGCCAAGGCGATCAACCCGTTCCGCCGCGACATCGTCGAGGGACTTGGCATAGAGGGCGAAAAAATCCGCCCGGCTGCGGTCTGCGTCTATCATCCGTTCGTCGCTACGGCTGTTGACGCCGTGCGCGGCACCGGCATCCATGTCGCTGCCGTCTCCACCGCCTTCCCGCATGGCCTCGCGCCGCTGTCGACGCGCCTTCAGGAGGTCGAGGCATCGGTCCGCGATGGCGCCGACGAGATCGACGTCGTGATCCCGCGCGGCCTGGTCTTCGGCGCCAAATGGCAGGAGCTCTACAACGAGATCGTCTCGATGCGCGAAGCCTGCGGCGATGCGCATTTGAAGGTCATCCTGGGCACCGGCGATCTCGCCACGCTGCGCAATGTCATGCTGGCCTCGATGGTGGCGATGATGGCCGGCGCCGACTTCATCAAGACCTCGACCGGCAAGGAGAGCGTCAACGCCACGCTGCCCGTTGGGCTGGCCATGGTGCGCGCCATCAGGGCCTATTTCGAGGAGACCGGCTTTCTCATCGGCTTCAAGCCGGCCGGCGGCATTTCCACCGCCAAGGCTTCGCTCGACTGGCTGGTGCTGATGAAGGAAGAGCTCGGACGGCCGTGGCTGGAGCCCGACCTGTTCCGCTTCGGCGCCTCAAGCCTGCTGACCGACATAGAGCGCCAGCTCGAACACCATCTGACGGGGCACTATTCGGCCAATCATCGCCACGCGATGGCGTAAAACCCCCCACCCCGATCGGCTTTGCCGATCGACCCTCCCCACAAGGGGGAGGGTGAAGGAGGCACCACATGAACATCCTTGAACGCTATCACGCCATGGAATACGGCCCGGCGCCGGAAGCCCGCAACGAGGCCGATGCCTGGCTCGCCGCGCGCGACTTCGGCAAGGCGCTGTTCATCGACGGTGCCTGGAAGGCCGCTGCGGGCGGCAAGACCTTTGACACCAGCGAGCCGTCATCCGGCAAGCTGCTGGCCAAGGTGTCGGATGCCGGCGCTGCTGATATCGACGCGGCCGTTGCCGCAGCGACCAAGGCGCTGCCGAAATGGTCGGCGTCCTCTGGCTACCAGCGCGCCAAAGTGCTCTACGCCATCGGCCGCGCCATGCAGCGGCATCAGCGCCTGTTCGCGGTGCTTGAGACAATCGACAACGGCAAGCCGATCCGCGAAAGCCGCGACATCGACGTGCCGCTGGCCATCCGCCATTTCATCCATCATGCCGGCTGGGCGCAGGCGCTGGACAAGGATTTCCCCGGCCACAAGGGTGTCGGTGTCGTCGGTCAGATCATTCCTTGGAATTTCCCGCTCCTGATGCTGGCCTGGAAGATCGCGCCGGCCCTTGCCGCCGGCTGCTCTGTGGTGCTGAAGCCGGCCGAATTCACGCCTCTCACCGCTATCCTGTTTGCCGAAATCTGCGAGCGCGCCGGCGTGCCGAAGGGCGTCGTCAACATTGTCCAGGGCGGGCCGGAAGCGGGCGTGGCCATCGTCAACCATCCCGGCATCCAGAAGATCGCCTTCACCGGCTCCTCCGAAGTCGGCAAGATCATCCGCAAGGCCACTGCCGGGTCCGGCAAGAAACTGTCGTTGGAACTCGGCGGCAAGTCGGCCTTCATCGTCTTCGAGGATGCCGACCTCGACAGCGCCGTCGAAGGCCTCGTCGACGGCATCTGGTTCAACCAGGGCCAGGTCTGTTGCGCCGGCTCGCGTCTTCTGGTGCAGGAAGGCATCGCCGAAGCCTTGATCGCCAAGGTCAAGGTCAGGATGAGCCGGCTGCGCGTCGGCAGCCCGCTGGACAAGAACACCGATATCGGCCCGCTGGTCGACGCCACCCAGCTCGACCGGGTCAAAGGCTTGGTCGCCGAAGGCGCAAAACAGGGCGCCGTCTGCTGGCAGCCGGATGCCGCACTGCCCTCCTCCGGCTATTTCCATCTGCCGACGCTCGCCACCGGCGTTTCGCCGGCTAACATATTGGCGCAGGAGGAAGTGTTCGGCCCGGTTCTGGCAACCATGACTTTCCGCAACACCGAGGAAGCGATCGAGCTCGCCAACAACACGCGCTATGGCCTCGCCGCCTCGGTGTGGAGCGAGAACATCAACCTTGCGCTGCATGTCGCGCCGCAGCTGAAGGCCGGCGTCGTCTGGGTCAACGGCACCAACATGTTCGACGCCGCCTGCGGCTTCGGCGGCTACCGCGAAAGCGGCTTTGGCCGTGAAGGCGGGCGCGAGGGCATGTTCGAATATCTTACGGCAAAGCTGCCGCTTGGCCCGGTGGTCAAGCCGGCGGCGTCTTCGGCACAGCCTGTCGAGCAATCGGATGGCGGCGCCATCGATCGCACGGCAAAGCTGTTCATCGGCGGCAAGCAGGTGCGGCCCGATGGCAATTATTCGCTTGCCGTCGCCACCGCCAAGGGCAAGCTCGCCGGTGAAGTTGGTCTCGGCAGCCGCAAGGATATCCGTGATGCCGTTGCGGCGGCGCGCGCCTGCAAGGCCTGGCCCGAGGCGACCGCCTACAACCGTTCCCAGGTGCTCTATTACCTCGCCGAAAATCTGTCCGGCCGAGCCAATGAGTTCGCCGCCCGGCTTGCCGAACTCACCGGCGCCAACGCCAAGGCCGCGCGGGAAGAAGTGGAGCAGTCGATAGAGCGCCTCTTCCTCTATGCCGGCCTCGCCGACAAGTTCGAGGGCAGGGTGCATCAGCCGCCCGCCCGCGCGGTCACGCTCGCTCTGCACGAGCCGGTCGGTGTCGTCGGCATCGTCGCACCCGACAGCGCGCCACTGCTCGGCCTGATCTCGCTGGTGGCACCCGCACTCGCCATGGGCAACACCGTGGTTGCGGTGCCGTCGGAAAAATACCCTCTGCTCGCCACCGATCTCTATCAGGTGATCGAATATTCCGACGTTCCGGCCGGCGCCATCAACATCGTTACCGGCCGCACGGCGGAACTTGCCGGCGTGCTGGCCAAGCACGACGATGTCGACGGGCTCTGGCTGTTCGCCGACGCCGACACCTGCGCCAAGGCGGAGGCCGACTCGATAGGCAATCTCAAGCGGGTCTGGACCGGCAATGGCCGCAGCCTCGACTGGGCATCCGATGAAGCCGCCGGCGATGCCCTGCTGCGGCGCGCCGTCGAGGTCAAGAACGTCTGGGTTCCTTACGGCGACTGATAGGCACTTCGTGCCCTCAACAAACCAAGGCAGCGTGACTCATTGTCCTGTTGTCATACATGTTGTTGCGCCAGAGCAAATCATATCCATTACATGGGCGGTCACGAAGGTGATCACGTTCGGGGCTTGACGCCCGGGCAAGTGTTCTTTAACCAGAAAAAACATTTATATTCGTGGACCGATGGATAGCGCAGGCCGCATAGTCGCGCCTGTCTGGCACAGGACGCCCCGGTCAGCCTTCCGTAAATCCGGTTGACCAAGAGGCGAGGAGAAAAGCATGGCGGATCTGGCGGGCAAGGTCGTTGTCGTCACGGCGGCGGCGCAAGGCATCGGCAAGGCGAGCGCGCTGGCCTTCGCCAAGGCAGGCGCCATCGTCCATGCCACCGACATCAACGAGGCGCTGCTGGCCGAACTCGCCAGGTCATCCGGGATCAAGACACGCAAGCTCGACGTTCTCAATGATGATGCCGTGACATCGGGCTTCGCCGAAATCGGCCGCGTCGACGTGCTGTTCAACTGCGCCGGCTTCGTTCATTCAGGCTCGATCCTGGAGATGAAGGAGGCCGATCTCGATTTCGCCTTCAACCTCAATGTCCGCGCCATGATCCGCACCATTCGCGCCGTGCTGCCCGGCATGCTGGAGCGCGGCGACGGCTCGATCATCAACATGTCTTCGGTTGCCGGCGCCGGCAAGGGCGTGCCCAACCGCTTCGCCTATGGCGTCACCAAGGCGGCCGTGATCGGTCTCACCAAGGCAATCGCCGCCGACTATGTGGCCAAGGGGATTCGCTGCAACGCCATCTGCCCCGGCACTGTCGAAAGCCCGTCGCTGCAGGACCGTATGCATGCGCAGGGCGACTATGACGCGGCGCGGGCCGCCTTCATCGCCCGCCAGCCAATGGGCCGTCTCGGCACGCCCGAGGAAATCGCCGACCTTGCCGTCTATCTCGCCGGTGCCACCTACACGTCGGGGCAGGCCTACAATATCGACGGCGGCTGGTCGATCTGAGCAATAGTCTCGATCCGCGGGATCGAGCAGTCCTTAAGTCCGGCTTGCCCAAGGTCGGATCCGATAGCCAGAGTCCGCCCCTCGTCGCGTTGGCGGAGTGAGTTTGAAAACGGCCTTGGGCCGCAATTTGGAGAGCAAGATGAAACTGCTGCGCTATGGCGAGATAGGGAATGAACGCCCCGGTCTGCTCGATGCGGATGGAACGATCCGCGATCTTTCAGGTCATGTCTCCGACATTGCCGGCAAGGCGCTCGATCCGGCATCGCTCGAGACATTGTCGAAGCTCGATCCGAAGTCGCTGCCGGCGGTGTCTGGCAGCCCACGGCTCGGCGCCTGCGTTGCCGGCACCGGCAAGTTCATCTGCATCGGGCTGAACTATTCCGACCATGCCGCCGAAACCGGCGCCACCGTGCCGCCGGAGCCGATCATTTTCATGAAGGCCAGCTCGGCCATCGTCGGCCCGGATGACGACGTGCTGATCCCGCGCGGCTCGGAAAAGACCGACTGGGAGGTCGAGCTTGCCGTGGTCATCGGTAGAAAGGCAAAATATGTCAGCGAGGCCGATGCTCTCGACTATGTCGCCGGCTATGCCGTCGCCCATGACGTGTCCGAGCGCGCCTTCCAGGCCGAGCGCCAGGGCCAGTGGACCAAGGGCAAGTCCTGCGACACATTCGGCCCGACCGGCCCGTGGCTGGTCACCAAGGATGAAGTGGCCGACCCGCAGAACCTGAAAATGTGGCTGACCGTCAACGGCAAGACCATGCAGAACGGCTCGACCAAGACCATGGTCTACGGCGTTGCCTATCTCGTCTCCTATCTCAGCCAGTTCATGTCGCTGCACCCCGGCGACATCATCTCCACCGGCACGCCGCCCGGCGTCGGCCTCGGCATGAAGCCGCCGGTGTTCCTAAAGGCCGGCGACGTGGTTGAGCTCGGCATCGAGGGGCTCGGCCAGCAGAAGCAGACATTCAAGGCAGACGCGTAACAGCGTGATCTCTCAGGAGATGCATTAACCAATCGGCCGGGCCGTCATCGCTAATGACTGCCCGGCCGTATTTGCTTGAACAACGGCTATTGGTTGTCAGCGCCAGCCGAGAGCCGGCGCGACGTGCTTCAGGATCGCCTCGATGACATGGGCGTTGTATTCGACGCCGAGCTGGTTGGGGACGGTCAGAAGCAGCGTGTCGGCCTCGGCGATGGCTTCGTCCTCTTTCAGCTGCTTGACCAGCACATCAGGCTCTGCCGCGTAGGTGCGGCCAAACACGGCGCGCTTCTCCGGCTCGATGTAACCAAAGTGATCCTCGCTGTCATTGCCGCCGAAATAAGCGCGGTCGCGGTCATCGACCAGCGCGAAGATGCTGCGGCTGACCGATACGCGCGGCTCGCGCTTATGCCCGGCAGCTTTCCATGCCGCACGATAGGCGAGGATCTGTTCGGCCTGCTGGATGTGGAGCGGCTGGCCACTTTCGTCGAACTTCAGCGTCGAGCTTTGCAGGTTCATGCCGAGCTTTGCCGCCCATTCGGCTGTGGCATTGGTGGCGGCGCCCCACCAGATCCTGTCGCGCAGGCCGGCCGAAAGCGGCTCCAGCCGCAGCAGCCCAGGAGGATTGGGGAACATCGGCCGCGGATTGGGCTGGGCAAAACCTTCGCCGCGCATCACATCCAGGAAAACCTCGGTGTGCCTGCGCGCCATGTCGGCATCGCTCTGGCCTTCCTGCGGCACGTAGCCGAAGTAGCGCCAGCCGTCGATCACCTGTTCCGGCGAGCCACGGCTGATGCCGAGCTGCAGCCGGCCGCCGGCAATCAGGTCTGCAGAGCTGGCATCCTCAACCATATAGAGCGGATTCTCGTAACGCATGTCGATGACGGCGGTGCCGATCTCGATGCGGCTGGTGCGGGCGCCGACCGCCGCCAGAAGCGGAAACGGCGACGACAGCTGGCGGGCAAAATGATGGACGCGGAAATAGGCGCCGTCGGCGCCGAGTTCCTCGGCGGCAACGGCCAGGTCGATCGACTGCAAAAGCACATCGGCTGCCGAGCGCGTCTGCGACTGCGACGAGGGCGACCAATGGCCGAAGGAAAGAAAGCCGATCTTTTTCATGCGTGCATCCTGTTCTTTGCAGGTCCCTACTTCGTCGCCCCCGCGATTGGGTTCAATCGACTCTCAAGCAACGCAGTGTCAATGGCGCCGACCCTTGACGGCTGCGTCACAATACCCATTGGCGTGCAAGGCACCCGGATTGTCCATTTGTCGGAGCCAGCGGATATCGACCGGCATCGGCCGCGCCGCTTTTGGGCCAAATGAACCAAGGAAAGGCGATGTGCCGCAAACTCCATTCGCTTGACGGGCTGGTTTTGAAATCTTCTCGCTCATTTAATTCTACAAAATCGGTAGCCTTAATGCACATACCGTCGTGCAAGGAGCCGCAAAATGTCGAGAAAGCTGGTGGTGGGGTTGTCTGGCAACCTGACCCGTCCGTCCAAGACCAAGGCTTTCGTCAGCCACATTGCCGGCGAAGTGGCGAGCCGTGCCGGCGCTGCCTTGAGCGTTTTCGACATCGAGGATCTCGGCCCGTCCTTTCCGCTCGCAAAGAACCTTGACGATCTCGATCCGGCGGCCCACGCCATTGTCGACCAGCTGCTGGCTGCCGATGTGCTGGTGGTCGGCTCGCCGACCTTCAAAGGCAGCTATACCGGTCTGTTCAAGCACTTCTTCGACCTGCTCGACCCGTCATCGCTGCGCGGCAAGCCGGTCATCCTGGCGGCGACCGGTGGCGGCGAGCGCCATTCCCTTGTCGTCGAGCACCAGTTGCGGCCGCTGTTCGGCTTCTTCGAAGCGCAGACCTTGCCGACCGCGATCTACGCCTCGGACAAGGATTTCGCCAATGGCGTGCTGGTCTCCGAAGCCGTCCAGGCGCGAGCCCGGCAGGCAGTGGCCGAGGCATGCCGCGTGGCCGGCGTGCCCTACAGCGTCGTCCGCGCCGCCTGAAGATCAGCATGCAACCTCCCTTCCCGCATCGACCAGAAGGACGCGCCTGCAATGACCCGATCCAGTAAATCCCAGAGCAAGCCGCGGCAGATCAAGCTCGGCGCCTTCCTGCCCGGCGGCGGACAGCACATTGCCGCATGGCGCCATCCCGATGCGCCGGCCGACGGCGCCACCAATTTCGAGTTCCACAAGCAGCTGGCGCTGACCGCCGAGCGCGGCCTGTTCGACGCCTATTTCCTGGCTGACAACCTGACCGTCGGCCTCGGCGCCCGCGAAGGCGGCAATGCCAAGATCGCCGGCTTCGAGCCGGTGACGCTGTTCGCGGCGCTGGTGCCGCTGACCACGCATCTCGGCTTCATCGCCACGGCCTCCACCACCTATGAGGAGCCCTATACGCTGGCGCGCAAATTCGCGTCGCTCGATCTTCTGTCGAACGGCCGCGCCGGCTGGAACGTGGTGACCTCGGCCGGCGACGAGACGGCGCGCAATTTCAACCGTGACGTCCAGCCCAACCATGCCGAGCGCTATGCGCGGGCGCATGAGCACGTCGAGACGGTCAAGGCGCTGTGGGACAGCTGGGAGGACGACGCCTTCATCCGCGACAAGCAGTCGGGCCGCTTCTACGACAAGGACAGACTGCACGACATCGACCATAAGGGCGAGCATTTCAGCATCAAGGGCCCGCTCAACGTGCCGCGCCCGGTGCAGGGTCATCCGGTTGTCGTACAAGCCGGCCAATCCGAAGACGGACGCGGGCTTGCCGCGCACTCGGCCGAAGTCATCTTCACCGCCCATCAGAAGCTGGAGACGGCGCAGGAATTCTACCGCGACATCAAGGCGCGCGTGGCGGAAGCTGGCCGCGACCCCGACCAGGTGCTGATCATGCCGGGCGTTGCGCCCTTCGTTGGTCGCACCGAGGAAGAAGCCCGCGCCAAATACCAGCAGCTCAACGACCTGATCCTGCCCGAGGACGGTGTCGCGCTGCTCAACGGGCTCGCCGGCCAGACGCTCGATATCAGGGGTTATCCGCTCGACGGCCCGCTGCCGCCGAGCAAGGAGACTGAAGGCATGAAGAGCCGCCAGGCATTGATCCGGCAGATTGCCGACGAGCACAACTTCACCATCCGCCAGCTCTATCAATGGGTGGCGACGGCGCGCGGCCACTACACCATCGTCGGCAGCGTCACGCAGGTCGCCGACCAGCTGGAGGAATGGTTCACCAGCGAGGCGGCCGACGGCTTCAACATCCTGCCGCCCTGGCTGCCCGGCGCGCTCGACGATTTCGTCGACCTGGTCATTCCCGAACTGCAACGGCGCGGCCTGTTCCGCACGGCCTATGAAGGCCGGACACTGCGCGAGAATCTCGGTCTCAGGCGTCCGCAAAACCCATGGACCGTCGCCCGCTCGACCGTCCTTGCCGCCGAATGATCTCGTAACGGAAAGATGAAGCGATGACCCTGCAGCATCTCGAACGACCGATTACGCTCCGCTCGAACCGAGACGAAAACCGTCTCGGCGCGGATTTCTTGCGCCTCGGCAGCCAGACGGCTACCCGCGTCCTGTCGCGCTACGGCGTGCTTGCCGGTTTCCTGCTGCTCTGGCAGGTGGCGAGCAGCGCCGGATGGGTCAACGCGGCGGTGCTGCCGCCGCTGGACATGATCGTCGCGGCACTCTGGAAAGGGCTTGCCGGCGGCAGTTTGCTCGGCGACATCGCCATCAGCCTGCAGCGCGCCGGCATTGCCTTTGCCGCAGCCGTCGCCGTCGCCATCCCGCTCGGCCTGTTCATGGGCCAGGTGCGCCCGGTCGAAACCGCGCTCGATCCGATCCTGCAGGTGTTCCGGCAGACATCGGCGCTGGCGCTCTATCCAGTGTTCATCCTGTTGCTGGGGCTCGGCGAAACCTCGAAGATCTTCGTCATCTTCTGGGCAACCCTGTTTCCGCTGCTGCTCAACACCACCAGCGGCGTCAAGGAAGTCGATCCCAAACTGCTCGAAATGGCCCGCGTCTACGGCGCGGGCCGGCTCACCGTGTTTCGCCGCGTCGCGCTGCCGGGCGCCGTCCCGTCGATCTTCGTCGGCCTGAGGCTGAGCGCCACCACCGCGCTGCTGCTCCTGATCGCGTCCGAGATGATCGGCGCCAACAAGGGCATCGGCTTCCAGGTGATGAACGCGCAGTACAATTTCCAGATCCCGCTGATGTTTGCGGCAATCGTCATCCTCGCCGGCCTCGGCCTGATCGCCAACCAGGCGCTGGTCGCACTGCAGCGGCGGCTCTGCCGCTGGAGCAGTCCTGCCAACTGAACAGCCCACAACTCAACCCAGGCCTCCCTCAAACCCAGGAAAGACCGGATCCATGACAATCACCCGCCGTTCTCTGCTTGCCCGCGCACCGCTTGCCGCTGGCCTCATCGCCACCGGCCTGCCGCGCCTCGCTTTTGCCGAAACCGCACCGGTAAAATTTCGCTATCTTGCCAGCCGCGGCTCCATCTCGCCGCATGAACTGGCCGACGAACTCGGCTATTACAAGGGGCTCGGCGTCGAGCTGGAAAATGTCGGCTATGCCTCTGGCGGGCCGGAATCGCTGTTTGCGCTGTCCTCCGGTAGCGTCGACCTCGGTTCGGCTGCGACGGCAGCTGTGATCAACTCGATATCGGGCGGCAACGACTTCGTCGCAGCCTATCCGAGCAACGGCATCAACAAGGATGTAAAGAGCGTCTTTTACGTGCTGGAAGACAGCCCGATCAAATCGATCGCCGACATCGCCGGCAAGACCATCTCGGTCAACACACTTGGCGCCCATCTCGACTATACGGTGCGCGAAGCCCTGCACAGCGTCGGCCTGCCGCCGGATGCCGCCAATCTCGTCGTTGTGCCCGGTCCGCAGCTGGAACAGACCTTGCGCTCGCGTCAGGTCGATATTGCCGGGCTCGGCTACTGGCAGGCGACGTTCGCCGGCGCGCTGGTCGCCAATGGCGGCGTGCGCGGTGTGTTCGACGACACCGATGTGCTCGGCGAACTCGCCGGCGGCTTCGTCGTGCTCCGGCGCGACTTCATTGCCGCAAATCCGGATGCGGCGCGCAACTTCGTCGAACAGTCGGCGCGCGCCTCAGACTGGTCGCGCCAGAATCCGGACGAAGCCCGCAAGGTGGTGGCCAACATCTTGAACAAGCGTGGCGAAAACGGCGATCTCGCCCGCTATTGGACCGGCTTCGGCTTGCGTGAAGGTGCGCAGGCGACCGATCGCGACATCGATTTCTGGGTCGCCGTTCTGGAGCGCGACGGCCGCCTGGCCAAGGGCAAGCTGAAGGCCGCCGACATTCTGTACCGGCCCGGCGAAACCAAGACTAACTGAGCCCTGAAAATAGCAGAGAGATGAGATGACCGGCACCAACCGCGGCGGAGAGGTCTCGATCCGCGACCTCTCCAAATCCTTCAGCCTCGGCGGGCGCCAGCTTGCCGTACTGCGGACGCTCAACCTCGACATCCGTTCGGGGGAATGCCTTGTCATCGTCGGCGCCAGCGGCTCCGGCAAGACCACGCTGCTGCGCATTCTTGCCGGGCTGGAGGCGGCCGACAGCGGCGGCGTTGCTATCGACGGCCAGCCGGTGCATGGCGTCGGCGCCGAGCGCGCCGTGATCTTCCAGGAGCCACGGCTGCTGCCGTGGCTGAGCGTGCTCGGCAATGTCGCCTTCGGCCTCGAAGTGCGCGGCGTTCCGAAGCAAGAAGCCGAGGAACGCGCCCGCTTCTACATCGCGCTGGTCGGCCTTGCCGAATTCGCCCAAGCCTATCCGAGCCAGCTTTCAGGCGGCATGGCACAGCGCGTCGGCATCGCCCGGGCGCTTACTGTCCAGCCGGAGATCCTTCTGCTCGACGAGCCGCTGGGGGCGCTGGACGCCATGACCAAGATCGGCGTGCAGGAGGAACTGGCGCGCATCTGGAGTGAGGAGAACGTCACCATGGTGATGGTCACCCACGATCTGGAAGAGGCAATCTATCTTGCCGACCGGGTACTGATCCTGCCCAAGGAGAAAGGCGGCGCGGCGCGGTTGATCGACATCGACCTGCCACGCCCGCGCGAGCGCAGCGAAACCCGCTTCGTGCGCTATCGCGAGGAATTGCTGCGCGAATTCGGCCTGCACTGATCGAGGCCGGACCTCGGCCCGGCCATGGCCATTCTCGCGACTATTGCTTGGTGAACATGCCCGTATAGGTGCGGTCGGCAAGCCCATAGGTAACGGCCAGCGTTCCGTCCGCCTGCATGACCGCGCTTACATCCCCGCCATTGGGAAGGCGTCGCAGTTTCAACGTGTTGCCGAAAATCTTGCCTTCGCCGTCGGCCACGCCCGGTTTGTTGTCGGCGATATCGCCCCAGGCGTAGGTGGCGGTGACATTGCCACCGCGCGAAATCGTCAGCACTGCGAGCTTGCCGTCATACATCCCGTCCAATTGCCCGCCCCATATGCCGGAAAATGCGACATATTTGGCCGGGATGCCCTCGCCGGGGGGCATGACCCTGACAGACGGATCGAGGACGGCTGCACCATCCGGAGGAGAAACCATGGCCGGTGCAACGGGCTGAGGTTCAGGAGCGGGGGCTGGTTCAGGAGCCGACTGGCAGGCGACCAGCATGAATGCCGCGAAACCGAGCGTCGGAAAGAGACTGTTTGGTGGAGCCAATCGGAATCGAACCGACGACCTCTTGAATGCCATTCAAGCGCTCTCCCAACTGAGCTATGGCCCCACTCCGGCAGTCAGCCGGCGCCGTTGCCGGCGTAGAGGTCCGGCGCGGTTTTCAACGCCGCGCCGTTTAGTGCAGGCGGCTTCTAACCCCGCCTTCCCTGAATATCAAGCCTGCAAGAACCGCTTTTTCGTCACAGCTCAAGAAAGCCTGCGGGCGCATATGCCCGCGGCCGATCAGACCTCGTCGTCGTCGTCGCCGACGCCGATCATGTCGGCGACGTCGTCGTCTTCTTCCTCTTCGTCGGCAAGGAAAGTATCGTCCTCGTCGTCGCCGAGGTCGACATCGTCCTCGTCATCGCCCAGATCGGGAAGGTCGTCGCTTCCGCCCTTGGCATCGTCGTCGGCCTCTTCAAGCGAGACGACTTCAACGCCTTCTTCTTCCTCGGCGTCTACTTCCTTCTCGGCCACTTCCTCTTCCTCTTCGATGGCGGCAATCTTGCCTTCCTCGAAATAGGAACGCGGATAGGTCTTGCCCGTATAGGGCGAGACGATCGGGTCCTTGTTCAGGTCGTAGAATTTTCGACCCGTCTCAGGGTCGACACGCTTTGTGCCAAGTTCGTTTTTTGCCACGGCAAGCCTCGTCAATAAAAGAGTGGTCCCCATAACCAGAGTTTACCGCGCTGTCAAAGCGAAAAGCCGGCGTCACAAAACCAAGTCCTGAAAGGCCTCGCGCCAAGTGACGACCATGGGGATGACCATTTGTGCCCGCCGTGATACGAGACCGCCGCAACAAATGAAAAGCGCCGGTGCGCCGGCATTCCGTCCAGGGAAATTCCATGTCTCACGCCGCCGCTGCCAAGCCGGCCACCGCCCGCAAATCCCCAGCCCTTTCAGGCACCGCCCGCGTGCCGGGCGACAAGTCGATTTCACACCGCTCCATGATGTTCGGCGGCCTTGCCTCCGGCGAAACCCGTGTCACCGGCCTGCTGGAAGGCGAGGATGTGATGCGCACGGCCGCGGCCATGAAGGCGATGGGTGCTCATATCGAGAAGCGCAGCGCCGAATGGGTGATCCGCGGCACCGGCAATGGCGCGCTGCTGCAGCCGGAAGGCCCGCTCGACTTCGGCAATGCCGGCACCGGCTCGCGCCTCACCATGGGACTTGTCGGCACTTACGACATGGAAACGACCTTCATCGGCGACGCCTCGCTGTCGGGCCGGCCGATGGGTCGCGTGCTCGAACCCTTGCGCCAGATGGGCGTGCAGGTGCTGAAGGCAACGCCCGGCGACCGCATGCCGATCACGCTGCATGGGCCGAAGCACGCAGCACCCATCACTTACCGCGTGCCGATGGCCTCGGCGCAGGTCAAGTCAGCCGTGCTGCTCGCCGGCCTCAACACGCCGGGCATCACCACGGTGATCGAACCGGTGATGACGCGCGATCACACCGAAAAGATGCTCAAGGGTTTCGGCGCCAATCTGTCGGTCGAGACTGACGAGCGCGGCGTGCGCCACATCTTCATCGAGGGCCAGGGCAAGCTGACAGGACAGATCATCGCGGTGCCCGGCGACCCGTCCTCGGCCGGCTTCCCGCTGGTCGCGGCACTGATCGTGCCCGGTTCGGACATCGTGATCGAGAACGTGCTGATGAACCCGACCCGCACGGGCTTGCTTCTGACCCTGCAGGAAATGGGCGGCCAGATCGACATCTTGAACCCGCGCAATGCCGGCGGCGAGGACGTTGCCGATCTGCGCGTGCGCTACTCCGAGCTCAAGGGCGTCACCGTGCCGCCCGAGCGGGCGCCGTCGATGATCGACGAATATCCGGTGCTGGCGGTGGCGGCGAGCTTTGCCGAGGGTGAGACGCTGATGCAGGGGCTGGAAGAACTGCGGGTCAAGGAATCCGACCGGCTGTCGGCGGTCGCCAACGGGCTGAAGATCAATGGCGTCGACTGCACCGAGGGTGAGGCAAGCTTGGCCGTACGCGGCAAGCCTGACGGCAGGAGCCTAGGTGGCCATCCCAACGGCCAGGACACGACCGTGCAGACCCATCTCGACCACCGTATCGCCATGAGCTTTCTCGTCATGGGACTGGCGACGGAAAAGCCGGTGACCATTGACGACGCTGCGATGATCGCGACGAGCTTTCCGGAGTTCATGGGGCTGATGAAGGGGCTAGGCGCGGAGATTGGGTAATGGGCCTGGGCCAAACTGAAATGTTGGCGGGACAGCGCCCCCCTCTGTCCTGCCGGACATCTCCCCCACAAGGGGGGAGATCAGCTGTCGCCGCGGCTTTCGCCAGTCACCAACGTTGCAGAATTGAGCGGGGCGCCAGAACTGCCAATCTCCCCCCTCGTGGGGGAGATGTCCGGCAGGACAGAGGGGGGCGCGAAGGATCGCGACGCCTGTGCCTTTCGTTGGCCTATCAATGACCCACGTCTTCACGATCGCCATCGACGGCCCCGCAGGCGCCGGCAAGGGCACGTTGGCCCGCCGCCTTGCTGACCATTATCGCCTCAACCTGCTCGACACCGGCCTCACCTATCGCGCGGTCGCCTATGCGCTGCTCCAGCATGCGCTGCCGCTCGACAACGTCTCGGCAGCCGAAACCGCCGCACGCCAGGTCGACCTGGCAAAGCTCGACCGGGCGGTTCTCTCGGCACATGCGGTCGGCGAAGCGGCGTCGAAGGTCGCGGTTTACCCGACGGTGCGGCGCATCCTGGTCGAGAAGCAGCGCGATTTCGCCAAAACGCCGCCAGGCGCCGTGCTTGACGGGCGCGACATCGGCACCGTCGTGTGCCCCGACGCCGACATCAAACTCTATGTGACGGCGAGTGCCGAGGTGCGGGCGCAGCGCCGGCTGGCGGAGATCGAGAGCATCGGCGGTACTGCCAATTTCATCGAAATCCTCGCCGATATCGGGCGCCGCGACGAGCGCGACATGGGCCGCGCCGACTCGCCGCTGAAGCCCGCCGCCGACGCGCACTTGCTTGATACCTCCGAAATGGCTATAGAGGCCGCGTTTCTGGCGGCCAAAACGATCATCGACGACGCCTTGGCCAAGAGAGATAAAGCCTGATGGAAGGTTTTCGTCGCGTTTTCCGTTGCCGGAAGCGAAGAAAATACCATATCGGGCACGAACCAGCCTGCCAGCATTCTTCATGCGCCGGAATTGCCGCCTAGGCGGCCCAGGGCTTTTGTAGCCCGGAACGCCGGCAGGCCAACGCAACGCTAACCCACGGCGCCCGTCCCGCTTAAGATGCGGGGCACTCCAGGAGAAAATATGTCAGCTGCAAATCCCACTCGCGACGATTTCGCGAGCCTGCTCGAAGAATCATTTACCACCGGTCACTCCGGCGAAGGTCAGGTCGTCAAGGGCACGATCCTGGCGATCGAAAAAGACATGGCCATCATCGATGTCGGCCTCAAGGTCGAAGGCCGCGTGCCGCTGAAGGAATTCGGCGTCAAGGGCAAGGACTCGACGCTCAAGGTCGGCGATACCGTCGAGGTCATGGTCGAGCGTATCGAGAACGCACTGGGCGAAGCCGTCCTGTCGCGCGACAAGGCCCGCCGCGAAGAGAGCTGGGTCAAGCTCGAAGAGAAGTTCACCAAGGGTGAGCGCGTCGAAGGCGTCATCTTCAACCAGGTCAAGGGCGGCTTCACCGTCGACCTCGACGGCGCCGTGGCCTTCCTGCCGCGCAGCCAGGTCGATATCCGCCCGATCCGCGACGTCTCCCCGCTGATGCACAACCCGCAGCCCTTCGAGATCCTCAAGATGGATCGCCGCCGTGGCAACATCGTTGTGTCGCGTCGCACCGTGCTTGAGGAAAGCCGCGCCGAACAGCGTTCGGAAATCGTGCAGAACCTCGAAGAGGGCCAGGTTGTCGAAGGCGTCGTCAAGAACATCACCGATTACGGTGCGTTCGTCGACCTCGGCGGCATCGATGGCCTGCTGCATGTTACCGACATGGCCTGGCGCCGCGTCAACCATCCGACCGAAATCCTAAACATCGGTCAGACGGTCAAGGTGCAGATCATCCGCATCAACCAGGAAACCCACCGCATCTCGCTCGGCATGAAGCAGCTCGAGTCGGATCCGTGGTCCGAGATCGGCACCAAGTTCCCGATCGGCAAGAAGATCAAGGGCACCGTCACCAACATTACCGACTACGGCGCGTTCGTCGAGCTGGAGCCGGGCATCGAAGGCCTCATCCACGTTTCGGAAATGTCGTGGACGAAGAAGAACGTGCATCCCGGCAAGATCCTGTCGACGACGCAGGAAGTCGACGTGGTGGTGCTCGAGGTCGATCCGGCCAAGCGCCGCATCTCGCTCGGCCTCAAGCAGACGCTGGAGAATCCGTGGCAGGCTTTTGCCTCGAGCCATCCGGTCGGCAGCCAGGTCGAGGGCGAGGTCAAGAACAAGACCGAGTTCGGCCTGTTCATCGGCCTCGAAGGCGACGTGGACGGCATGGTGCACCTGTCCGACCTCGACTGGACCCGTCCGGGCGAGCAGGTCATCGAAGAGTACAATCGCGGCGACATGGTCAAGGCGCAGGTGCTCGACGTCGACATCGACAAGGAGCGCATCTCGCTCGGCATCAAGCAGCTGGCCAAGGATACGGTCGGCGAAGCGGCGACTTCAGGCGAACTGCGCAAGAACGCGGTCGTCACCTGCGAAGTCATCGGCGTCAAGGATGGCGGTCTGGAAGTGCGGCTGGTCGACAGCGGCATCGAGACCTTCATCAAGCGTTCCGACCTCAGCCGTGACCGCGACGAGCAGCGCCCCGAGCGCTTCACCGTCGGCCAGAAGGTTGACGCTCGCGTCATCGCCTTCGACAAGAAGACCCGCAAGCTGCAGGTCTCGATCAAGGCGCTGGAAATCGCCGAAGAGAAGGAAGCAGTCGCTCAGTACGGCTCGACCGACTCCGGCGCTTCGCTGGGCGACATCCTGGGCGCCGCGCTGAAGAAGCAGGGCAGCTAAGTTTTGGCTGCCTGCCGCGCCTCGCGCGCGGCCTGAAACAAGAAACCCGCGGACCGCAAGGCTCGCGGGTTTTTTCATTTCGCGGCACTGGCACAAGACAAGGACCGTGCAATCCCTTCAACTCCGCGCTCCTGGCAATAGGGGCATGCGCATGAAGGTCGTTGGAATTTATCGCTATCCAGTCAAGAGCCTGCGTGGCCATGCCGTGCAGAGCGCCGAGATCGAGACCATGGGCATGGCCGGAGACCGCCGCTGGATGGTCGTCGACAAGGACGGACAGTTCCTCACCATTCGCCAGATACCTGATATGACGACGATCGACGTCGAGCATCGCGGCACGGGCATCCTGTTGAAACATGACAGGCATGGTTCGCACGCCGTCGAGGCTCCAGGCCCGGGTGCTGCACTCCGTCAGGTCAAGATCTGGAAGGATATGGTTGCCGCGCGGTCGTGTGATCCAGCCGCCGGCGCTTATCTCTCCACGATTCTTGGCCGGCCCGTCGATCTCGTCTATTTCGACGATCCGCAAAACCGGCCGGTCGACCCTGAATTCGGCGAGCCTGGAGATTACGTCGGCTTTGCCGACGGTTTTCCGCTGCTGGTGGCCACGACGGGCTCGCTGGACCATCTGAACAGCCATCTAGCCAGGCCCATCGAGATGGCGCGGTTTCGCCCCAACATCGTTGTCGACGCGGAAGGCGCTTGGCCTGAAGACAGCTGGAAGACGATCCGTATCGGCGCTGTCGAGCTGCGCATCGCAAAACCCTGCTCGCGCTGTGTCATCACCACCCGCGACCCGCACAGCGGCGAGCAGCCGGACCCGCGCGAGCCGTTGCAGACGCTGGGCAAACTCCACCGCTCCGCCAAGGGTGGCATCATCTTCGGTCAGAACGCGATACCGAACAACGCCGGTACAATCGCGATCGGCGACGCAGTCGAGGTCATGGAGGCGGGAGTCTCGAACCTGACATAGTCGCAGGTTCTTTTATCGTCGATGACGAGAGCGCGGAACCGATGCCGGGCCGCGCAAGTCCAAGCTGCAGATAGGCAAGCTCGTCTGCAAATGAGTCGCCCCACGGCCGCCCCTCAGGCGCGTCCGTAAAGCGGCACCAGCGTGCCGCTCATCGCCAGATTGGCCGGCGATGCCAGATAGGTGATGGCTTCAGCGGCTGCTTCCAGGCTGACCCATTTGGTGATGTCGGCATCCGGCATGTCGGCACGGTTGGCGGGCGTATCGAGCGTCGAGGGTGCGACAGCATTGACCAGAATGCCCTTGTGCTTCAGCTCCTCCGCGATTGCCACCGTCATCGCCGCCACCGCCGCTTTGCTGGCGGCATAGGCAACCATGCCGGAACCGCGGCGCGGGTCGAGCCCGGCGCGCGCCGTGACATTGACGATGCGGCCGGCCGTAGCCGAGCCAAGCATCGAGCGCACCGCGGCGCGGCAGCACAGGAAGGTAGTGCGGGCGTTGGTGTCCATCATTTCGGCGAAGGATGCGGATTCGATCTTTTCCACAGGTGCTGCGGCAAAGCCGCCGGCCAGATGGATGGAGGCCCACAGATCCGGAACGCTGGCGTAGAAGGCATCGACCTTGGCGGGATCGGCAAGATCGACATTGTGCGCCAGCCGGACGCGATCGTCGGTCACAAAGGGAAAATGCGAGGGGGCCGACGCGTGAGCATTGGGCACATGGCAGATCGCGCCGTCGGCCAATAGTTTGCCGACGACCGCTGCGCCGAGTGCCCCGGTGCCGCCGGTCACCACGATATGCTTTCCCTGAAGTGTTTCCGTCATCCTCGACGCTCCTGTCGTTTTTTATGATTATGTCTGTCGTTATGCCGCGCCGACGCAGAGCGTCGCCTCTTTCGCGCGATCACTCAACCGCCATCTCGACATGGCAGTGTTGCGTCTTTGCATCGCTCGAAGCAGCCGACCGTCCCCTTTGACCCGCGCATGGACATCCGGCGCGCGGTCAAGCGTCAGTCGATGGTGATTTCGATGACATGGGGCAGGCCAGTTGCGTGCGCGCGTTTGAGCGCATCGGCGAGCTCAGCAGTACCGGCAAGCCGTTCGGCTGATATGCCATAGGCCTCGGCCAGCTTGCAGAAATCCGGCGGCGCCGGCGACACGCCGACCGGTTCGACGCCGACATCGAGCATCGAGGTCTCGATCTCGCGATAGCCTCTGTTGTTCCAGACGACGAAGATGACCGGCGCCGGCGCATCGAGCGCAACAGCGATCTCTGGTAAGGTGAACTGGAAGCCGCCGTCGCCGGTGAGACAGACCACCGGTACGCCCGGCATGGCGAGCGCCGCACCGATCGCTGCCGGCGGCCCGTAGCCGAGTGCGCCGAAGCCGGTAGCGGCGTTGAACCAGCCGCCCGGCCGGTCGTGGTCGTAGTAAAGATTGGCGGCGTAGATCGGCTGCGTGGAATCGCCGACGATGATGGCGCCCGGCAAGGCGTCGCGGATCGCTTCCACCGCATGCACCTGCGCGGCATAGGCCGGGCTCAATTCCGCAAAAGCCGTCTTTCGTGCCGCGTCGGCACGCGTTTCGCCGTCCTTCGCCGCCGCATGATCGGGACCGAGCGCGGCAAGCAGTGCATGCAACGCCTCCGCACAATCGGCCTGGATACCGACACTCACCGGGCGGCGGGCAAGCTGGTCGGCGCCGATATCGATGCGGATCAGGTTGGCCGGCAGCACGAAACCGCCATCACTGTAACCGTCATAGTCGGTCGGGCCGAACTCGGTACCGGCCGCGATGACCAGATCGGCGTCGGCCATCAGCGCACGCACAGCTTTCAGGCTGGGGCTTGCGGGTACGCAAAGCGGATGCGCGTGCAGCAGGCCGCGCGCATTGGCGGTCTGGACGACGGGCGCGCCGAGCCGCTCGGCCAGGCGCTGCAATGGCTCATCGGAGCGCTTGGCGCCACCGCCGGCCAGGATCAGCGGCCGCCGCGCCGCTGCGATCAGCCTGGCGGCGTCGGCAACGGCCACGCCATCCGGCGCCGGCGGTGTCGCATTGGTGAGCATGGCAGCGATGCCGTCGGCCGGCTTGACCATGACGTCGGTCGGGATTTCGATATGCACTGGCCCCGGCCGCGAGGACGAAAACAGCGCAAACGCCTGCGCCAAAGCGCCTGGCAATTCGCTCGCCTCGGTAACGCGCTGCGAAAACAGCGCCACCTTTCCCATCATGCCGCGCTGGTCGGGCAGTTCGTGCAGGAAGCCCAGCCCCTTGCCCAGCGTCGGCATCGCGTTGACGCCCGAAATCACCAGCATCGGCACGGAATCGGCGCGTGCCTGGCCCATGGCGGTGATGGTGTTGGTCAACCCCGGTCCGGTGATGACGAAGGCGACGCCCGGCCTGCCCGAGGCGCGGGCATAACCATCGGCCATGAAGCCGGCGCCCTGTTCGTGGCGCGGCGTGATGTGACGTATCTTCGAGCGCGCCAGGCCGCGGTAAAGCTCGACCGTATGGACGCCGGGAATGCCGAAGACGGTGTCGACGCCATGCGCTTCGAGGAGTGAGATCAGCGCTTCGCCGATGGTGGTCATTGGCCTTCTCCCTTTTGCGGCGCGAGGCCGAGCTCGGCCTCTATGGCTTTGACGCCGATCGCCGCCAATTCGCCAGGCGAGAACATCTCTGCGGCCAGACAGCCTTCTATCCAGAGTCCGTCGAGGATGGCGTTGATCGCGATGGCGTGGCGGCGGAGTTCACTTGCGTCCGGCTTGCGCCGTTCGGCGGCAAGCACTTCGGCCACGACCGCTTCGACCTCGTTGCGAAAGCCAAGGTAGCCTTCGCGATGGGCGCGAGCCAGGCTCGGATCCGCGCCTGCGCGGCCGATGAAGGTTGCCCAGAGCGAAAACACCCGCGCGTCGATGATCGGCGCGTTGAGGTTGGCGGTGACGAAGGCCGCAAGGCGCTGGCGCGGAGAGGCGTTCTCCATGAGCAATGCCGCCTTCGCCTGCTCGGTCATGCGGCCCATCAGCGCCGCGTAGGCTTCCTTCAGCAATTCTTCCTTGCCCGGGAAATAGTGCCGGATCAGCCCGGCGGTGACGCCGGCGCGCAAGGCGATGGTGCGTAGGCTGGCGCCCTCCAGGCCGTGTTCGGCCACGCTGTCCAGGGTCGCGTCGATCAAATCCTGCCGCCGCCGCTCCTCGCCCTCGCGGCGGAACTTGCGGCGCTCATTCATTGCCGCAGGATCGGCCGCGTCAGGCATGTCGGCCCGCCTTCACAGGCGATGCAGAGCGCATCCGCTTCGAAGATTTCAACCGTGCAGCCGGCGGCTTCCATCGCGGCCTTGGTCCTGGGAAAGCCTGCGACGGCAATGACCTTGTGCGGGCTGGTCGGCAGCACGTTCAGGCTGAGGCCGTTGGACGCGGCGAACTCTTGCGGGTCGCCTTCGACCAGCCGGATACCGCGCGCCTTCAGCAACTGATAGAACGGAGCCGGCAAAAGTGGCGAATAGACCAAAGCGAGGTCATCGGCCAGCGGGCTGATCACCGACATCAGATGCAGGCACGCCTCCTCGCCCTGCCACAGCGGCAGATCGAAGCCGTAGACGGAAATGCCCAGCGGCGTCAGCAGGTTGGAGACCTGCTGGATGCCTTCCTGATTGGAGCGCACACCGCGCCCGATCACCAGCGTGCGGGCATCCAGCCATACGCAATCACCGCCCTCGACCTGCCCGGGAGCCTCGACGCGGCCGAGGATCGGAATGCCGAGGCGTCTGTAGGTTTCTTCATGCAGCGAAGGCTCGCTGGCGCGCAACGGCTTGCCCATGGACAGGATCAGCGCGCCGCGGTCGGTCATCAGCGACGGATCGTGAGTGAACACCGAATCCGACAGGCCGTCGGCCCTGTCCTCGATCCATTCGATTTCGGCGCCGGAAGCCGCTACCAGCTCGGCAAGGACCGCGTGCTGCGAGGCGGCTTTCGCCGGGTCGAACCCGGGGCCATAGTGCCAGGAGGCTCTGTCGGCATCGCGCATGGCGTTGGCCGCCGACCGCATCAGCACACGCCGCAACGGCGCCGCCATGGACTGTGATCCGAAAGCGCTCATCAGTGCCCTTTTCAAGGTGAAAAAAATCGGGAAAATTTCATCGAAAGCTATTTATACACTTGCACAATAAGGCCGCAAGTGCCGTAATGAGCGGGATTGACGGGCTCGCGCTGTTGGGTCCATGCTGAAGTCTGGAGTGGGCATTACAGCGTATGTTGATTAGCCGGATGGACGTTCGACGATCTACGGTCGGCCCTGTGGTAGAGGTCACCCGGTGAGCGCCGTGGGAGCCGCCGCAGTCCAATCCGGCAAGGCGCAGAATAGCGCCGCCGAAGCCATCCATGTCGAGAACCTGCACAAGAAATTCGGCCAGCTGCATGTGCTGAAGGGCGTTTCGCTGTCGGCGCGCGACGGCGAGGTGATCGCCATCATCGGCGGCTCGGGCTCAGGCAAATCGACGCTGCTGCGCTGCATCAACTGCCTGGAGAATCCGACCAGCGGCATCATCCGCGTCAATGGCGAAGAGATCAAACTCAAGGCCGACAGCCATGGCCACACCGTGCCCGCCGACCGCCGGCAGATCGAGCGCATCCGCTCCAAGCTCGGCATGGTGTTCCAGAACTTCAACCTGTGGAGCCACATGACGCTGATCGAGAACGTCATCGAGGTTCCGGTGCACGTGCTGGGCGTCAAGCGCGACGTCGCGATCAGGGAAGCCGAAAAGCTGCTGGCGCGCGTCGGCCTCGCCGAAAAGCGCGACGTCTATCCGGCCTATCTCTCCGGCGGCCAGCAGCAGCGCGCTGCGATCGCCCGCGCCTTGGCCATCAATCCGCGCGTCATGCTGTTCGACGAGCCGACCTCGGCGCTCGACCCGGAGCTGGTCGGCGAGGTGCTGAAGGTGATCGGCGACCTGGCGCGCGAGGGTCGCACCATGGTGCTGGTCACGCATGAAATGAAGTTCGCCCGCGAGGTCGCGACCCATGTCGTCTACCTCTACAACGGGCTGGTCGAGGAAGAGGGGCCGCCGGAGCAGATCTTCGGCGCACCGAAATCCGAAAGGCTGAAGCAGTTCATCCGCAACATCGGCTAGGAAAGCCGGGACGGAAGAAAACCGGGAACCAACAACAAACTGGGAGTCGTGAAAATGAAGACTGTTCTGAAAACATTCGCCGCAGCGCTGCTGCTCGGCGTCGCCGCCATGGGCGTGGCCAAAGCCGATCCGGTCAAGATCGGTGTCGCCGCCGAGCCCTATCCGCCCTTCACCTCGCCGGACGCTTCCGGCAAATGGGTCGGCTGGGAAATCGAGTTCATCGACGCCGTCTGCGCCGAGGAGAAGCTCGACTGCGTCATCACGCCTGTCGCCTGGGACGGCATCATCCCGGCGCTGACGACCAAGAAGATCGACCTCATCGTCTCCTCGATGTCGATCACCGCCGAACGCGAGAAGACGATCGACTTCTCGGACAAGTACTATAACACACCGACCGCCATCATCGGCCCGAAGGACCAGAAGTTCGGCGCTACGCCAGACGACCTCAAGGGCAAGGTGGTCGGCGTCCAGGTCTCGACCGTGCATGCAGTCTACGCCAAGAAGCACTTCACCGGCGCGCAGGAAATCAAGGAATACCAGACGCAGGACGAAGCCAACAACGATCTGGCCGCCGGCCGCCTCGATGCGGTGCAGGCCGACTCCATCGCGCTCGGCGAGTTCCTGAAGTCGGACCAGGGCAAGGCCTGCTGCGACCTGAAGGGCATGGTTGCTCCCGATGACGAGGTGCTCGGGCCGGGCGTCGGCGCCGGCGTGCGCAAGGAAGACGCCGAACTGAAAGGCAAGATCAACGCCGGCATCAAGGCGATCCGCGCCAACGGCAAATATGACGAGATCTCGAAGAAGTACTTCGATTTCGACATTTATGGTGGCGGCGGCGCGCAGTCGAACTGACGATCCTCGCATGAGCTAGCGAGGCATGGCGCCAGCGCCATGCCTCCCTGCCCGATCTTTCCCAGACATGCTTGCCGCCGGCGCTGCCGTCGGCGGTTAGAGTCAGCAATCCGGGGGCGACGCTGATCGACGCACTTCTTTCGGCCTCCGCGGCCGGCATCATCGAACTTCTCTCGCCCAACCCACCGGGCTGGGGCGGAACTCTTTTGCTGGGACTGCTCCATTCGATCGAGATCGCGCTGGGCGCCACGTGCCTCGGTCTCCTGATCGGCACCGGCGGCGCCTTTGGTAAGCTCTATGGCGGCCCGGTCGTGCGCGACCTGCTCGCCGTCTACACGACAGTGGTGCGCGCCGTACCCGAACTGGTGCTGATCCTGCTGCTCTATTATGCCGGGACCGACCTGATCAACCAGGTGCTGACCGCAATGGGCTATCAGCGCGTCGACATCAGCGGCCTTGCCGCAGGCATTGCCGTGCTCGGCTTTGTCCAGGGCGCCTATTCCACGGAAGTGATCCGCGGTGCGATCCTGGCCATCCCGCAGGGGCAAATCGAAGCTGCCCGAGCGTATGGCATGTCACCCGGGCTGATGCTGCGGCGCATAACGCTGCCGGCGATGCTGCCCTTCGCCATACCGGGCCTCGCCAATCTGTGGCTCATCGCCACGAAGGACACCGCCCTTCTGGCGGTCGTCGGTTTCTACGAACTGGCGCTGGCCACGCGGCAGGCCGCGGGCGTCACCAAAGCTTATTTCACCTTCTTCGTCGCCGCAGGTGTGCTCTATCTCATCCTTTCGCTCGTTTCGAACCTGCTCATCGGCCGCCTTGAGGCCTGGTCGCGGCGCGGCATGCCTTCGCTAAAGGATGCGCGCTGATGGCCGGAGACGCGACCATCATCAACGTTGCGGCGCGGACGTCGCTATGGCTGCAGCCGCATCGCATCGTGCTGATCCTGATCGCGATGGCGCTGGTTCTCGGCGCGGCCTTCTTCATGCGCTGGGACTGGCTGCCGCAATATTATGAAATGGGACTGCTTGGCATCTGGCGCTCGCTGTGGATCCTGGCCGTCACCTGCTTTCTCGGCTTCCTGCTTGCCGTGCCGCTCGGGCTGGCGCAGGCCGCAGGCCCTTTCTGGTCCTCCGCCCCCGCCAAGACATTCTGCACCGTCATCCGGGGCACTCCGCTGCTGATCCAGTTGTGGCTGCTCTATTACGGTCTGGGCTCGCTGTTTCCGCAGTATCCGTGGATCCGCGAATCCTGGATGTGGCCGTATCTCAGACAGGCCTGGCCCTATGGCGTGCTGGCGCTGACCTTGTCCTTCGCCGGTTACGAGGGCGAAGTGATGCGCGGCGCCTTTGCCGGCGTACCCAAAGGGCAGCTTGAGGCAGCCCGCGCTTTCGGCATGAGCCGCTGGAAGATCTTCCGCCGCATCTGGCTGCCGCAGGCCATCTACCGCGCGCTGC
Source organism: Mesorhizobium sp. 128a (assembly GCF_053848025.1). Lineage (NCBI taxonomy): Bacteria > Pseudomonadati > Pseudomonadota > Alphaproteobacteria > Hyphomicrobiales > Phyllobacteriaceae > Mesorhizobium > Mesorhizobium sp. 128a. Next base: position 613,648 of record NZ_JBSPKY010000001.1, on the reverse strand, counting down.
CGACACTGACCGGTGAAACCGTACTGCAATTGAAGTCGACGCCGCTGGTGGCGACGATCAGCGTCATCGACATCTTCGCCGTCTCGTCCAAGGTGCGGCAGGACACCTACCTCACCTACGAGCCCTTGCTGCTGCTGGCGCTGATCTACATGATCATCACCGGCATATTGGTATTTGCCTTCAGCAAGATCGAGGCACGGATTCCGAACAAGATTGGGTAGTGAAGTAGTGAATGGTGAATGATCCGCGGAAAAGGGTCGCAATTTTCGCGGCCTCGCTTAAGACGACCATTCACTATCGACCATTCACCATTCACCGGGACCCACCATGCAACTCTCTCTCGACCAGGCAACAGGGCTGTGCCGGATGGCGGCACTCGGTGCCGGTGCCAATGAAGAGGCCGCGAAGTCACTTACCGCCTCGATCATCGCCGCCGAGGCGGAAGGGCTGTCGACCGTCGGGCTGACCCACTTCATCGATTACCTCGAAGCGCTGGAAGCCGGACGCATCGACGGCAATGCCGACCCTGACATCACCAGGCCGGCGCTCGCCGTCTATCTCTCCGACGCGCGCGGCGGCCTGGCGCATACCGGCTTCGACCGCACCATCGACGACCTCGCCAAGGCGGCAAAGCTGTTCGGCGTCGCCATCTTCTCGCAGAAGAACGCCTATACGTGCGGTGCGCTCGGCTATTTCACCGGGCGTCTGGCGCAACTGGGACTGGTCTCCTTCGCCGCCACCAACGGGCCGGCCGTGCTTGCCGGCTCGGGCTCGGTCAAGCCGGTCTATTGCACCAATCCGATGTCGTTTGCCGCACCGGCCGCCGATGGCGCGCCGCTGGTCATCGACCAGTCCTCGAGCGCCACCGCCTTCGTCAACATCCGCAAGGCGGCCGAGGACGGCAAGAAGATCCCGGAGGGATGGGCGCTGGACGCCAGCGGCAACCCGACCACGGATCCGGCCGCCGCCATGAAAGGCGCCATGCTCGCCTTCGGCGGCCAGCGCGGCGCCAACATCGCGCTGATGGTCGAGGTGCTGGCGGCCGGCATTTCGGGGGCCAACTGGTCGCTCGACGCGCCGTGGTTCACCGGCGGACCGGACAGCCCTGGAACCGGCCTGTTCGTGCTTGCCATCGAGCCCAAACTGCTTGATCCGGATTTCGAGCAGCGCATGAAGGACCAGCTCGACCGGCTGCGCCGGCGCTTTGGCGTGCACGTGCCGGGCCGCGCCCGCGCCGAAGCAGCCGAGAAGGCGCAGGCCCGCGGCATAAACGCGCCCAAGGCGGTGGTGCAGCGCATTTCCGAATTCGCCGAGCGCTATTCGGGCTGAACAGTTCTGCTCGCAACAGATTTCTTCGCGCCTTGGCTGAACCTTTCTGCCGATCGCAACGACCAATAGCTGCCGGGTCGGGTTTGCCCGGTCGGTGTCTTCTGTCGGATGCGTTTAGGGCCGGGGCGGGGTATGCCGTCTCAGGTTAGCCGCCCCGTTGCGCCCTGTCTCGACCGTTGCGTCACCCGGAAAACCCCGCTTCGGCGGGGTTTTCTGCGTTTCGTGCTCCGTGCGCTAAAACATGATGGCGAAAGTTAACTTTTGTTAACTTGACTTGATGGGAGCCATCGGGCGTTTGCGAGGGGGTCATCACAACAACAGGAGCTACGATGTCCATAACCACCGACGCTTCCCGCGGCAGACTGATCATCCCAGTGTTTGGCCGCCTGTATTCGTCGTTGCATGACGGCGTGGAAACCCTGCTTCGCGTCGTTGCCGGTGGGTTTCTCACCATCCACGGCTCGCAGAAGATCACCAATCCCTTCGGCGCCGCCGAGATGGTCGAAGGCCTCGGTTTCTATCCGGGCGCGTTCTGGTCGCTGCTTTTGTCCTGCACCGAGTTCTTCGGCGGCATGCTCATTGCCATCGGCCTGCTGACCCGGCCGGCCGCCTTCGCCGGAATGTTTGTCCTTCTGGTCACCATCTGGTTCCACTGGATCACTGTCGGCCAGGGCTTTTCCGGCGCTGAAAAGTCGCTTTTGTGGGCGACGATCCTGTTGTTCTTCGTCATCCGCGGCGGCAACCGCCAATCGGTCGACGCGCGTATCGGCAAGGCATTCTGACAAGGACGAAATGGGGTGGCAGCGACGACGCGTCGCCCTTTGCCTTTGGCCCAAAACGGACTATGAAACGGCTTCAGCCAAGCTTTCGAGCGCCGGAGCCAGCCATGACCGAAATCCTGCAGATCCCCAAGCTCGTGGTCGTCTTCGGCGGCTCCGGCTTCGTCGGCCGCCACATCGTGCGGGCGCTGGCCAAGCGCGGCTACCGCATCCGGGTTCCGGTGCGGAGGCCCGATCTTGCGGGACATCTGCAGCCACTCGGCAATGTCGGCCAGATCCAGCCGGTGCAGGCCAATGTGCGAGTGCGCTGGTCGGTCGACCGCGCCGTGCAGGGCGCCGACCACGTCATCAACCTGGTCGCCATCCTGCATGAGGGCGGCCGGCAGAAGTTCAACACCGTGCACGAGTTCGGCGCCCGCGCCGTCGCCGAAGCCGCGCGCTCGGTCGGCGCCGGCCTCACCCATATTTCGGCGCTGGGCGCCGATCTCAACGCCGAATCCAACTATGCGCGCACCAAGGCGCTTGGCGAAAAGGCAGTCCTGGAAACCATCCCCGACGCCGTCATCTTCCGCCCCTCGATCAATTTCGGACCGGAGGACAGCTTCTTCAACCGCTTCGCCGACATGGCGCGTTATTCGCCGGTGCTGCCGCTGATCGGCGGCGGCCAGACCAAGTTCCAGCCGGTCTATGTCGGCGATGTCGCCGAGGCGGTTGCGCGCTCGGTCGAAGGCAAGGTCAAGGGCGGCCAGATCTACGAGCTCGGCGGGCCGCAAGTGCTCACCTTCAAGCAGTGCATGGAAGAGCTGCTGACCGTGATCGAGCGCAAGCGGCTGCTGGTGCCGGTGCCGTGGTGGGTGGCCAATCTGCAGGCCTCGATCCTCGGCCTGCTGCCCAATCCGCTGCTGACCAAAGACCAGGTGCTGCAGCTGCGCGAACACAACATCGTCTCGGAGGCGGCCAACAAGGCCAACCGGACGCTTGCCGGCCTCGACATCCAGCCGCAGTCGATTGGCACCATCCTGCCGAGCTACCTCTGGCGCTTCCGCGCCGCCGGCCAGTTCCAGCGCAAGCCTGCTAGCATCGCATAGTAGCAGGGCGTCGCGCCCGTTAAGCGCGCCGCGTTACCTGCATCGGCAGGCCGCCCTGCGGCTGCGTCGTCAGTTTCTGCACCGGCCACGGCTTCGTTTCCGCCGTCGCATCGAAGCGGAAGCGCGCCAGCATGATGGCCAGCGCAATGATCGCTTCCTGCATGGCGAAGCTGGCGCCGATGCAGATGCGCGGACCGGCGCCGAACGGCAGATACTGGAAGCGGTCGATCTTCTCGCGGTTTCCCGGATGGAAGCGCTCGGGCATGAAGGCATCGGGCCTGTCCCACAGTTTTCTGTGCCGGTGCACGACCCAGGGCATAACCAGCACGGCGGCGCGCTTCGGAAGCACCAGGTCGTTCCACGTCTCCGTCTCGATCGGCTCGCGATTGATCGACGGCGCCGGCGGGTAGAGCCGCAGCGCCTCCTCGAAGGCGGCGCGGGTGAACGGCATGGCGTCCAGCCACTTCGTCGGGTCTGGCTCGCGCGCCAGCACGGCATCGATCTCGCGCTCGACCTTTTCGCGCTCCCATGGCGCTTCGGCGAGGCAGTAGAGCGTCCAGCCGAGCGCCCGCGCCGTCGTCTCGTGGCCGGCGCCGATGAAGGTGATGATGTTATCCTCGACCTCGGCCCGCGTCAGCCCGTCGGGGCCTTCGGCCCTCAGCAGCAGCGTCAGGAAATCCTGCGGCGCTGTGTCGGGGTCGCGCTTCAGCCGCTCCTCGCGCATCTTGACCGTATCGGCGACGATCTTGCGGAAGTAGGCCATGGTCTTGCGGCCGCGGATGCGGGTCAGCCGCGGCAGCCATTCGGGCGCGCGCAAAAGGTCGAGCGGATCGACACGGCCCATGGTCTCGAACAGGCGGTCGATCTCCTGCGCGAAACTGCCGGGCTCGCCCGAAATCTCGCCGGAAAACAGCGTTTCGGCGAGGATATCGTAGGTGAGCAGCGTCATGTCGTGGGCGATATCGGACATGCCGCCATTTTCGTAGCGGGTGACGAACTGCATCGTTCGACGCAGCATCGGCTCGGCGAAGCCGAAGATGTGACGCGGCGTGAACACCGGCGCCATCGCCTTGCGCGAGCGCTTCCACACTTCGCCTTCGGCGGTCAGCAGGCCGTCGCGCAGGATCGGGCGCAGGATCATCTGGCGTACGGTGGCCATCTTGTAGTTCTTGGCGTTGTCGATCAGCACGTGGCGGATGAGGCCGGGATCGTTGGCGACGATCAGATGTCCGCCGACGCCATTCGCCGAAATCCAGGGTTCGTTGTAGGTGTGCTCGCCCCACAGTTCGAGCGGATTGCGGTAGACGATCCGCATCATCTCCAGCGTCGAAGGCGGCGTCGTGCGCGGCTTGGGCGCCGGCGGCACGAAGGGGACGGGCTGCGTGTCCATGAGGTACTCCGCTGATGCCTCAATGTAGTGGCTGGCAATCCGGGCGTCCATGTGACCGAAGGGCAGACTGGAACGCTGCAGCGCGGGCACGCTTCGACCGGCAGTGTGTTCATCGGATCGTGACCATCTGTGAAACGGATCCGCCTTGTCGAGCCGGACACTCTGCCGTAGTGACAGTCACCAACAGATACTGCCAACCGCCCAGGAGAGCCCGCCTTGAAGCACAAGCTGAACATCATCATCGGCAGCACGCGGCCGGGTCGCGCCGGGCCGGTCTTCGCCCACTGGCTGGAGGGGTTTGCCCGTGAGCACGGCAAATTCGAGCCGGTGCTGACCGACATTGCCGCGTTCCAGCTGCCGGTTCTGGACGAACCGCATCACCCCAGGCTCGGCAATTACCAGAACGACCACACCAAGGCCTGGTCGAAGGCCATCGATGCCGCCGATGCGTTTGTGTTCGTGGCGCCGGAGTACAATTATTTCGTCGCGCCGGCGATCGTCAACGCGATCGACTACCTCCTCCGCGAGTGGAAGTACAAGCCAGCCGCCATCTTCAGCTATGGCGGCGTCTCCGGTGGCCTGCGCGCGGCGCAGGCGCTGAAGCCGCTGCTGACCGCGGTCGGCATCATGCCGATTCCTGAAGGTGTCGCGTTGCCACTGTATCAGAAATTGCTGGACGACAACGGCGCCTTCAACGCCAGCGAGCACGTGGCTGGCGGGGCCAAGACGATGCTGGACGAGCTGCTGCGCTGGAGCGAGGCGCTGAAACCGATGCGCGCCTGAAGGGGCCGATTTTCGGCCAAAAAGCGCGGCTTGCTCATGCCATAAAGAGATGAAATGGTCGGCAGGTGACTGAGCCGGGGCGGTTCGACTTGCGGTTTTTGTTTGCCTTGCTGCTGATGCTTGCGACCACCGCCACCGCGGTGGCGGAGCGGCGCGTGGCGCTGGTCATTGCCGATGACGACTACCGGCTGGTGCGGAGGCTCTCCAATCCGGTCAATGACGGCGAGGCAATGGAAGCGGCGCTGAAGAAGCTCGGCTTCGAGGTTGTTCTCGAAACCAATCGGGACCTGCGGCGCATGCGCCGCGCGCTTGACGATTTTCGTGAGGACGCCAAGGGCGCCGATGTGGCGCTGGTGTATTTTTCCGGCCACGGCGTCGAAATCTCCGGCGACAACCGGCTTCTGCCGGTCGACGCCGATGCCTCCTCGCTCGACCAGCTGGAGAAGACCAGCCTGCCGCTGGAAGAGGTGCGCGATGCCGTGGCCGCCACGGCAAAGGTCGGGCTGATCGTGCTCGACGCCTGCCGCAGCGATCCGTTCGCGGGCGGCAGCGGCGAAGGACGCGGCGCGACGTCGCTGATCAAGGATATGGTGGACAAGATCAAGCCGGGCCTCGGACGCGTCGGCAAGGCGGAAAACATCCTGTTCGCCTTTTCGGCGGCGCCCGGCGAGACGGCTGCGGACGGCACCGACGCGAATTCGCCTTTCACCGCGGCGCTGGCCAAATATCTCGACACGGACGGGCTCGAAATCCGCTCGGTGCTGACGCTGGTGCAGCAGGAGGTCTACGACCTCAGCCGCGGCAAGCAATTGCCCTATGTCGAGAGCGGGCTGCCGAAGCTGTTCTTCGCCTCGGCGGCCAAGGAACAACTGCCAGAGCGCGAACGGCTGCTGCTCGCCATGGCCGACGTCACGCCGGAAATGCGCGGCGCGGTCGAACGGATCGCCAGCGACGCCGACATGCCGCTGGCGCCGCTCTATGGCGCGCTGATCAGTTCCGACACCAGCCACCTCTCCGGCGAAAGCCTGGACGCCAAGCTGCGCGAGGCCGCCGACGCCTTCGTCAAAGTGCGTGGCGAGATGACGACGCTGGCCGCCGACGACCCGAAGGTGACCGAACTGCGCCGCCAAGCCGAGGACCAGTTGTCACTCGGCGCCTTCGACGGCGCACGCGTGATCCTCGCCAAGGCCGCCGACGTCGACAATGTCTCGCGCCAGGCATTGAAGGCCAATTTTGCCAGCCGGACACTATCCGAGGCCGCGACGCGATTTCTGTCAGGCGGTGCGGCTCGCGCCAGCCTCGACTATGCCACCGCCATCAAGGACTATGAAACGGTGCTGTCGCTCTACGGCGAGGCAGGGCAGACCTCGCTCAGCCTGGAGCAGGCCGACCGGCAGAGCCGCACAATGGAGGAACTCGGCATCCTCTACACGACGGTCGGCAATGTCGAAGCAGCTGGCCGCGCCTTTACGGCACTGCTGGCCAATCTCGAGCAGCGGTCGCGTCAGGAAACCGACCCCAGCGTCAAGCGCGATCTCGCCATCAGCCATATCAAGCTCGCCAACATAAAGATGGCGCAAGGCGACCTGCCGGCCTCCCTGCAAAACTATGAGGCGGCCAGGGGCATGCTGCAGGATCTGACCGCAGGGGTTCCGGACAAAACCCCCTGGCTCGGCGATCTGGCCATGGCGAACGACAAGATCGGCAACGTACTGGCGACGCAAGGCGACGTGGGTGCGGCAGCCCAAGCCTATCAGCAAAGCCTGGCCATCAAGCAGCAATTGGCCGATGCGGAGCCGAACAACGTCTATCTGCTGCGCGACCTGACCATTACCTATGACGAAATCGGCGATCTTGCCCGCACCGCCGGCCAGCTGGACGGCGCACAGACGGCATTCGAAGAGAGCCTGAGAATTCGGCTGGCGCTGGCGCAGAACAACCCCGATGACCCAAGGCACCAGCAAGCTGTCTCCGTGAGTTACACCAGGATCGGCGACGTTCTGCGCGAGCGTGGCGACGCGGCCGGTGCGCTCGACGCCTACAACAAGAGCCAGGGGATAGCCGAAGCGCTTGTGCGACGCGACTCAAACGACACCGATCTGAAGCGCGACCTATCGGTCGGTTACGCCAAGATCGGCAAAGCTTACAGCGACCAGAAGGACTGGCCGCCCGCGCTGGAGTCCTTCCAGCAGGCGCTGGCCACGGCGCGCGACCTTGCCGCCATCGATCCCGGCAACACGGACTGGCAGCGCGACCTGTCGGTCTGTCTCGAACAGGTCGCCGAGGTGCTTAGAGAGCAGGGCGATGCCGGCGGTGCTCTGCAAAACTATCAGGACAGTCTTGCCATAGCCGACCGGCTGGCCAGGCTCGATCCTGCCAATTCGAACTGGCAACGCGATAAGTCGATCACCCTGCAGAAGATCGGTTATCTGGAAACTGACCGACGTCACTTTGAGGGTTCCAAGGCTGCCTTCGAAGCCAGCCTCGCCATTGCCCAGAAACTGGCCCAGTCCGATCCGAACAATGCGATCTGGCAAATCGATCTGGCGCGCGCCTACGTCGCCTATGCCTATGTGGCGAGGGATCCGAAGGCGGCGCTGACCAAGGCGCTCAAGCTGACGCTGGAGCTTGACCGCACTGGCCGGCTGGCGCCCGGGGACAGATTCATGATCAAATATTTGCGCAACCTTCTGGCTCATTCCAACGCTCGAAAAAAATAGCCGGCTGCGGGCCTGAGATTCGGCCCTGAAATCCCTGCAAACCTTGGAAAACAGGCCATTTGCGCCTATATCTAGGCCATCAAAGCGGCGTGATTCGAAGCCATTATTTCGCGCTGGACATGCGGCATTAATCAGACAGGTTTTCATGAGCGATCAAAGCGACAACGCCAACGGCGCTGAGGCCGAATACGGCGCCGATTCCATCAAGGTTTTGAAGGGGTTGGACGCTGTCCGCAAACGGCCCGGCATGTATATCGGCGATACCGACGACGGCTCGGGCCTGCATCACATGGTCTATGAGGTGGTCGACAACGCCATCGACGAGGCGCTGGCCGGCCATGCCGACCTGGTGACGGTGACGCTCAATCCCGACGGTTCGGTCACCGTTATAGACAATGGCCGCGGTATTCCGACCGATATCCACACCGGCGAAGGCATTTCGGCGGCCGAAGTGATCATGACGCAGCTACATGCCGGCGGCAAGTTCGACCAGAATTCCTACAAGGTATCAGGCGGCCTGCATGGCGTCGGCGTCTCGGTGGTCAACGCGCTGTCGGCCTGGCTGAAGCTGAAGATCCGCCGCAACGGCCAGATTTTCGAAATGAGCTTCACGCACGGCAATTCCGATGCGCCGCTGAAGGCCACCGGCAGCTACGAGCAGGACAAGCAGCCCGGCACCTATGAAGGGCGCAGCGGCTCCGAGATCACCTTCTTTCCGTCGTCCGAGACCTTCACCATGGTCGAGTTCGATTTCGGCACGCTGGAGCACCGGCTGCGCGAGCTTGCCTTCCTGAATTCTGGCGTGCGCATCATCTTGACCGATGCCCGCCATGCTGACGTCGTGCGCCACGAGTTGCACTATGATGGCGGCCTGGAAGAGTTCGTCAAATATCTCGACCGGGTCAAGAAACCGCTGATCGACAAGCCGATTGCCATCAAGGCCGAGCGCGACGGCATCACCGTCGAAGTGGCGATGTGGTGGAACGACAGCTACCACGAGAACGTGCTGGCCTTCACCAACAACATACCGCAGCGCGACGGCGGCACCCATCTGGCCGGCTTCCGCGGCGCGCTGACGCGCCAGATCACCGGCTATGGCGAGTCGTCGGGCCTGACCAAGAAGGAAAAGGTGGCGCTGATCGGCGACGATTGCCGCGAAGGCCTGACGGCGGTGCTGTCGGTCAAGGTTCCCGACCCGAAGTTCTCCTCGCAGACCAAGGACAAGCTGGTCTCGTCGGAAGTCCGTCCGGTGGTCGAAGGCCTGGTCAACGAGGCGCTCGGCACGTGGCTGGAGGAACACCCGACCGAAGGCAAGGTGGTCATCGACAAGGTGATCCAGGCGGCCGCGGCGCGCGAGGCCGCACGCAAGGCGCGCGATATCACCCGCAAAAGCTCGCTCGGCGTCACCTCGCTGCCCGGCAAGCTCGCCGACTGCCAGGAACGCGACCCGGCAAAATCCGAAATCTTCATCGTTGAGGGTGACTCGGCTGGCGGTTCGGCCAAGGGCGGCCGCTCGCGCCAGAACCAGGCGATCCTGCCGTTGCGCGGCAAGATCCTCAATGTCGAGCGCGCGCGCTTCGACCGCATGCTCGGCTCCGAGATGATCGGCACGCTGATCACCGCACTCGGCACCTCGATCGGCAAGGACGAGTTCAATGCCGACAAATTGCGCTACCACAAGATCATCCTGATGACCGACGCCGACGTCGACGGCGCCCATATCAGGACCCTGCTGCTGACCTTCTTCTTTCGGCAGATGCCGGAGCTGATCGAGCGCGGCCATCTCTACATCGCCCAGCCGCCGCTCTACAAAGTGACGCGCGGCAAGAGCTCGCAATACATCAAGGACGAAAGCGCCTTCGAGGAGTTCCTGATCGGCTCGGGGCTGGAAGAGGCGTCGCTGACGCTTGCCTCAGGCGAGGCGAGGGCCGGACAGGATCTGCGCGGCTCCATCGACGACGCGCTGGCGGTGCGCCAGCTGATCAACGGACTGCACACGCGCTACAACAGGGGCGTGGTCGAACAGGCGGCGATTGCCGGCGCGCTCAATGCCGACATTTTGAACGACCTCGGTCGCGCCAACGCCATGGCCGAACGCGTCGCCCAGCGCCTCGACATCATTGCCGAGGACACCGAACGCGGCTGGACCGGCCGCCTGTCGACCTCCAATGAAGGCGTCGGCGGCTATGTGTTCGAGCGCACGGTGCGCAGCGTCAAGGAATTCGCGCAGCTCGACGCCGGGCTGATCAATTCAGCCGACGCGCGCCAGCTGGACCGCTATGCGCCGCGCCTCACCGAGGTCTATGGTGAGCCGCCGGTGCTGCGCCGCAAGGATGTCTCCGAAACCATTTCGGGGCCGCTGGCGCTGCTCAACGCGGTGTTTGCGACCGGGCGCAAGGGGCTGACCATGCAGCGCTACAAGGGCCTTGGCGAGATGAACGCCGAGCAGCTCTGGGAAACCACGCTCGACCCGAATGTGCGCTCGCTGCTGCAGGTCAAGGTCAATGATGCGACCGATGCGGATTCGCTGTTTTCGCGGCTGATGGGCGACGAGGTCGAGCCGCGGCGCGAATTCATCCAAGACAACGCGCTGTCGGTCGCCAATCTGGATATTTGAGGGCAGGCGCCTTTCCGTCGCTTCGTCATCCTCAGAGCGACTCCGCCTCAGCTCGGCTCCAGCTTCCGGCCGAGATCGACAGCATCGCGCAGCACCTGCAGATGCGAGCGCGGCGCCGTGCCCGCTGCAACCTCGTCGCCGGTTGCCGTCAATGACCAATAAAGCGTGTGGGTGAAGACGCGGCCGAGCGAACCCTTGAGCTCGACCTGGATGTTCTCCACGCCGGGGCCGAAATTTTCCGTCATCGGTCCCGAAATAGGGTCGCCTGTCGCCCAGCCATTGCCGCGATCGAAGACGTTAGTCCAGCGCGTCGCCGCAAACACCGCGCCATGATGCACCGCGCGCTGCGCCTTGCCTGCGGGGCTGTGTCCTTCCTGGTATAGCACGCTGCCGCCGGCCTTCCCGCCATCGGCAATCGGCGGGCAGGCCGAAAACAGCCGCTCGGCAAGGCCGCGCCTGAACTCGGCGAGATTGTAGGTCACCAGGAATTCGCTGTGGGAAAGCGGACTGCCAAGGGTGACGAAGTCGCTGATCTTCCATGGCAGCGGATGGTCGTCATCCTTGGTGCGGAGTTGCTGGTAGAGCGCCCACTGGGCCCGCCGAAAGCCGGCGAGATCCTCAAGGCTCGCAGGCCACGCCGAGCCGTCGGAACCGAGCGTCGCCTTGTCCACGGCCTCGACCGCTTCCAGCTTCGCCCTGTCGCGAACAGCTTCCAGTTTTCGTGGCCGGAACTCGGCCCACAAGATCTGCAGCAGGTCATACGCGATGATCGACCCCAGGCTGTGCGAGACCAGCACGATGCGGTCATAACTCTTGTCCATCATCAGTCGCCTGAGCAGCGTCAGGCCACGGTTGCGGATCAGCGCCCGCTTCTCGACCGTTGCCGCCTCGGCGCGCACATAGGCGGCGACATCGCCGAAATAGGGCAGGCCGAACTGGTCCACCGCCCAGATGACAAAAGAGGCGAGAGCGGTGACCACAAGGCTGGTGGTCAAGGAGGCCGACAGCGCCAGCATCAGCGCTGCGCCGAGAATGAGGATGACGATGAAAAGCGTCACAAGATAAAGCTTGCGGGCGTCGGGCGGGATGTCGGCGGGCTTGCGCCACAAAAGGTTGGTCACCCAGGCAGCGAGCCGGCCACGTGTCGTACCTTGGGTGATGTCGGCCCAATAGAGTTCATAGAAATCGGTGCGACGGTGGCCGATATCGTAAGGCGTGGTAATGCGGCGCAGTTCGTGCGAATTGGTCCGCCGGTCGGGTGTGATCCAGCTCTGGTTTATCCTGGCGCCAGGTTCGGCCGGATCGGCTATCTGGGCGTGGGGCTCGGCACGGCTGAGATCAGTGCTCCAGACGGCCCTGACAAAACCCCGCAGCGTACCCATCGGCCGCTGCTCACCCATGCCATGCACGATCACAACCGCCTGGCTGAGCTTGCGCGGCGCTTTCTTGGAAACCGGCGATACGGCAGCTTTGGGCACCAACGTCTCCGTTGACGGCAAGCCCGTCGATACGGCTGGATTTCGCCATGCTAGCCCCGAACCCGCCTCTGGCCAACAGGCCGCTGGCCATTCGGACCGGCCGGGGCCAATCAACAGTTTTGGCAGCTTGGCTCGCCGAAGCGCCAAATAGTTCCATTCCCGGCAAACAAAATCATTTCAACGCCCGCCGGAACGGAAGTCGCTGAAAGACATTGTGAAACCATCGATCACGATTTTCTCAGGGAGGCTTTCATGGGACGCGGTATTTTGCTCTGGTTGCTCGGTATTCCGATCCCGATCATCATTCTCATCATGCTGTTCGTACGGTAGGAGGCGTCGATGCAGCCCACCGTATCGGCTATCGACCTATCCGCTTCAGAAGAGTCCTCCGCTACAGCCGTTAGCTGGGGGCCTATCATCGCCGGCGCTTTCGCGGCCTCGACGCTGACCTTCATCCTCATGCTGCTCGGCTCGGGGCTGGGGTTGACCATGGTATCGCCATGGTCTGGATCCGGCGCCTCGCTCACCACCTTCGCCGTGTCCGGTGCTATCTGGCTGGTCGTCGTGCAATGGCTGTCCTCCGGTGTCGGCGGCTATCTTGCCGGACGCCTGCGGACCAAATGGGTAGGCATCCACACCGACGAGGTCTATTTCCGCGATACCGCGCACGGCTTCCTCGCCTGGGCGCTGGCGACATTGCTGGTCGTAGGCGTGCTCGGTTCGGCGCTGTCTGCTGTGATCGGGTCAGGTGTGCAGGCGGCTTCGACTGTGGCGTCGGGCGCCGCCATGGGCGCATCGGCTGGAGCGTCCGCAAATGCCGGCAGCGCATCGGCCGACAATGCGACGTCCTATCTCGTGGATTCGCTGTTCCGGCCCGCCGATGCCACCAAGCTCGCGGCGGCCAATCCGGACAGCGACGCCGCAGCGGCCGGACAGGCCTCGCGCATTCTCATCGCCAGTGCCGCGGCAGGCGAGATCTCGGCTGACGACAAGACCTATCTGTCGCAGCTGGTCGCCGCGCGCACCGGTCTCTCCGAGGCCGACGCCAAGGCGCGTGTCGACGCGCTGGTCGCCAAGGTCGAGGACGCCAAGGTCAAGGCGAAGCAGGCCGCCGACACCGCCAGAAAAGGCAGCGCCACCTTCGCCCTGCTCGGCGCCTTGTCGCTTGTCATCGGCGCCTTCATCGCCAGTGCCGCCGCGGCGCTCGGAGGCAGGCAGCGCGACGACGAGGAAGCGGTTTTCCTGACCAACCGCTGAGTCGCCTATTCAACATAAAAAGCCCGGCGCGAAGCCGGGCTTTTCTGCAATCTTCGGCTGGCCGGATCAGTGATCCATGGCCTTGACGATTTCCTCGGTCATCTTCTTGGCGTCGCCGAGCAGCATCATGGTGCCATCCTTGTAGAACAGCGTGTTGTCGATGCCGGCATAGCCCGAGCCGAGCGAGCGCTTGACGAACAGGCAGGTGCGCGCCTTGTCGACGTCGAGGATCGGCATGCCGTAGATCGGCGATGACTTGTCGTCGCGAGCGGACGGGTTGGTGACGTCGTTGGCGCCGATGACATAGGCGACATCGGCCTGCGCGAACTCGGAATTGATGTCTTCCAGCTCGAACACCTCGTCATAGGGCACGTTGGCTTCGGCCAGCAGCACGTTCATGTGGCCGGGCATGCGGCCGGCGACCGGATGGATGGCGTATTTCACATCGACGCCATTGGCCTTCAGCTTGTCGGCCATTTCGCGCAGCGCGTGCTGTGCCTGGGCGACCGCCATGCCGTAGCCTGGCACGATGATCACCTTCTGCGCGTTCATCATCAGGTAGGCGGCGTCGTCGGCCGAGCCCTGCTTGACCGTGCGCTCGACGCCGTCATCGGCGGTTGCGGCGGTCTCGCCGCCGAAGCCACCGAGGATGACCGAGATGAAGCTTCGGTTCATGCCCCTGCACATGATGTAGGACAGGATGGCGCCGGACGAGCCGACCAGCGCGCCGGTGATGATCAGCGCCAGATTGCCGAGCGTGAAGCCGAGGGCCGCGGCCGCCCAGCCGGAATAGGAATTCAGCATCGACACGACGACCGGCATGTCGGCGCCGCCGATCGGGATGATCAGCAGCACGCCGAGCACCAGTGACGCGGCGACGATCAACCAGAACACCAGCTTGGCTTCGGTGGTGACCAGAAGCACGATCAGCACGATCAGCGCGATGCCGAGCAGGGCATTGATGATGTGGCGGCCGCCGATCATGATCGGTTTGCCCGACATGCGGCCGTCGAGTTTCAGGAAGGCGATGACCGACCCCGTGAAGGTGATGGCGCCGATGGCGACGCCGAGGCTCATCTCGATCAGCGCCTGGGCGTGGATGTCGCCATTGGTGCCGATGCCGAAGCTTTCCGGCGCGTAGATCGCAGCAGCCGCCACCATGACGGCGGCGAGGCCGACCAGAGAGTGGAAAGCGGCGACCAACTGCGGCATCGAGGTCATGGCGATGCGGCGCGCGGTGACCGCACCGACGCCGCCGCCAATGGCGAGGCCGAGCACGATCAGGCCGAATCCACCGGCCGAAGGGACGGCGAGCGCAAGCGTGGTGGCAATGGCTATGCCCATACCGATCATGCCGTAGAGATTGCCCTGGCGGCTGGTGGTCGGATGCGACAGGCCGCGCAGCGCCAGGATGAACAGGATGCCGGAGACCAGATAGAGGAAGGAAGCGAAGTTGGCGTTCATGGCGCTCTACTTGTCCTTCTTCTTGTACATGGCCAGCATGCGCTGGGTGACCAAGAAGCCGCCGAAGATGTTGACCGAGACCAGCATCAGCGCGACGAAGCCGAAGCCTGTGGCAATGCCGGAGGCCGAGATGCCGACGGCCAGCAGCGCGCCGACGACGATGACCGAGGAGATGGCGTTGGTGACCGCCATCAGCGGCGTGTGAAGGGCGGGTGTCACCGACCAGACGACGTAATAACCGACGAAGATCGCCAGAATGAAAATGGCGAAGCGGAAGACGAAAGGATCGATGGCGCCGCCCGACAGTGCATGCGCGGCATCACCCGCCGCTTCGGCACCACCGGGCGCATTGGCGAGGTTCTGCACCGCCAGCCGAACGGCGGCACTTGCCTGGTCGAGCTGGTCGAGGGCTTTCTGCAAGGTCTGATCCATCACGCGATCCCCTTCGGCTTGGCGGCGGATTTTTTCGGCGCGGCCTTCTTCGGCGCAGCGTCGGCGACCATGGTCTTGGCCGGGATCGCCGCCGGTTCGACACGGGGCTGTTCCGCTGCCTTGGCGAAGGCCGGATGCACAATCTTACCGCCATCGGTCAGCATCGTTGCCTTGACCAATTCGTCATCGCGCTTGATGGCAAGCGTCTTGGTGGCCTTGTCGACCAGCGTCTCGAGGAAAGCGAACAGGTTCCTGGCGTAGAGCAGCGAGGCCGATGCGGCAACGCGGCCGGGCACGTTGAGATGGCCGACGATTTTTACGCCGTTGGCCGTGGTCACCACCTGACCTGGAATCGCGCCTTCGACATTGCCGCCGCGCTCGACGGCGAGGTCGACGATCACCGAGCCCGGCTTCATCGAGGCGACCATCGCCGCCGACACCAGCTTCGGCGCCGGACGGCCGGGAATCAGCGCCGTGGTGATGACGATGTCCTGCTTGGCGATGTGCTCAGCGGTGAGCGCCGCCTGCTTGGCCTGATATTCCTTCGACATTTCCTTGGCGTAGCCGCCGGCAGTCTCGGCCGCCTTGAACTCCTCGTCCTCGACGGCGAGGAACTTCGCGCCGAGCGAGGCGACCTGTTCCTTGGCAGCGAGACGGACGTCGGTGGCGGTGACGACGGCGCCGAGGCGGCGCGCGGTGGCGATCGCCTGCAGGCCAGCAACGCCGACACCCATGATGAAGATCTTCGCCGCCGGCACCGTGCCTGCCGCCGTCATCATCATCGGCAGCGCCCGGTCATATTCCGATGCGCCGTCGATCACCGCCTGGTAGCCGGCAAGGTTCGCCTGGCTGGACAGCACGTCCATCGATTGCGCCCGGGTGATGCGCGGCATGAATTCCATCGAGAAGGCGGTGACGCCGGCCTTGGCCAAGGCCGCGATCGCGGCATCGTTGCCATAGGGATCCATGATGGCGATGACCGCCGCACCCGATTTGTAGCCTTTCAACTCGGCGTCGGTGGGACGGCGCACCTTCAGCACCACATCCGCCCGGCCCGCATCCGAGGCCTTGCCGATCACAGCACCGGTCTTGGCAAATTCCTCGTCGGGAATGCGCGACCTAGTGCCGGCCCCGGTCTCGACGATCACGTCGAAGCCCAGCGCCGCCAGCCGCTTCACCGTATCCGGCGAGGCGGCAACCCGCGGCTCGCTGGCGTCGAGCTCACGAGGGATGAAAACCGTCTGTCCCACCGCACGATCCTTTCGGCTGGAACCTGTTTGCGCAACATGGCAGCCGGAGTCCGGCGGCCTTCCGGCACAGGGTCTGAAAGTCTATCGGAGAATGAAGGCGCCGGCGGCCAGGATCAGCAAGAACAGGATGGTCGCCGAGAAGAAGCCGCCCGCAAAGAAGCCGAAAGCCATGGCCAACAGCAGGGCGCCGCAAAACAGCGAGCCGTATTTGGCCAGCGCCAGGAACCCGTGATAGGTGCGGTCGTGCTCCGCATAATCCATCTTCGCGCCCAGTTCGACAGGACCGGTCGGCGTGTGATCAGCCATAGGAATACCCCTTCGAAGACATCTTTGAGGCACATAGCGAAAAGCCGGGCCGAGGGCAATGGCGCTATTGCCGCACGACCAGTGACAACAGCCTCAAAGGAATGTTGAAAGCGCTGTCGTCGCGGGTGCGCCGCCGGCTGTTTCGGCCGGCGATGCAGGGAGCGGTCCGACGTTTGACGGTATCGTTCAACGCCCTAGCTTTTGTCCTGTGGCAGTTCCGACCGGAAAACCGGTAGGCTCCTCCTCGAATTGCCGTTGACCATCCGCCGGACAGATGAAGCGCCATGATCTCGCCGACACGGACATTTGACTGGTATGGCACTGGCATTGCCTGGGGTACAGCCGGTTCCGGCCCGCCGCTGGTGCTGGTGCACGGCACGCCGTTTTCCTCGCATGTCTGGCATAGGGTCGCGCCCGAGCTGGCGCGCGATTACACGCTCTATTTCTATGATTTTCCCGGCTACGGTCGCTCGGAAAAACGGGAAGGCCAGGACGTTTCGCTGGGCATCCAGAACAAGGCGCTGGCGGCGATGCTGGCCTTCTGGGAACTCGGGCGGCCGAAAGTCATTGCCCATGATTTCGGTGGCGCCACGAGCTTGCGCGCGCATCTGATCGACGGCTGCGACTATGAACGGCTGCTGCTGATCGACCCGGTTGCGGTGCGTCCCTGGGGCTCACCCTTTGTCCAGCATGTCCGGCAGCATGAGGCCGCTTTCGCTGGCATGCCGGACTACATCCACGCGGCGATCCTGAAAGCATACATTGCGGGCGCCGCACACAGGCCTTTATCCGACAGCGACCTGGGACCCTACATCGCGCCATGGACCGGGCCCGTGGGCCAGGCGGCTTTCTATCGGCAGATCGCCCAAATGGATCAGCGTTACACTGACGAAATCGAACCGCTTTTCCGTGCATTCCGCTGCCCGGTGTCGTTGTTGTGGGGGGAGGAAGACCGTTGGATATCGCCCCGCAGCGGCGAGGCGCTCTCAGCCAAGCTTCCGGATTGCGCCTTGACGCTGGTTCCAGGCTCGGGCCATCTCATGCAGGAAGATGCGCCGGAAGCGATCGTGGCCGCAGCCCTACGCTTCTTCGCCGGCTGACAGCTTCCTTCAGCTGGCGAGATGCGGGAACAGCCCGAGCAGCCCGACAACGATCAGATAAAGCGCGACGATGTAGTTGAGGAGCCGCGGCATCACCAGGATCAGCACACCGGCGATCAGGGAGATGAGCGGGGTAAGCGCGAGCGAGTGGATGGTCATGTCGGCATGCTTTCACGTGAACAATTCGGAGGAACCGCCTTTCAGGCAGGGGTACGCAGCACCACGGACGCGGCGCCGCCGCCACAAGCAATAACGACGAAGCCACCGGAAAGGTCCATGGCGCGAGAATGAATATCCGGTCAGGCGGCGTCCCGGTAGTATTTCGCTGTTGGCACAATGGACAAAGGTGTCAGCCGGTTGATCGCCGGATTGCCAAACATCAGCCTTTGCTCCGTCGCTGTCGATCTGAAGAACGGTAACCGGTCGAGTATCCGTTGAACATTCTCTTCATTGCCGGGAATTTCGAATAGTGCGAGCGGAGGGAGAACGCCCGGAAACACCTTGCCCGCGGTCCTCTGCGTGGCGCTGAAGAAGCGGGCATAAAAAGCTGAATGCTCCAACTTAATCGGGATAAACATCGCGGTCTGGCGAAAATAACAGTAGGCCGCCATGCAAATCCTGAGCGTCAGGAAAGGCAGCACTCCGGGCGCAGGCGCGCTGTCGGGATCTGTCGCGAAGCGGGTTCCGTCGATGAAGGTTTCCCCGCGGGCAAGCCGGGGAAGCAATATTTCGGGATAAGCGTCGGTCGAAGGCGAGTATGGCTGGTCACTGGAAATATAGTGGAGGCGCACTGTACTGACCAATTCGCCGTAGCAGTAGACACCGAACCGATAGGAATTGGGCAGATCGTCCCAGCGATCCTCGAACATGCCGCTGGCGATCGGGCCGCACATACCTGAGCGCAGATAGGACTTATAGCGGAGTCGGTAGATCGCCTCCAGATCTTCGCCCCCGGTAATGAGACGATATTCGACATGATCCAGTAATTGCATCATGGATCGGTTGAGTGCCGAGTCGATCCTCGCGCTGGCCTCAGCCGACGCAATCTTCCTTGCAGTATCCATTGCCAGTCCTCGAATTCCGCCTGGAAGTAGGCTATTCGAGTTGAAATGAGACACAAGCTGAAAATTCAACATTGCTTATTTACCGCTTGTTAACCTTAACGGCTGCGGTCGTTCACCGATTTTGGACACGAAAAAGCAAATGGCGCAGCCGGTGGTTGCCTGATCCGGCCTTGCGGCGGTCATCGAAACGATTCTGAAGTCAGATCTTGAAAGCGCCGGACTAGCGGGCTTGGACGACGCATGAGCGGTCGTCATTTCATCAAGTGAACAATTGCTCTCTGTTTTTAAATGCAATTCCAGGTGGAGAACCGCTTCACCCTTTTCCTGGAATTGCTTTTGCTCAGACGCGATTCCGGTCGGAAAACTGCATCATTTTTCCTGGAATTGCGTTTAGCTGGCTGTCCGTTTGCCGGCGAGATGCAGGTCAGCGGCAAACGGCCATGTGACGCTCGACATCGTCTCGATGCCCGATGCGCTGAGCGCGGCGCCGAACAGGAAGCCCTGCACGAAGTCCGGCTTGACCAAATGGACCAACGTCTTCAGCTGCTCGAAGGTCTCGACCCCTTCGATGGTGACCGAAAGGCCCAATGTCCGGGACAAGCCGACGATGCCCTTCAGAAGGTCGAGCGACTGCCGGTTCTGGTTCACATCGACCAGGAAAGAGCGGTCGATCTTGATCTTGTCGAGCGGCAGCTTGTGCAGATAGCTCAGGCTGGAGTAGCCGGTCCCGAAATCGTCGAGCGCGATGCGAACCCCAAGCTGCTTCATTTCCTCGATATACTGGCGTGTCAGCGACTTGTCGTCGAGCAGGGCGGTTTCGGTGACTTCGATCTCGAGGCGCCTGGCGGCGAGCCCCGAACTGGCAAGCGCGTCACGAACCTTCTGGACAACGTCGCGATTGCGGAAATCCTTGGCCGAAAGGTTGACCGACACGCTGGTCTGGGCCGGCCATTTGGCGCATTCGGCGCACGCGGCCTCCAGCACGAAAGTGCTTATGTCGGAAACGATACCCATCTCCTCGGCCAGGGGGATGAAGACACTGGGTGAGATAGGGCCGAGATCGGGGTGGTCCCAACGACAGAGCGCCTCGCAACTGGCGATGCGCATGGTGTTTACAGCCACGATCGGCTGATAGACGACGCGTAATTCCCTGGCCTGCACGGCGTTGCGCAGATCGGCCTTCATCAGCTGGCGATTGCGGAAGGCGGCATCCATGGCCGCCTCGAACAGCCTCCAGCTGTTCTTGCCGAGCTCCTTGGCCTTGTAGAGGGCAAGGTCGGCCTTGACGATCATGGCATCAACATCGGTGTCCTTGACCTTGGACAGCACCGCGCCGCCGCTGGCCTGGATGCGCAAGCCGTGGCCGGCGACGTCCACCTCACCCTGCAGGTCCGCGAATATATGGTCGAGGAGGGTGCTGAGATGGCTCTCGTCCTCGACGCGGTCGAAGAAGATCATGAACTCGTCACCGCCGAAGCGGCTGACCGTGATGCCCGGTCCGGCAACCGCCGCGAGACGCTCGGCCACTGCGTAGATCAACCCGTCGCCGACAGGATGGCCGAGGGTGTCGTTGACGCTCTTGAAGTCATCGAGATCGAGCACCGCCAGACCGCAGAGCCGCTCCTGCTCGCCGGAGGCCATGGCTTCATGGACAAGTTCGTGGAAATAGGCGCGGTTCGGCAGGCCGGTGAGGCTGTCAAAGCGCGCCATGAAGCGGATCTTTTCTTCAGCCTCGACGCGGGCGGTGACGTCCTCGAAGGTGATGACGCCGAGGTCCTGATTGCCTTCGCGCGCCGAGAACTCGTAGTACTGGCCGTTGGCGAGCGAAACCAGTACCTTGCGGTCGCGGCCTTCGCGCAGGGCGCGCGTCAGTTGCGCCTCGATGTAGCGGCAGTCCTTCGGGGCCAGCATCCCGCCGGCAACGCCGCGCATCAAGAGGCCGTGGATCGACCGCCCCAGCAGCGTGCCCGGCGATTTCAATGACATCAAAAGTGCTGCCTCGGCGTTGGCGACGACCACCTTCCCGTTCGAGTCGAGCATGACAAGGCCATGCGACATCGTATTTAGCGCCCGATCGAACCTTTGTGCCAACTCCTTCGCCTGCCCGTGACCGATGACCGCCGAGAACAGAACGTTGCGGACATGGTCGGCGCTGCTGATGGTGACGATTGTCGTCGGAATGATCATCAGCCCGAGGATGAAGTCGGGGACGTCCATGCGCAGGAAGAGCGCAAGTGCTGCTGGCCCAATGAGGGTCACGGAAAAAATCTGCACCATGCGCCTGGACCCGTAGCTTCGGCCGACAACGGTGAGCAGGGTGGTCAATGCCAACGACACAGACGCCAGTTCGGCGAAGTCATCGGGCCGCAGGTAGATCGACACGAAACACAACGACCCCAACGCGAGGCCCTGCGCACTGCCTTTGAGAATGTAACCGCGTTCCCACGCCTCTGCCTTTTCGACCGTGGGTATAGGGCTGCCGCTCCTGCGGAAGCTGCGGATGCTGAAGTAACGCCAAAGGCTGATCGACAACAGAAGGAAGGCGAAGCCAAGATACAGCGGATCGTGCGTCCGCACGTAGACCGTCAATCCGAGGATCCAGTAGCATACGCCGCCGACCACCAGCATGTAGGCGTTGTCGGACAACGCCCGCACAAACTGGATATAAACATCCGCCGGGATGTCTTCGGTCTTTGCTCTGTCCATACCGTTGGCCCAACGCTAAGCCTCGTCATGCCACACCCGCCTTAAGAAAGGCTTAGAACAGCGGCTTTGGCCCGTTTGCCGAGGGCGGGCAAATGCAGTACAGATTGGGAAATCAAGCTTCAGGTAAACAAGGCGTGTCAATCACTCTGCGGCCTGAAGTTCGGGCCGCGCCGGGGTGTTGGCCAGCCGCTCGACAAGCCTTTTGCGCTCGCCATCGGCCTTTTCGGCGCTGGCCTGCCTGACATGGCCGTAGCCGCGAATGAGCGCCGGCACCGAGGCCAGCGCCACAGCGGCCTCGATCCTGCCCGGCGCAAGTGCCGCCGCGATAAGCTCCAGATCTGCCTCATAGCGGGCCAGAAGCTGCCGCTCCATGCGCCGCTCGGCGCTGTAGCCGAACACGTCGAAAGCCGTGCCGCGCAAGCCTTTCAGCGCCGCCAGCAGGCGAAAACCCTTCATCATCCACGGGCCGAAGTTCGATTTCCTCGGCTTACCGTCATTGCCGCGCCTGCCCATGATCGGTGGCGCCAGATGAAATTCGAGTTTTTCGTAGCTCTGGAACTGCTTTGACAGTTCCGTGGCGAAGGATCCGTCGGTGTAGAGCCGCGCCACCTCATACTCGTCCTTGATCGCCATCAGCTTGAACAGGTTTTTGGCCGCCGCTTCGGTCACCGCCGTCGAACCGGGCACGGCCTTTGCTTCAGCGGCACGCAAAACGGCCAGTTTTTCAGCGTAGCGCTTCCCGTAGGCGGCGTTCTGATAGGCGGTGAGGAAAGCGATGCGGCGGTCGATCATATCGTCCAGAGTCTCGGCGATCGGCGCGGTCTTGTCCGGCTGGGCGATGAGTCCGCGCACGAAATCCGGCTGATGCGCGGCGCGGCGGCCCCAGCGGAATGCGGCGATGTTCATCG
Source organism: Mesorhizobium sp. 128a (assembly GCF_053848025.1). Taxonomy (NCBI): domain Bacteria; kingdom Pseudomonadati; phylum Pseudomonadota; class Alphaproteobacteria; order Hyphomicrobiales; family Phyllobacteriaceae; genus Mesorhizobium; species Mesorhizobium sp. 128a. The sequence goes on along the minus strand of NZ_JBSPKY010000001.1, from coordinate 590,977 downwards.
CCACCGCCTCGCCGTTCAATTCGATTGCCTTTTCAACGGCTTGCGCCGACAGCGGCAGGCCGCCATGCTGGAAGGCAAAGCCGAGCATGAACATGTTGGCGCCGAGCGAATTGCCGAACAATTGCGTGGCGGTGCGCGTGGCGTCGAAGAAATGCGCCTTGTCGTCGCCCGCGGCGGCGCGGATCGCCTTCTTCAGCCGCTCGATCGGCAGCGAGAAATCCGCCGAGCGGGCGAATTCGCCCGGCATGATCTCGGCGGTGTTGGCAAGGAAGATGGTATGGCCTTCGCGCACCGCGCCAAGCACCTTCTTGGCGCCGGACACGACGAGGTCGCAGCCCAGCACCAGGTCGGCTTTGCCGGCCGAAACGCGGATGGCATGGATATCGTCCGGGGTGCGGGCGATGCGGACATGGGTGAACACCGAACCGCCCTTCTGGGCGAGGCCGGCCATGTCGATCATGCCGCAGCCCTTGTCCTCGAGATGGGCGGCCATGCCGAGCACCGCGCCGATGGTGACGACGCCGGTGCCGCCGACGCCGTCGATGATCGCCGCCCAACCCTCGCTGCCGAGCGGGAATTCGGCCGGGACCGGTACGCCGTCGAGCGGATCGGTCCGCCCGGCAATGCCTTCGGCCTTACGGATCTTGGCGCCGTGGACGGTGACGAAGGACGGGCAGAAGCCGTTGACGCAGGAGAAATCCTTGTTGCAGCTCGACTGGTCTATTCTGCGCTTGCGGCCGAACTCGGTTTCGACCGGCTGGATCGAGACGCAGTTCGACTGCACGCCGCAATCGCCGCAGCCCTCGCAGACCAGTTCGTTGATGAACACCCGCTTGTCCGGATCCGGAAAGGTGCCGCGCTTGCGGCGGCGGCGTTTTTCGGCCGCGCAGGTCTGGTCGTAAAGCAGCACCGAAACGCCCTTGACGTCGCGCAGTTGGCGCTGGACGAGATCGAGGTCGTCGCGATGATGGATGGTGGCATTGGCCGGGAATTCGGCCTTGCCTGCATATTTGTCCGGCTCGTCGGTGACGATGGCGATGCGGTCTACCCCTTCCGCACGCACCTGCCTGGCGATCATGTCGACCGTCAGGCCGCCCTCATGCGGCTGGCCGCCGGTCATGGCGACAGCGTCGTTGTAGAGGATCTTGTAGGTGATGTTGGCGTCGGTCGACAGCGCGAAGCGGATCGCCAGCGTACCGGAGTGGTTGTAGGTGCCGTCGCCGAGATTCTGGAAAATGTGGTCGCGCTTGGAGAACGGCGCCTGGCCGACCCATTGCGCACCTTCGCCGCCCATGGCGGTGAAGCCGACCGTGTTGCGGTCCATCCACAGGGCCATGAAGTGGCAGCCGATGCCTGCGGCGGCGATCGAGCCGTCGGGCACCTTGGTCGAGGAATTGTGCGGGCAGCCGGAACAGAAGAATGGCGTGCGCGAACCGATATCGCTGGTATCGGCGAGCATGGCCTGGAACTGGCGCAGCTTCGCCACCTTCGCGGCGATCTCTTCCGACGGGCCGATGGTGCGAAGGATCCGCTCGCCCAGCGCAATGGCGATCTCGTTGGGGTCGAGCGCGCCCTTGGCCGGAAACAGCCAGTCGCCGCGCTCGTCCTTCTTGCCGACGATGGCGGGCTGGGTGGCCGTGCCGTAGAGGTTTTCGCGCAGCTGCACCTCGATCAGCGACCGCTTCTCCTCGACGACGACGATGGTGTCGAGGCCACGGGCGAATTCGGAGATGTGCTGCAGGTCGAGCGGCCAAGGACAGCCGACCTTGAACAGGCGGATGCCGATCCGATTGGCGGCCGCCTCGTCGACGCCGATGTCTTCCAGTGCCTGTCGGACGTCGAGATAGCTCTTGCCCAGCGTGATGATGCCGAGCTTCGGGCTGCGGCCGCCGGAATAGACGATGCGGTTCAGTCCGTTGGCGTGGATGAAGGCGGACGCGGCGGCACGCTTGTGCTCATGCAGCCGTTCCTCCTGGCCGAGCATGTCGATCTCATGGCGGATGTTGAGGCCGCCGGGCGGCATGTCGAACTCCGGCACGACGATGTTCAGCCGTTCGAGCCCGGCATCGACGGAGGCCGTCGATTCGATGTTGTCCTTGACGCATTTGATCGCCGCCCAGGTGCCGGCAAAACGCGACATGGCAAAGCCGTAGAGCCCGTAGTCGATGATCTCCTGGACACCGGCCGGGTTGAGGATCGGCACCATGGTGTCGACGAAAAGGAATTCGGTGGCGTGCGCGTTGGTCGAGGATTCGGCCATGTGGTCGTCGCCCATCAAAGCGAGCACACCGCCATGTCTAGACGAACCGGCGAGGTTGGCGTGGCGAAAGACGTCGCCTGAACGGTCGACGCCCGGCCCCTTGCCGTACCAGACCGAAAACACCCCGTCATGCGTGCCTTCGCCCAGCAATTCCGCCTGCTGCGAGCCCCAGCAGGCGGTGGCGGCAAGCTCTTCGTTGAGGCCGGGCTGGAAGACGATATCGGCCTGCGCCAGCTGCTTTTTCGCCCGCCACAGCTGCATGTCGAGGCCGCCGAGCGGGGAGCCGCGGTAGCCGGAAACGAAGCCGGCCGTGTTGAGGCCGGCGCGGCGGTCGCGCTCGCGCTGCATCAACAGCATGCGGATAACCGCCTGCGCGCCGGACAGGAAGATGCGCTCCTTACCAAGATCGAACTTGTCGTCGAGCGCGACGTCGTGCAGCGTCATCAGGCATTTCCTCTGCGGAGGCTGCGAGGGGGGCATGCAGCCAACGTAGGAGTGAGATGGCGCAGTCTTTCTCCGCTTGCAAGGCAGGTCAAACGAAATCGAAAGTGCCAGGCAAAGCGCAACGAACGGTCTGCCGTCATCACGGCTCCCGCACGAAACCTATCCGCGGCGGTTGTCCGGCGACCGAAAATTTCTACTCAGTCGCGTCGGGCAAAACGCGTCAGCCTTTCGAGCAATCCGGCTTGGGCTCACCGGGCAGCTTGCCGTCGGGGTGGCCGGCAAGGTCGGGATTGGCAGTATAGAGCTGGTCGACCACCAGCGGACGATCGGGCAGGATCGACTGATCCTCTGTCGAGATCAACGTGGTGTCGATCTTCTGCAGGAACGTGCCGTCAGGACCCCTGATGCTGATGGAAATCGCATAGGGCTTGTCCTTGACGATGCAGGTCAGCGCCGGGCTTTCCAGGCTGACCTTGTCGAGCTTCGGCCAGACCTTCTGCTCGACCACCAGGGGAGGACCGCCGGCCGGATTCTGGAAGCTCGCGACCGCAACCTGGCCTTCGCCCATCGGCTGCAGGGGCCGCAGCGTCACGACATAGGTCGCCCGGGCGAGACGGTAGTTGAAGACGACGACCTTGCCGGAAACCTCGAACAGCTTGCCATCGCCGCCTGTGTCACGGCAGGCGCCGAGCGCAACGGCGGCAGTGAGTGCTGCGCCGACAAGGATCGAACGAAAAACACCCCTACGCATTGTTGACCTCATGGGCCGTCGTGCGGCGGCGGCGATAGTGGCGGCTTGCTTTCTGGCGGTTGCCGCACACCGCCATGTCGCACCAGAGGCGGCTGGAATTGCGGCTCCTGTCGACGAACAGCCAGCTGCAATTGGGACAGATCCTGAGCCTGGAAACCGTGTCGTCGCGCAGCAGCGACAAGGCTGAAACCGCCAGCGCCGCCTCAAAGGCGATCGGCGTCGCCGGATCGCCGAACGGCTTGCCCGGGGCGCCGATCTCGGCCGGGCTCTGATCGAGGCCCTTGGCGCAGGCTTTTAGAAAAGGGGCGAGGTCGCCGGCGGCAAGCGCACCTTTCGACACGGCGCCGCGAAACAGCCGGTCGGTCGTCTCGCGGATCGACAGTACCACTGGCGCGATCATGTCCGGCGCGGCAGCCGCCAGCCGCCTGCCGCCAAGCTCGGCGCCGCGAAAGCCGCTGGCGGCCTCGGCAAAGCGCGCAATCTCGGCCGGATCGGCAAAGCGGTCGAAGGTTTTTTCGGGATCGTTGCGCAACACCACGGTGTTGGCCGTGTCGAGCGCAAGCACGCCGCCGGTGAAGCGATGCGGGGTCCAGGATACCGTCATATCGGAAATCTAACCGATAAATCGCGTTTGACAAGTTAGATTCTACGATGCAAACCTTGGCGAGGCTCCGCGGAATTTTGCTGGAGCACGTCGTTGCCCCAAAACCGCTTCGCACTTTTGGGCGACACGCTCTGAAGGCTATCGATGCTCTATTTCTTCCAGCAGGTGCTGAACGGGCTGCATTCGGGCGCGCTCTATGCGCTGCTCGCCTTTGGCTACGTGCTGACCAACGGCATCCTGCACCGGACCAACCTCGCCTATGGCGCGCTGTTCGCCTTTTGCGGCCAGACGATGATCCTGACCGTGGCCTTCGGCTATCAGGCATTGTGGCTGACATTGCTGGCGGCGGTCGTGCTCGGCGTCGTCACGGCCTTCCTCTATGCCACGCTGATCAGCCACGTGCTGTCGCGCAACGTCTTCGAACCGCTGGCCGACCGCACGCCCAACGCGATCGTGGTGACGACGCTCGGCATCCTGCTGGTGCTGTCGGAAGCAAGCCGCATTGCCGCCGACACGCATGACTGGTGGCTGCCGCCGATGCTGGCGCAACCCATCGTTTTCGCTCAGGATGCGAGCTTCAAGGCGACGCTGACGCTGATCCAGCTCATCGACTGCGCGATTGTTCTGGCGGCAATCGTCGTCGCGGCATGGGCGTTTGCCCGCTCTGGCTTCGGTCGCCGCTGGCGCGCCGTCTCCGACGATCCCCACACGGCAGCCTTGTGCGGTGTCGATGTGCGCAGGGTGTTCCGGCATGCGGTGCTGTTTGGCGGTTTCTGCGCCGCGCTGGCCGGTGTCATGGCTGCCCTCTACTACGGCAATGTCAGCTTCGGCTCCGGCCTCGTCTACGGACTGAAGATCCTGTTCGTGACGGCAGTGGGGGGCTATCTCTCGCCGCCGCGGGCGGCGCTGGGTGCGGCCGCCTTCGGCATGGCGGAGTCGTTATGGGCCGGCTATTTCCCGATCGAATGGCGCGATGGCTGGATGTATCTGTTCCTCGTCGCAGCACTTGTGCTGATCGGTCCCGGCCGCGACCAGCAGAAGATCGCCTGATCGCCGCATTGGGTGTCAGACTTTGGTTGCATGACGCAGCAGCCGGTCGGCACTTTATCCCCTGCCTCCCGTCACAACGGCGTTGATCGCGCCTGTGCCATGTTGACCAGCCGAACCACGCGCGGCATACCGTTGGGCCACAGCGGCGCGACGGAAAACAAGGGGAGCCGGCGCGCCTTCGACACCAGGGAGGAATGCATGGCAGGGCTGCTGGCTCTATCCAGAACGATTGACCGTGTGAACGAGTTCATCGGCAGGTGGATATCCTGGCTCATTCTGGTGTCGATCCTGGTCAGCGCCGCGAATGCCGTCATCCGCAAGGTGTTCGACACATCGTCGAACGCCTGGCTGGAGCTGCAGTGGTATCTGTTCGGCGCCGCCTTCATGCTGGCCGCCGCCTACACCCTGAAGCAGAACGACCACATCCGCATCGACATCGTCTACGGCATGTTTTCACGCCGCGTGCAGCACTGGATCGACCTTCTCGGTCATCTCTTCTTCCTGATGCCGTTCGTGACGCTGATGGTGATCTATTTCGTGCCTTACGTGTCGCTGTCGTTCCGCAATGGCGAAATGTCGAACAATTCCGGTGGGCTGATCATCTGGCCGGCCAAGGCGATCTTGCTTGTCGGCTTCTTCCTGCTGGCGTTGCAAGGCATCTCCGAGATCATCAAGAAGATCGCCATCATGCGTGGCGACATGGACGATCCCAACCCGTTCATATCGGTGCATGAGCAGGCGGAGCTCGAGGCGAAAGCCCTCGCCGAAGAAGCCAAGGCGCTCGCCCAGGAGGCGCGTCCATGATCGAGTTCATCGCCCAGAACATGGCGCCGATCATGTTCGCTTCGTTGGTCATCTTCCTGTTGATCGGCTATCCCGTGGCGTTTTCGCTGGCCGCCAACGGCCTGATGTTCTTCGGCATCGGCGTGCTTCTGTCGCCCTATTCGGGCGGCTCGATCAATCTGGCCTGGCCGCTGCTGCACGCGCTGCCCGACAATTTCTACGGCAGCCGGGTGATGTCCAACGACACGCTCTTGGCGATCCCGTTCTTCACCTTCATGGGCATTGTGCTCGAGCGATCCGGGATGGCCGAGGACCTGCTCGACACGATCGGCCAGTTGTTCGGGCCGATCCGTGGCGGCCTTGCCTATGCGGTGATCTTCGTCGGCGCGCTGCTGGCGGCCACCACCGGCGTCGTGGCGGCTTCTGTCATCGCCATGGGTCTGATCTCGCTGCCGATCATGCTGCGCTACGGCTATGACCGGCGCGTGGCTTCGGGTGTGATTGCCGCCTCGGGCACGCTCGCCCAGATCATCCCCCCCTCGCTGGTGCTGATCGTGCTCGCCGACCAGCTTGGACGGTCGGTCGGCGACATGTATGCCGGCGCGCTGATCCCGGGCCTGGTCCTGACGGGACTCTACACGCTCTACATCCTGATCGTGTCGATCGTCCGGCCGCACTCGATGCCGGCGCTGCCGCTGGCGGCCCGCACGCTCGGCCACGGCGTGCTGTCGCTGCTGGCGGCGCTGCTGGTGACGGTGGCTGTCTCCTACGCCGCCTACCGCTATCTCGCGCCGGCGCATGGCGACAATGCCGATATCCTCGGCGCCAGCGTCGGCGTGATCCTGATCTACGTTGTGGCGATCGCCGACAAGGGCCTGAACATCAACATGATGTCCAGATTGGCGCAGCAGGTGATCATCGTATTGATCCCGCCGCTGGCGCTGATCTTCCTGGTGCTGGGCACCATTTTCCTCGGCATCGCGACCCCGACCGAAGGCGGCGCCATGGGCGCGGTTGGCGCCCTTGCCATGGCCGCGATGAAGGGGCGGCTGTCGCTGGATGTCATCAAGCAGGCACTGGCTTCGACAACGAGGCTGTCGTCCTTCGTGCTGTTCATCCTGATCGGCGCGCGGGTGTTCTCGCTCACCTTCTACGGCGTCAACGGCCACGTCTGGGTCGAGCATTTGTTGACATCGCTGCCAGGTGGCGAGGTCGGCTTCCTGATTGGGGTCAACATCCTGGTCTTCGTGCTCGCCTTCTTCCTCGATTTCTTCGAGCTCGCCTTCATCATCGTGCCGCTTTTGGCGCCCGCCGCCGACAAGCTCGGTATCGACCTGATCTGGTTCGGCGTATTGCTCGGGGTCAACATGCAGACCTCCTTCATGCACCCGCCTTTCGGCTTCGCGCTGTTCTACTTGCGCTCGGTCGCCGCCCGCGTGCCCTATCTCGACCGCCTCACCGGCAAGCAGATCGCGCCGGTCACCACCGGCCAGATCTATTGGGGAGCGGTGCCCTTTGTTTGCATCCAGGTGATCATGATCGGGCTTACCATCACCTTCCCGCAAATGGTCATGCGCTACAAGGGTGCCGCCGTCGACCCAGGCACGATCGAGATCAAATTGCCGGACATGCCAGGCCTTGCGCCTCTCGGCACGCCTCCGCCGGCCGATGGCGGCGCATCACCCGCGGCACCACCTTCGAACGATCTGTCGCAGCCACCGAACTTCGGCGAGACGCCGCCAGCCAACCCGGCGCCGCCGGCGACGGATCTGTCCAAGCCGCCGAGTTTCAACTGATGCCGAACCGGATAAAGCGATGAGAGCCGTGCGTCTGGAAGCCGTGGGCAGCATTGCGCTACGGGAAGTGGACAAGCCCGTTGCGGGGCCGCAGGACCTTCTCGTGCGCATCGAAGCCTGTGGTGTTTGCGGCACCGACCGTCACCTCCTCCACGGCGAGTTCCCTTCGAGTCCGCCGATGACACTTGGTCACGAATTCTGCGGCATCGTCGAGGCCGTCGGAGAAGCGGTCTCCGGCATCGCCGTCGGCGACCGCGTCACCGGCGACCCCAACATCTCCTGCGGGCGCTGCAGCCATTGCCGGGCCGGCCGCGTCAATTTGTGCAGCAATCTCAGGGCCATCGGCATCCATCGCGATGGCGGCTTCGCCGACTATGTCGTGATGCCGCAGAGCCAGGCTTTCCTTCTGCCTGCGAACCTCAAGCCAACGCATGGCGCCTTCTGCGAGCCGCTGGCGTGCTGCCTGCACGCCGTCGACCTTGCCGGCATCAGGCCCGGCGCTTCAGTGGTGGTGCTCGGTGGCGGTGTCATCGGCCTGCTCACCGTGCAATTGGCCAGGCTCGCAGGAGCGCCGGCAATCATCCTGTCGACGCGGCAGGCCTCCCGCCGCGCGCTCGCCGAAGAACTCGGCGCAACGGCGACGGTCGATCCGAGCACCGTTGATCCGATTGAGGCCATTGCCGGGCCGGCCGGCCTTGTGCCGGGTGGGGTCGACGTGGTGCTCGAATGTGCCGGTGTGCCCGAAACCGTCGGGCAATCGATGCGGCTGGCGAAGTCGGGCGGCACGGTCGTGATTGTCGGCGTGATGCCGCAAGGCATGAAGGTACCCTTCGAACCTTTCGACCTCTTGTTTCGCGAACTGAAGGTTCTTGGCTCGTTCATCAACCCGTTCACCCACAGGCGGGCAGCGGACCTTGTCGCGTCCGGCTCAATCGAGATCGACAAGCTCATTTCCAGACAGGTGGGCCTCGAGGAAGCCCCCTCGGTGATCTCCAATCCGGCAGCGCCCGGCGAGGTCAAGGTGCTGGTGGTGCCGGGCAAGGACTGAAGCACTCGGCATCAGGCCACGTCAGGCAAAGAAAAACCCCGGGCCGAGCCGCCCGGGGTTTCCTTGGATGTGGCCAGTGCCCCTACAGCTTGCCGTTGCGCTGTTGGACCATCATGAAGGTGTCGTAATTGTACTCGGCCACCTGCGCCCACAGATAGTGCTCCTTGCGGAAGCCCTTGATCGAGTCCCAGATCTTCTTGAACGGCGCGTTGGAGGCCTCCATCTCGGTGTAGACCTCATTGGCCTTCTCGAAACAGGCAGCCATGATCTCCGGGGTGAACGGGCGCAATTTCGCACCGCCGGCCACCAGCCGCTTCACTGCCGCAGGATTAAGGAAGTCGTATTTCTGCAGCATGTTGGCATCCGCCGCCTGGGCGGCGGTGTGCACCAGCGACTTGTAGGCCGGCGAAAGCTCTTCGTATTTCGCCTTGTTGAACAACAGATGGACGGTCGGGCCGCCTTCCCACCAGCCGGGATAATAGTAGTATGGCGCAACCTTGTAGAAGCCGAGCTTCTCGTCGTCATAGGGCCCGACCCATTCGGCGGCGTCGATCGTGCCCTTTTCCAGCGCCGGATAGATGTCGCCACCGGCGATCTGCTGCGGCACGACGCCGAGCTTCGAGACAACTTTGCCGGCAAAGCCACCGATGCGCATCTTGAGGCCGGACAGGTCGGCGACGGTGTTGATCTCCTTGCGGAACCAGCCGCCCATCTGCACGCCGGTGTTGCCGCCCGGCAGGCCGAAAAGACCTTGCGTGGCGAGAAACTCGTTGAACAGGTCGATACCGCCGCCATGGTAGTGCCAGGCATTCATGCCGCGCGCATTGAGCGAGAACGGCACCGCCGCACCCAGCGCCCATGTCGGGTCCTTGCCCCAATAATAGTATGACACCGTATGACAGGCCTCGACGGTGCCGGCAGTGGTCGCGTCGGCTGCCTGCAGGCCGGGAACGAGCTCGCCGGAGGCGAAGACCTGGACCTGGAAATTGCCGTCGGTCGCCTCCGACAGCATCTTGGAGAAGACTTCCGCGCCGCCATAGATCGTATCGAGCGACTTGGGGAAGGATGACGCCAACCGCCATGTCACCTTCGGATTGGACTGGGCGATTGCCGGCGCAGCAAGCGTGGCGGCAGCCGCCGCGGCGCCCACGCCGGTGACCCCGGCCTTGCGGATGAATGAACGACGATCCATGCAGTTCCTCCCTATTGGACCAACAAACCGATATCGGGACATCTCCTCGCCCGGTATCGGTTTGCCCGAAACAATACACGGGCAAGGGGTCGAGTCCAGCATGGCAGGGAGATTTGAAGGCGGCACCGGCGACAAATCCGTGAGGCGGGCGCCCGGCCTGCAACTATAGTCTAACGTTTATTGCGTGGCCCATGCGAGACAACGAAACTTGCCATGGAAAAGCGCCATCGGATCGCCTATTTTGCAGGCACAATAGCTATTCGCTTCGCCTCAAAGGGAATCCGGACCCAAAATGCACCAGCCGCTCGTCGCCATATCGACCGACGTCCGTCAGTTCGACAACTACACCTGGCATGCCGCCCCGCAGCAATATATCGAGGCGGCACTTTCCGGCGCCGGCGTGTTCCCGCTCTTGGTGCCGTCCTTCGGCGACCGGCTCGATTTCGACGAATTGCTGTCGTCGGTCGACGGCGTCATGGTCACTGGCTCGAAGTCCAACGTGCATCCCTCGCTCTATGGCGGCGACGCCAGCGAGGCCAACGGCCCCTACGATCCAGCCCGCGATTCCACCACGCTGCCGCTGATCCGCAAGACGATCGAGCGCGGCGTGCCGCTGCTCGCCATTTGCCGCGGCATCCAGGAGTTGAACGTGGCGCTGGGCGGTACGCTTGGCACCGAGATCCAGGAACGCGAGGGTTCGCTCGACCACCGCGCCCCGGTGAGTGACAACCAGGACGAACGTTTCGCCATTCACCAGACCATTTCGATCAAGGCCGGCAGCTGCCTGGCCGGCGTATTCGGCGCCGGCGAGATGAAGGTCAACTCACTGCACCGCCAGGCGATCGACCGGCTCGGCTCAAAGCTGCAGATCGAAGCCGTTGCCGATGACGGCACGGTCGAGGCGGTTTCGGTGAAGGACGCCCGCGCCTTCGCCGTCGGTGTGCAGTGGCACCCCGAATACTGGGTCAAGTCGGACAGCAACTCGGCCAGGATTTTCCGCGCTTTCGGCGATGCGGTGCGCCTGCATGCGGCGGCGAAAGCCGGCGCGCGGGCAGCGGCCGAGTAAATCCCGACGATCAATTGCCGGCGGATTGATCCCGATCATCGGTTGTCGCCAGCGAAAGCAGCGGCGTGGCAGGCGCGTAGGATTCGTAGCCATCGCCATCGGCGACCGAGAAGGTGACGATCGGGTCGATGCCGTCGGTGCTGAAGGCGATCGTGCCGTCCTGCTCCTCGCGCCAGAATTTCGCCCGCTCGATGCCGGGCAGCAGCCGGCGGCAGTTCGGCGCCACCGTCAACAGCGACAGGCCATCGTTGATCGCGGCGCCGCGGGTAACCGCGCAGTCACCTTCGTCGCCATTGGCGACCAGCCTGAAGCTGGTGGATGGCGTGATCTCGTCGGCAGCGCTTTGGCCACCGCTACCCTGAAACAGCTGAACGCCGCCGAACAGCGCCGCGACGGCGATCGATGCGGAAAGTATCTTCATTCTGGTATTCATCCACGCACACGCATTGGGTGAATAATCATTTCGAAGGGTTAAGCCGACGTTAATAAATGTGGCCGTCGCGCGCCGGCGTTAACCGGTCGCCTTCACATTCACCGTCTCGGGCACCGGCGTCAGCGGCCGGCGCTCGCTGAACCATGAGACCAGATTGTCGACGCACAGATCCGCCATGGCGCGGCGCGTGTGGTGCGAGGCCGAACCGACATGCGGCAGCAGCGAGGTGTTGGGCGCTTCGAGCAAGGCCTTGGGCACATTCGGTTCGTCGGCAAAGACATCGAGCCCGGCGGCGGCGATGGTGCCGTTGGCAAGGGCTGCAGCGAGTGCCGGCTCATCGACCGTGCTGCCGCGGCCGATGTTGACGAAGACGCCACTGGCGCCGAGCGCTGCCAGGATTTCGGCATTGACCGCCTTTTCGGTCGAAGCGCCGCCCGGCACCACCGAAATCAGCGTATCGACCGCTTCGGCAAGGCCCTTCAGCGTCGGGTGGTATTGGTAGGCGAGACCTTCAACCTTGCGCCGGTTGTGGTAGGCGACCGGCAGCCCGAAGGCTTCCAGCCGGCGTGCAATGGCCAGGCCGATGCGGCCCATGCCGAAAATGCCGACATGGCGGCCGCGCAAGGTCAGCCGGCTCAGCGGATAGTTGCCCTTCTTCACCCAGCTGCCGTCGCGCAGCCATTTTTCGGCGGTGTACAGCTCACGCACTGTGTTGAGCAAAAGGCCGATCGTGGTGTCGGCGACCTCTTCGGTCAAAACATCGGGGGTATTGGTGACCATGATGTTTTTCTTGGCCGCGTGGACGGCATCCACCGAATCGTAGCCGACACCGAAGGAGGCGATGAGTTCGAGGTTGGGCAGTGCATCCATCAATGCCGCGTTGACGCCGGCGAAGGACGCTATGGCGCGCACGTCACGGCGCATTTCGTCGGTGACCAGCGCCGGATCGGCGCGTTCGATCTTGACTCTTCTGAAGGTGCGGTCAATGCGCTCGACCGCATGGTCGTTGAAATGCCCCGGCACCAGAACGGCGACCGAGTGCAGCTGCTCAGGCCTGGTCATGCACGCTCCACCGGCTTGCCGGTCGACTGGCGCACATGCAGTTCCGGCTTGATCAGTTCCTGTGACGGCCGTACCGCCTGTCCGTTCAACTTGTCGAGCAGCGCGCTGGCGGCGCGGCGGCCGACCTCGCGCTGGCCATTCCAGACTGTGGTGAGCGCCGGTGTCGCGATGGCCGCCTCCTCGAGATCGTCATAGCCGGTGACCGAGATGTCGGCGCCCGGCACCAGGCCGGCGCGGGCAATGCCGTTCATCAGCCCTATGGCGACGAGATCATTCCAGCAGCAGGCGGCGGTTGGCTTGTCTTTCAGCGCCAAAAACTGTCCAGCCGCCTCGAATCCGCCCTGCTTTGTGCGCGGACCGGGAATGCGCCAGGACGGCCTGACTTCCAGTCCGGCGGCTTCCATGGCGTTAAGATAGCCCTGGTAGCGGTCGCGCCCGGTCGAAGTCTGGTCGGTGCCGCCGATCATGGCGATGCGCTTGTGGCCGAGCGAGATCAAATGATTGGTGGCAAGTCCTGTGCCATAGGCATCGTCGCCACGGAACACCGGCACGTCGGCGCCTTCGACGGTGCGCGCGATCAGCACCGCCGGCAGGCCGTTCTCCTCGGCCATGACGATGTCGGAAGCCGGTGTGCCGATGGCGGGCGACATGATGACGCCGTCGGCGCCGAGCTGCAGCAGCGTGTCGATGAAGGTGCGTTGTTTTTCCAGCTGGTCGTAGTGGTTGGACAGGATGAAGGTCTGCCGGCTGCGGTCGAGCTCGCTCTCGATCGAGCGCAGAATTTCGGCAAAGAACGGGTTCATGATGTCGTGGACGACGACCCCGACAATGCCCGAGCGCGAGGTGCGCAAAGATGCTGCGCGACGATTGTAGATATAGCCGATGGCGCGAGCGTGTTCCTTGATGCGGTCGCGCGTGCTGCCTGCGACCAGCGGGCTGTCGCGCAAGGCGAGGGAGACCGTGGCCGTGGACACGCCAAGCGCATCCGCGATCGTCGAAAGCTTGATCTTCTGTGCCAGCCCTTCGCTCCCCGAGTTTTTTAAATTTTTTAAATGCGGCGTTATGCCATCGGATTCGGAGCAAATCAAAGTTTTTTCGCCAGCGCCTCCGCCTCGACGTCGACAGTAGTCCTGTTATGCAGCCGCAGACGATGCTCGCGATGGATGATGTAGAGGCCGCTGGCGACGATGATGGCAGCACCCACCAGCGTCCAGCGGTCGGGGAATTGGTGGAAGATGATCCAGCCGGACAGGATCATCCAGACCATCTGCGAATAGGGGTATGGCGCCAGCGCTGTGGTGGTCGCCAGGCGGTAGGCCTGCACCAGAAGCCAGTGGCCGCCGGCGCCGAACACGCCCAGCATCACCAGGATGAACCAGTGCCAGCCATCCTGCGGCAGCTGATGTGAGAAAGGCAGCATGGGTAAAAGCAGCACGGCCGGCGCCAGCGCCGAAAACAGGATCAGGCTCTCCGAGCTTTCGCTGGCCGACATGCGCCGCGTCATGATGACGTAAAAGGAGTTCGACAGCATCGAACCGAGCGCAAAGAGATGGCCGACGCCGAAAACGCCGACGCCCGGCCTTGTGATGACCAGCACGCCGACAAAGCCCGACAGGATCGCCAGCCAGCGCCGCCATCCCGCCCATTCGCCAAGCAGCGGTCCGGCAAGGGCGGTGATTACCATCGGGCCGAAGAAGTAGATCGAGGTGGTCTCGGCCAGCTGCAGGGTTTTGAGCGCCATGACGTTGCACATGGTCGAGCCGAACAGCAGACCCCCGCGCAGGATATGGGCGGGCAGGTTGTTGGCGCGGAAGCGCGACGGCTCGCGCCAGCCGCGCAGAAAGACACCGACGAGCAGGACATGGACGGTGAAGCGGGCCCAGGCGACGATCAGCGCCGAGACGCCGGCCAGCACCAGATACTTGCTCGAGGTGTCGAGAAAGGTGAAAAACACATAGGTCGAAAGCATGAACAGCATCGCCGCGGGCGGCGTTGCGCTTTCGTCTGATTTTGCGGGAACGTTCAATGTCAGGCCGGGCAGGGAGGATGGCCGCCTACCTTTGCGGCAATCGCCTGTGTCCGGCAAGTCAAAAGCGACTGGCACAACAGGCGCAGGGCACAGGCTCAGAACATCGGGCCCAATTTGCGCACGCGCATCAGGGTGCGTTGAGATTCAGGTCGGGCTGAGCGGAAAATAGTGGTTTTCGAGAACCGGAACGGAGCGTACTTTTCGTACGCGAGTACCGGAAGCGCAGAAAACCGCCATTTGCAGGCCAGCCTCACCTGAACATCGACACACCCTAGGCATGCATGCGGGCACCCTTGATAATCTTGTCGACCAGCTTCTTGTCGGCGCGCAGCGCGATGCCGACGATCCTGGCGTCTTCCGGCGCAAACTCGGCGAAGACGGCACGGTTGGCCGCATCGAAGCCGGTGGCAAACATCTCCTCGACATAGGCTGACGTCGCCACGCCGCGCTCCAGCGCCCGCCGGTGGATGGCATTGAGCGTCGGCCCATCGGCCGAAAGCACGATGACCGGCTGGATCGACAGCGGATTGTAGAGATTGCCGGCGCGGTCGCGGTAGGGCTCGCCGATGATGTCGGGGAATTGCGCAACGATGCCGCTGGTCAGGAAGGCGGTGACGTTGAGCTTCTGCCAGACGGCGAGATCGTCGCGCAGCACGATTGCAAATTTTGTATCGAACACCAAAATCAAGACTCCGGGAGCAAGCCCATGAAGGGCAGGGATAGGCGATGGCGCAGGGTATAGACGGTGAGGCGGCACAGGGTCTTGAACGTTCGTGCGCGGATGATCGCATCGTGGCCGCGCCCGGCCGCGCCGGCATTGAGCGCATAGAAGCGCATTTCCATGGCAACGCCTTCGACCTGCACCGCCACGATACGCTTGCCGTCGGCGTGACGCTGTCCGGTGTGCAGCGCTTCCACTATCGGGGCGCCGTCAACCACAGCCTGCCCGGACAGGTGATTGTGCTGCATCCTGACGAAGTGCACGATGGCGGTGCCGGCACCGAGGACGGCTTGCGCTACCGGATCCTCTATCTGGAGCCGTCGCTGCTGCTCGACTGCCTCGATGGCGCGCCGCTGCCTTTTGTCAGGGATGCGGTGGTGAGCGATCCTGCCTTGCGCGGCACGCTGTTTTCGGCACTGTCGCCCCTCGACGAGGAACTGGACGAGTTGTTCGTTACGGATTTCGTTGCCGAGCTGGCGCAGCATCTGGGGCGCCATGCCGGACAGAAGGCAAAGCCGATGGGAAAGACGGCTTGGCGCGCCGCGGCGTTGGCGCGCGACTATCTCGAGGAGAATGCCGAGCGGCCCGTCCGTTCCGATGAGCTGGAAGCCGTCACCGGGTTCGACCGCTATGCGCTGTCACGGCATTTCCGCGCGACCTATTCAACCAGCCCGCATCGTTTCCTGTTGATGCGCCGGCTGCAAAAGGCAAGACGGATGATCGAGGCAGGCGAGCCGCTGGCCGAGATTGCTGTTGGCGCCGGCTTCAGCGACCAGAGCCATTTCAACAGACATTTCAAGAAAGCATTCGGCCTGACGCCCGGGCGCTGGTCGGCGCTTGTGCGCGGACCTTCGGTGGCGGCCTAGCTCAAGACATGCCGATCAATCGTCTATGTCGGTCTCGTCGTCGACGAGCACCAGCTCTTCGTTCGACAGATTGGCTTCGATGCGGGCGAGCAGCTTGAACAGCGTCTTCTGTTCTTTCTTGTCGAGGCCCTTCAAGGCCTGCTTTTCGGTCTTCTTCACCGATTTTTCGATGGCGTGGATGATTTCGCGGCCGGTGTCGGTGAGGAATATATGCGCCTGGCGGGCATCCGCCGAGGAGGCGCGCTTTTCGAGAAAGCCCTGCGCCTGCAGGCGGTTGATGGTCTTGGTGATGGTTGGCGGGCGCACGCCGAGGCGGCCGGCGAGATTGCCGGGCGTCTGGCCGTCCTCGCGGTCGAGCGTCAGCATGATCTGGTCCTGGCCGGCATAGAAGCCGTGCGCCAGAAGCCGCGCCGCCAGCGCGGTCCTTGCCAGCCTTGCCGCCGAATGCAGCCGGCTCATCGTTGCAGTCTTGTCCGCCTTGGCCATGGTGATCCCTCTTCGGCCGTACCGGTGCGTGCAGCATAGACGCAGCCGGCCGGTTGGCAATCGACGATCAAAAAGATTCCGGCTTTCGAAACAGCTTTGCCGGCAAGCATTTGTGGTGCCCACGGTGGTGATGCCAGATGTTTATTTCAGTTAGATGACAAACAAGTTTCCGCCAAGGCGATTGCAACGGTTTGACGCGGCGCGGCTCCGAACAGGTCGACGACGAGGTGTTTCAGGCGACGCCTTGGACGGTCCGCATCCCTCGCACGGGTGACATGTCGGTCCACCCATCCGCTCCGACACCCCTGGGTCAAACGCCAAGGCGGTTTGCCTCGTGCAAAAGGCCGCCACACATCCTATATCAGGCCGACAATCCCATTTTGCGGCCCGGAATTCCGCGGCCCAGCCATTTCGAGGCAAGACATGAGCGATGCACAGACGACGCAAATCCCCGTGACCGTTCTCACCGGCTATCTCGGCGCCGGCAAGACGACGCTGCTCAACCGCATCCTGTCGGAAAACCACGGCAAGCGTTATGCCGTCATCGTCAATGAATTCGGCGAGATCGGCATCGACAACGAGCTGATCGTGGAATCCGACGAGGAAATCTACGAAATGAACAATGGCTGCGTCTGCTGCACGGTGCGCGGCGACCTGATCCGCGTCGTCGAAGGCCTGATGCGCCGCCCCGGCCGTTTCGACGCCATCGTCGTCGAGACCACGGGTCTCGCCGACCCGGTGCCGGTGGCGCAGACCTTCTTCATGGACGACGACGTGCGCTCCAAGACCAAGCTCGACGCGGTGGTTGCGCTGGTCGACGCCAAGCATCTGCCGCTCCGGCTCAAGGATTCCAGGGAGGCCGAGGACCAGATCGCCTTCGCCGATGTCGTCGTGCTCAACAAGAGCGATCTGGTGACGCCGGAAGAACTGGCTAAGGTCGAAGCGACCATCCGCGCCATCAACCCGGCGGCCAGGATCCACCGCACCACGCGGGCCGGTGTGGCGCTGTCCGAAGTGCTCGACCGCGGCGCCTTCGACCTGTCGCGCGCGCTGGAAAACGATCCGCATTTCCTCGAAGCGCACGATCATGATCACGACCACCATGACTATGATCACGACAATCACGATCACGACGGCCACGACCATCATCACCACGATCACGCGCACCCTTCCGACATCCATGACGTGACGGTGCAGTCGGTTTCGCTGCGCGGCGGCGAGATGGACCCGAAGAAATTCTTCCCCTGGATCGAGAAGATCACCCAGATGGAAGGCCCCAACATCCTGCGGCTGAAAGGCATCATCGCACTCAAGGGCGACGACGAGCGCTATGTCATCCAGGGCGTGCACATGATCATCGAAGGCGACCATCAGCGCGCCTGGAAGGACGGCGAGAAGCATGAGAGCCGGCTGGTCTTCATCGGCCGCGAGCTCGACGCCGAGCGTCTGAAGAAGAGTTTTGACGCCTGCCAGGCGGGTTGATTTCCAAGCCTTATAGAGCTAGCGCTGCCGCTTCTTTCCTTCTCCCCTTGTGGGAGAAGGTGGCCTCGCGAAGCGAGGTCGGATGAGGGGTGCTCCAGCTTGGCACCGACGGCGATCCTTCGCCCACCCCTCAACCGTCTCGGCGCTGCGCGCCGATCCACCTTCTCCCACAAGGCGAGAAGGTTGGCGCCACACCTGGCCGCGCTGGGTGCTTTCAGGGGGTGGCGACAAACTTCATTGGAACGGTTCTGATGCCCACAGTTGCCCCCCTCGATCTCGATGGCCATTGCCTCGCCGCCATCTTCCTCGACAACGTGCCGCATTTTGCGCTGGCCGACGGCGCCATTCATCGGCTCGACAATGGCCACAAGACAAATCAGGCCAATGACGGCCTGCTCTCCACCTTCCACGATGCCGCCAATGACCGGCTGATCACCGGCGGCGAGGACGGCAAGATTCTTGCCGTTACGGCAGGTGGCAATGTCAGCGAACTGGCGAGCGCCGGCAAGAAATGGATCACCAGCGTTGCAGCCGGTCCGCAAGGCGCCATCGCCTATGCCACGGGCAAGACCGCCTTCGTGCGCTTTGCCGACGGCAAGACCAAGGAGTTTGTCCATCCGCGTTCGGTCGAGGGGCTGGCCTTTTCGCCCAAGGGCATGCGCTTCGGCGTCGCCCGCTACAATGGCGCGACGCTGCATTTCCCGGCCGCCGAGGGCAAGCCGGTGGAGCTCGAATGGGCCGGCGCCCACACCGGCATCACCTTTTCGCCGGATGGCTCCTTCCTCGTCACCACCATGCAGGAAAATGCGCTGCATGGCTGGAAGCTGGCCGACGGCAAGCACATGCGCATGACCGGATACCCCGGCAAGGTCAAAAGCCTGTCATGGAGCGTCAAAGGCAAATGGCTGGCGAGTTCCGGTGCGCCGGCAGCGATTGTCTGGCCGTTTTCCGGCAAGGACGGCCCGATGGGCAAGGCGCCTCTGGAGCTCGGCACGCGCGGCAACGCCATGGTGACCGCGGTCGCCTGCCATCCGAGCCAGGATGTCGTCGCCGTTGGCTATGATGACGGCATGGTGATGGCTGTACGCTTCGCCGACGCCAGGGAAGTGCTGTTGCGCCGGCCGGGCAAGGGCGCCATCACATCGATGATGTGGGACAAGGAAGAGCGCCGCGTCGCCTTCGGCAGCGCTGCCGGCGATTGCGGCGTCATCGACATCTCTGCTTAAGCCTTATTCGGCCCCGCACGACACCTTGCCGGTCAAGGTCTTGGGCTTGCCGTCCTTTTCTGTATCGGCCGCGGCGTCATATATGGCGAGCGTGTAGCGGCCGACATATTCGCCTTCGTCGCGAGCCTTGGTGAGGATCGTCAGTTCCACCGAATTGATGGCGTCTTTCACCTCCGTCTCGTGGTAGATGTTCAGCCGCAATTCCTTGTCGTCCAGCCAGTACTGGGTGAGGTTCGAATCCTCAAACATGGTCTTGCGCAGGCTGTCGCCTTCCGGTCTGCCGACGATTTCCAGATCGCCGCGAAAATTGAAGGTCGGTCCACCCATGCCGGTGGTGACGCCGGCGCCGACCTCGAATTTTACCGCCTTGCCGTCAACGGAACACCATACGCCACCCGATGCGAAGGCCGTACCAGCCGATAGCAGAAGCATTGCTGTTGAAACGATTGCCCGCATTTTCTCCCTCCAGAACCACAAGCCAACCGCATTGGCACCGGGCTTTGCGTCAAGGTCAAGGCCGGCCTGGTGCCGCTGACCCAATGCAGGGCAACCCGGCGGCCAATTGCGGTTTGAGATGGCGATTGGCTAGAGTGCTTGCCAAGAGGGATCTTCATGCAGTCAACCGACCATTCCAGCCCATCGACCGGCGGCATCAGCGCTGCCCGCATCGCCGCATTGCGGACAAGCGAGGCGGAAGCCTTCCGCAAGGCGCGGCCGAAATCGGCAGCCAAGGCAGGCAACGGCCTGCCAGGCTTCTTCGGCGGCGTGCCGATGCACTGGATGAACGACTGGCCGACGCCGTTCCCGATCTTGGTCGACAGCGCCAAGGGCGCCACCATCACCGACATTGACGGTATCAGGCTCGACGACTTCTGCCTCGGCGACACTGGCTCGATGTTCGGCCATTCGCCGCCGCCGGTGGCGCGGGCCATCCGCCGCCAGGCCGGACGCGGCCTGACCTATATGCTGCCTTCGGAGGATGCGCTGGCCATCGGGCCGCTGCTCACGCAGCGCTTCGGCCTGCCGTTCTGGCAGATCGCCACCACCGCCACCGACGCCAATCGCTTCGCGCTGCGGGTTGCCCGCGCTATCACCGGTCGCGAAAAGATCCTGGTCTTCAATGGCTGCTATCACGGCTCGGTCGACGAGACGATGGTGCGGCTGGTCGACGGCAAGGCCGTCAACCGGCCGGGACTGGCGGGCGAATTCCGCGACCTGACCAGGACCGCGAAGGTCATTGAATTCAACGACGTTGCGGCGCTTGAAGCCGCCTTGAAAGACGAGGACGTCGCCTGCGTCATCACCGAGCCGGTGCTGACCAATTCCTGCATGGTGCTGCCCGATCGCGGCTTTCACGATGCGCTGCGCCGGCTGACGCGTGCGGCCGGCACGCTGCTTTTGATCGACGAGACCCACACTATCTCCACCGGCCCGGGCGGCTACACCGGAAAATTCGGACTGGACCCGGACTTCTTCGTGCTGGGCAAGCCGATTGCCGGCGGCGTGCCGGCGAGCGTGTGGGGCATGAGCGACGAGGTCGCCAGCCGCTACGCCGACTACAACAGGACCAAGCAGCCCGGTTATTCCGGCATGGGCACGACGCTGTCGGCCAACCCGCTGCAATTCGCGGCGATGCGCGCCACGCTTGAAGAGGTGATGACGCAAGAGAATTACGTCCGTATGGACGGTCTGGCGCTGCGGCTCGACGCCGGGCTGACCGGGGTCATCGACCGCTACAATCTGCCCTGGCATGTCGCCCGTGTCGGCGCTCGAGTCGAGTTCATCTGCTCGCCCGGCCCGCTGCGCAATGGGGCCGAAGCCGAAACTGCGCACGCGCCGGAACTCGAAGCGGCGGTCCATGTCGCGCTGGTCAACCAGGGCGTGCTGATCGCGCCTTTCCACAACATGATGCTTATCTCGCCGGCCACCACCGGCGCCCAGGTCAACCGGCTGATCACCGCCTTCGCCACGGTTGCGGCAAGGCTGACGGCATGAGACAAGCGAGTGAATGGACGGCGACTGAACGGGCGGCTACCGAACGGACCGCCAAGGAAACCTTGAGTACAGTAATCATGACTTCACCTTCGGGCTCGACGCCCGCCGAGGCGCAAGCCTTTCTTGACGCCCATCCTGAAATCGAAGCTTTCGACATCGTGCTGACCGACGCCAATGGCGTCGGGCGTGGCAAGATCGTGCGCCGGCATGAGCTGAAAAGCATCTATGAGGGCGGCCGCCACATGCCCATCTCGATCCTCGGCCTCGACATCACCGGCGAGGATGTGCACGAGACCGGGCTGATCTGGACGACCGGCGACGGCGACCTCAGGGCATGGCCAATCCCCGGCACGCTGGTGCCGCTCTATGGCACCAGCCCGCCGCGCGGCCAGCTGCTGATGGCGATGTACCATCTCGACGGACAACCAATGTCGTCGGACCCGCGGCTGGCGCTGGCCAGGCAGGTCGACATATTGGCAGCCAAGGGCCTCTATCCCGCCGGCGCCTTCGAGCTCGAATTCTTTCTGTTGGCCAATGAGCGTGACGCCGACGGCAAGGTAAAGCCGGCGGACGCCGTGCTCGACGGCCGCCGCTCGGCCAAGACCGAGGTCTATTCGGTCGACCATCTTCACGGCATGGAGCCGCTGTTTTCCGACATCTATGCCGCGGCCAAGGCGCAAGGCATTCCGGCCGAGACGGTGATTTCCGAATATGCGCCCGGCCAGTACGAATTGACGCTGAACTACCGCAAGGACGTGATGCGGGCGGCCGACGATCTGGTGATGCTGAAGCGGCTGGTGCGGGCGCAGGCGCGCCGCCACGGTGTCACCGCCTGCTTCATGGCCAAGCCAATCGAAAAATACGCCGGCTCCGGCATGCATTTCCATGTCTCGCTACAGGACAAGAACGGCCGAAACGTCTTTGCCGAAGCTGGCGGTGAAAGCTGGTCGCTGCCGCTGCTGCAAGGGCTCGGCGGTCTGATCCAGACCATGGCCGAATCGATGCTGGTGTTTGCGCCGCATGCCAATTCCTGGCGGCGCTTCGTATCCCAATCCTATGCGCCGGTGGCGCCGACATGGGGCGTCAACAACCGTTCCGTGGCACTGCGCGTGCCGGCGGGCGACGCGAAGAACCGGCGTATCGAACACCGGCCGTCGGGCGTCGATGCCAACCCGTATCTGATCGCGGCGACGGTGCTGGCCGGCATCGTCAAGGGACTGGATGAAGGTCTCGATCCCGGTCCGGAGACGACCGGCAATGGCTATGAAGCAGCCGTCACGCGCACGACCATGCCGGTCGACTGGCGCGCCGCGATCGAGGCGGCCCGGGCGTCGAGCTTCCTGAAAGAGGCGCTGGGCGAAGACCTGCACCGCACCTTCGTGGCGATCAAGCAGTCCGAATATCTGCGCGTCGCCCGCACCGTCAGCGAGCTCGACTACCACCTCTATCTGCACGAAGTGTGATGGGCGGAACTGTCAGGCCGCGATCACGTTATCGCTGCCTGCATCAAATGAGGTAGCAATTTAACGCAACAGAACATATCATGAACGGATGAGCGCACTCACCGTCCGTGAAAAGCTGGCAATCCTCTCCGATGCCGCCAAATACGACGCCTCCTGCGCTTCATCGGGCTCGGCGAAGAAAGACTCGCTGAAGTCGGGCGGCATCGGCTCTACCGAAGGCATGGGCATCTGCCATTCCTATGCGCCGGACGGCCGCTGCATTTCGCTTTTGAAGATCCTGCTGACCAATTTCTGCATCTACGATTGCAGCTATTGCATCAACCGTTCGTCCTCGAATGTGCGGCGCGCCCGCTTCAGCATCGACGAGGTGGTGAAGCTGACCATGGATTTCTATCAGCGCAACTACATCGAGGGCCTGTTCCTGTCCTCCGGCGTCATCCGCTCGCCCGACGAGACCATGGCCGAAATGGTCGAAGTGGCGAGGCGGCTGCGGCTCGAAGAGAAATTCTCCGGCTATATCCATCTGAAGACCATTCCGGAAAGCTCGCCTGAACTCGTCGAGCAGGCCGGGCTTTATGCCGACCGGCTGTCGATCAATGTCGAGCTGCCGACCGACGAAGGCGTCAAGAAACTGGCGCCCGAGAAGAAGCCGGAAACGATCCGCCTTTCCATGGCGAACCTACGCCAGAAGATGGAGGAAAAGGCTGAGCCGACGCTGAGGACCAAAAAGCGCGAACGCTTCGCACCGGGCGGCCAGTCGACGCAAATGATCGTCGGCGCCGACAAGACGTCCGATGACGGCATCTTGCACACCAGCGCAAGGTTATATGGCAGCTATCATTTGCGGCGGGTCTATTATTCCGCCTTCAGTCCAATCCCGGATTCGTCATCGTCGCTGCCGCTGCAAAAGCCGCCGCTGATGCGCGAACACCGGCTTTATCAGGCCGACTGGCTGATGCGCTTCTATGGGTTTTCACAACCAGAAATCCTCGCCGGCAGCAACGACGGAATGCTCGATCTCGCCATCGACCCCAAGCTCGCCTGGGCGCTGCGCAACCGGGGACGATTTCCGGTCGACATCAACCGCGCCGACCGCGAGTCGCTGCTGCGGGTACCCGGCCTCGGCACCAAGGTGGTGGCAAAAATCCTGGAAACCCGCCGCCATCGGCGGCTGCGGCTCGAAGATCTTGGACGTATCTGTCATTCGATCGCCAAGGTGCGGCCTTTCATCATCGCGGAAGGCTGGTCGCCGGGCGGGCTGACCGACAAGACCGCTCTGCGCGATACGATCGTAATATCCTGCGAACAGCTGTCGCTGTTTTGATCATGCAGCCGGCTCAATTCAATCTTGCCCGATTCAGCGTGCGGCTCGCCAGCGAGACCGATTTTGCCGGCTGGCGCGACGCGGCGAGACGGCTGGCGCTGAACGAGGTCCGGCCAGAGGATATCAGCTGGCATGTCTCGACTTGTTCCAATGCGCCGCAAAACGATCTGCCGGACGTGCCGGCCGGCGCGCAACTCGTCGTGCCGCGCGAGTTCATCGCGCATGCCGAAACCGCTTTTTGCCATTCCGATCCGACCCGGTTTGCTTTTCTTTACCGGATGCTGTGGCGCCTGCGCGCCGAGCCGAAGCTGCTGGCGATCGCTTCCGATCCCGACACCAGGCGGCTTGAAGCCATGGAAAAGGCGGTGCGGCGCGACAGTCACAAGATGCATGCCTTCGTGCGCTTCCGGAAGATCGGCGACGGCAATGAGGAGCGCTATGTCGCCTGGTTCGAACCGGAGCATTTCATCGTCGAGCGCAACGCGGATTTCTTCATCAGGCGTTTTACGGGCATGCGCTGGACCATCCTGACGCCCTACGCCTCGGCCGACTGGGATGGCGAAAGGCTGGCCATCGGCCCGGGCGCCGCCAAGGGCGATGCGCCGACGCAAGACGACGCCGAGGCGCTGTGGCTCACCTATTTCGAAAACATCTTCAACCCGGCGCGGCTCAAGGTGAAGGCCATGCAAAAGGAGATGCCGAAGAAATATTGGCGGAACCTTCCCGAGGCCTCGCTCATTCCAGATCTGATCGCAGGAGCGGACAAGGCCGCCAGTGACATGATTGCCAGAATGCCGACGACGCCGGCGCCGCACCACGCCAAGGTGCAGGCGAAACACTGGCCAAAGCGCGAGCCCGCCGAGGCGCCGGACGATGACGCCAGCACGATCTCCGAATTGCGCGAAGCCGCGAAGAGTTGCCGCCGCTGCCCGCTGTGGCGCGACGCGACACAGACCGTGGTCGGCGAGGGGCCTGACAATGCCAGGGTGGTCTTCGTCGGCGAACAGCCGGGCGACCAGGAGGACCTCGCCGGCAAACCTTTCGTCGGGCCGGCGGGCAAGGTATTCGATGCGATCCTGGACGATGCCGGTGTCGACCGGCAAAAAGTCTACGTCACCAATGCCGTAAAGCATTTCAAATTCGAGCCGCGCGGCAAGCGCCGCATCCACTCCAAGCCGAATGCCGGTGAGGTGCAGGCCTGCCGCTGGTGGATCGACAGGGAGTTGGACCTGATCAAGCCGGACCTTGCGGTAGCGCTTGGCGCAACGGCGGCGCTGTCGCTGCTGGGCAAGGCGATCCCGGTGACGAAAATGCGCGGTCAGGTGATCGAGCGCGAGGATGGTTTGCGCGTGTTCATCACCATCCATCCATCCTTCATACTGCGCATCCACGAGCCGGCAGACAAGGAAGCCGAGCGCGAACGGTTCTTGCAGGATATGAAGCAGGTGAAGCGGCTGATGGCGGCTTGAGCGGTTCGCCTATCTGATCAGGATTGCTCTGAGATCATTCACATTCGTGCCCGTAGGTCCCGGCACAAATAGATCTCCGACGGCATTGAACGCCGTCCAGGCATTGTTTCCCGCAAGCATCGCCTTGGCGTCGACGGCGGCTGAACGCATGCGCGACACCGTCGAACCATCGGCGAAGGCGCCGGCATTGTCTTCCGAGCCGTCAATGCCGTCGGTGTCGGCGGCCAGGGCATGGATATTGTCCGCACCGCTGATGCCAATGGCGAAAGCCAGCAGGAATTCCGAGTTGCGGCCGCCCTTGCCCCTTTTCCCGTCAATGGGGGCGCGCAAAGTGACCGTTGTCTCGCCGCCCGACAGGATCAGCACTGGCTTCTGGAATGGCCGGTTGCGCGTCGCCACCTCGCGCGCAATGGCGGCATGCACACCACCCACCTCACGCGCTTCGCCCTCGATGGAATCGGAGAGGATGACGGCTTCGATGCCTTGGCGTTTTGCCTCCGCCACTGCTGCTTCCAGCGACACGCCGGCAGAAGCGATCAGATGCACTTCATTGCGTGAAAAGCGCTCATCCCCAGGACTTGGCGCATCGGCGGTCGGCGAATTAATATGCGCCATGACGGCTTCGGGCAGTTTCATGCCGTAGGCCGCAATCGAGGCCAGCGCATCTGCGCGGCTGCCAGTGTCCGGCACAGTAGGACCGGAGGCGACCAAAGCTGGATTATCGCCGGGAATGTCGGAGACCACCAGCGACACCACTTTGGCCGGCCAGGCGGCCGCGGCCAGCCGGCCGCCCTTGATGGTCGAGACATGCTTGCGAATGGTGTTCATCGCGGCAATCGGCGCGCCGGAAGCAAGCAGCGCCTCGTTGACGGCGATCTCGTCCGCCAGCGTCAGGCCGGCTGCAGGCGATGGCAACAGAGCCGAGCCGCCACCCGATATCAGCGCCACGACCAGATCGTCAGCCGTCAGCCCCTGCACCTTCTCAAGCAGTCGCCGCGAGGCCTCAAGCCCGGCCGAGTCCGGCACCGGATGCGCCGCTTCGACGATCTCGATGCGCTCGCATTTGGCGCCATAGCCGTAACGGGTGACGACCAAGCCTTCGATCGGACTGTCCCAGACCTTCTCGAACGCCGCCGCCATCTGCGCCGAGCCTTTGCCGGCGCCGATAACGATCGTACGTCCCTTGGGCTTCGCCGGCAGATGATCCCGGATCGTCCGCTCCGGATCGGCGGCGGCGACGGCGGCTTTGAAGATCGAAATGAGGAAAGGCTTGGGATCGGTCATTTTGTTTCCGGCGGCAAAGCCAGTTTGCGCGGGTCGACGCCCAGATGGGCGCAGATCGCCTCGACCACGACGCCATGGTCCTCGCGTTCGGGCAGACCGGAGACCGTAATCGCACCGATGACGCCGGCACCCTTCACACTTATCGGAAAGCCGCCGCCTGCCAGCACATAGTCGGCGATGTCCAGACCCTCGCCGATCTTGAAGGTGCGGTCCGGCCGCTGCTGTTCCAACACCAGACGGTAGGTGCTTTTGAGGTAACGCTTGACCACGTTGATCTTGCGCCGCGCCCAGTCGGGGTTGGAGGCGTTCGAACCCGGCATCGCGGCATAAAACAGAGGGCGATCCCACAGCGTGATGTCGACGATGATGGGCATGACCTCGGCCAGCGCCCGCTCACGGATCGCCGCGCCTATCTTAAAGGCGACGGCCTCGTCGAAGGTCGGGAAGACCAGCGTCTCTTCCTGTTTCTGGATCAGCGCGATGTCGTCCGCAGCGGCCATGGTGTTCCCTGTCAAATGTCGCCACACGGTTTGACCGATGGCTGCCGTGGGGTCAAGCCTGACTGGTCATGTCGCTCTTCGCCGGCCGCCCCGCGACATAGACTTCGCGCACAGCGCGGTCATCGCCCAGCGTCTGCAGCAGGAACAATTCCTCGGCCAGCGTCTGCACCGTCTCCATCCGCAGCCGCATCGCCGGCGTCGCACGGGCGTCGAGCACGGTGATGTCGGCATCGGTGCCTTGATCCAGGGTGCCGACCTTGTCCGCCATCGACAGCGCCTCGGCATTGCCGCGCGTTATCTGCCAGAAGGACTGGAACGGGTTCAGCTTCTCGCCATTCAGCGCGATCACCTTGTAGCCTTCGTCCATGGTGCGCAGCATCGAGTAATTGGTGCCGCCGCCGACATCGGTGGCCGCCGCGATGCGCAGTGCCTTGTCGCGGCGGCGAAAGCGCTGGTAGTCGAACAGGCCGGATCCGAGAAACAGGTTCGAGGTCGGGCAGAACACCGCCACCGAGCCTGAGTCCGACAACGCATCCGCTTCGCGCTCCGACAGATGGATGCAGTGTCCGAACAGGCTCTTTGGCCCCAACAACCCGTACTGCTCGTAGACGTCGGTATAATCGCGCGCCTGCGGATAGAGCCTTTGCGTGAAGGCGATCTCAGCGTGGTTTTCCGACAGATGCGTCTGCATGTGCAAATCGGGATGTTCACGACACAGCGCACCGGACATCTCGAGCTGTTCGGGCGAGGAGGTGATGGCGAAGCGCGGCGTGATCGCATAATGCTGGCGGCCCTTGCCATGCCACTCGGCGATCAGTGCCTTCGTATCGTCATAGCCGGATTGCGGCGTGTCGAGCACGCCTGCCGGCGCGTTACGATCCATCATCACCTTGCCGGCGATGTTGAGCATGTTGCGGTCGTGCGATTCGGCAAAGAAAGCCTCGGCCGAGGCCTTGTGCACGGAACAATAGGCGGCGACAGTCGTCGTGCCGTGGCGCACCATCTCGTCCAGGAACAGCCGCGCTATGCGGCGGCCATGCTGGGCGTTGGCGAACTTTGTCTCTTCGGGAAAGGTGTAGGTGTTCAGCCAGTCGAGCAGCTCGGCGCCATAAGAGGCGATGACCTGCATCTGCGGGAAATGCACATGCGCGTCGATGAAGCCCGGCAGCAGCAGGTGCGGCCGGTGATCGATCTTCTTTACGCCCTCGCCGGCCTGCCTTTCGACATCGGCGTAGGCGCCGGCGGCAGCGATCCGGCCATCGCGGATCAGCAGGCCGCCATCCTCCTCATAGCGCCACGCGGCATGGTCGTCGATGGCTTGGGGCCAGCGCAAAAAGCTCAGCGTGCGGCCGCGCAGAAGTGTGGAGGTCATGCTTATTTTCCCGCGCCTTCGAACCAGGCGACCAGCAGCGCCCGCTCTTTGTCGCTGATCTGGGTGATGTTGGCCGGCGGCATAGCATGGCTGCGCCCAGCCTGCAGGTAGATCTCGCGGGCATGCTCGGCAATGCCGGCGTCGGTGTCGAGAATCACGCCCTTCGGCGCCTGGTAGATGCCTTCATAAACCGGCTCGGCCGCGTGACACATCGAGCAGCGGCCAAGCACGGTGTCGCGCACGGCCGGGAAATGCGAAGAGGCGATGTAGACCTCGGCCGCAGCGGACGCCTTGGGTTCGCCGGTCAGTATTTTCGGCGCTGTCGACAGCCAGATGATGATCATGAACAGCACGGCGGCCGCCATCCAGGTCCAGTGCGGGTTGCCGGCACGCTTATGCACGGTGTTGAAATAGTGCCGGATCAGCACGCCGATGATGAACACCAGCGAGGCGATGACCCAGTTGAACTCCGTCGCAAACGCCAGCGGATAGTGGTTCGACAGCATCAGGAACAGCACGGGCAGCGTCAGGTAATTGTTGTGCAACGAGCGCTGCTTGGCGATCTTGCCGTATTTCGGATCGGGCTTGCGGCCGGCAATAAGGTCGGCAACGACAATCTTCTGGTTGGGGATAATCACCATGAAGACGTTAGCCGACATGATCGTGGCGGTGATGGCGCCGAGATGCAGGAAGGCGGCGCGGCCGGTGAACAGGTGCGTCAGCCCCCAGGCGATGAACACCAGCACGCCATAGAGCACCAGCATCAGGCCGGTGTCGCTTTTGCCGAGCGGCGAACGGCAGAGCAGATCGTAGACCACCCAGCCAACGCCGATCGTGGCCATCGACAGCAGGATGCCGACCGGCACCGACATCGGCAGCACGTTGGGATCGATCAGGAACAGGTCGGCGCCCGCATAGT
Organism: Mesorhizobium sp. 128a; assembly: GCF_053848025.1. Taxonomy (NCBI): domain Bacteria; kingdom Pseudomonadati; phylum Pseudomonadota; class Alphaproteobacteria; order Hyphomicrobiales; family Phyllobacteriaceae; genus Mesorhizobium; species Mesorhizobium sp. 128a. The sequence goes on along the minus strand of NZ_JBSPKY010000001.1, from coordinate 561,352 downwards.
AGACCACGCACAGCATGGCAAAGCCGGACAGCCAGGTGGCGTAGGATTCCCATTTGAACCAGGTCAGGTGCTCGGGCATTTCGGCCGGCGCCACCAGATATTTCTGGATGTGGTAGAAGCCGCCGCCATGCACCTGCCATTCCTCACCGAAGGCGCCGACCGGCATGCCGGGGCGCTGGCGCAGGCCGAGATCGAGGGCGACGAAATAGAAGGACGAGCCGATCCAGGCGATGCCGGTGACGACGTGCAGCCAGCGCACGGCAAAGCTCAGCCAGTCCCAGAAAATCGCGAAATCCATCATGTGAAATCGTCCCTGCCGATTGGCTGACTTTACGGTGTGGTACGCAAACGAAAAGAGGCGAGGTGTACGATGACTTTCAAAAAAAAATGGAAAATAGTAGGTTGATCCCACGAAGCCGTTTGAGAGTCACGAAAATCTTATGGCCTATCTCGACAACATCGCCGTCTTCGTTCGCGTCGTCGAGCTTGGCAATCTGTCGGCGGCGGGCCGCGACATGCGCATTTCGCCGGCGGTCGCGTCGAACCGCATCAAGGAACTGGAAAAACACCTTGGGGTCAGACTGTTCAACCGCACGACCCGGCAGTTGATGCCGACGGAGCACGGCAACGTGTTCTATTCCGGCGCCAAGCAGGTGCTGGAAGCGATCACCGAGGCGGAAGCCGCGGTCTCGGCGCTCTCCGGCCAGCCGCGCGGAACCATCCGGGTGACGGCGCCGCTCGGCCTCGGCCGGCGGCTCGTGGCGTCAGGCATTCCGGATTTCCACGACAAATACCCCGATATCGAGGTGCGGCTGAGGCTCTCGGATCACAACATCGATATCATGAAGGAAGGCATCGACGTCGCCTTCAAGCTCGGCATCATCGAGGATTCCAGCCTGAGGATGCGCGGCATCATGGAATGCGAGCGTGTGCTGGTCGCGGCGCCGAAATATCTGGAAGCGCGCGGCGAACCGGTGGAGCCACAGGAACTGATCGGCAAGAAGCACGACTGCCTGATGCTGCGCTACTCCGGGGCGCGCGAATATGTCTGGACGCTGCAAACGCCGTCCGGCCCGCAGAAATTCGAGGTGCACGGCCCCTACGACACCGACGACGGCGACGTGCTGACCGGCTGGGCGCTGTCCGGGCGCGGCATCATCAACAAGCCGCGCTTCGAGGTCGAACCGTTCATCCGCGACCAGCGGCTGCAGGTCATCCTGGCCAGCACGCCGCCGACGCCGGTGCAGTTCGCCGCCGTCTATCCGCACAAAAAGCTGCAGGATCCCAAGGTGCGGCTTTTGCTCGACTTCATGGCTGAGCGCTGCCAGCGGCTGATCAGGGATATTCTGGCTGGAAAGTGAGGGGCGGCGGCAACGGGCACAGCGGATCGCCCTATTGGTGACCGGGCTGGCAGGCAAGTGCCGGCCTTGTGGTCCATTCGCCGGGCTTGCCTTGCGCGGCAGCGAACTTAGGTTGATGCGATGCATCTCGCCCTTTCGCTCAACATCGCTGCCGCCAACGCAGAGGCCGTGCTGGATTTCGGCCGGATCAGCAACTTCGTGCGGCAGGCGGAAGCCACGGGCGTCGACATGGTCATCATCTCCGACACCGCGGACCGGCCGTCAAGCAGCCCGTTCGAAGCGACGACGCTGCTGGCGGCGCTAGCGACGGTGACTGACCGGATCGGGCTGGTGGCCAGCGCCTCGACGCTCGTGCATCAGCCCTACAATCTGGCGCGCCGTTTCGCGTCCCTCGACATTATCAGCCATGGCCGCATCGGCTGGAACGCCACGTTGACGCAGACCCCACGCGAGGCAGAGAATTTCAGCCGGCCCGAAGGTTTTTCCGACGATGATTTCCGTCGTCGCGCCCGGGAGTTCATCAACGTTGTGCGACTGTTGTGGATTGGCTGGGAACACGACGCGCTGCTGTTCGACAAGACGGCAGGCCGCTTCCATGACCCGGACAAGATGCACTCCATGAATTTCACCGGCGAATTCTTTTCGGTGCGCGGGCCGCTCAATGTCGCCCGATCGCCGCAGGACAGGCCAGTGCTGGTGATGTCCGGTCTGACAGAGGCTGAACTCGATTTTGCAAGCCGCCGCGCCGATTTCGTGTTGTTGGACGAGCGTGAACCTCCGGAAACGAAAGCTGCCTCCGATGAGCTCAAGCGCAAGGCGCAAGACGCGGGGCGCGACCCGATGACGATCAAGGTGCTGGCGACCGCGGATGCGCGGCCGGAACTCGACGTCGGCATTCTGAAAGCCCTGTGCCTCTCGTGTGGCTGCGACGGGATCGTCTTGGCCGTGCAGCCCCGGGCTGCGGCCCTAGAGGATTTTGTCGAACGACTCTTGCCCGAACTCAAGCGACACGGATTTGCCAAAACACAATCTGGTAAGACGCTGCGCGATCGCCTTGGGCTCGGTGAGGGCGGCAGGCCATGAGCACCCGCCAGATGAAACTCGGCGCTTTCCTGTGGGCGACGGGCCACCACATCGCCGCCTGGCGCCACCCCAAGGCGCATGTCACCGCCGGTATCGACATCGACCATTACGTCCAGCTTGCGCGCACGGCGGAAGCGGCGAAGTTCGACATGGTGTTCTGCGAGGACGCCGCCGGTCTGCGCGAAGCCAATGTCGGCATTGCCAGCCAGACCTCGCGCTCGATCGGCTTCGAGCCGATCAGCCTGCTTTCGGCGCTCGCCGTGCAGACCAGCCGCATCGGCCTCGTCTCGACGGCGTCGACCAGCTACAACGAGCCCTACGGCCTGGCGCGAACTTTTCTGTCGCTCGATCACTTAAGCGGCGGCCGCGCCGGTTGGAATCTGGTCACGTCGGCAAGCCCCATCGAAGCCGCCAATTTCGGCGCGACAGGCCTCAAGCCCCATGCCGACCGCTATGAACGCGCGCGTGAATTCGCCGAGGTGGTGTCAGGACTTTGGCAAGGCTCCCGACTTTCCGGCCATGATGGCCAGAGCTTTTCGGTGCGCGACCCGCTCGACCTGCCGCGTTCGCCGCAGGGCGCTCCTGTCATGGTCCAGGCCGGCGCCTCGGATGTCGGCCGCGACCTTGCCGCCCGCACCGCCGATGTCGTGTTCACGGCGGCGCAGACCTTCGAGGAAGCGAAAGCCTTCTACGACGACCTGAAGAGCCGCATGGCTGCCTATGGGCGCGAGCCCGACGACATCAAGATCATGCCTGGCGTGTCACCCGTGGTGGCGGAAACCGAGGCCGAAGCGCAGGAGAAACATGAGGAACTGCAGGCGCTGATCCCCGACGATGTCGGCGTGGCGCTGCTGTCCAGCTATCTCAGCATTTCCGATCTCTGGCGCTATCCGATCGACGGGCCGATGCCGGAATTGCCGGAGACGGAGGGCATGAAAAGCCGGCAGGCGCTGGTGGTCGAGCAATCGCGCCGCGACGGGCTTTCCATCCGCCAGCTCGCCCGTCACTTTGCCGGCGCGCGTGGCCATTGGCGCATCGTGGGCACGCCGGCGCAGGTCGCCGACGAATTGCAAGCGCGGTTCGAAGGCGGCGGCGCCGACGGCTTCAATGTCATGCCGTCTTATTTTCCCGGCGAACTCGATGCCTTTTGCGAACTGGTGGTGCCGGAACTGCAGCGCCGTGGGCTATTCCGCAAGGAATACGAAGGCAGCACCTTGCGCGCGCATCTGGGGTTGAAGCGGCCCGCCTAGTTGCGGCGAAAACCTAGCCCGCTGTTTCTTTGTCTCGTCTAACCTGATGGTCGACATTTGGCGCGGCGTTGTGAACGACCAGCGCCGTCATGATCTCGGCGGCCGCCAATGCAGCGATCACCGGCGGGCGCTTGTCCTTGACCGCGTCTCCGCCGATCGGCGAGACGAGACGGGCGAATTCCGCTTCCGTGCCCTCCGCCGATTTCAGGAACCAGTGCTTGAATGTCGCTTTCTTGGTCTTTGAGCCGATCATGCCGACGTAGGCCGTGTCGTCGCGCTTCAGCGCCTCGGCGACGATCAGGAAATCGAGCGCATGGTCGTGGGTGAGGATGGCGAAAGCCGTGCCGGCGGGCGCATTGCGTATCTCGGCCTCCGGCATTGGCGTCAGCCGGGTTTCGACAGTTTGCGGCATGCCTTCCAGCGCCTCGGCCCGGGTTTCGATGACGACGGCCTGAACCGGCAGGAGTTCTATCGCCGCGGCCAGCGCCTGGCCGACATGGCCGCCGCCGAAGATATAGACATGCGGCAGATGGGCTTCCTCGGCTTCGGCAGCAGCGATCAGCTCGGCCGTGAGCGTGGCATCGACCAGCCGGATCAGCACTTCGACGCGCCCGCCGCAGCATTGGCCGATCTCCGGGCCGAGCGGCACATTGAGCGTGGCGCAGGTTTCATCGACCTCGATGCGGGTTCCCCTCCCCCTCGAGGGGAGGGTGGCGGCGAAGCCGCCGGGTGGGGTCGTTGCGGCCGTGCGCGACGCCCTAGCAGTGCCTTCTGAGAGGACCCCCTCTGGCCGCTTCGCGGCCATCTCCCCCTCGAGGGGGGAGAAAAGCATCTGCCGGGCCTTGTCGATCGCCATGTATTCGAGCTGGCCGCCCCCGATCGTGCCGAAAATCGCTGCCTGCGAGACGAGCATGAACGCGCCCTTCTCGCGCGGCGTCGAGCCCTTGGTGCCGGCCACTTCGACCAAGGCAAGCCGCCCGGCGCTGCCGAGAAACGCTTTCAGGCTTTGCACTTTCGAGTTCATTGTCTGCATTCCCACCTTGGAAACATAGCGTTTCCGGCCTGAATTTGCACGTTTTGGCTCGATCAGGCCGGCTTTGCGCCTCTCAGCCGCTCGATCGCCATCAGCACACGTTCCGGCGTCGCCGGGGCATCGAGGCGTGGACAGACTGTGTGATCGGCAACGCTGGCCACCGCATCCGACAGCGCATGCAGCACCGACATGCCGAGCGGGAAGGGCGGTTCGCCGACCGCCTTGGAGCGGTGCACCGTCGGCTCGCTGGCTTCCGGCCAGTCGGCCAGCGTGACGTTGAAGATCTTCGGCCGGTCGGATGCCAGCGGGATCTTGTAGGTCGACGGTGCGTGGGTGCGCAGCCGGCCCTTGTCGTCCCACCACAGTTCTTCCGTGGTCAGCCAGCCCATGCCCTGGATGAAGCCGCCCTCGATCTGGCCGAGGTCGATGGCACGGTTCAGCGAACGGCCGGCGTCGTGCAAGATGTCGGTGCGCTCGACTACATATTCGCCGGTCAGCGTGTCGACCGAGACTTCCGAGCACGAGGCGCCATAGGCGAAATAGTAGAAGGGGCGCCCTTCGCCCTTGTCGCGGTTCCAGTGGATTTTCGGCGTTTTGTAAAAGCCTGCCGCCGACAGCTGGATGCGGGCCAGATATGCCTGCTTGATAAGGTCGGCGAAGGCGATCTCCTGATTGCCGATGCGCACCCGGTTGGGCAGGAACAGCACCTGGTCGCGCGGTACCTGGTATTTTTCGGCGGCGAAATCGGTCAGCCGGTCCTTGATCTGGCGGGCGCCGTTCTGCGCCGCCATGCCGTTGAGATCGGAACCGGACGACGCCGCGGTGGCCGAAGTGTTGGGCACCTTGCCGGTCGTGGTTGCGGTGATCTTGACCTGGTCGAGGTCGATCTGGAACTCCTCCGCCACCACCTGCGCCACCTTGACATAGAGGCCTTGCCCCATCTCGGTGCCGCCATGGTTCAGATGTACCGAACCGTCAGTGTAGACATGCACCAGTGCGCCGGCCTGATTGTAGTGGGTGGCGGTGAACGAGATGCCGAACTTGACCGGCGTCAGCGCCAGGCCGCGCTTGATGAAACGGCTGTTGGCGTTGAAAGCCTGGATGATGCGGCGGCGGCTTGCATAGTCCGCACTCGCCTCCAGCTCGGCGACGATGCGGTGGATGATGTTGTCCTCGACCGTCTGGTGATAGGGCGTGACGTTGCGGCCCTCTTTATCACCACCGGTGCCGTAGAAATTCTGCTTGCGGATTTCGAGCGGGTCCTTGCCGACGGCAAAGGCGACCTCGTCGATGACGCGTTCGGCGCCGACCATGCCTTGCGGGCCGCCGAAGCCGCGAAACGCCGTGTTCGACACCGTGTTGGTATAGAGCGGCGCCGATTGCGCATGCACCGCCGGCCAGAAATAGGTGTTGTCGCAGTGGAACAGCGCGCGGTCGGTGACCGGGCCGGAGAGGTCCGAGGAAAAGCCGCAGCGCGCTGCGAACATGAAATCGACGCCCAGAATGTTGCCGTCGTCGTCGAAGCCGACTTCGTAGTCGACGAGGAAATCATGGCGCTTGCCGGTGGCGATCATGTCGTCGTCGCGGTCGGGCCGGATCTTGACCGCGCGATGGTGTTTCTTCGCGGCGATCGCCGCCAATGCGGCAAATTGGTTGCCTTGCGTCTCCTTGCCGCCGAAGCCGCCGCCCATGCGGCGGATTTCCACCGTGATGGCGTTGCTCGGCACGCCAAGCGCATGGCTGACCATATGCTGCACTTCGCTCGGATGCTGGGTCGAGGAATAGATGGTGACGTCCTGGTCCTCGCCCGGAATGGCAACGGCGATATGGCCTTCGAGATAGAAATGCTCCTGGCCGCCGATGCGCATCTTGCCCTTCAGCCGGCGCGGCGCCGCGTTGATCGCGGCAGCGGCATCGCCGCGCTTCAAGGTGAGCGGCGGCGTCACCAGCTTGTCCTTGCGCGGATCGAGGTCGCCAATGTCGGTGACGAAGGGCAATGGCCTGTATTCGACCTTGGCGAGCCGCGTGGCCCGGCGCGCCTCCTCGCGCGTTTTGGCAATAACGCAGAAGATCGGTTGGCCGTAGAACTGCACCTTGTCGTCGGCCAGCACCGGCTCGTCGTTACGGCCGGTCGGCGAGATGTCGTTTTCGCCGGGCACGTCGCTCGCGGTCAGCACGTCGACGACGCCCGGCGCTGCACGCACTGCCGACAGATCCATTTTGGTGATGGTCGCATGCGTGGCCGTCGACAGACCGAGGCAGCCATGCAGCATGCCCGCCGGTTCCGGCAGATCGTCGATGTAAACAGCGGTGCCGCTGACATGCTTGTGCGCGGAATCATGGCGCTGGTCAGTGGCGACGCCGCCGGAAATCTTCTGCGCCTTGAGGTTGGGGGAAGCGTGCTTGTTCATCAGGCTGCCTCGTTGCGTGACACCTGGAACGGCGCCTTCGATCCCGTCGTCTCGGCAAAGAAGCGCAGCAACAGGTTCTTGGCCGCAAGCGCCCGGTATTCGGCCGATGCCCGCATATCGGTCAGCGGGGTGAAATCCGCAGCATATTCGTCCATAGCGGCCTCCACTGTCGCTTCCGTCCAAGGCTTGCCGAGCAGCGCCTTTTCGACGCCGAAGGCGCGCTTGGGGGTTGCCGCCATGCCGCCATAGGCAATGCATATGTCGGCCACCGTGCCATCCTTGGCCAGGTCGAGGAAAAAGGCGCCGAGGGCCGCGGTGATGTCCTCGTCGCGGCGCTTGGTGATCTTGTAGACGGCAAACTTTGTGCCCTTGGCCGGCACGGGAACATGCACGGCCTCGACGAATTCGCCCGGCTGCCGGTCCTGCTTGCCATAGGCGATGAAGAAATCCTCGAGCGCGATGGTGCGCCGCTTTTTGCCACGGCGCAGCGTCAGCTGCGCGCCGAGCGCGATCAAGGGCGGTGGTATATCGCCGATCGGCGAGCCGTTGGCTATGTTGCCGCCGATCGTTCCCATATTGCGCACCTGCTCGCCGCCAATGCGGTCGAACAATGGCCCCAGAGCCGGGATGCGCTTGGCCAGTGTCGCGAAGGCGTCGGTGTAGGTGACGCCGGCACCGATGGTGATGACGTCGTTGTCTTCGGAGATCGCGCACAACCCGTCGAGATTGCCGATAAAGACCACCGGTGAAATGTCGCGCATATGCTTGGTTACCCAGAGCCCGACATCGGTCGAGCCGGCGACGACAGTCGCATTCGGCTCTTTGTCCAGCACGGCGGCGAAATCGTCGGCGTTGGCCGGCACGATCAGTCGTTGCTTGCCGGTGCCGATCTCCACGCGGGCGCCATCACGCACCGCTTCGAGCCTTGCCGTGATCGCCTCACGCTCCGCCGCCAGCGGATCCTTCGCCGCCTTGCCGTAGCTGGAGATGGCGCGAGCCGCGCGCATGATTGCCTCGTAACCGGTGCAGCGGCAGAGGTTGCCCTGCAGCGCCTTTTCGATCTCCGCATTCGACGGATCGGGCGATTTCATCCACAGGCAGTAGAGCGACATGACGAAGCCTGGCGTGCAGAAGCCGCATTGCGAGCCGTGGAAATCCACCATTGCCTGCTGCACCGGATGCAGCTGGCCAGGCGCGCCACGCAGATGCTCCACAGTCACGACATGGGTGGCGTCGAGCGACCCGAGGAAGCGGATACAGGCATTGACGCTTTCATAGACCAGCTTGCCGGCCGAGAGTTTTCCGACCAGCACGGTGCAGGCGCCGCAATCGCCTTCGGCGCAGCCTTCCTTGGTGCCGCGCAGGGAACGATCGAGCCGCAGCCAGTCGAGCAAGGTAGCGTCTGGCGCCACCGACGACAGCGCCACATCCCTGCTATTCAGGATGAAGCGGATCTCGTTGCGTATGGTGATCTTGGCCATGCTTCAGCTCCCCCTGTAGGTCGAATAGCCATAGGGAGAGATAAGCAATGGCACATGATAATGCACTGTCGCAGCCATGCCGAAGCGGATCGGCACGCTGTCGAGGAAGGCCGGTTCCGGCAATTTTGTTCCCTGGCCGCGCAGATAGTCGCCGGCCGCGAAGACCAGTTCGTATTCGCCGAGGCGGAACTCCGCGCCTGCCAGCAGCGGCGCATCGCAACGGCCGTCGGCATTGGTGACAACGGTCTTCAGATGTGTCCGCGCGTCGCCCTCGAGGTGATAAAGCGCGATCGACAGGCCCGCCGCCGGCTTGCCGGTCGCGGTGTCGAGCACATGCGTCGTCAGACGTCCGCCATCGGCTTTCGACGTTTCTGCCACTGGCGCCTCCCATTTCGGTACGGTCGAACAAAGCAATGAATTGTGCGCCAATTAAAGGCGATGCATAAGTCCCGGTCGAGCGGAGTGGCACAAAAACACTTTCAAAAATTTCGGGGGAATGCGCAGGCAGCCCTTTCGACTATCCTGATCACAACTTCCGGCAGCGTCCGGCAGGGAGGGGCAATGCGTTACTTGAGAGACATGCGCGGCTACGGAGCCAATCCGCCGGATCCGAAATGGCCGGGTGGTGCGCATATAGCCGTGCAGTTCGTCGTCAATTACGAGGAAGGCGGCGAGAACTGCGTGCTGCACGGCGACAAAGCGTCGGAAGCCTTCCTGTCGGAAATCGTCGGCGCCGCGCCCTGGGTCGGCCAGCGCCACTGGAACATGGAATCGATCTACGAATATGGCGCGCGAGCCGGCTTCTGGCGGCTGTTACGCCTGTTCAGCGAGGCTGATGTGCCGGTGACCTGTTATGGCGTGGCCACCGCCCTTGCCCGCTCGCCTGACCAGGTCGCGGCCATGCAGGAGGCCGGCTGGGAAATGGCCTCGCACGGGCTGAAATGGATCGACTATCGCGACCACAGCGCCGAGGATGAGCGCCGCGACCTCGAAGCGGCGATCAAGCTGCATTACGAGGTGACCGGACAGCGGCCAACCGGCTGGTACACCGGCCGCACCTCGATCAACACGGTGCGGCTGGTCGCCGAAGAAGGCGGCTTCGACTATGTGTCGGACACCTATGACGACGAACTGCCCTACTGGTTCGAGCATGAGGGCGGCGCGCAGCTCGTCATCCCCTACACGCTCGACGCCAACGACATGCGCTTCGCTACGCCGCAGGGCTTCAATTCGGGCGACCAGTTCTTCGCCTATTTGAAAGACAGTTTCGACACGCTCTATGCCGAAGGCAAAGCCGGCCGGCCGCGCATGATGAATATCGGCCTGCATTGCCGCCTCGTCGGACGTCCCGGCCGGGTGGCCGCGCTGAAGCGCTTCGTCGACTATGTGAAATCGCACGACAAGGTGTGGCTGGCACGGCGCACCGATATCGCCAGGCATTGGCGGGAGCACCATCCCTACCAGCCGCCTGCGCTCAAGCCGTCGAAGATGGAATTCGAGACCTTCGTCCACACATTCGGCGGCGTGTTCGAACATTCGCCGTGGGTCGCCGAACGTGCCTATGAACTGGAGCTTGGACCCGCGCATGACAGCTCCGGCGGCCTGCACAATGCGCTTTGCCGCGTCTTCCGCGCCGCCAGCGAGACCGAACGGCTCGGCGTGCTCAACGCCCATCCCGATCTTGCCGGCAAACTGGCCAAGGCCAGGCGTCTGACGGCGGAATCGACCAGGGAACAGGCTTCCGCCGGCCTCGACGCGCTGACTGACAAGGAGCGCGAGCTGTTTTCCAAACTCAACGCTGCCTACGTCACCACCTTCGGCTTCCCCTTCATCATCGCGGTGCGGGGCAAGACCAAGGAGGAAATCCTCGCCGAGTTCGAAGCGCGCATCGGCAACAGCCGTGGCGTCGAACTCGATACCGCCTGCAAACAGGTCGAGCGCATCGCGCTGCTCCGCCTGAAAGACATGCTCCCGCAATAGGGTTCAGGACTATGGATATGATCAAGACAACCGAGCGAACCTATTATGCGCCGCATGGCGGCCATCCCGGCCAGAACGAGCTTTTGACCGGTCGCGCGGTCTTCACCGAGGCCTATGCGGTCATCCCCAAAGGGGTGATGCAAGACATCGTCACCAGCCCGCTGCCGTTCTGGGACAAGACCAGGGCCTGGATCATCGCAAGGCCGCTGTCGGGTTTCGCCGAGACTTTTTCGCAGTACATCGTCGAGGTTTTGCCTGGCGGCGGCAGCGACCGGCCGGAGCCGGACGCCGGCGCCGAGGGCGTGCTGTTCGTGGTCGAAGGCGAGTTGACCGTTTCGCTGGCCGGCAAGACCCACGTGCTTCAAACCGGCGGCTTTGCCTTCCTGCCGCCGGCCAGTGGCTGGACGGTGCGCAACGAAGGCCGAGAGGCCGTGCGCTTCCACTGGATCAGGAAGGCCTATGAGGCGGTCGACGGCATCGACGCGCCGGAAGCTTTCTTCAGCAGCGATCAGCAGGTGGCGCCAAGCCCGATGGCCGGCACCGAGGGCCGCTGGGCGACGACGCGCTTCGTCGATCCAGCCGACATGCGCCACGACATGCATGTCACCATCGTCACGCTCGAGCCCGGCGCCGTCATCCCGTTCGCCGAGACGCATGTGATGGAACACGGGCTCTATGTGCTGGAGGGCAAGGCGGTCTACCGTCTAAACCAGGACTGGGTCGAGGTCGAGGCCGGCGACTTCATGTGGCTGCGCGCCTTCTGCCCGCAGGCCTGCTATGCCGGCGGCCCCGGCAAATTCCGCTATCTGCTCTACAAGGACGTCAACCGGCACGCCAAGCTCGGCGGCGCGGGCTTCGGCGGTCGCGCGCGGTGACCCGAATCGCAGCGCGGCCGCTGACCCGCGAAAGCTTTGCCGGCTTCGGCGACGTCATCGACATGGGCGGCGACAACCACTATCCGATCAACGCCGGCCGCGCCGAGCGCTATCACGACCTGGCCACGGCTGAGGCGGCGGGCCCGAATTCGCGCGTGCTGATCTCGATGGTGCGCGGTACGCCTTACGAACTGCCGCTGAAACTGACCATGGTCGAGCGGCATCCGTTCGGCAGCCAGGCTTTTATTCCGCTGTCGCCGCGCCCGTTCCTGGTCATCGTCTGCCATGACGGCAAGGACGGTCCGGGCGAACCGCACGCCTTCATCACAGCGCCCGGGCAGGGCATCAACTACCCCCGCAATCTCTGGCACGGCGTGCTGACGCCGCTCGGCGAAGCCCAGGATTTCGTCATCGTCGACCGCGGCGGCGACGGTTCCAACCTCGAAGAGTTCCACTTCTCGCACCCCTACGAGATCCATCTCCCTGACGAGACCTGAGTAAATGACCGACATTTCGCTGATCGACCGCCTGCTCGACGTCATCGAGCACGACATCGTGCCGAAGACGGCTGACGGCGTGGCCCACGGCAACAAGCTGTTCGGCGCCGCGATCCTGCGCAAGAGCGACCGCTCGCTGGTGCTGGCCGAAACCAACAACGAGATGGAAAACCCGCTCTGGCATGGCGAGGTGCACTGCCTGAAGCGTTTTTATGAAATGCCGAAGGCGGAGCGTGTCGACACCAAGGACGCCATCTTCATCGCCACGCATGAGCCTTGTTCGCTGTGCCTGTCGGCGATCACCTGGACCGGCTTCGACAATTTCTACTATTTGTTCAGCCACGAGGATTCGCGCGACTCGTTTGCCATCCCGCACGATCTGAAGATCCTGAAAGAGGTCTTCACCCTCGATCCCGGCGGCTACAATGCCGAGAATGCTTATTGGAAGAGTTTTTCCATTCGCCGACTGGTGCGGGCACTGCCGCAGGCCGAGCGCGAAAGGCTGGAGGGGCGGATCGGCAAGATATCGGCGCGCTACGACGCGCTTTCGGGCGTCTATCAGGACAGCAAGGCCGAGAACGAGATTCCGTTGAACTGAGGTCGTGAAGCAGGCTGCGGCCAGGTCGCATTTTTCGCTGCTCCAGTCGCGAATGGCGATTGAAAGTCTTGGGCTGGCGGGGCGTTATGCCAGCGCATGAAAACCGTCACTGAATTTCCCCGCAAGGTCGTCGAATTTCCGGATATGGGCATCGTCATGCCGGATGGCTGCCGGTTGTCGGCGCGGGTGTGGATGCCGGAAGATGCCAGCAGCGATCCCGTGCCGGCGATCCTCGAGCACCTGCCCTACCGCAAGCGCGACGGCACCATCTTTCGCGATCAGCTGACGCATCCCTATTTCGCCGGCCACGGCTACGCCTCGATCCGCGTCGACATGCGCGGCAATGGCGATTCCGAAGGGCTGATGGACGACGAGTATTCCGAGCAGGAATTGCAGGACGCCTGCGACGTCATCGCCTGGGCGGCCACACAGCCCTGGTGCAACGGCAGCGTCGGCATGATGGGTATTTCCTGGGGCGGCTTCAACTGTTTGCAGGTGGCGGCGATGCAGCCGCCGGCGCTGAAGGCCGTGATCAGCCTGTGCTCGACCGTCGACCGCTATGCCGACGACATCCATTACAAGGGCGGCTGCCTGCTGACCGAGAATTTCGGCTGGGCTTCGACCATGCTCTCCTATTCGTCGCGGCCGCCGGATCCGTTGATCGCCGGCGACAACCGCTGGCGCGATCTGTGGCTGACGCGGCTGGAGAACCAGCCCTTCCTTCTGCCGTTGTGGCTCAGCCACCAGCACCGCGATGCCTATTGGAAGCGTGGTTCGATCTGCGAGGATTTCTCCGCGGTCAAAGCCGCAGTGTTGTCGATCGGCGGCTGGCATGATGGCTACCGCAACACGATTTCGCACCTCGTCACCAACATCCAGGCGCCGGCAAAAGGCATTGTCGGGCCGTGGATCCACAAATACCCGCACTATGCCGGACCCAAACCCGCCATCGGCTTCCTGCAGGAGGCGCTGCGCTGGTGGGACCGCTGGCTGAAAGGCGTCGACACCGGCGTCGAGACCGACCCGGACTACCGCGCCTATGTCATGGACTCAGTGCGGCCGGCGCGCTGGCACCCGGAGCGGCCGGGCCACTGGATCGCGGAGCAGGAGTGGCCGTCGCCCAACATCAAGGTCGAGGCAATCGAACTCATCGCCGCCGGCGCCAAGCCGGCGATCGTTGCGACACCGCAAAGCTGCGGACTCGCCGGCGGCGAATATTTCCCCTTCACCTTCGGTCCGGAGCTGCCGGGCGACCAGCGCCCCGACGACGCGCTGTCGGTCTGCTTCGACCAGCCTGTGCTCGCCGAGGCACTCGACATCGTCGGCGCGCCGGAGGTCGAGATGCGCCTTTCCTCTGACCGCCGGCAAGCCAACATCGCGGTGCGTCTTTGCGACGTCCATCCCGACGGCGCTTCGGAGCTGATCTCCTACGGTGTGCTCAATCTCACCCACCGCAACTCGCATGAATTTCCGCAAGCGTTGGTACCCGGCGAGACCGTGTCGGCGTGCGTTATCCTCGACCAGTGCGCCTACCGCATTCCGGCTGGACACCGCCTGCGCATCGCCGTTTCCAACGCCTATTGGCCGATGATCTGGCCGTCGCCCGAGCCGGTGCGGATCGACCTTTCGGCGGCGACGCTGAGACTGCCGTTGCGCCCGCTGGCAAAATCTGACGAAGTTTCATTCCAAGCCCCCGAAGGCGCCACGCCCTGGGCGACCGAGACGGTCCGTGCGGCGAATTCCGAACGCCACATCGACCGCGACGAGAAGACCGGCATCGTCACCCTGTCGATCACGGATGATTTCGGCGAAGTGCGCGATCTCGCGCACGGGCTGGCCAATGGCAGCATTGCCCGCGAGAGCTGGACGATCCATCCCGACGACCCGTTGTCGGCCTCGGGCCGGACGCACTGGACGCAGACCTTGTCGCGAAATGGATGGTCGGTGCGCACAGAGACATCGGCCGAGATGCGCTGCGACGCGCAAAACTTCACCGTCAGTGCCAGAATCGAGGCTTATGAGGGCGAAACGCTGGTTTTCGAGCGCGATTTCGAAGAGACGATCCCGCGCGACCTGCTCTGAGCGCAAATTCGACTGGTCCAGTTGCGACGTGCGATTTACGCCACGGCATGTCGCATTCGGTCTTGCTTACGGCTTTCCCTTACGGTCATTATTCCCCTCACAAGAAAATAAGAAACGACCACAAGGTCGAAACCAACAGAGTGAGGAACTCATCATGACAAACGAACTCGACTATCTCAGCCGGCGTGTTGCGTCCGGCAAGCTCAGCCGCCGTGATTTTCTCGGCCGCGCTGCCGCGCTCGGCGTCACCGCACCCTTTGCCAATATGCTGCTTTCCAGCGCGGCTCGCGCGGAAGGCCCGGTCAAGGGCGGCACGCTGAAGGCTGGCCTGGTCGGCGGTGAATCCACCAACAGCCTCGACCCGGCGCTGATGATGACCCAGGTGCCGTTCGCCTTCGGCAAGTGCTGGGGCGAAATGATCGTCGAGCTGTCGCCCGAGGGCAAGCTCGAGAACCGCATTGCCGAAGAGATCGGCTCGTCGGACGACGCCAAGGTGTGGACGCTGAAAATTCGCGACGGCGTCGAGTTCCACAACGGCAAGACCGTGACCGCCGAGGACGTCGCCGCCACGCTCGAGCGCCATTCCGACGAGAAGTCGAAGTCGGGCGCGCTCGGCTACATGAAGGGCATCGAGAGCATCAAGGCCAGCGGCAAGGAAGTGGTGCTGACGCTGAAGGAGGCCAATGCCGACCTTCCCTATCTGCTCAGCGACTACCACCTGATCGTGCAGCCCAACGGCGGCAAGGACAAGCCCGACGGCGGCATCTCGGCCGGCCCGTACAAGATCGTCACCAACGAGCCCGGCGTGCGCCATGTCGGCGAGCGCTTCGCCAATTACTGGCAGGGCGACAAGATGGGCCATGCCGATCAGATCGAAGTCGTCGTCATCAACGACGCGACGGCGCGCACGGCGGCCCTGCAGGGCGGCCAGGTCAACATGATCAACCGCGTCGAGCCGAAGATCGTCGACCTGATCAAGCGCGTTCCGGGCGTCACCATCCGCAACCATGCCGGCCCCGGCCACTACGTCTTCATCATGCATTGCAACACGGCGCCGTTCGACAACAACGACCTCAGGATGGCGCTGAAGCTGGCGATCGACCGCGAGGAGATGCTGAACAAGGTGCTGCGCGGCTACGGCTCGCTCGGCAACGACTTCCCGATCAACGCCTCCTATCCGCTTTTCACCGAAATCGAGCAGCGCAAGTACGATCCGGACAAGGCCAAGTTCCACTACAAGAAGTCGGGCCATGATGGTTCCGTGCTGCTGAGGACCTCCGACGTCGCCTTCCCGGGCGCCGTCGACGCAGCCCAGCTCTACCAGCAGAGCGCCGCCAAGGCCGGCATCAAGCTCGAGATCAAGCGCGAGCCCGGCGACGGCTACTGGAACGAGGTGTGGAACAAGCAGCCCTTCTGCGCCTCCTACTGGGGTGGCCGCTCCACCCAGGACCAGATGTACTCCACCGCCTACCTGTCGACCGCCGACTGGAACGACACGCGTTTCAAGCGCCCGGACTTCGACAAGATGGTGCTTGCGGCGCGCGCCGAGCTCGACGAGGCCAAGCGCAAGGCGATGTACCACGACATGGCCGTCATGGTGCGCGACGAGGGCGGCCTGATCCTGCCGATGTTCAATCAGTTCATCGACGCAACCGGCGCCAAGGTCGGCGGCTGGGTCGACGATCCGCATCAGGAGCTGATGAACGGCTACGCCCTGGCAAAGTGCTGGCTCGAAGCCTGAGCCCGGCCTTGCGGAGATGTCCTCACCCATCGTGAAACTGGTGGCCCAGCGCATTGCGCTGGGCATCGTCCTCCTGTTGGCCGTTTCGGTCCTGATCTTCGCCGGCACGCAAATCCTGCCCGGCGACGTTGCACAAGCCATTCTCGGACAGTCGGCGACGCCGGAGTCGCTCGCCAATCTGCGCGAGCAGCTCGGCCTGAACCAGCCGGCTTACATCAGGTATTTCCACTGGCTCGGGGGCGCGCTGACCGGCGATCTAGGCACCGCCATGTCGAGCGGCCAGGATATTGCGACCTCGATCAAGGGGCGGCTGTGGAACACGCTGTTCCTCGCCTTCTGGGCAGCGATCGTGGCCGTGCCGCTGGCCATCATCCTCGGCCTGATCGCGGTGCGCTACCGCAATGGCTGGGTCGACAAGCTGATCTCCGGCCTGGCGCTCGCTTCTACGTCCTTCCCGGAGTTCTTCATCGGCTACGTGCTGGTCTTTTTCTTTGCCGTCAAATATCAATGGTTTCCGGCAATTTCCACGGTCTATGACGGCATGCCGTTCGGCGAGCGCATGCAGGCGATCGCACTGCCGGCCGCCGCGCTGACGCTGGTTGTTCTTGCCCACATGATGCGAATGACCCGCGCGGCCATCCTCAATGTCATGCAGTCGGCCTATGTCGAAACAGCGGAACTGAAAGGCTTGTCGGCCTTCAACGTCATCCGCAAACACGCCTTCCCCAATGCGATCGCGCCGATCATCAATGTCGTCATGCTCAACCTCGCCTACCTCATCGTCGGCGTCGTCGTGGTCGAGGTTATCTTCGTCTATCCCGGCATGGGGCAATACCTGGTCGATCACGTCACCAAGCGCGACGTGCCGGTGGTGCAGGCGGTCGGCCTGATCTTTGCGGCCGTCTATATCAGCCTGAACATCATTGCGGATATCGGGGCGATCGTCGCCAATCCGCGCCTCAGACATCCGAAATAGGGGCGGGCATGCTCGATATCAAACGCATCCCCATCCCGGCGCTGATCGGCATCGTGCTAACCACCATGTTTGTCGTGGCAGCCGTCTTCGCGCCGTGGATCGCGCCGCACGGCAATGCCGAGATTGTCAGCGACGTCCCTTGGGAACCGATGTCATCCGCGCATTGGCTGGGCACGGACAATCTCGGCCGCGATTTGCTGTCGCGCATGATCTATGGCGCCCGCGTCACCTTGTTCATCGCGGTGCTGGCCACCGCGCTGTCCTTCTCGCTCGGCGCCATACTCGGCTTCTCGGCGGCCGTGTTCGGCGGCTGGTTCGACACGTTGCTGTCACGTCTCGTCGACCTCCTGATGTCGATCCCGACGCTGATCATGGCGCTCGTTGTGCTCTCGGTGCTGCCGACCAATCTGGTGACGCTGATCCTGGTGATGGGCGTTCTCGACTCGACCCGCGTCTATCGGCTGTCGCGCGCAGTCGCCGTCGACATCAACGTCATGGATTATGTCGAAGCCGCCAAATTGCGCGGCGAAGGCAGCGGCTGGATCATCTTTCGCGAGATTCTGCCCAATGCGCTGTCGCCGCTGGTTTCGGAACTCGGCCTGCGCTTCATCTATGCCGTGCTGTTCTTGTCGACGCTGTCCTTCCTCGGCCTTGGCGTACAGCCGCCGGATGCCGACTGGGGCGGCATGGTCAAGGAAAACAAGGACGGCATCGTGTTCGGCATTGGGGCCGCGCTCTTCCCCGCCGCCGCGATCGCGGCGCTGGCGATTTCGGTCAACCTTGTTGCCGACTGGATCCTCAACCGCACGACAAGCCTGAAGGGAGGACGCGGGTGATGGCCGACACAAAAGCAAAGCCCGGCCTGCTGCTCGATATTCGCAACCTGCGCATCGAAGCGACAGTGTTCCCCCCCGGCGAGGCGCCGAAGAACATCGTGCTGGTGCACGACGTCTCGCTGACGCTGGAAAAGGGCAAGGTGCTCGGCCTGATCGGCGAGTCCGGCGCCGGCAAATCGACCATTGGCCTGTCGTCGATGGGCTATGGCCGTGGCGGTGTACGCATCACCGGCGGCGAGGTGCTCCTCAACGGCCGTGACATCCTCAAGGGCGGCAAGGAAGGTTTCCGCAAATTGCGCGGCCGCGAGGTCTGCTATGTCGCGCAATCGGCGGCTGCCGCCTTCAACCCGGCGCACAAGCTGATGGACCAGGTGGTGGAAGCCACGCTGCTGCACGGCACAGCGACACGGGCCGAGGCGGAGAAGCGCGCTATTGCGCTGTTCAAGAAGCTCAGCCTGCCAAACCCCGAAACGATCGGCGAACGCTTCCCGCACCAGGTCTCTGGCGGCCAGTTGCAGCGGGTGATGACGGCGATGGCGCTGTGCTCGGAGCCGGACCTGATCGTCTTCGACGAGCCGACCACCGCGCTCGACGTGACGACGCAGATCGACGTTCTGGCGGCGATCAAGGACGCTATCCGAGACACCCATGTCGCGGCGCTCTACATCACCCACGATCTTGCCGTCGTTGCCCAGGTCTCGGACGAGATCATGGTGCTGCGCCATGGCAGGCTGGTCGAATGGGGCGGCACCCGCCAGATCATCAAGGAGCCGCGCCAGGAATATACCAATGCGCTGGTCTCCGTGCATGAGATCGAGCACGCCGAACAGAAACCAGGTACTGCGCCGTTCCTCTCGGTCAAGAACGTCACCGCCGCCTATGGCGGCAGCCATGTCAAGGTGCTGAAGAACGTCTCGGTCGACATCTATCCGGGCCAGACGCTGGCCGTCGTCGGCGAATCCGGCTCCGGCAAATCAACGCTGGCGCGCGCCATCACCGGGCTTCTGCCGCCCGAGGAAGGCACCGTCACGTTCGACGGCAGGCCGCTCGCCAACCGGCTCGCCGACCGGCCGAAGGAGGATCTGCGGCAATTGCAGATGATCTACCAGATGGCCGACGTGGCGATGAACCCGCGCCAGACCGTCGGCACCATCATCGGCCGACCGCTCGAGTTTTATTTCGGCATCCGCGGCCGCGAACGCGACAAGCGTGTGGCCGAACTGCTCGACGAGATCGAGATGGGCAAGGGCTTCCTCGACCGCTATCCGGCCGAATTGTCCGGCGGCCAGAAGCAGCGCGTCTGTATTGCTCGCTCTCTTGCCGCCAAGCCGAAGCTGATCATCTGCGACGAGGTGACATCGGCGCTCGACCCGCTGGTGGCCAACGGCATTCTCAAGCTTCTTTTGAACCTGCAGCAGCATGAGAAGGTCGCCTACCTCTTCATCACCCACGATCTGGCGACGGTGAAGTCGATCGCCGATTCGATCGCGGTGATGTATCGCGGCGAGGTGGTGCGCTATGGGGCCAAGAGCAAGGTGCTGACGCCGCCCTTCGACGCCTATACCGATCTGCTGCTGTCTTCCGTTCCCGAGATGGAAATCGGCTGGCTGGAAAAGGCGATCAAGGGACGGCGCATGGCAAGCGCGGGCAACTGACGCAAGCACTGCGCGAGCATCTACACGCACTGGCCGAACGTCTGGCCCCATGACAGAAGAGGGCCTGCCGCCTAAAGGCAACAGGCCCTTGTCTCTGCCCAATCGCCCGGAGCCGTCATGGCGCTCGAGACCAAGCTTCTCCTCATCGTCCTCGACGGCGTGCCTTACCGGAACTGGCGCCGGCTGATGGGCAATCTCGAGGGCTGGGTGCAGTCGGGCGAGGCGAAGGTCTGGAAGATGCGCTCGGTGCTGCCGTCGACCTCGGCCTGCTGCTATGCCTCGATCCACACCGGGGTTTCGCCGCAGGAACACGGCATCCTGTCCAACGAGAACCGATTTCTCGTCGATAAGCCGGACATTTTCTCCGAGGTCAGCAAGGCTGGCGGCAAGACCGGCGCGGTGACGCACTCCTACTGGTCCGAATTCTTCCGCTCCTATCCGTTCGACCTGGTCGAGGACATGGAGTTCGACGAGCCGGATGGGCCGATCACGCATGGCCGCTTCCACACCATGACCGGCTACAATTTGCGCAACCAGATGACGCCGAGCGATGTCGACCTGTTTGCGACGCTGACCATGCTGACCCGGCGCCACGGTATCGATTATGGCATCCTGCACACCTGTACGCTGGATTCGATGGGCCACCGCTTCGGCCATGACTGCCACGAGATGGATCATGCCGTCTACGCGATGGACGGCATGCTGGCTGCCTTCCTGCCAGGCTGGCGGCAAGCCGGCTACGAGGTGATCGTCACCGCCGACCACGGCCAGACAGGCCGCGGCCATCATGGCGGCCATGACGACGAAATGCAGGATTTCGCGCTGTATTATTTCGGGCAAGGCAAAGGGCCGGAGGCCGATACGCTGCTCGACCAGCTGCAGCTGGCCCCGACCGTGCTGAAGCGGCTGGGCGTGGCAGTGCCGGCGACGATGAAGGCGAAGGCTTTTCTGGATTGAGCTGGGCGCTCTTCCCTTCCCCCACAGCCCCCACTGGCAACACACATCTTCTTCGGTTAGCTTCCGCAAAATTCCTTTGGCGGAAGGATGAACCTTTTTGGCACGATCGGCGACAGAGCTAACAGGAGCCAGGCGGCTCGACCGGCCATGACGGCAGCGACCGAGACTGATCGCGCGCTTGTCGACCGGGTCGCGAAGGGCGACCGTGCCGCTGTTCGGCTGCTGTTCATGCGTCATCACGCGCGGGTCTACCGCTTCGTGGCGCGCCAGACAGGATCGGAAATGATGGCCGACGATATCGCAAACGAGGTCTTTCTTGAGCTGTGGCGCCAGGCGCCCGGCTTCGAAGGACGCTCGGAAGTCTCGACATGGCTGCTCGGCATCGCCCGCTTCAAGGCGCTTTCGATGCTGCGCAAGAAGAAGGAAGACTGGATCGACGACGACGATGCGGCGCAGGTTCCCGACAGCGCCGACACGCCCGAAGTCGCCACCATGAAGGAAGACAAGGGCGCCGCCTTGCGGCGCTTCGTCGATGCCTTGCCGGAAGAACACCGCTCGGTGATCGACCTTGCCTACTACCACGGACAGTCGGTGACGGAGATCGGCGAGGTGCTCAACATCCCCGTCGCCACCGTCAAGACCCGAATGTTCTACGCCCGCAAGAAACTCGGCGAAGCCCTGAAGGCCGCCGGTTACGATAGGGGGTGGCCATGAGCAATCCTGAAGATATGAGCGCCGCTGAAAAGATGTCGCGCCGCGACGAAATGGAAACGCTGCTGCCGTTCTACCTGAACGGCTCGCTGGAAGGTTCCGACCTCGAAGCCGTCGAAGAGTGGCTGGCAACAGATCCGGCCGCGATGGCGGCGCTTGGCGAGGCCGAGGCCGAGTTCTCCGGCACCACTGCCGCCAATGAAGCGATCCGGCCGCCGGCCGCCGCGCTCAGCCGCTTTGCCAAGGCGCTCGACGCCGAGGCCGGGCCGGCGCGCGCCCCGGCGGGCCGTTCCTGGCTGGCGCAGGCGTTCGACCGTTTCATGGCGGTGCCGGTCGGCGTCGCCTGGGCGGCAGCCGCGGTCTTGCTGGCGTTGGTGGTGGTGCAGTCCTACGTGCACACCGGCGGCAAGGGCAATGATTTCGAGATTGCCGGGGCCGAGGATGACCTGGCGAAACTGCCCTTCGCGCTGGTCAAGTTCAAGCCGGAGGCCAGGATGTCCGACATCGCCATATTCCTCGACCAGAACGGGCTGAAGATCGCCGGCGGGCCGACCGCCTCGGGCGTCTTCCGCATCGCCATCCCGGCCAAGACCGGAGCAGACTACGCCAAGCTCGTCGGCCTTATTGCCGCCCAGCCTTTCACGGAGACTGTGATCGAGGGAAGGAAACCGGTTGATGGCAGCTAAGGCGGTCATTCGATTTGCAGCACTCCTAGAGCGGTTCACCGTTTCACCGAAACGCCGGACCGCTCTATCTTTTTGTTTTGACGCAATTCCGGACAGAAAACCGCTACGCACTTTTCTTGGAATTGCTCTGGCGGCGGCGATGACAATCGCCGCCGTGCCTGCGTCGGCGCAGACCAAAGATCCCAATGCCGGCCGCACAAAGACCGACTGCACCGACCCGGCCAGTGCGGCGGCTGCCGACTGCCCCAAGGACGACAATGGTGCAAATGGCGGAGCGGGCGGCGACCAGGGCACTGTTGTCCTTCCGGCCCTGATCGTCGACCTGTTTCCCAATCCACCCGCTTCCGCAGCGCCGGTGCCGACGCCTCGGCCGTCAGCGCCGCCTGCCGACTCGCAGGCCGGACCGCCGGCCGGCGGAGCGATCGTTTCGCCGACCGATCTTGTCGCGACTGCGCCGCGCCGCGCCGTGGTCGGCGAATTCGTGCCCGACGAAGTGCTGGTGACCATCGATGGCGATGCCGGCGCCGTCCAGCAGATCGCAGCCTCTTTCGGCCTTGAAGTGCGCTCGCAGCGCCAGTCGCGTCTGCTCGGCACTACTTTGGTGCGCTTCGGCATCCCCGATGGCCGCCCGGTTGGCACCGTGCTGGCGCAGCTGGCCGCCGACGGCCGCACCCAGCGGCGCGAGCCCAACCATGTCTATTCGCTGCAACAGGCGGCCGGCATCGTCAACTATGCCTTCGAGCGCATCCAGCTCGACAACAAGAAGGCCAGCGGCGAAAACGTGCGCGTCGCCGTCATCGACACCGGCATTGACGACACCAATCCGGCGCTGGCCGGCGTCATTGCCGACCAGTTCGACGCCATGCCCAATGTGCCGATCGAAAAGCGTGACCACGGAACCTCGGTTGACGGGCTGATTGCCGGCGTCGGTGCGCTCGAAGGCATGGCGCCCGGCGCGCGGATCTACCATGCGCGGGCCTTCGAAGGCGGCAAGTCGACCATGGATGTCATCCTGTCGGCGCTCGACTGGGCGGCGGACCAGAACGTCTCGATCATCAATATGAGCTTCGTCGGCCCCAAGAACGACCTGCTCGCCACCGCTTGCCGCAATGCCCGTGGGCTCGGCATCATTCTCGTCGCCGCCGCAGGAAACAACGGTCCGAAGGCGCCCTATGGCTATCCGGCCGCCTATGACGGCGTCATCGCGGTGACAGCCACGGATGCCAAGGACGGGCTGATGCAGCAGGCCAATCGCGGCGCCTACGTCTTCATCTCCGCGCCCGGCGTCGAAATGGTTGCGCCGAGCGGCGCCGGCTCGGACGTCGTCACCGGCACCTCGTTTGCCGCCGCCATCGTCTCCGGTGCGATCGCCAACCTGATCCACGCCGCACCCGAGCGCTCGGCCGACGATATCGAAAAGGCGCTGGCCGCCACCGCGAGGGATCTCGGCCCGAAGGGGCGGGACAATGATTTCGGCTACGGGTTGCTGGACACCAAGGCGGCTGAAGCGGCGAAGAAGTGAGTTTGCGGCGCGCGGTCCGCTTCACGTGGCAACAGCGCGCAGTGGCATCTCACGCTTGAGCGTCCCGTCGAGATAGCTGGTCAGATGGGCGGTAAGTTCCCGCGCATCGTCTTCGACACCGTGAATGAAGCTCGATTTCCGACGACGTAGATATGGCAGTCCCACCACATAGACCCCGGGAACCTCAGCAACGCCTCGATCATGCTTGAGGTCGCCCTTGCGATCGAAGATCGGCAAGTCCAGCCAGGAAAAGTCAGGTCGAAAACCGGTGGCCCACAGCACCGTGCGAATGTCTTCGCCGAGTTTGAGCTTCAGTTGCGGCGCGACGCCGATTGCAGTGGCGGCAAAACGCTCGACGGGACCGACGCCGAAGAATGCATTCGCCTCTGCCCATTCGTCGATTGAAGCGAGCAGCCGGTTCATCTTGAGGTCGGCGAGCGCGCAGACGTTGCGAAGCGATCCGGAAAACTGGGCTGTTGCGTCTCGAACGCCCATCAGGCGTCCGACGATTTTAACGCCTTGCCCCTGTAGGACATTGAGGTCGAGCGTGGCGCGGTCTGATGTGCCGGCAAGCTGCGGCGATGGTACCCTTCGGGCGCGGTCGGGGTCGTCAACGTCTTCGATCCGCTGGTCGAGTACGCCCGTCGCAAGCATCCACCACTGGATGTCGCGACCTCGATAAGCGCGCGGCAGCCGGACGTGTTCGCCCACCGCGAGCGTGACGGGCCGGCCGCTAAGCTGAATCTCCTGCGCCAATTGCAGGCCTGTCGCCGATGCCCCAACGACCAGCACGCCCCCAGGGGCAAGTTGCCCCGGATTGCGGTAGGAGTGAGCCGACAGCTGTCCGAGGGTCGCGGGCATGGCCTCGGCCAGTCGCGGTATGACCGGCTTGTTGAAGGCGCCAGTCGCGAGCACAACGGCACGGCACAGCCAGTCTCCATTTTGGGTTTCCACCCGAAAGCCGTGGCTGCTCTGCACAACTCTGGCGACTGTGGTGCGCGTCAGAACCGGTGCCGATGTATGTGTGGCGTAATCGGAAATGAAATCGGCCACCTGCCCGGCGCTCATGTAGCCGTCCGGGTCGTCGCCTTGGTATGGATAATCGGGGAGCCGCGCCATCCAGTTGGGCGTGAGCAAGCGCAGCGAATCCCAGCGTTCCGTGCGCCAGCTGTTCGCGACCTCGCCTCGCTCAAGAACCACATGCCTGAGCGAGTGCTGGCCCAGCAGATAGCTCATCGCCAGGCCCGAGTGACCGGCACCGATGACGACGACGTCAACGGTGCCGGCGATCCCGCGCGATGTGCTTTCGCTCATCAGGACTTGCTCGATGTGACCGTGACATCGGTTGGGTTGGCGATCACGTCAAAGACGGCCGAGCGCTTCTGCGACTGCGCGACAAGAGCGGCTATGTCTTCTGCGCTGGCGTCCGCGTCGATATCGTAATGCACTTTGATGCCGTCGAAGCCATTGCGCACGTCCGGATCGATGCCGAGGATGCCCTGGATATCCATGCTGGCTTCGAGCGTCGCCTTGACCGAGTGGAGCTGGATGTTGCGGTTTTGCGCGACAGCCGCGATACCCGCGGTCAGGCAGCCGGCCAGGCCGACCAGCACAAACTCGACCGGTGTCGCCCCCTTGTCCTCGGATGCAAAGATTTCGGGGTGATCGGACTCGAACTTGTAGGTCTGGCGATGCTGTTGTTCCGCGCCAAGGCCGAAGAATCCGTCGACCGTAGCTCGATTGTGGGTCCCCTTGACCCACTCACTGGTCGCGCGCCACTTGAAGCGGGCGGCCTCGGGGGCATCCTTCAGCGCGTCGCGGGCGCCAAGCAAGGCGGCTACGTTGACACCATTTGTAGCGGTTTCCGTGTGTTTGGTCATATGTCGTACTCCTGTTGACAGGTGAGGGTCCGGCTTGCAGCGGACGGAATGTCTTCTCACGGGCGTGTTGTGCGCAGCATGGGAGTGAGCGTGGAATCGCCTTGGCGAAGCGCTGCGCTGGCGTAACTCCGGCAAGGCCGAACTCCAGGGATCGCTGAGGTTTGGGGGGCCACGTTCAGAGGATCCTGCCCCAACTGTTGGACGAGAGCCTTTTCTGGCGCGGTGTAACCGGCCAGCCAATGTCCTTTTGAATTTCCAACGGCAGGCTATTCAGAACGCGTTCGGATTTTCGTGCTTCCCGGGCGTTTTTGATGGCCGCTCCATAGCGCGCGACCGTTTCAAACATTGACATCTTCATCTCCTGTAGAGCTTTGGGCGCGTCGGGGATATGCCCGAGGAGTCGCTCAACAGTCTGTTAAATGCTCCACATTTGTATCTGCAAAGTTACACCAAAACCGGCACTCGGTAACAAAATCGCAGACGACCAGCGCGAGGAATTCCGGCTACGGGTGGCTGGACGCGAAGGCGCTGACGAAGAAGAAGTTACGCGTGACCAATTCAGAGGGCCGGACCCAACCGGACAGGGCTTCCATCATAAAAGCGCGACAGTCGGAAACGGCTGAGGTCGTGCCCCGTCGCGTTTCCCTGCATCATGTCGGCGACGACGCGACCTATGCCAGGCCCGATGCCGAAGCCGTGACCACTCATCCCCGTCGCGATGAAAAGACCGCCGACTGCCCGCGCGCGATCCACGACGGGGACGACGTCGGGCATTGCGTCGATCATGCCGCCCCAGCCGGCCTTTAGGCGAACCGTCTCGAATTGCGGAAAAAGACGTTTGAATCTGCGTTCTATCGAACGCAGACGGGCCGGTTCAGGAGCCGGGCTGAGCACTCGCATTCTCTCAAAAGGGCTTCGCGAATCCGGCGCCCAATCGCGCGGCGTCGACCAGGCATCGGGGTAGCCCGATGGAGCGAACGGAAAGTAGCGTGTTCCCAGTGGATTGCCCCTGAGGGCGGGAAGATATTTGGTGGCGTGCCGGAATGCGTCAGGCCCCACGTAAAGCAGATGGCTGCCGCCGGCGGCGAGCGTGTAGCCGCCATCCTGCCTGCGCCGGAAAGCGATATGTTCATCAGCTGCGGCGCCCGGATAGATTTCGGGCAAGGGCTCGGTCGCGGCTGCGGTTACCCTGACGCTGAGTTGGGGGATGGAGACGCCGTGTCTGCGCAAGAACAGGGATGACCACGCGCCGCCCGCGACCAATACGCTGGAGGCCTCGATGTATCCCGCCTCGGTCCACACGCCCTTGATTTTGCCACCTGAGATTTCGAGGGTTCGCGCTGCGCAATTCTCTACGATTTTGACTCCTTTTCGCACGGCAAGCCGGGCAAGCGCAGGCACCGCCTGCCAAGGCTCCGCACGCATGTCGGACGGCGTCGTCATCGCGCCTTTGAACCTGCGCGACATGCCTTTGATGAACTTCGCGGTTTCGTCACCGTCCAGGAGGCGGGTGTCGAGATCATGGATCGCGGCGATCTTCATGAACGCCTCGAAGCCGGCCATGTCCTTGTCGGTCTCAGCCAGATAGGTCACGCCTGTCTGGGCCAGCCCGATGTCTTCGCCGCATTCCTCGGCCAGTTGCCGCCACAGGCGAATAGCCTCGATGACGATGGGCAACTCGTCGGCGTCTCGTCCCTGCTTTCTGATCCAGCCCCAGTTTCGGGAGGACTGCTCGGCTGCAACGCGGCCTTTCTCCAGCAGCGTCACCGGAATGTTGCGCTGCGCCAGGAAAAGCGCCGTCGTTACGCCGATAACACCGCCGCCAACGATCACCACCTCCGAACTCTTCGGCGGTGGCCCAGGATGTTGGATTGGATCCGTTTCGGAGAACGGGAATTTGGGCAAGCGATACACCCTGGATGACTGGTCGATGGCTTACTGGTTGCCACCCCCTACAAGCCAAATCAAGGACAGGTCCAGGCAGACCATTGTCCCACGACAGCAAAGCTCTGAAACCTTCGCAGGCCTCCTATGCCGAGCTATGCGATGATCTAGTCGTACATGATGGCAATCTCCTTCGATGGGAGTCACGTCTCCGACCATCACACAGGAATACCGACCAAGGGAAGGCGCCCGCAACGGTCGCACGGCACGTTGACCTTCAGCAACCACCAGCCGGTCACCTACGCCTTTTGGACACCTAAGCCTTATTAGGTAGTTGGCACAAGCATTGGGAACAATCTCAATTAGTGCAAGTTTCCCTTCGGCCAAAATCGGTTCATACGAAGAGAACTGGCATGCTGAAATTGCTCACCGCAAGCACGACCGAATGGCGTGGTCCTGAGTGTGGTGAGAATAACTAGCAGCGAGGTTCGCGCCATTGACGTTCAGAGGTGGATCATCTTCAGAGCTCCAAGGCGACACGCGTCCGGCCTGGATTCATTTTAGCATGGGCCACTGGAGGTGGAGCGCCATTCCCTTATGCATATTGCTGCTGTGGCTGATATCTCCGGCAGACGATGGCGCCGCAATGCAGCAGAAGCTCGTTGCAGCGCAGAGCGAATTGGCGGCGGCAAAAGCGCAACTGGACTTGATGCAGCGCGCCGAACGCGACGCCAGTGAGCAGGCACGCGTAGCTGCCGACACTGCGGCCAAGCAGGGACAAGCCTTGAAGGAGGCGGGTCAAAGAGACGAAGCCCTCAACCGAGCGCTCGATGAGGAGCGGCACAGGGTTGAGCTCTCCGAACACGAACTCACCTTAGCCCGCCAGGCCAGCGACGCCAACAAGACAAGCGCAGATCTGGCTGCGGCCAAACGGGCCAATGCCGAAAAGGGCCGACAGGCGGCCGAGGCCGCTTTGAAGCAGGCCGGCGACGCATTGAAGCTGGAACGCGCATGGACGGAATCAGTCGTGCGTGATCTCGACGGTGCCCTCCAGGAACGCGACGCGGCAAAGCAGGCTTCCGCAGAGTTGAGCGCTGCTTTGGAGCAAGCGCGCGAAAAGGTTGTCCGCATGGCCATCAACCTCAGCGCTGCGCGCAAGGCGATCGAGCTCGTCAAAGCCCAAAGTGTGCGTCGCATCGCGCGTATCAAGCACGCAACCGAAGCTCGGGTCGCGGCAGGTCCACTTGCAAGCCAGCCGGCCCGTCAACCGGGGTTGCAGGAGAAGAACAAGAAGGTTCAGAAATCGTCAAAACGGGTTGTGGTGGCGACGACCATTACCCTTCCCGACGCATTGCTCCCGACCCCGCAGGGGCCTTGATGGTGAACGCCAAGAGTGCGGCTGGGGCGAGCCCAGACCTGTGCCGCAGGAGGAATCCCGCAATGTACAAATACGTGGCAGTCGCAATAATGATCGGAGTAGCCACTGGACCTGCGTCGGCCGTTGACGTGGGGGGTGGCGGCAAGGTCGGCGGTCTCGGGGTCGGGGCCGGAGTGAGCGCCGGTCAGCAGGGCGTCTCTGTGGGGGTGGGTGCGAGCGTCGACGGTGTGGGCGGAACAACTGTTGGGGCATCGGTCGGCACGGGCAACGGGTCGCTTGGCGTCGGTGTCGATGCTGGCGGCAATTTGGGCAACGCAAGCGCAAGCGTATCGACAGGTACCAAGAACCCGTCCGCCGCTGCGGCGGCTACAAGCGGCAGCCCGGCCCCAGACAACACTGCCGTTGTTTCGGCCAATAGCGCCACGCGCACCATCGACCTGCCATCCACCCTCAAGCCCTCCAAAGCCGGGCGCGGCGAGCTCGGTAGGATTATCACGGGCTATCCCTTTGGGCCCCTGGCATCATTGAAAGCGAAACCCGGGGCGACGCCCGCAGTCGTGAGCGCCTGCCGCGCGGCGATCGTGTCTGCCGCAACGCCGCTTGGCGCCTTGCGTGTGTCGGCGGTGAGTGCCGGTCCAATGCGCCAACGTCACGCTGCGCTGATGGCGCCGATCGAGGTGCGAATACAGTACGCGCGCCAAGGCGATATCCAAGTGCGACAAGCGAAAGTCACATGTCGCCTCGATGCGGCGGGAAGGGTCACCGCGGTAACATAACGAGTGCCTGTCGGCTGGACGACAGACGGCGAGTCTGTGTCGAACCAAGGTCGTCGCTTCCAGCGATTGAGAGTTCTGGTTTAACCCGGCGCGCCGGCCACCGAGCCTCTCACCACCAGGTCGACCGGCCAGACCTCGCCGCGCGCGCCCTCTTCCAGCCCCGATATGCGCGCCGCCAGCCGCTCGGCGACGCGGGCGCCGGCGAGGCGGATCGAGGAGCGCGTCGTCGACAGCGGCACGGAAAAGTTTTCCGGCTTCAGCCATGGGAAGACATCGTCATGGGCGATCAGCGACAGGTCGCCGGGAATGGTCAGGCCAAGGTCGCGCACCGCGCGCACGACGCCCAGCGACATGATCAGGCTGGAGCAGGCGATCGCTGTCGGCGGCTCGCTCTGTTCGAGCAGGCGCCGGGCGGCGCGATAGCCGTTCTCCTCGGTCATCGTCACCGAGCAGACATGGCGCTCGCCGAGCGTCAGGCCGCTGGCGGCCAGCGCGCGGCGCATACCGCGCTCACGGTGGATGGCGAAGGTTTCGCGGTCATCGCCATTGATCAGGGCCAAACGGCGGTGACCGAGCTGGACCAGCAGCCGGGCCGCCTCGTGGAAGGCGCCCTCATTGTCGATGTCTGTGAACGGGTAGTCGAAGTCGAAGCCGTCGCTGCGGCCATGGACGATGAAGGGAATGCCCAGCGTGTTGACCAGCGCCACCCGCCGGTCGGCTGGCCGCGGCGAGGAGATGTAGACGGCGTCGACCTGTCGGTTGGCGACGATGCGTCGATAGGTGGTCTCCTGGTCGTCGGCATCTGCCGGCGACAGAACGAGGTCAAGTTCGTGCGAGCGGGCATAGTCGCCCAGGCCGGAAAGGAATTCGACGAAATGCGGGTCGATATCGACGGAGGCGCCGGTCGGCAGGACATAGCCGATCATACCGGTCTTGCCGGTCGCCAGCCGGCGCGCGCTCGGATTGGGCCGGTAGCCGTGGCGCTTGGCGGCATCCACCACGCGCCGGCGGGTTTCCTCGTTGACCTCCGGATAGCCGTTCAGCGCGCGGCTGACCGTTGTCTGCGACAGAGCCAGCATATGGGAGAGCTGCTTCAGGTTCACCCGGGAGGCCTCCAAGCCTCAAAGCGCTTTTAATTTTGAATCCACGCGGGCGCCGTGATGGGCGCAGCCGAGCTTGGCGACCATACGCACTGGTCCGGCCAGATTGAAGCATAATTTGCTGTTGCGCTGCCAAAAAACTATGCTGCACTGCACTTTATCAAGTGTTGCGGCCCGAAATTAAATCGATTTGGCTCCTAGCCTCTTGACTTCCATTGGATTCAATGGCGAGATCAAAAAGACCAAAGCGCTTTGGAAGACTCTTTCGAAAGGTTGCGGTTCCTTTCTGAGTGAGTCACAGTCCTGCGGCGTCGGCGGACGGAATGGAGGTTCCGTCCTGATATATGTGACCACTGGGAGGAATGCGATGAAGAAGATGCTTCTGCTTGGCGCCGCGTTTGCAACGCTCGCCCTGACCCTGCCGGCGCAAGCCGAACTGAAGTTCAAGCCGGGTGAAGACAAGCGCTTCAACTGGGCCAACTACGAAGAGCTGAAAAAGGTCGATCTCAAGGGCGAGATGCTGACCATCTTCGGGCCATGGCGCGGCGAGGACGAGGGCCTCATCCGCACGGTTCTGGAATATTTCCAGGAAGCCACCGGCGCCGAGATCAAATACTCCTCGTCGGAGAATTACGAACAGCAGATCGTCATCGACACCCAGGCCGGCAGCCCGCCCAACATCGCCGTGCTGCCGCAGCCGGGCCTGATCCAGGACCTGGCCTCCAAGGGCCTGCTGACGCCGCTGGGCGACGACACCGCCAAATGGGTGAAGGACAATTACGGCGCCGGCCAGTCATGGGTCGACCTCGGCACTTTCAAGGACAAGGACGGCAAGCCGGGCTTCTTCGCCTTCCCCTACAAGGCCGACGTGAAATCGCTGGTTTGGTACTCGCCGGACAATTTCGAGGAAGCCGGCTACAAGGTTCCCAAGACCCAGGAAGAGCTTGCGGATCTCGAGAAGAAGATCATCGCCGACGGCGGCACGCCGTGGTGCATCGGTCTCGGCTCGGGCGGCGCCACCGGCTGGCCGGCGACCGACTGGGTCGAGGACATCATGCTGCGCACGCAGACGCCTGACGTCTACGACAAGTGGGTGAAGAACGAGATTCCGTTCAACGATCCGGCGGTGGTCAACGCCATTGACATTTTCGGCAAGATCGCCACCGACGACAAGATGGTCGATGGCGGCGCCAAGGCGGTTGCCGCGACCGACTTCCGCGACAGCCCGAAGGGCCTCTTCTCGGTGCCGCCGAAATGCTACCTGCATCATCAGGCCTCGTTCATCCCGACCTTCTTCCCGGAAGGGACCAAGGTTGGGCAGGACGCCGACTTCTTCTACTTCCCGCCCTACGCCTCGAAGCCCGACCTTGGCACTCCCGTTCTCGGCGCCGGTACGCTCGCCATGATCACGAAAGACAGCAAGGGTGCCCGCGCGTTCATCGAATTCCTGAAGATGCCGCTGGCGCATGAAATCTGGATGGCCCAGGGCGGCTTCGTGACGCCGCTCAAGTCGGTCAACAAGGATGCCTATGCCAGCGACGCGCTGAAGAAGCAGGGCGAAATCCTCGCCAATGCCTCCACCTTCCGCTTCGACGGTTCGGACCTGATGCCGGGCAAGATCGGCGCCGGCGCCTTCTGGACCGGCATGATCGACCTGGTCGGCGGCAAGTCGGCCCAGGATGTCGCCACCGACATCCAGAAGAGCTGGGACGCGATCAAGTAATCAGCGGCAAATCGGCAGCCGCTCAGGCTGCCGTTTTCAGGACGTCCTCCACAGACTGGATCCGGGCCCCGTTGGCCCGGATCAGACCGGCGCAGTTCGCCGGACCGATTTGCGTTCGTTCGTTCCGAATAACTTAAATCGGCGCATCGCCACATCGCCAGGGCTGTTCAAAGCCCGGCCGATCATGCGCAGGGAGAGGGACCCATGGCGGCTCAGATTCTTTCGGCCATTTTTGTCATCATCATCGGCGTCGGCGGCTGCGTCGCCTATTTCTGGGGCGCCAACAAGCTGGTCGACCTGATTTTCCCGTCGCGCGGCGTCGCCGGGGCTGCGGCCATCGACAATCTGCGCCGGCAAGGGCTGGTTCGTCCCTGGCTGTTCGTCGGCCCGGCAATGATCATCCTCACCGTCTATCTGATCTACCCGGTGGTGGCGACGCTCTGGCTGTCCTTCCTCGATCGCGGCGGCCAGCACTTCGTCGGCCTCGCCAACTATGAATGGGCGTTCGGCGACCGCGAGTTCCGCAACTCGATCCTCAACAACATCATCTGGCTGGCGGTGGTGCCAGCGGCGTGCACCTTCCTCGGGCTGATCATCGCCGTGCTCACCGACAAGATCTGGTGGGGCACGATCGCCAAGAGCCTGATCTTCCTGCCGCTGGCGATCTCCTTCGTCGGCGCCAGCGTGATCTGGAAATTCATCTACGAATATCGCGGCGAGGGCCAGACGCAGATCGGCCTGCTCAACGCCATCATCCAGTATTTCGGCGGCCAGCCGCAGGTCTGGATATCGCTGCCGTTCTGGAACAATTTCTTCCTGATGATCATCCTGATCTGGATCCAGACCGGCTTTGCCATGGTCATCCTGTCCTCGGCGCTGCGCGGCATTCCCGAGGAGACCCTCGAAGCTGCTGTCATCGACGGCGCCAACCCGTTCCAGATCTTCTGGAAAATCATGGTGCCGCAGATCTGGGGCACCATTGCCGTGGTCTGGACGACCATCACCATCCTGGTGCTGAAAGTGTTCGACATCGTGCTGACCATGACCAACGGCCAATGGAACAGCCAGGTGCTGGCCAATCTGATGTTCGACTGGATGTTCCGCGGCGGCGGTGATTTCGGCCGCGGCGCCACCATCGCCATCATCATCATGATCGCGGTCATCCCGATCATGGTCTGGAACATCCGCCAGGCGAACAAAGAGACGGGAGGGCATTGAGATGGCCGTTGCGACCGGAAAATCCTTTGCCAGCCGTTTCGGCGTCCACATCGCCGTGCTCATCTTCGTTGCCATCTGGACCGTCCCGACGCTCGGCATCCTGGTCTCCTCGCTGCGCGACAAGGACCAGATCATCGCCTCGGGCTGGTGGAACTCGTTCTCCAGCTCCACCCAGACCGAAGCCGGCCGGTTGCCGCCGGCCTCGGCGCAGGTCGAGAAGGATGGCAAATTCGTGCTTGCCGGCAACATCTTCGGCGATGCTGCCGCCCGCAACATCAGCGCCTTCGGCGTCAAGTCGGCTGCGCCGACGCAATATCCGGCCGGCACGGCCGCCGATCTCGGCGATGGCGTGACCTTGCAGCTCAATGCCGACGGGACGTTCGTCATGAGCTCGCCCAAGGCTTTCGAAGGCGATCGCGGCCAGCGCGTCTATTATGCCTCGTCGGCGCCGCCAAAATTCACCACCGACAATTACAACACGGTGCTGTTTTCCGAAGGCATCGGCCGCTCCTTCATGAACTCGCTGACCGTCACCATTCCGGCGACCGTCATCCCGATTCTGATCGCGGCCTTCGCCGCCTATGCGCTGGCCTGGATGCGCTTTCCCGGCCGCGCGCTGCTGATCGCCGTCATCATCGGCCTGCTGGTCGTACCGCTGCAGATGTCGCTGATTCCGTTGCTCAAACTCTACAACGGCGTCGGCACTTTCTTCGGCGTGCCGTCGAAAACCTATCTCGGCATCTGGCTGGCGCATACCGGCTTCGGCCTGCCCTTCGCCATCTATCTCCTGCGCAGCTACATTGCCGGCCTGCCGCGCGAGATCATGGAATCCGCGCGCATCGACGGCGCCAGCGACTTCGAGATCTTCGTCAAGATCGTGCTGCCGCTGTCGTTCCCGGTGCTGGCCTCCTTCGCCATCTTCCAGTTCCTGTGGGTGTGGAACGATTTGTTGGTGGCGATGGTTTTCCTCGGTACCGAGGGCGATCAGATCGTGCTGACCGCCAAGCTCAATGCGCTGCTCGGTTCGCGCGGCGGCGACTGGGAAATCCTGACGACATCGGCCTTCGTCACCATCATCGTGCCGCTGATCGTGTTCTTCTCGCTGCAGCGCTATTTCGTACGCGGGCTGCTTGCCGGCTCGGTCAAAGGAGGTTGAGAGTAATGCAATCCGCTTTGAAGGCGACCTCGAAGCCAGATCTCGCCGTCGATCGCGACTGGTGGCGAGGCGCGGTGATCTACCAGATCTATCCGCGCTCCTATCAGGACTCCAACGGCGACGGCATCGGCGATCTCAAGGGCATCATCCGCAGGCTGCCCTATATCGCTTCGCTGGGCGTCGATGCCATCTGGATTTCGCCCTTCTTCAAGTCGCCGATGAAGGATTTCGGCTACGATGTCTCGGACTATTGCGACGTCGACCCGATGTTCGGAACGCTCGCCGATTTCGACGCGCTGGTTGCGGAAGCCCATCACCTGGGCCTCAAGGTGATGATCGACGAGGTGCTGTCGCACACTGCCGACATCCATCCATGGTTCAAGGAGAGCCGCGCCAGCCGCAGCAACCCGAAGGCCGACTGGTATGTCTGGGCGGATGCCAGGCCGGACGGCACGCCGCCCAACAACTGGCTGTCGATCTTCGGCGGCTCGGCCTGGCAGTGGGACACCAGCCGCCAGCAATATTATCTGCACAATTTCCTGTCCGAACAGCCGGACCTCAACTTCCACAATTTGGAAGTCCAGGACGCGCTGCTCGACGTCACCCGCTTCTGGCTGGAGCGCGGCGTCGACGGCTTCCGCCTCGACACCATCAATTTCTACTTCCACAGCCAGGGGCTGGAGAACAATCCGCCGCTGCCGCCGGAAGAGCGTAACGACCAGACCGCACCTGCGGTCAACCCCTACAACTATCAGGACCATATCTACGACAAGAGCCGGCCGGAGAACCTTGCCTTCCTCGAACGGTTCCGGGCGCTGCTCGACGAATATCCGGCGACTGCGGCCGTCGGCGAAGTCGGCGATTCGCAGCGCGGGCTGGAAGTGGTCGCCGCCTACACGGCCGGCGGCAAGCGCGTCCACATGTGCTATTCCTTCGATTTCCTGGCGCCGGAAAAGATCAGCGCCGCCAAGGTGCGTCAAGTGCTGGAGGCCTTCGGCAAGGTCGCCAGCGATGGCTGGTCATGCTGGGCCTTCTCCAATCATGACGTGATGCGTCCGGCCTCACGCTGGGCCGCCGATGAGGCCGATCCGGCCGCCTATCTCAAGGTGATCTCGGCGCTGCTGATGTCGCTGCGCGGCTCGGTCTGCCTCTATCAGGGCGAGGAGCTTGGGCTGGGCGAAGCCGAGCTCAGGTTCGAGGATCTGCAGGACCCCTACGGCATCCGCTTCTGGCCCGAATTCAAGGGCCGCGACGGCTGCCGCACGCCGATGGTGTGGGATGCAGCCGCCAGCAATGCCGGCTTTTCGACGGCCAAGCCCTGGCTGCCGGTACCGGGCAAGCATTTGTCGCAAGCGGTCAACGTGCAGCAGGGCGACGCCGCCTCGCTGCTCGAGCACTACCGGCGCTTTCTCGGCTTCCGCCGCCAGCATCCGGCGCTGGCCAAAGGCGACATCGAGTTCATCGAAAGCGAGGGCGACACCGTCGCCTTCACCCGCCGCGAGGGCAACGAGCAAATCGTCTGCGTCTTCAATCTGGGCAGCAGGCCGGCCGAGGTCGATCTCGGCGGCCAGGCGCTGCAGCCCTTGGCCGGACACGGTTTTTCGGGACAATCCGGCACAGGCTCCATCCGCCTCGGCGGCTACGGCGCCTGGTTCGGGCGTATCGACTGAGTTTTGACGAAGCGGAATTTCTTGAGGAAATCTGGGTTCTCTAGGGAAATCACTGGGAGGAAATCATGGCCGATGTCACGCTGAGACAAGTGAAGAAATCATACGGCAATCTGCACATTCTCCATGGCATCGACCTCGACATAAAGTCGGGCGAGTTCATCGTCTTTGTCGGCCCTTCGGGCTGCGGCAAGTCGACCTTGCTGAGGTCCATCGCCGGGCTTGAGGAGATCACCTCCGGCGAGCTGAAGATCGCCGGCGAGGTCGTGAACGATGTGCCGCCTTCGAAGCGCGGCATCGCCATGGTGTTCCAGTCCTACGCGCTCTATCCGCACATGACCGTCTACGACAACATGGCGTTCTCGATGAAGATCGGCAAGGAAAGCAAGGCCGAGATCGACAAAAGGGTGCGGCAGGCAGCGGAAATCCTGCAACTGACCAAATATCTCGACCGTCTGCCCAAGGCGATGTCGGGCGGCCAGCGCCAGCGCGTCGCCATCGGCCGCGCCATCGTGCGCAACCCGAAGGTGTTCCTGTTCGACGAGCCGCTGTCGAACCTCGACGCCGCGCTCCGCGTCGCCACCCGCATCGAAATCGCCAAGCTCAAGGAATCGATGCCCAACACGACCATGATCTACGTCACCCATGACCAGGTCGAAGCCATGACGCTGGCCGACCGCATCGTGGTGCTGAAGGACGGCCATATCGAGCAGGTCGGCACGCCGATGGACCTCTACAAGAAGCCCGGCAATCTGTTCGTTGCCCAGTTCATCGGCTCGCCGGCCATGAACATCCTGCCGGCGACCATCGACAAGACGGGCGACCCGACCGTCGTCAGCCATGTCGGCGGCCGCAAGGCGACAGTGCCGATCGCAACGCCGGCGTCCGCCAAGGGTGCGGCGGTCAGCTTCGGCGTGCGGCCGGAGGATCTGTCGGTCGCCACCGGCACGGAATATCTCTTCGAAGGCGTGGTGGACTATGTCGAGCAGCTCGGCGAGGTCCAGCTGGTCTATATCGACATCGGCCGCGCCGACCTGCCGCTGGTGACCAAGCTGCCCGGCAATGTCGAGGTCAAGCGCGGTGCAAAGCTCCGGCTGACTGCGGATGCCGGCGACCTGCACATCTTCGATGCCGACGGACACTCGTTCTCGCTCAAGCCGGTGGAAGTGAAGGCTGCCTGAGAGTCGGCTCGTCGTATCGGCATGAAAAAAAGCGGCGGGCCAGGCCCGCCGCTTTTTTTTGGAAACTTCGGCTGTTAGCGGTTGCCGAAGAGGTCCCGGTCGCTGCCTTGCGGCACGGATTTCTGTACGTCGCCCGACGAGTTCAACAGCTTGTAGACCGGCGAACCGGTGTTCGGAACCGACGACGTCCGTGTGTTGTCGACGTTGGCGGTCGCCTGGTTGTCGACGGCGCTGGAGCCGACATTATCGTTGCGGGCGTAAGCACTGCCGGCGGCAACCAAAAGCGCAGCGGCAGCAAGAGCAATCTTCTTCATTTCAGGTCTCCTGAGTTTCATCATGCGGCAAAGCGGCTATCCCGCCGCTCTGCGATTTGTTCGATGTTCGACCGGGATCGTTGTTGGAAAACCCTGAGGTCGGATCCCGATCGGCCGTTAGCGGCCGAAGAGGTTGCGGTCGGCGCCCTGTGCGGGGGCCTGAGCAGCCGAATCCGACTTCGCAACCGAAGCCGTGTGGCCACTGTCGGTCGACGTAACCGCAGGCTGGTTGGCACCGTTCGAACCATAGTTGTCACTGGCGGCGAAAGCGCTGCCGGAAATGGCCACAACGGCGGCGGCAGCGAGGATAATCTTTTTCATTTCAAATACTCCTGAATTTCTTGGAGATCCCAACAGCGACGGATGGGCCGCCACTCTTTTTGTTTGGATCGGGATCAGCTGTTAATGGCCGAAGAGGTTGCGGTCGCTGCCCTGAACGACGGGCCGCTTATCAACGGGCGCCGACTTCTGAATGGAAGCCGTATACGAGCCGTCAGCCGCTGCGGTGGGCTGGTTCGCTCCATTGGAACCGTAATTGTCGCTACTAGCGAAGGCGCTGCCGGTGACGGCCAAAACGGCGGCGGCAGTGAGGATGATCTTTTTCATTTTTAGCACTCCAGTTTGTCTGTCCGTCTAGCGGCGTGTGGTGGGAGAATTCGCGTCGTTCGGACAGGCCCGATGTGGGAAAGCCAGAGGCTGGTTTCCAATCACGAAGTTGTTCCGGCTGGGCCATGACTTCACCTCTTGTAATTTTCGTAAGCATGCCTACCATCTCGTTTTATGCAAATAATACAAAGCCTTACGTAACAGCGCCATCAGGCTCACCGAGTGTGTCAGGGCGTCAGCGTTCACACCGTCCTGCACGCATTGTCAACAGAAACGAACCGTTCGGTTCGATTTTAGAAATTGCTAATAGTCACTTTTCGATACTGTTGGTCTTTTTTGACCCGGCCAAGAGCCGGATAAGAGGCGATTCGAAACAGCAAAGATCGCTCGCCAAATCAGGATTTCGGCCCCGCAGTCGCCAGCCTATGCGCATGCGATGCGTGTCGCGCCGCATGGAGACGATGTCGCTTTCATGCCGATGTCGCGACCGCTGCCGTGATTAGATGATCGCATCTCAGGTGCCGCTTCGTGACGACGGAGCGGAGAATTGGGAAGCCGGTCAGAATCCGGCGCTGCCCCCGCAACGGTGGTGGAGTTCAAGTCGCAACGGGAGACCACTGGGCGAGAAGCCTGGGAAGGTGTCGCGATGGTCCGCAGGACAACTCCAGAGCCCGGAAACCAGCCCGAGATACTTGAACTCGACTGATCGCGGTGGGCGGTCAAGAGGTGGATAGTGCATGTCCGGCATCGCGCTGGCCTGCAGCCGATCCTTCCTCCATCACCACCAAGTTCAGTCCTTGAACCATGAGGACAGAACTATGGATGCGCGCAACGACATGCAGAGGCTCTTGAACAGCCGTAAGCAAGGTTATTCGCTCGAGCAGCCCTTCTACACCGACCCGGACTACTTCAAGCTCGACATGGAGCTGATCTGGTATCGCGACTGGCTGTTCATCGGCCATGATTGCGAGCTGCCGAAGCCCGGCAGCTATATCACCGTGCAGATCGGCGACTATCCGGTGGTGCTTGTCCGCGACCAGAAGGGCAACATCAACGCCTTTCACAATTCCTGCCGTCATCGCGGCAGCCGCGTCTGCAACACTGAGAAAGGCACGGCGGCGAAGCTCGTCTGCCCCTATCACCAGTGGACCTACGAGCTGGATGGCCGACTGCTGTTTGCCCGCCAGATGGCCGAGGGTTTCGACAAGAGCCAGTTCGGCCTGAAGCCGGTCGCCTGCGAAAGTGTGGCCGGTTACGTCTTCATTTGCCTGGCGAAAGAACCCGCAGACTTCGCGCCGATGCGGGCCATGATCGAACCGTACCTCAAGCCGCACCGGCTGAATGAAGCCAAGGTCGCCTTCGAGAGCACGATCATCGAGAAGGGCAACTGGAAGCTGGTCTGGGAAAACAACCGCGAGTGTTATCACTGCGCCGGCAACCATCCCGAACTGTGCAAGACATTTCCGGAAGCGCCGACCGTGACCGGTGTGCAGGGCGCAGACAGCGACCCGGAGATGGTGGCGCACTGGGCAAAATGTGAGGCGGCGGGCCTGCCGAGCAAGTTCCGCATCGATCCGGCCGGACAATATCGCGCCACCCGCGCGCCGCTGCTGCGCGATGCCGTCAGCTATACGATGACGGGAAAGCGCGCGGTGACGAAGAACCTTTCCGACACCGTTGCCGCCGATCGCATCGGCACCTTGATGCATTACCACTATCCGACGACCTGGAACCACATCCTGATCGACCATGCCGTGACCTTCCGCGTGCTGCCGATCAGCGCCACCGAAACCGCGGTGACAACCAAGTGGCTGGTACACAAGGATGCGATCGAGGGCGTCGATTACAGCCTTGAAGAGCTCACGCATGTCTGGACCGAGACCAACGACCAGGACCGCCGCATCGTCGAGGAAAACGCCTTCGGCATCCTGTCGCCGGCCTATGAGCCGGGCCCCTATTCGGAGCTGCACGAGGGTGGCGTGATCCAATTCGTCGAATGGTACGCGGGCTTCATCGGTCCCCGTCTTGCCGAAGGCGGCCGGCCGGCGCTGCGCAGCGTGGCGTGAGCTCATGTCGCCCAAAAGTGTTTCGCGGTTTTGGGATCATGACATGAGCAGAGCAAAAGGACTTGAGGGATGAATGCGATGACGGATCTTGGGCTCTATCGCCATCTCGACCAGATGGCGCCGTGGAACGACAAGCTGCAGGTGCTGGAAGTGATCGGCGTCAGCGACGAGGCGCCTGACGTCAAGACCTTCACCTTCCGCTCCGACAACCAGACCTGGTTCCGCTACAAGCCGGGCCAGTTCGTGACGCTGGAGCTGCCGACACCGGACGGGCCGCTGATGCGCACCTACACGCTGTCATCCTCGCCGTCGCGGCCGTTTTCGATCGCGGTGACGGTGAAGGCACAGGCCGGCAGCATCGGCACACGCTGGATGTTCGACCATCTGGTGCCCGGCTCGCACGTCAAGGCCTATGGACCGGCCGGCGATTTTTCGTTGCACAGCCACCCGGCGGCAAAATATCTGTTCATTTCTGCCGGCTCCGGCGTGACGCCGATGATGTCGATGCTGCGCTGGCTGAACGATTGCGCGCCATGGACGGATGTGGGCTTCGTCAACTGCGCGCGGCGTGCCGAAGAGATCATCTTCCGCAAGGAACTCGAACTGCTCGGCGGCCATATGCCCGGCCTGTCGCTCGGCTTCATGATCGAGGAACGCTCGAGCCGTGAAGGCTGGTACGGTCATATGGGCCGCATCGACGCGATCCGGCTGCCGCTGCTGGCGCCCGATTTCCGCGAACGCGAGATCTTTTGCTGCGGCCCCGATCCGTTCATGCGCGCCGTGCGCGGCATGTTGGATGCCGCCGGCTTCGATATGACGAAATATCATCAGGAGAGTTTTGCCGCGCCTGCGGTGGAGGAAGTCCCAGCGCCGTTTGCCTCACCAGCTGAAGACGGCACCGCTGTTCCTGTCGAAGCCGTGACACCGATCCGCTTCTCGCTTTCGGAGGTCGACGCCGCCTGCGTCGCTGGCCAGACCGTGCTGCAGACGGCGCGCGCCTCTGGCGTGCGGATACCAGCCGCCTGCGAGTTCGGCCTGTGCGGCACCTGCAAGGTGAAGAAGGTCTCCGGCGCTGTCGAGATGAGCCACAATGGCGGCATCCTCGACCATGAGATCGAGGACGGCTTCATCCTTGCCTGCTGCTCGAAACCGCTGTCGGCGCTCGAAATCGAGGCCTGATCGAACTGACAACGCCGCCACCCTGGCCGTCCTCGCTGGGCCTTGACTTGCCAAAGAAAGACCAACTGGTTAGACGCAGTTTCAGGGGAGCCCGGCAAATCGTGTAACATGAGCGGCCTGTTCCGGGCGGCTGCGGCGGGGAAGAAGCGATGCAGCAGCGGGTCTACGCGGTGGCGAGCAAGGAAATCGTT
This sequence comes from Mesorhizobium sp. 128a, assembly GCF_053848025.1. Taxonomy (NCBI): domain Bacteria; kingdom Pseudomonadati; phylum Pseudomonadota; class Alphaproteobacteria; order Hyphomicrobiales; family Phyllobacteriaceae; genus Mesorhizobium; species Mesorhizobium sp. 128a. The sequence goes on along the minus strand of NZ_JBSPKY010000001.1, from coordinate 519,298 downwards.
TTCGAATCGTTCGATGGCGAGGCCGTCGTTCTCGACCTTTCGAACGGCAAATATTTCGGCTTTTCCGATTCCGGCAGCCGGGTATGGCAGGCGTTGTCGTCAGGAGTCGCCGCCCAGTCGCTGGTCGGAGCGAGCGCCGGCGGCGCAGCGACGATCGGTTCTGCTGACCTCGACAGCTTCATTGCGCGACTGGTCGACTTCGGGCTGCTCGCGCCTGCCGAAACGGCGGAGCAGCCGCTCTCAAGCGAGCTCGCGGCCGAACTCGCCGCCACCAGTGAGCCGCTCAAGGTCGACGTCCATGACGATCTTGCCGATCTTATCATCGTCGATCCCATCCATGAGGTCGAGGAACCGCTCGGCTGGCCTGCGGTGAAGCAGGCATAGACATTTCCCGGGCGACCCGGCGCGGTGCCGGACGCTGGAACAATCAGGCCATGCCCTCGATCACGCTGCAAACCCTGCCGGACTATGCCCGCCATGTGCTGGCGGCGGCAGAAGACGCCGCTGCATGCTATCCCGTCACCACCAAGGTTCGGTTGCCCTGGCTGGATCTGACCGTCCATCTCTATCATGGCGCGCTGGCGGACGCCATGGGCCGCGCCTTCATACCGACTCCGGACAATTCATCTGCATCCGGCGATTGCCGCATTTTCGTCGCCCATCCGGGCATAGCCGGCGTTGCCGCCCCGGCGAGCTGGGGCCGCGGCGAGTACAACCATCATGCCTTTGCCAACCGGCTGGCCGAGGCCGGATTGCGCGGCAGCTATTATCACGACCTCGACTTCTGGCAGTTCCATGATCCGCAACGCCATGTCGGGGCGCAACTGATGATGTCGGCCGACGCCTTCCCGCCATGGGAACAAGGGGCGCCGCTGCGGGCCTTCCTGCATTGGGAATATGCGGCGCGCGGCATGCGGCTCACCCATGCCGGCACCCTCGGTATCGGCGGCAAGGGTGTGCTGCTGGCCGGCTCCGGTGGTGCCGGCAAATCGGGAACTGTCGTCGCCGGCCTTATCAACGGGCTCGACAGCGTCGGCGACGACTATGTGCTGATAGACAGGACCGAAGACGTGACGGCGTATCCGCTGTTTGCCACGCTCAAGCAGGACCCGGAAGGATTCAGGCGGCTGCAACTGGACCGCAGGCTGAAATCGTACCAACCCCTGAACTGGCAAGGCAAGCACGCCTTTCACATTGACGAGATTGCATCCCGGCGAATTCCTGCGAGTCTGGACATTATTGCGTTGATGGTGCCCCATATCAGTGGAGGTACGAAAAGCTCGATCATGCCCATAGCGCGCAAGGACGCCATGATTGCGCTGGCGCCGTCCGGCATCGTGCAAATGCCGGGCGAGCGGGAGGCGGGCTTTCGCTTTTTCAGCGAACTCGCTCGCGATCTGCCGTGCTACCGGCTGTCGCTGGGGACCGAGCCGCGCGAGATTGCCGGCGCGATTGCCGATTTCCTGGTTCGGGGCCTGTCGTGAAGCTGAGCGTGATCATGCCGGTCCACAACCGCGAGCGCTATGTCGGCTCTGCGCTGCGCTCGCTGCTCAGACAGCGCGATGCCGCCGACCTCGACATCATCGTCATCGATGACGGGTCGACCGATGGCTCGGCTGAGGTGGTGCGCTCGCTGATCGCGGAGGCACCCTGCATTCGCCTTTTCCAGCAGGAAAACGCAGGGGTGACGCGAGCGCGCAACGCCGGTCTCAGGCAATTGCTGCCGCAGACCGCACTGGTGTCGTTCCTCGATTCGGACGACATTTCCCCGCCGGGCCGCTTCAAGGCGGATCTTGCCTGTTTCGAGAACGATCCCTGCCTTGAACTGACCTATTCGCTGATGATGCTGGTCGACGGCATAGACGATGATACGCTGGAGCCCGAAGCCGGCAGCCATAGCATCACGGTTCGCGGCATTCATTTGTCTGCCGGCCTTTTCGGGCGCCGGCTTGTCGACCGGATCGGCGGCTTCGATACGGATTTCAAGCAGGCCGAGGACACCGATTACCTGCTGCGCATCTTCGAAAGCGGCCCTAGATATGTCATGCCCGATACGGTCGCGCTTTACTACCGACGCCATCCCGGCAACATGACAAGGGAAGCCGATGTCCAATCCCGCGAATTCATGCGCGCCGTCTTCAAATCGATGAAGCGCCGCGAGGCCGACCCATCGCTGCGGCCGATCGAAGGCATCTTCGATCTGAGGCCACTCGCTGATTGGCGGTTCTCGTAATGGCCAGCTACGGCGTCGTCATCCCTGCGTTCAACGCGACCGGCACCATCGCCGAGACCCTGCGCTCGGTCGCTGCCCAGACTGTCAAGCCAAATGCCATAATCGTCGTCGACGACGGCTCGAGCGACGATCTTGCCGCTGTGATCGGCACGCTGAACATGCCGGTGACGCTGCTGCGCCAGGACAATGCCGGCCCCGGCAGCGCCACCACCAAGGGCATATCGGCGCTGTCGACACCGCTGGTGGCGACGGTCGATGCCGACGATCTGTGGCTGCCGGCCAAGATCGAAAAACAGCTTGCGCATTTCGAGCGATTTCCGGCGACGGCGGGTGTCTTTACCCATATGCGCAGTTTCCGCGATAGCCGGCCCGATGTGGCTGAGGCTGCCGCTGTACCGGGCTGGTCGCGCACGACGATGATGATCCGCCGGGAGGTGGCCGAGGCGGTCGGTCCGATCATCGATCCGCCGGGCGGACGCGGCGAGATGATCGACTGGATCGCCCGGACGCGCGAAGCGGGCTTTGTGCTCGACATGCTGGACGACGTGCTGGCCTTGCGCCGCATCAGGCCCGGCAGCCTGTCCTATGGCCGCGACTCGCGCGACCGCGGCTATCTCGAAGTCGTCCGGCTGGCAATGCAGCGCCGGGCGCGAAACAAGGCGGTTGAGAATTGACTGCCACGACGATCCGCCGCATCGGCCGCCGGTTTCCCGACTATGGCTGGTCGTGGCCGACCGGCGGCCTCGACCAGCTGTTGAAGGCTGCCTTGCTGCCCGACGAGGAGGCCGCCGGCCGCTGCGCCGCGCGCTGGCTCGACGAGAACGACATCGACCAGGTTGCCTTTCGTGAGCACCGGCTGCTGGCGGCGATATCCGACAGGTTCGGCCGCAAGCTCGCCGCCCATCCGGCGCACCCCCGTCTGGTCGGTCTGCAAAAGATGCTGTGGACCAAATCGCGGCTGGCGATGCGCGAGGCCGAGCCGGCTTTGCAGGCGATGATCGATGCCGGCTGCGCCGTCATGCTGATCAAGGGCGCCAGCCGCATCGCCGTCGACGCGTCGGCGCAGCGCGGCCGGGTGGCGCACGACATCGACATATTGGTGCGCCCGCAAGACATGGTTGCAGCCTTCGACGTGCTCAGCGAGCGCGACTGGCAGATCGCCACCGGCGTCAGCCCGCAATATCTGCGCACCAGACTGGCGTCGCTGCGCTCGATGAACTTCTTCAAGGGCAGTTTCGGCGACATCGACCTGCACCAGTTCGCTTATGACGGGTCGCAGCAAAGCACCGAGGACGATCTGGCGATCTGGCAGCGCGCGCTTGCAGCCGAATTCAATGGTGTGAACCTGCTCGTGCCCTCGCCTGCTGACCGCATGGCGCTCGCCATCGGGCATGGCGGCCTCGATGCCCATACCCACAGCGACTGGCTGGTCGACTGTGCGGTCGCCATTCAAGGGGGCGAAGTCGACTGGGAGGTGTTCGCCGACGTAGTCGCCAGGCGCCGCCTGGCCGTCGCCGCTGCGGTGGCGCTCTCATACCTCAGCCTGGAGATCGGCATCGCGGTGCCGCCGGCCGAACTCGCCAGAACCGTGGCGATGGCCGATCGCGCCGGCCTGTCGCGTTGGTCTTCGGTCCTGCAGGCCAAGCCGCGCACCGATTTCGGCAGCCTGGTCTGGCTTTCCCGCGGCTTGGCCAAGCAGTTGCGCCTGAAACGCAGGAAAGGCCGCCTGCAGCCGGCACCCGAACTTGTCTGGCGTGGCAGGTCGATGCCGTACAAGGCAAGGCCGGTGCCGCCGCCATTTGCGCTTTCGCAGGCTCTTCCGCATGCCGACAGGGCTGGAGAGATGATGCTGGACATCACCGTCCGGATCGTCGTTCCGCCGGTTCGCCGACGCATCGAGATGGAGATCAATGCCGGCGACCGGCATATCGCGCGGTTGCGCTCGATGGCGATCAGCCGCGCCGGCGGCGAAAAGGTGCTGCGGTTTCGCGGCCGGGTGAAGCTGGAGACCGCCGGCCAGGCGCTGGTCCTCGAAGCCCGGCCGTCGCGCCAATTCCGAAACTGGGACAATGAGGCTGACGTCGCCGCCTATGGCGCGTTGCCGTTCCAATTGCTGTCGGCGCGGTTTTTGCACGCCTAACGAGCGGACCTACTCAGACGCCATAGCGCTCGGTGCGGATGATTTCCGCCGGCAAGCCGGCGTCGATCAACGCCTGGGCGGCGGCCGAGACGAAGGCATTCGAGCCGCAGACAAAGGCCAGCGTCGGTGGTTGCGGCAGCCGCGCCAGCGCTTGCATTACCATGGCCGTGTCGATGCGCCTTGAATAGTCGGACGGACGCTGTGCCGCCTCGCGCGTCAGCGTCAGCACCAGGTCGAACCCGTCGCGGCGGTCGTCGAGGCCGATCAGCTCGTCGCGAAAGATCACCTCGTCCCAGACCCGCACCGAAAACATCAGTGCGACCGGCACCGTCGATTTGCGCAAGCTCCGGTGGCGCACCATCGCCATCAGCGGCACCACGCCGGAACCGCCGCCGACCAGAAGCAGCGGCCCGCCATCCCCATCGGACCAGACGAAATGGCCGCCGAGCGGCCCGCGCAGCTCGATCTCGTCGCCGACCGTCGCCACCTCGTGGAAGAAGGGCGAGACCTCGCCGTCGTCGAGTTTCTCGATCGCCAGTTCGACTGTGGCGCCGCTCTCCGGCGCCGAGGCGATGGAGTAGGAGCGGCGCGCCTGGTAGCCGTCCGGCGCCGTCAGCCTGACATCGACATGCTGTCCGGCGCGATAGGCGAAAGGCCGCGACAGCGCGAAAAAGAAACTGGTGACGCGCGGCGTGCGCTTTTCGATCCGGGTGATTTTCGCCGTCTGCCAGGGAGATTGCGGCGCTTCGCTCATGGATCGCCGCTATAGCGCTGTTCGCGCCAGGGATCGCCATAGATGTGATAGCCGCGCAATTCCCAGAAGCCCGGCTCGTCGCGTTCGGTGAATTGCAGCCCGTTCAGCCATTTGGCCGACTTCCAGAAATAGAGATGCGGCACCAGGAGCCGCGCCGGCCCGCCATGGTCAGCCGTGATCGGCTTGCCTTCGTAGAGCAGCGCCACCATCGCCTTGCCGGTGGTAAGATCCTTGGCCGGCACGTTGGTGGTGTAGCCATCATACCCATGCGCCAGCAGGAAGCCGGTCGGCGCTTCGATGCCGGCATCGGCAAGAATGTCGTCGACCAGCACGCCTTGCCAGGCGGTGTCGAACTTGGTCCAGGCGGTGACGCAATGGATATCGCGCGTCATCTTGGTCACGGGCAGCGCATTGAACTCGGCCCAGTTCCACTTCTTGATCGGGCGTGGTCCATGCTTGAGCGTGAACGACCAGTCCTCGGTGCGCACCCGGGGCGTCGGCCCCGCCGACAGCACCGGAAAACCCGGTTCGAGATATTGCCCGGGCGGAATGCGCGCGTCGGTCTCGGTTGGAGGCTTTCGACCGGAGGAAAAACCGCGAGTGACCATTGGGACTGTCCGTTTGCAGCAGGCCGTTGCTGGCCTGCCGCAGTGTTCTCGAAGACGTCCCGGCGGGCAACAGGAATTTTGGCCGAAAAGCAGGGTCGTCGGCTGCGCCGGCGAACCTGCCGCTTCATGCCTCAGCCGGCGGCGAAGGGCACGGCGACGAAGATCTGCGCGTCGCCGCGGTCGACCAAGAGCAGCACCGACCTGCGGCCCGACTTGCCGGCCTCGGCGATCGCCTGGTTGGCTTGCCTTGCGTTGCGCACCGGCAACTGGTCGACGGCAACGATCACATCGCCCGGCTGCAGGCCGGCATTCGAGGCCGCCTTGTCCGGATTGACGCGCTCGACCACGGCACCACGCTGGTTGGACGCAAGGTTCAGCTCTTCGCGGATATCGGGCGTGAGGTCGGTCAGGCCAAGGCCAAGCGAGGGCACGCGTAGCGCCTGGCCGGCCGACGGTTCTTGATTGTCGCCCTCGGTGGAGGCCGTCTTCACATCGTCGCTGTTGCGACCGACATCGGCGGAGATCTGCACCGTCTTGCCGCCGCGCCAGACATCGAGCGTTTCCTTCGCGCCGGGCGCGACATCGGCGACGGCGCGCGACAGGTCCTTGGGATCCTTGATAGGCTCTCCGGCAAAGCTGGTGATGACGTCGCCGGTCTTGATGCCGGCCTTTGCCGCCGGCGATCCTTCGGTAACCTCTGAAACCAGCGCACCGCCGGGATGGTCGAGGCCGACGGCGCCGGCCACATCCGGCGTCACGGGCTGGATCTGGACGCCGAGATAACCGTACTGGATGTTGCCGCCTTTCATCAGCTTGGCGACGACCTTCTGCGCCTGGTCCGACGGAATGGCGAAGCCGACGCCGACGCTGCCGCCATTGGGCGAATAGATCGCGGTGTTGATGCCAACGACATTGCCCGCGACATCAACCAGCGGGCCGCCGGAATTGCCGTGATTGATCGGTGCGTCGATCTGGATGAAATCGTCGAACGGCCCGCTGTTGAGGTCGCGGCCCCGCGCCGACACGATGCCAGCGGTGACCGTCGTGCCGATGCCGAACGGATTGCCGATGGCGAGCACCTGATCGCCCGGCATGAGCTTGTCGGAATCGCCCCATTTGACGGTCGGCAGCGGCTTGTCCGCCTTGATCTTGAGCACGGCGAGGTCGTTCTTGGCGTCGTGGCCGACCAGCTTCGCGGGAAGCTCGGTGCCGTCGTCCAGCGTCACCTTGATCGATGTGGCGCCGTCGACGACGTGGTTGTTGGTAACGATGGTGCCGTCTGCGTCGACAATGAAGCCGGAGCCCAGCGCTTCGGCGCGCTGCGCCTGCTGTGGCGGCGTCCTCGGCATCGGAATGCCCTGGTCGCCGAAGAACTGGCGGAAATAGTCGTCGAAGGGCGAATTGCCGCCGAAGGATTGCTCCTCGCCCATATCTTGCGGCTGCCCCTTCATGACGGTGGTGACTGTCACCACCGCCGGCTTGTCGACGGCCACGATCGGCGCGAAGGAGCCGTTGGGCGCGGTTATTCCGGCGACAGGGGCCTGGGTTGTCGCGACGGCGGTGTCTGCGCTTTGCGCGAAAGACGCAATGAAGGGGCTGGCGATCAGCGCAGCGCCCAGCAAGGCCGCGACGCGATGTCTGCGAATTATGTCTGACATGGTCGTTTGTCCGGGCGAGAGATGATCCGGCGCCGTGGCGAACTCCCGGGACGGAATCGGCCATCGGCGTGTCGACGGTCGCGGTTGCCCGTCTCGCCTGGCATGGCAGCCGGCCGGATCGACAGCCCTGCATCTAGGGCGTCGATCGGCCCGATTTGGGGTTCTTGCGCCATCTTACGAAGATTTAATGTCCGATCACATTTTCGTTAGACGGTGGCGGGGCCAACCTTCAACGGCCCTCGGCGCGCCTGAGATAGGCGGTGGCGATCTCGCGCATCCGATTGCCGTCGAAGCTTGGCCCATGGCCGCCATGGCCGAGGCGGACGGGCAGGTCGAGCAGCCGCTGCATGGTTCTGACATAGTCGGGCCGCGACGAGTCCGGCAGGTCGTCGATCAGCATGGAATCGTAGATGGCGTCGCCGGCAAAGAACAGGCCGTCGGCCTCGTCGAACAACGCGATCGAATCGGGAGAATGTCCGGGCAGATGCAGCACGCGGAGCTGCCTGTCGCCGAGATCGACGATGTCGCCCTCGTCCAGCGTGCGCGTCAGCGGCGCCGGCGGGATCTTGTAATCGGCCGCCGTCCAGCCCGGCGCCGGCAATTTCGAGACCGCGCCGTCGAGATTGGTGAACATGTAGGCGTAAGTAACCGCTTCATCCATCGTCTCGAAGCTGGCCGCGCTCATCGTCGGCCCCAACCTTACCGGGAACTCATGCAGCGAGCCGACATGGTCGAGATGGATGTGGGTGGCCACAACGATGAGCGGCTTGCCCTCGGGCGTGTCGATCTGAGGCGCCAGCGGGCAGATGCCCATGCCTGTATCGACCAGCAGGTCGGCGTCGCGGCCTTTGAGGTGCCAGATGTTGGCGCGCACGAAATCATGGACGAACGGCTCGGTCAGCATCGTTGTGCTGGCATCGATGACGGTCTTGCCAAACCAGTCGCCGACAACACGTTCACCACCAAAACGGGCGCCACCAAAACGGGCGCCGCCCAATCGGTCGCCCATCAGACGAAGGGCTTCCCGACCTTGTATTTTTCCGGCACCAGCCGCTTCAGATATTCCATGCCGGCTTCCGACAGTTGGTTGACGTCGGGCTTCATGAAATCGTCTGGCATATGACGCGTCTTGCCGGCGACATTCTTCAGCGGCACCTTCTTCAGCACGGTTTTCGAGCCGTCATATTGCAGCGCCACCGAGCCGCCGCCTTCGCCGGCAACGGCAACCGCGAAGGCGCCGGCATCGAAAGCCTCCTGCGCGTCGACAGCGCTGATCGCGCCGATATAGCCGCGCGGCATGTAGCCCAATGCGTCGACCCGCGCGCGCTTGCCCGGCAGGCCTTCGGCGAGCGCCCGCTCCAGGGCGGCCGGCAGGTCTGAGCCCGACAGTTTGACGTTGCCATGGGCGTCGCGTTCCAGCTTGTCCGGCGGCACGAGGCTTTCGACCAGGGCCTTGCCGTCGGCGGTGCTGACGCCTTCGGAAACGGCGACGATGCAGCGCTTGTGGCGGTCGAGCGAGGCGCGCACGTCGTCGATAAAGCCGGCGGCCGAAAACGGCCGTTCCGGCACGTAGACCAGATGCGGGCCGCTGTCGGGATCGAGCTGCCAGGCGGCGGCGGCGGCGGTGAGGAAGCCGGCGTGGCGGCCCATGACGATGCCGACATAGATGCCGGGCAGCGCGCGAAAATCGAGATCGACGGACAGAAAGGCGCCGGCAACGAACTCGGCCGCCGAGATGAAGCCCGGCGTGTGGTCGTTTTCCTCGAGATCGTTGTCGATGGTCTTGGGCGCATGCACGAAAGCAATGCTGCCGCCGGCGGCATCTGTCAGGATCTGCTGGGTGCCCGATGTGTCGTTGCCGCCGATATAGATGAAGGCATCGGCGCCGGCCTTTTTCAGGCCGTTGAGGATGACTTCGCAATAGGCCGCATCCGGCTTGTCGCGGGTCGAGCCAAGGGCCGCACTCGGCGTTCCGGCGATGAGCCGCAGCCGGTCTTCGGGGATGGCGGAGAGGTCGACGTAATTACCGTCACGAATGCCGCGCACGCCGTGGATCGAGCCCAGCACCTTGGCGCCGGGATGGCGCTTGCGGATTTCCAGCGTGGCGCCGACGACCGTCTGGTTGATGACGGCGGTCGGGCCGCCGCCCTGCGCGATGACAAACGTTCCAGCCATGCTTGATGTCTCCCGGCGTGATGGTTTTCAAGGCACCTTGGCCTGTCTTGCCGCCTCGCGCAACGGGAGTTTCGAGCGGCGCCAAACCGCCGCAGAGGGATCAGACCACGACGACCGGGTTCTTCTTGGAAACGCGGCTGTAGAGGTCGATGATGTCCTGGTTGATCAGGCGCACGCAGCCCGACGACATCGCCTGGCCGATGCTCGCCCATTCCGGCGAACCGTGGATGCGATAGCCGGTGTCCTTGCCGTCCTGGTAGATGTAAAGCGCGCGCGCGCCGAGCGGATTGGTGAGGCCGCCGGGTTGTCCATTCTGCCACTTCACCAGCTCCGGCTTGCGCTGGATCATTTCCGGCGGCGGCGTCCAGGTGGGCCACTCCTTGCCGTACTGGATGTTGGCGCGGCCGGACCAGCGGAAGCCGTCCTTGCCGATGCCGACGCCGTAACGAATAGCGTCGCCGCCCTCTTGCACGAGATAGAGCTTTCGCTCCTGGAGATGAACGACAATGGTGCCGGGCGCCTCGCCGGTCTCGTTGACGACAATCTGCCGGCGGAACTCCGGCTTGACCTTCTGATAGGGCACGGCCGGCACTTCGAAACCGCCATCGGTGAGCGCGGCGTACATGACGTCGGGGCCGGTGACGTTCTTGTCGACGCTGATCGCCGGGCGGATCGGCCGCACCGAGCCGGTGACCGTGTCGTCCAGCTGCAACTGCGGCAGTTCGAGCGTCGCGGTGCTGCAACCGGCCATGCCAAGCAGCGCCATGGCGCCGGCCCCTGTCAGCATCGAGCGGCGGGAATAGAGATGTTCGGCTTCGATTGCGTCGCCCATAGGCGGCGTCACATTCTGCGGCAACTCACGCATGCACCAAACCCTACGCTGTCGGCGGGAAACACGGTCCGGCCGGATAGCGGGCAGTTTCGCCAAACATGGTTGAAAAAAGATGAAGGGATGCCTGTGCGCCTTAACCCTGTGCCCTATTTGAATGCGCCGGCGGGACGAAGCGGTTCGCCGCGAATTTTTTAGGGTGGCTCTTTACATTCCGGCGTACGCAAGGATTTATCCTTTTCTTTGCGCTCAAGGAGACAAAGATGTCGTTCGAAAATTGGGCTGCCTTCGCCGCCGCCTCCACCATCCTGCTGATCATTCCCGGCCCGACCATTCTCCTGGTGGTGTCCTATGCGCTGGGCCAAGGCTGGCGCACAGCCTTGCCGATGGCCGTCGGCGTGGCGCTAGGCGACTTCACCGCAATGACCCTGTCGATGCTGGGCATCGGCGCGCTGTTGGCGGCGTCGGCTACCGTGTTCACCATCCTGAAGCTGATCGGCGCCTGTTATCTGATCTATCTCGGCATTAAGCTGTTTCGTGCCGGCGGCGCGCTGAAAGCCGAACCGCGCACCGACGCCGTGTCGGCCGCCAGGATGATGGCGCATGCCTGGCTGGTCACCGCGCTCAACCCGAAAAGCATCACCTTCTTCGTCGCTTTCCTGCCGCAGTTCCTCAACCGGGAGGCCGAATTCTGGCCGCAGATGCTGATCTTCGAGACGACCTTCCTGGCGCTGGCCTTCGCCAATGCCTTCGGCTACGCGCTGATCGCGGCGCGCGCCCGCAACGTCGTGCGCAACCCCAAGGCAATCCGCATCTTCAACCGCACCGGCGGCACGCTGCTGGTCGGCGCCGGCATCGCCACGGTGGCGATGCGTTCGGGGAATTAGTGGCATGACAATCAAGGACGAGTTCGGCCTGACGCTTTCGGGCGCCACACAATCCGGGTTTTCGTCCTACGCCAAAGCCGTCCGTGAATTGCAGTGTTTCGTCGGCGACCCGGTCGGCTCCGTCGACCGTGCCATCGCCGAGGATCCCGGCTTCGTCATGGCACATATCTTCAAAGGCTATCTCTTCGGCCTCGCCACCGAGCGCGAGGCAACGGTGGTGGCCAAGGCATGCCACGAAGCGGCGCTGCCGCTCGCCGCGACAGCGCGCGAACAGGCGCATGTCGCGGCGCTTGGCCATCTCGCCGCCGGCCGCTGGCACGAGGCCTCGCGTTTGCTCGAAGATATCGCCATCGACTGCCCGCTTGACGCGGTGGCGCTGCAGACCGGGCACCAGGTCGACTTCTTCACCGGCAATGCCCGCATGCTGCGCGACCGCATCGGCCGCGCGCTGCCGTCCTGGCAAAAGGACATGCCTGGATACCACGCCATCCTCGGCATGCAGGCGTTCGGGCTGGAAGAGATGGGCGACTATGCACAGGCCGAGAAGTTTGGCCGCACTGCGGTCGCCATCGAACCGCGCGACGGCTGGGGCCAACATGCTGTCGCTCACGTCATGGAAATGCAAAGCCGGCAAAGGGATGGCATCGCCTGGATGCGCGCCAATCCTGAGGCATGGACAAAAGAGAGCTTCCTGCAGGTGCACAATTGGTGGCATTTGGCGCTGTTCCACTACGATCTCGGCGAGACCGGCGAGGTGCTCGATCTCTATGACGGGCCGATCTACGGCACGCCGTCGACGATGGCGCTCAACATGGTGGACGCCTCGGCAATCCTGTGGCGGCTTCATCTCGGCGGCGTCAATGTTGGGGACCGCTGGATTGCGCTTGCCGCCAACTGGCCCAAGGTCGGTGCCGGCAATTACGCCTTTAACGACGCCCATGCGATGATGGCCTTCGTCGGGGCAGGGCTCGAATCGCCAGCCAAGACCTTGCTCGATGCGCAACGCGAGGCGATGCGCGGCAGCGACGACAACGCTGCCTTCACCAGGGATGTCGGCCATCCGTTGACGCTGGCGATCAAGGCCTTTGGCGAGGGCAATTACGCCGAGACGGTGCGCCTGATCCGGCCGATTCGCTCGATCGCTTATCGCTTCGGCGGCAGCCACGCGCAGCGCGATGTCATCGACCTGACGCTGATCGAGGCGGCGCTGCGCACCGGCGGCGCGGCACTTGCAAGGGCCTTGGCGGCCGAGCGCCAACTGGCCCGGCCGGACAGCCCGCTGTCGGCGCTGTTTTCGCGACGCGCCGCCGATTTGTCAGAGAATTGACCCGAAACGCATCTTGTTTTAAGAACTGGTCGAGCCAGATTTTTTCGAGACCCGAAAAAATTAATGGCAATGGGAGGAATGCATGTATCTCGGCCTCGATCTGGGCACGTCGGGCGTCAAGGCGCTGTTGCTTGATGCCGGGCAGAAGATCATCGGCTCCGGCCATGCTTCGCTAGATGTGTCGCGGCCGCACCCCGGCTGGTCCGAGCAAAACCCTGCCGACTGGATCCGTGGTTGCGAGACGGCGATTGCCGAGCTGAAATCCGCGCACCCGAAAGAGCTTTCCGCCGTCAAAGGCATCGGCCTTTCCGGCCATATGCATGGCGCCACCTTGCTTGATGCCGGCGATCAGGTGCTGCGCCCCTGCATCTTGTGGAACGACACGCGCAGCCACGCCGAAGCGGCTGCGCTCGACGCCGATCCGCGCTTCCGCCAACTGACCGGCAACATCGTTTTCCCCGGCTTCACGGCGCCGAAGCTCGCCTGGGTGAAGAACAACGAACCCGCTGTCTTCGCCAAGGTGGCGAAGGTGCTTTTGCCCAAGGATTTCCTGCGGCTGTGGCTGACCGGCGAGCATATCTCCGAAATGTCCGACTCGGCCGGCACGTCCTGGCTCGATGTCGGCAAGCGGCGCTGGTCTTCCGAACTGCTCGCAGCGACATCGCTCGATGAGAAGCAGATGCCGTCGCTGGTAGAAGGCACGGAAAAGGCCGGCGCCTTGCGCGCCGAACTCGCCTCGAAATGGGGCATTGCGGCGGGCATTCCCGTTGCCGGCGGCGCCGGTGACAATGCGGCATCGGCCTGCGGCATGGGCACGGTCGGCGCCGGCCATGCATTCGGCTCACTCGGCACATCCGGCGTGCTGTTTGCCGCCAACGCGTCCTATCTGCCCAATCCGGCAAGTGCCGTGCACACATTCTGCCACGCGCTGCCCAACACCTGGCACCAGATGGGCGTCATCCTGTCGGCCACCGATTCGTTGAACTGGCTATCGGAGATTTCAGGGAAGAAGGCCGGCGAATTGACCGCCGAACTTGGCGACGCTTTGAAGGCTCCGTCGGGCGTGTCGTTCTTGCCCTATCTCTCTGGCGAGCGCACGCCCTACAATGATTCCGCCATTCGCGGCGCCTTCACCGGGCTGGCGCATGAGTCCAGCCGTGCGGTGCTGACGCAGGCGGTGCTTGAAGGTGTCGCCTTCGCCTTCCGCGACAGTCTCGAAGCGCTGAAGACGGCGGGCACGAATTTGACCCGGGTGACGGCAATCGGCGGCGGCTCGCGCTCGCGCTACTGGCTGAAGGCGATCGCCACCGCACTGCAGCTGCCGGTCGACATTCCGGCCGACGGCGATTTTGGCGCCGCGTTTGGGGCGGCCCGGCTCGGGCTGATCGCGGCGACAGGGGCGGATCCGCTCAGTGTCTGCACCGCGCCACGGACGGATGCGACGGTAGAGCCGGATGCCAGCTTGAGCGATGCCTATGCGGATGCTTATCAGCGCTATCGGGCGCTGTATCCGGCAATCAAAGGCGCCACGGCGTGAGCGGCTTCTCGCCCACGCCGCAGCTTGGCAACTTACTGCGCCGGGACCTTATCCAGAAACCCGGTGACGCTCTTCAGGCGGCCGTTCTCAATGACGCCGATATCGGTGCCTTCGGTGACCGATGGAATGCCTTCCGGCCCGAGATTCCACGAGAAGCGGATCGTGTCGGCAAATCCATCCGGTGTGCCCTTCAGCGAGAACCGGAAGCCGGCGAAGCGCTGCTGCACGCCGTCGATAAGTGCGGCCACACCGGCATGGCCGTCGCCCTGCATCAGCGGATCGCGGTAACTGACGTCTTCGGTGAAGGTTGCCTTGAGCAGTTCGGCGCGGCGATCCGCATCGGACTCGTTCCAGGCGGTAATGTAGTTTTGAGCGATCGTGTTGACGTCGGTCATGGTCTGTCTCCTTCGTTGAGCGGCTTTGACACCAGCCTTTTCACCCCTTGGAAGAACGAAACCAATTACGCCTGAGGTAATCAGGGCGAACTATTCGAGAGAGGACAGAAATCATGAGCAGCGGATTTTTCGGCGACATCAAAGCAATCAAGTATGAAGGGCCGGATTCGACCAATCCGCTGGCGTACCGGTTCTACAATCCCGACGAGGTGGTGGCCGGCAAGCGGCTGGAGGATCATCTGCGCTTCGCCGTCGCCTATTGGCATTCCTTCGCCTGGCCGGGCGGCGATCCGTTCGGTGGCCAGACCTTCGACCGTCCCTGGTTTCCCAAGGCCGGCGGCGTTGACACGATGGAACTGGCGAAGCTGAAAGCCGACGTCGCCTTCGAGATGTTCTCGCTGCTCGGCGCCCCTTATTTCTGTTTCCACGACGCCGATGTGCGCCCCGAGGGCAAGGATTTCTCCGAAAGTGCGGCGCGGCTCGACGAGATCGCCGACTATTTTGCCGGCAAGATGAAGAAGACCGGCGTCAAGCTGCTCTGGGGCACGGCGAACCTTTTCTCCAACCGCCGCTTCATGTCGGGCGCCGCCACCAATCCCGATCCGGATGTCTTTGCCTATGCGGCGGCGACAGTGAAAAGCTGCATCGACGTAACCAAGCGGCTGAAAGGCGAGAACTACGTGCTGTGGGGCGGGCGCGAAGGCTATGAAACGCTGCTCAACACCGACCTTGCCCGCGAGCAGGAACAGGCCGGGCGCTTCCTCAGCCTCGTCGTCGACTACAAGCACAAGATCGGCTTCGAAGGCACGATCCTGATCGAGCCGAAGCCGCAGGAGCCGACCAAGCACCAGTACGACTACGACGTTGCCACGGTCTACGGGTTCCTCAAGCGCTTCGGTCTGGAAAAGGAAGTGAAGCTCAACATCGAGCAGGGCCACGCCATCCTGGCCGGGCATTCCTTCGAGCATGAGCTGGCGCTGGCCAATGCGCTCGGCGTCTTCGGGTCGATCGACATGAACCGCAACGACTACCAGTCGGGCTGGGACACCGACCAGTTCCCCAACAATGTGCCGGAGATGGCGCTGGCCTATTATCAGGTCCTCCAGGCCGGCGGCTTCAAGACCGGCGGCACCAATTTCGACGCCAAGCTGCGCCGCCAGTCGCTCGATCCGCAGGATCTGCTGATCGGCCATATTGGCGGCATGGATTCTTGCGCGCGCGGCCTCAAGGCAGCCGCGAAGATGGTCGAGGACAAGGCGCTGTCGGGTCCGCTGGCCGAGCGCTATGCCGGCTGGAACACAGCCGAGGCCAAGGCGATGCTGTCGGGCAAGCGTACGCTGGAAGACATTGCGGAGCGCGTGGTCAAGAAGAAGATCGAGCCGCAGCCACGCTCCGGCCGCCAGGAACTGCTCGAAAACATCGTCAACCGCTACGTCTGAGATCGGAAAGCCGATTCGTATTGCTTGAGGGCGGCTGGAAAATACTCCCGCCGCCCTGTAACGGCCTTGCGCCAAAGGGCTCATTTGGCGACAAGGTTTTGCCCCTTGTCGCCCATCAATGACCTCGCTCTTGCCTTCAAACTGCCGTCACGTATTTCGTATAAGAGGTCCGTTGTGGCGGGTGAAAAGGAAGGAGGCGAACCGATAATGCAACACGAACGCGAAATCGACGCCCTACTCTCATCCGGCGAGACCGGATCGATCATCGACCGGCTGATGGCGCTGCCGCGGCCGACCGACAATGTGAAAAACGAATGGGATCGCGCTGTCAGCAGCCGATTTGAAGTCCGGCTGGCGAGGCAGATGCGCTCGCAGATGGACGCCGGCGGCGATCGCCAGAACGCCGCCTGATCTCTCTTTGTCTGCATGTCGTTATCCCAAAACCGCGACACACTTTTGGGCGACATGCATCAACCTCGGCGGAGCCGCACCGGTGCTTCGCCGAACGCTCTTGAAAACGCTCTGGAAAATGCCGCGGCGGACGAGAACCCCGTCCGCCCGGCAATATCCGCCATGGCGATCCGCGTATCGACCACCAGCCGCCGCGCCGCGCCCAGCCGCAGCCTGAGGTAATAGGCGCCCGGCGTCTCGCCGATCGACTTGCGAAAAATGCTCTCCAGCGTCCGTGCCGTCACCCCGGCACGTTTTGCCACCGCGTCGATGGTCAGCGGCTGGTCGACATGCGATTCCATCAGCCTGATGGCCTGCGCCAGCCGCGGGTCGTAGCCATCGAGCCGGCCGAGCGAGACCAGCGGCTGTGCGTCGGTCGCGGCGCGCGCCTGGTCGTAGATGAAGACGCTGGCGACATCGAGCGCCACGGCCATGCCGAGGCGCGTGCGGATCAGATGCAGCATCAGGTCGAAGGTCGGCGACGCTCCGCCCGAGGTGAAGACGGGGCCGTCGATAACATAGCGGTCGGGGCGTACGTCGACGCCGGGAAAGGCCGAGGAAAAATCCTCCATGTCCTCCCAATGGGTGGTGGCGCTACGCCCTTCCAACAGCCCTGCCCGTGCCACCAGCCAGGTGCCGGCCTCGACGCCGCCACAGGCGCGGGCGGCTCGTGCTGCGCGGCGCAGACCCGACAGCAGCGCCGACGTGGCATAGTTCTGCGTTCCGAAGCCGGCGACGACGACAAGCACGTCGGTCGGCTCGGCCGCATCGAAACGGCCGCTGACCGCCACGGGCAGGCCGCAGGTGGTGACCGGCGCCTCGCCGGTGACCGAGACCAGTTTGAAATCGAACAGCGTCTCGCCGGAAATGCGGTTGGCGGCGCGCAGCGGGTCGACGGCCGAGGCGACGCACATGATGGACGAGCCGGAAAATACCAGGAACGTCACCTTCAGCGGCGAGCGTTCCGAGCGAAAGATGATCGGCTTTTCGCTTTTGATCATGCAGCCTTCGTAAAACGCAAAACAGTTTGCCGCAAGTCGCGCAATGCTGGGGTCTGTTTCGATTGGGAGGAAAATTCCATGCCGCTCGCGATGAACCGTGAGGTCTTCATTACCTGTGCCGTCACCGGCTCCGGCGGTTCGCAGGATCGCTCTCCACATGTGCCGCGTTCGCCCAAGCAGATCGCCGATTCGGCCATCGACGCGGCCAAGGCCGGTGCGGCGATCGTCCACTGCCATGTCCGCGACCCCGAGACCGGCAAGCCCAGGCGCGATGTCCATCTCTACCGCGAGGTGACGGAGCGCATTCGCGCGGCAGAAGTCGACGTCATCCTCAACCTCACCGCCGGCATGGGCGGCGACATGGTGTTCGGCTCGCCCGAAGCGCCGCTGCCGCTCAAGGAGAAGGGCACCGACATGGGCGGCGCCACCAACCGCATGGAACATGTGCGCCAGTGCCTGCCGGAGATCTGCACGCTCGATTGCGGCACCATGAACTTCGCCGAAGCCGACTATGTCATGACCAACACACCCGGCATGCTGCGCGCCATGGGCGGCATGATGACGGCGCTGGGCGTCAAGCCGGAGATCGAGGCATTCGACACCGGCCACCTCTGGTTCGCCAAGCAACTGGTTGAGGAAAAAGTGCTGAATCCCGATGCGCTGGTGCAACTCTGCATGGGCGTGCCGTGGGGTGCGCCGGACGACCTCAACACCTTCATGGCGATGGTCAACAATGTGCCGTCGAGCTGGAACTGGTCGGCCTTCGCCATCGGCCGCAACCAGATGGCGTACGCTGCGGCGGCCGTGCTGGCCGGCGGCAATGTCCGCGTCGGGCTGGAAGACAATCTCTGGCTCGACAAGGGCGTGCTGGCGACCAATGCACAACTGGTCGAGCGCGCCGCCAGCATCGTCACCAATCTCGGCGCTCGTATCCTCGGGCCGGAGGAAGTGCGCAAGAAGCTCAACCTGACCAAGCGGGCGCCGATCGCGGCATAGTTTGGAGGGCGTCGATATGACAACCGTCAAATTCACCGCGATGAAGGATGGCGACAGGGACGACTACGAATTCCTGACCGCCCATGAGATCGACTATGCCGCCAAAACCGGCGAGCGGCTGCTCGACGCGCTGGTCCAGCTCGACGAAGGCCTGTCCGGCTACAAGATCACAAGGCTCGGCCATTCGCTGCAGGCGGCGACGCGCGCCTGGCGCGACGGTGCCGACACCGACTGGATCGCCTGCGCGCTGCTGCATGACATCGGCGACATCTACGCGCCCTACAATCACGACGAATACGCCGCTTCGATCCTGAAGCCCTTCGTGCGCGAGCAATGCACCTGGGTGGTGGAGAAGCACGGCGATTTTCAGCGCCTCTATTACGCCCACCATCTCGGCGGCAACCGCCATGCGCGCGACCGCTTCGCCGGGCATATGTATTTCGACGATTGCGACCAGTTTTGCGAACGCTGGGATCAGTCGAGCTTCGATCCCGACTACGACACGCTGCCGATCGAATTCTTCCGGCCCTTCGTGCTCGAAGTCTTTGCCCGCAAGGCTTACGACCCCGCCGTGATCCGCGCCGGCGAGCGCGTGCCTCTCATCGATCCCGAAACCGCCAAGACAAGAACCGGAGCCTGACCATGAGCATCATCAATAAGGCGGCCGCCATCGGCGGCGGTGTCATCGGCGCCGGCTGGGTGGCGCGGCTGCTCTTGAACGGCATCGACGTGTCGATCTTCGATCCGGACCCGGAAGCATCGCGCAAGGTCTCCGAAGTGATGAAGGGCGCCCGCCGCGCCTACAAGCAGATGGTTCCCGGCGGCCTGCCCAAGGAGGGCAAGCTGACCTTTGCCAAGACCATCGCCGAGGCGGTGGCTGATGCCGACTTCATCCAGGAGAGCGTGCCGGAACGGCTCGACCTGAAACACCGCGTGCTGGCCGAAATCGACCTTTATGCGCCGGCCAACGCCATTGTCGGTTCGTCGACCTCCGGCATCAAGCCGACCGAAATGCAGGTGGCGATGAAGAAGCATCCGGAGCGGCTGGTTGTCGGACATCCCTTCAACCCGGTCTATCTCCTGCCGTTGGTCGAGATCGTCGGCGGAGACCAGACTTTTCCGGAGGCCATCGAAGTAGCCAAGGAGATCTACGCCTCGATCGGCATGAAGCCTGTCGTCATCCGCAAGGAGATCGAGGCCTTTGTCGGCGACCGCCTGCTGGAAGCCGCCTGGCGCGAGGCGCTGTGGCTGATCAAGGATGGCATCTGCACCGTCGAGGAACTCGACGACATCATGCGCTATGGCTTCGGCCTGCGCTGGGCGCAGATGGGTATGTTCCAGGTCTACCGCGTCGCCGGCGGCGAGGCCGGCATGCGCCACTTCATGGCGCAGTTCGGGCCGTGCCTGAAATGGCCGTGGACCAAGCTGATGGACGTTCCGGAGTTCAACGACGAGCTGGTCGATCTGATCGCCACCCAGTCGGACGACCAGGCCCACGGCCTGTCGATCCGAGAGCTGGAAAAGATCCGCGACGACAATCTGGTCGCCATCATGGATGCGCTGTCGAAGCAGAACAAGGGCAAGGGCTGGGGTGCCGGCGCCTTGCACAAGGACTATACCAGGCAGCTGGCCAAGCTGGCGGCGAAGAAGCCGACCGCTTCCAAGGCGGCCGAGAAGGCCAAGGCGAGCAAGCCGGTGAAGAAAGCCGAAAAGCCGAAGAAAAAGAAGAAGGGCTGAGGCGATGGATTTCGGTCTGTCGGAGGAACAGAGGCTTATCGTCGAGACGACGCGTGCCTTCGTCGAGAATGAGCTTTACCCGCATGAACGCGAGGTCGAGCGCACCGGCGTGCTGCGCCGCGAGCTGATCGAAGAGATCAAGGTCAAGGCGATCGAAGCCGGGCTCTACGCCGCCAACATGCCGGCCGATATAGGCGGCGCGGGGCTGGATACGGTGACCTGGCTGCTCTACGAAAAAGAGCTCGGCCGCGCCAACTACGCGCTGCACTGGACCTGCGTGGCGCGCCCCTCCAACATTCTGCTCGCCGGCACGCCGGAGCAGCGCGAAAAATACCTGTTCCCCTGTATTCGCGGCGAAAAGTGGGACTGCCTGGCGATGACCGAGCCAGGCGCCGGCTCCGACCTGCGCGGCATGAAGGCGACCGCCGTGCAGGACGGCGACGACTGGGTGCTGAACGGCACCAAGCATTTTATCAGCCATGCCGATCTCGCCGATTTCGCGATCTGCTTCATGGCTTCGGGCGAGGAAGAAACGCCGCGCGGCAAGCGCAAGAAGATCACCGCCTTCTTCGTCGACAAGGGCACCAAGGGTTTCACCGTGCGTGACGGCTACCGCAACGTCTCGCATCGCGGCTACACCAACGCCATCCTGGAATTCGACGATTGCCGGTTGCCGGCGAGCCAGGTGCTCGGCGAAGTGCACAAGGGTTTCGACGTCGCCAATTCCTGGCTCGGCGCCACCCGCCTGCAGGTCGGGGCCACCTGTCTCGGCCGCGCCGAGCGGGCGCTCGGCCACGCCGTCGAATATTCCGCGCAGCGCCAGCAGTTCGGCCAGCAGATCGGCAAGTTCCAGGGTGTGTCGTTCAAGCTGGCCGACATGGCCACCGAATTGAAGGCCGCCGACCTGATGGTGTTCGAAGCCGGCTGGAAGTACGATCAGGGCACCGTGACCGATCAGGACATGGCGATGGCCAAGCTGAAGGCGACCGAAATGCTGGCTTATGTCGCCGACGAAGCCATCCAGATTCATGGCGGCATGGGGCTGATGGACGACCTGCCGCTGGAGCGCATCTGGCGCGACGCCCGCGTCGAGCGCATCTGGGAAGGCACGTCGGAGATTCAGCGACATATTATTTCGCGGGCGCTGCTGCGTCCGTTCGGCGCTTAGAGCATGATGGCCAGAACCGGCATTTCGGTTTTGGAAGATATCGCGCTCAAAACGAAAAGATGACCATGCATAAACTCGAACGTCTCCTGCGCCCAAAATCCATCGCCGTGTTCGGCGGGGCGCAGGCCGCCGCCGTCGTCGCGCAGTCGATCAAGATGGGCTTTGCCGGCGAGATCTGGCCGGTGCACCCGACCAAGGACGAGGTTGCGGGCCGCAAGGCCTATCGCTCCGTCGCCGATTTGCCCGGCGCGCCGGACGCCGCCTTTGTCGGCGTCAACCGACATTTGACTATCGAGGTGGTCACGGCGCTGGCCGAGCGTGGCGCCGGCGGCGCCGTGTGCTTTGCCGCCGGGTTCCTCGAGACCGAGGCCTATGACGACGATGGCGAGCGGCTGCAAGCCGAACTGGTCGCCGCCGCAGGCCAAATGCCGATCATAGGGCCGAATTGCTATGGTCTGATCAATTATGCCGACGGCGCCCTTTTGTGGCCTGACCAGCATGGCGGCATCAGGCTGCCCGAAGGCGCCAAGGGCGTCGGCATCATCACCCAGTCCTCCAACATCGCCATCAACATGACGATGCAGAAGCGCGGCCTGCCGATTGCCTTTCTGATGACCGCAGGCAACCAGGCGCAGACCGGCCTGTCCGAAATGGCGCTTGGCCTGATCGAGGACGAGCGCGTCACCTCGCTCGGCCTGCATATCGAAGCCTTCGATTCGGTAGCCGGCTTCGAGCGGCTGGCGGCGCGGGCGCGCGAGCTGAAGAAGCCGATCATCGCCATGAAGGTCGGGCGTTCGGAACAGGCCAGACAGGCGACCGTCTCGCATACCGCCTCGCTCGCCGGCTCGGACGCTGCCTCGGGCGCCTTCCTGCGGCGACTGGGCATTGCGCGCGTCGATTCCATCCCTGCCTTCATCGAGGCGCTGAAGCTGCTGCATGTCACCGGGCCGCTGCCCGGCTATCGCCTGTCGTCGATGAGTTGTTCGGGTGGCGAGGCCTCCGTCATGGCCGACAGCGCCGAGGGGCGCTGGGTCAATTTTCCGGAGCTCACCAGCAAGCACCGTGCCCATGTCAAATCGACACTCGGGCCGCTGGTAGCGGTCGCCAACCCGTTGGACTATCACACTTTCATCTGGAACAACGAACCGGCGATGACCGCCACCTTCACCGCCATGGTCTCCGGTGGCTTCGACCTCAACATGCTGGTGCTCGACTTCCCGCGCCCCGACCGCTGCTCGGTGACCGACTGGTGGGCGACGCTGCGCGCCTTCGAATCGGCGCTGAAGACCAACAAGGCGCACGGCGCGATCGTCTCGTCGCTGCCGGAGAACCTGCCGGAGGAATACACCGCCGAACTGATGGCGCGCGGCATGGTGCCGTTGTTCGGCATTTCCGAGGCCATGGACGCCGCAGGCGCGGCAGCCTTCATCGGCTGGGCCTGGGCTGAGCCGCAGGCGCAGCCGATCGACACGACGGCTGCAGGTGCGGCCGGAGGCGACCATGTGACCCCTGACGAGGCGGAAGCCAAGGCGCGGCTGATCAAGGCCGGCCTGCCCGTGCCGAAGGCCGAACGCGCCGCCAATGCGGTCGAGGCGGTGATCTCGTCGATGGCGCTCGGTTTCCCGGTGGCGCTGAAGGCGCTGGGCGTGACGCACAAGTCGGAAGTCGGCGCTGTCAGGCTGAACCTCAAGGACGCCGAATCGGTCAGCACAGCGGCACACGACCTCCTCCCGCTCGGCACAGGCCTCTATGTCGAGCGCATGGTGCGTGACGGCGTCGCCGAACTGCTCGTCGGCTTCACCCGCGATCCGATGTTCGGCGCTGTCATGACGCTCGGCACCGGCGGCGTGCTGGTCGAGCTGTTGCGCGACAGCGTGACCCTGATGCTGCCGGCAACCCGCGACGACATCGAGGCGGCCTTGCGCCGCCTGAAACTGTTCCCGCTGCTCGACGGCTATCGCGGCCGGCCAAAGGCCGATGTCGCGGCGGCCATCGACGCCATCGCCGGCATTGCCGCCTTCGTGCAGCAGAATGCCGGCGAGATCGAGGAACTCGACGTCAACCCGCTGATCGTCTGCGCCGAAGGCAAGGGCGCCTGGATCGCCGACGCGCTGCTGGTGCTGGGGGAAAAGAAGAATGTCTGACGTCATTTCCACCCGCCGCGAGGGCACCATCCTCGAGGTCACGCTCGACCGGCCCAAGGCTAACGCCATCGACCTGAAGACGTCGCGGCGGATGGGCGAGACCTTCAAGGCATTCCGCGACGATCCGGAGCTTCGCGTCGCCATCGTCAAGACGGCCGGCGACAAGTTTTTCTGCGCCGGCTGGGATTTGAAGGCCGCGGCCGGCGGCGACGCGGTCGACGGCGACTATGGCGTCGGCGGGTTTGCCGGCCTGCAGGAACTGCGCGACCTCAACAAGCCGGTCATCGCCTGCGTCAACGGCATGGCGGTGGGCGGCGGCTTCGAACTGGCGCTGTCCTGCGACCTCATCTACGCCTCCGACCATTCCTCTTTCGCGCTGCCCGAAATCCGCGCCGGCACGCTGGCCGACGCCGCGACGATCAAATTGCCGAAGCGCATTCCTTATCACGTCGCCATGGACCTTTTGCTCACCGGCCGCTGGATGGATGTGGCGGAGGCGCATCGCTGGGGGCTGGTCAACGAAGTGCTGCCGAAGGAAAAGCTCGAGGACCGCGTCTGGGAGATCGCCCGCCTGCTCGCCAGCGGTCCTCCGCTGGTGTTCGCGGCGATCAAGGAGACAGCCCGCGTGGCCGAGGCGCTGACCTTCCAGGATGCGATGAACAAGGTGACAAGGCGGCAATTGGCGACTGTCGATGCGCTTTACGGGTCCGAGGATGGTATGGAAGGTTTTCGCGCGTTTGCGGAAAAGCGTGAGCCGGTGTGGAAGGGCAGATAGCCACGCAGCCAGCATGATCGACTACAAAACCCTCATCGACGCCGAGACCTGGGCCTTCGTCGAACGCACCAATTCCTATTACCCGCCTGATACGATCGACTACACCGTCGCCCAGCAACGCGCGATCTATGACCGGATGTGCCGCGAGTTCTTTGCCGGCTATCCCGGTGGCGTGACGGCGGAAACGACCATCATTGCCGCTCACGATATCCCGATCCGCATCTATCGCTCCGCCTCGCCCAACAAGGCGGCGATGGTGCTCTACATCCATGGCGGCGGCTTCATCCTCGGCGGGCTCGACAGCCACGACGATGTCTGCGCCGAGCTCTGCGCCCGCACTGGCTACGAGGTGGTCTCGGTCGACTACCGCCTGGCGCCGGAGCATCTGCACCCGGCCGCCTTTGACGATGCGCTGCATGCCTTCGAATGGGCGGACGGAAGCTACGACCGTCCCGTCCTGCTGTGCGGTGACAGCGCCGGCGGCAATCTCTGCGCTGCTGTCGCCCACGCAACGCGCAGCCATGCCAAAAAGCCGATCGGCCAGGTGCTGATCTATCCCAGCCTCGGCGGCGACTGGTCGAAAGGCTCCTATGTCGAACATGCCGAAGCGCCAATGCTGACCATGCGCGACCTGGCGTTCTACAAAAGCATCCGCACCGGCGGCGTCGACGGCACAGGCGACATCACCTTATCCCCGCTCGCCGATACCGATTTCACAAAACTGCCGCCAACCGTGCTGATCACCGCACAATGCGATCCGCTGTCGTCCGACGGCGAAACCTACCGTGATCGCATTCTTGCTGCGGGCGGCCACGCCGCCTGGTTCGAGGAGCCGGGGCTGGTGCATGGCTATCTCAGGGCCAGACACACGGTCGCTCGGGCACGCGCCTCCTTCAACCGCATCGTCGAGGCGGTGTCGGTGTTGGGCAAAGGCGACTGGATCTGGTGAACCTTCGCCGGCAAGCCGCCCGAAACAATCCTTCCCGGGACGCTGTTTTCTGGTCGGCTTCGAGCAAATTGGAACTGTTTGCCGCTTCTGTGAAATGGTGAACAGACTCAGCCGCCGTTTTGCATGAACCTTTCCGCTCCAGCCTGCGACTGACGACCAGGCGCCGCATGGTGCGGGGCCGGAAAGGATGCCCCCAATGACCAGGACCCTAGAGGCTCCACGGTCTCCGGGACCAACGCAAGCCCAGCGCGACCACCGCCTTCGGGACGGGGTTGATGCGCTGGGCTTTCGGCTGATTCCGTTGACCCTGCGCAGGAGCAGGCGTATCGTGCGGACGAGGAAAGCAGACAATTCGATCAGGGACGAACGTGCTGGAACGCCGCGCCTTGCCCTGATTCGCGCGGCCGAACCGGATGTTCCTCCCGAAAACTTCGGGGGGAGTTTTATGTCCTGCAATCGCGGCACGTCCAAGTCATCTCCAAGTGGCGGTTTGCGAAGCGGCGGTTTGCGCCGTTCGCTCCATCTGGCCGGCGGTCTGCTTGCCCTGGCGTTGAGCGCCACGCTCTGGCTGGGCACAGCTGCCCGGGCACAGGAAAGCCAGATCATCTATCCCGGCTCGATGGCCGTGACCGGATTTTCCGGCACCGTCATTCCCAATTTCGACGAAGGATTGCCGCCCGGGGTCGATCCGGTCGACGAAACCTTCATCGACACGACGCGCGCCACCCTGCGCGTTTTCGATGTTTCGGCGCTCGGCGGACCCGCCTCGGGCCAACTCGTCTACACGCCGCCGCCTTTCGAGGTGACGGCGGAGCAGATTGGCCAGGTGTTCGCCGTAACCTATGATGACGGCGTGCGCGACGGCGTCCCGTCCGCCATCCCCAACCTCTATGCCGGCGCCACCTCGCTGCACGGCATCCGCATCGTCACCCCTGACGAAGATTCCGACGGCCGGCCTGAGCGGCAGCGCCGCGGCACGGCGGGCGCCGTCTTCATGGACGGCCAGTTCGGCACCGAAAACGGTGGCGGTCCCGGCACGATCTGGAAAATCGACGGCATCACCGGTGCAGTCTCCAAATTTGCCGACATCGACACCAACAGCGGCCCCGGCATCGGCGACGTCAGCTTCGACGGCAATCACCGCGAGTTCTTCGCCAGCGACCTCGACACCGGCCTCATCCACCGCATCGACGCCAACGGCACGCTGATCGACACGTTCGACCACGGCGTTGCCGGGCGACCGGCGCATGGGCTTGCGCCCGTCGCCGACGACGGCGCGGTAATGGACATACAGGGTGCCGCATTCGACTCGGAAGACCCCGACACATGGGGTTATACGCAGGACGAGCGCCGCGTCTGGTCCGTCGCCTATCACGGCGGCCGGGTCTACTACTCGGTCGGCGAAAAATCCGAGATCTGGTCGGTGGGCATTGCCCGCGACGGCAGCTTCGCCGGTGATCCGCGCTGGGAACTGACGGTCAAGACCGACAAGGATTACGCCGTCACCGACATCGCCTTCGACGTCAAGGGCTTCATGTACCTGGCGCAGCGCGGCCCGGTGGAAAACCGCTACGATTACAGCCAGTTCGCCGATTCCGGCAAGGGCGAGGTCATCCGTTACTGGCGCGAGAACCCGGACGATCCGGCGACGGAATCAGAGTGGGTGGAAGAGCCGCAGGAATATGCGGTCGGCTTCCCGCAAGGCAACCGGGAGTCAGCCGGCGGGCTCGACCTGCAATATGGCTATGACGCCGACGGCAATCTCGACACCGGCGTGTGCACCGACACGCTGGTCAACACCGGCGACAAGCTGCGCGACAACCCCACGCTTGCGGATCAGCTCGCCGCCGGCGGGCCGCTTGCCGTCCATGGCGTTCAGATCACGCCGACGCCGCTGGTCAAGCCGGCAAACGTACCGCCATTCGGCTCGTGGTTCGTCGACTTCGACGGCTATTTCGAAGACCCCGAAGTGGAAGGCCATGTCGGCGACGTCGAGGTCTGGCACCCCTGCGAAGGCCGTGCCGGCTATTATGAAGAGATCCCCGGCGGTTATCTGCCGCCCTTCTATCCGCCGGACTTCCCACCGCCCGGCGACCTGCCTCCGTGCATCGATGTCGAGGATGTGCAGTTCTACTGCACGCCTCGCGGCCTCCAGGCCGACCTCTATCTCCATGACCATGCCGGCTTCGGCGGCGATTCGATCAAGGCCCAGTCCAGGACGCCAGGCGTCGGGGTGACATCACCTCAGTCGCATGCCCCCGGCAAGCCTTACACGGTCGACATCACTGGCCATTCTCCGGGCGACAGAGTCGATGTTGGACTTTGCTTCTACAGGCAGTCCGACAAGGACAAGGGTGGCTACTACCCTTGCTGCAAGATGACCTTGCCGCTCAGAACCCCAGCCGTCAGTTGCGAACGTTGAGGAGGGGAAGATGAACACTTCAGCACTTTCCCCAACCGCAACACGAAACCAGAAAACCGTCATGGAGACCATCATGAGACCCCTGTCATACGCCAGGCGCGGCGCGCGCTGGCTGATGGCGGCCGGTATCGCGGTCGCCATGTACACCCCTGTGGCAAGCCACGCGGAAGACGCCGTCCCGATCACCCCGGAACTGCGGCTCGACCTCGACAACTCGAAAATCGTCACCCCGAGGCCGGAACGGGTCGTCCCGTTCTTCACCAAGAAAGGCACCCAGCGGAGTTGCGACTACGTCGTCTACTCCCTGACCTTCGGCCTGCGCGGTGACCCGCAAGGTTTTGCCGACCTGACGGCCCTGCTGAAAACGCTAAAGATCGAGTTCAAGGACCAGCTTCCGCACGGTCTGTCGATCGTCAGCGCGCATGTGTCGGGCGACGGCACGGACGCTGCGGGCGGCCCGCTGCCCGGCGTTTCGATCAGCACTTCGGCCGATCCGAACGATACGGCAACCGTGTCCGATTTCCGGCTCTCTGCCGCCGATCTCGACGGTGCGGGCGCTGCCAACGAACGCGTCATCAACTTCCAGATCACCGCCAAGATCGACCATGCGGCGTTTCCCTCGCCGACAGTCATCGACAATCAGGGCCTGATCAAGGTGACCAATGGCGTCGGCACCGGAACCATCATCCCGTCGCAGGATCCGGGCAAACCCGACGATGGCGACTACAAGACCGGCGCCAAGACCTCGATCAAGATCGACCTCACCAACTGTGACAAGCGGCCTCCGCCTCCAGACCGGGAATGCTTCAAGGTGGAGCGCGGCACGGTCGATTGCGTGCCAGGCGGCGGCGCCTTCATCTACCACATGCCTGTCGGCCCGGAGATGGGTGGCAAGTGGGTGCAGGTGTCGACGACCACCCCCGGTATCACCATCATCCCCGACACCCAGCTGGTGCCGGCGGGCGGCGGTGTGCTCAACTGGAAGATCATCGGCGCATCGCCCGGCGACGTCATCCACCTCATCGTCACCGGCATCGAGACCTATGCCGGCCCGAAGGAGGGCTGGGGGCTGTGCTGCACGCAGATCATCGACATCGTCATCCCGCGTGACCTGAGATGTCCGCCCAAGGACAAGGAACCGGACCTCAAGGTCGAGAAACGCGCCGATGTAACGCGGTGCACGATGGGCGGCGGCTGCGACTTCACCATCAAGGTCACCAATGTCGGCGACGGGCCGTATCACGGCAAGATCGTGCTCGACGAGGTGACGCTGCCGGCCGGCTCGACGCTGGATTCAGGGCCCAATCCGCCCTGGGTCTGCGTGCCCGGCGTGACCCCGATGACGTGCACCTATCCGGTGACCACGCTCAATCCGGGTGCCTCCGTCAACCTCAAGCTCGGCTTCAAGCCGGCGGGAGGCTGGCAAGGCAGCGCGCTGCGCAACTGCGCCACCTACAATTACGGCGCCAGCGGCAAGCCGCTGTTCGGCAGCCAGCAGAACGACCGGGGCTGCGCCTCGATCCCGATCTGCCGGCGTGGCGACCGCGACCGCGATTGCCGGCCGCCGGTCGACAAGAAAGTCGATCTGATCCTGAAGAAGCGTGCCCGCATTCCGGTCTGCACGCCCGACGGCATCTGCTACTTCGTGATCGACATCATCAACAATGGCAGCGTCCCCTATAATGGGCCGCTGACGGTCATCGACAATTACCCGGGCGGAGCGCCGGCCTCCTCGACCTTCGGCCCGTCTCCGCCCTGGACATGCGGACCGAACGGCCCCGGCCAGTTCCGCTGCGACAATGCCGGCATCGTGCTGATGCCGGGCGCCTCGACGCCGATCGTCGTCAAGGCGGTGATGCCGGCCGGCTATCAGTCGGACTCGGTGGAGAACTGCGCGGCGCTGAAGCCCGTCCCCGGTGAGGTCGACCTCACCAACAACAAGGCCTGCGCCAAGGAACGCTTCCGGCATCCCAATGGCGGCAAGCCGACCCTGCGCATAACCAAGGTGTGCAACGGCTCGCTCGCCGGTGCAGCGGTGGTTTCCTGCCGCATTACCGTCATAAGCCTTGGCACCTCCGCCCCCACCGGTCCGGTGCGGGTCAACGATGCCGCCACGCTGATCTCGGGCGGCGCGCCGGTGCAGATCCAGACCGTCACCCCCGACGGCGCGGAATGGGCTTGTGGCGCGGTTCCGGCCAATGCGCTGTCGTGCCAGATTCCCGGCGCCGTGATGACGCCCGGAACCTCTAGGCACTTCGACGTGACGGTCTCGGCCAATGGCGCATTCGAGAACTGCGCACGCGGCTCGTACGGCCCGGCTCCGGGAGACGACGTCGTCTACCCGATCGGCCAGGCCTGCGCCAAGGGCGGCGGCACGTCCACGATCAGCGTCAAGAAGACCGGAGATGCCGAGTGCCAGCCGGGACAGCCCTGCTCGTTCGAGATCACCATCACCAATGACGGCCAGACCCCATTCTCAGGTCCGGTCCGCATCGGCGATGCGATCGGCGTGGACGGGCTCGGCCGGCTGGAAGGTGTCGAGATCACCTCGATCGAACCGCCCTTCGGCTGCTCGCCGGAGCCGACGACGCTGCCTCTGTCCTGCATCGCCAACCTGACGCTCGGCGCTGGGGAAAGCCACGTGCACACTGTCACCGTGGTCCTTCCCGACGACGGCCGCCTGGCCAATCTGCAGGGCGACGTCAATGGCCAGAACTGCGTCGGTGTCTTGTCTCCCGACACCCGGGTGCAGGGCGGCGGTGATGTGCTGCCCGGCGATCTGACCAACATCCAGGGCGATCGCGGCAAGGCCTATGCGTGCCATCCCTTCACCATCAAACGCGAGGTGAGGAAAGAGTGCTCGCCGGGCTTCGTCATGAACGACGCCGGCCGGTGCGTGTGTCCGGAAGGCACGACGTTCCGCAACGGCCAGTGCTCGCCTGATGGCGGCGTCATCATCGAGCCGAAGCCAAAGCCTTGTGTGCTGCTCAAGGGTCAGATTCGCACCGAGGATGGACGCTGTGTCTGCCCGCGTGGCACCGAGCTTGAGAATGGCGCTTGCGTCAGGATCGACAAGCCTGGCTGCACCATCCCCGGCTCGGTCCCGACGTCGGACGGCAATGGCTGCTACTGCCCGGACGGCACGCATCTCGACCGACAGGCAAATGCCTGCGTGCGCGACAAGCAGAAGCCCGAGCAGTGCACCATACGCGGCCAGGTCCACGATGCTGACGGCGACTGCGTCTGCCCGCGTGGCACCGAGGTGCGCAATGGAGCCTGCCGGCCGATCCGTCCGAAGCCTGAACAGTGCTCGATCCGTGGTCAGGTTCATGACGCCGCCGGCGATTGTGTCTGCCCGCGTGGCACCGAGGTGCGCAATGGAGCCTGCCGGCCGGTCCGGCCGAAGCCCGAGCAGTGCACCATCCGCGGCCAGGTTCATGATGCCAATGGCAATTGCGTCTGCCCGCGGGGTACCGAGGTGCGGGACGGTGCCTGCCGGCAGAAGAAGCCGGACGTCGAGCAGTGCACCATACGCGGCCAGGTGCACAACAAGCGCGGCGACTGCGTCTGCCCGCGCGGCACTCAGGTGATCGACGGCGCATGCCGCAAGCCGCAAGCGGAATGCGCGCCGGGCTCGGTGATGATCAACGGCCAGTGCCAACCGATCAGGCGGCGCTGCCCGGTAGGCACGATTGGACGGTATCCGAACTGCCGGGCCATCCGGCAACAGCCGGGGCTGGATCCGAGCTTGTTGCTCAATCCGGGTGTGCTTCAGCAGTTCATACCGCAGCGCACGCCGCAGACGCAGGTACAGCCGCAAAGAGATCCGGCGTCCAACTTCAAGCCGTAGGATCTGGATACGAGCCAAAATCGGAACCCGCCGGAACGATCCGGCGGGTTTTTCTTTCAGGCGGCAGTGTTGTCGACCCTCACACTGTTCCAGGCCGAATCTCAGCTGTCGGGCGCGTAGCGCAGCAACGTCACGCCCTGGGCAAGGCTTTGCGTGCCGAGCGGCTGCAAGGCCAGCGACAGGCCGGACTGGAAGTACGGCTTGCCGCCGCCGAGAACGACCGGCTGCATGTAGAGCCGGTATTCGTCGATCAGGCCCGCTTGCGCGAATTGCGCGGCAAGATCGGCGGCGCTGACGGAGATTTCGCCCTCCGTCTGGGATTTGAGCTCACTTGCGACGGCTTCGACATCGCTGCCCGCCAACCGGGCATTGGGTCCGACGTCGCGAAGCGTCGTCGAAAACACGACCTTCGGGGTCTCTCGCCAGGCGCGGGCAAAATCCCGCTCGACCTCTTCCCCGGTCTCGCGCTCCGGACTGTCCCAAAAGCGCATCGCCTCGTACATCCGGCGCCCGCAGAGCGCGATCGCGGTCCGCCGCATCTCTTCGTTGAAATGCCGGTGCAATTCTTCCTCGGGCACCGGCAAGCCGATGTCGCCGGACGGTCCTTCGATGTAGCCGTCCAGCGAATTCAGCATGGAATAGACGATCCTGGCCATCGCTTCGCTCCGTTCTGTCTCCACCGAGTGAAACACAACTGATTGCAAACGGCAATCGGTTGTCCATAGACGAGCATAGTCACGGGCAGGCCACTGCCGAAGCGATCCCATGACCGGTGTCACAATATATTCCGCTTGCTGGTGAACCTTGATGCCGCCCGCGATGACCAACTCCTGAGGGAACACTTTCAGGAGAGAGACAATGTCTTCAGCAAGATATGTTTTCCGTAACACGGCAACCACCGTTGCCCTGATTGCAACCGCACTCGCCACCGCGCCGGCCCTTGCCGATCAAGCGAACATCAAGTCGATGTCGTTCGACACGGAGAGCGCCAATACGACAATCCATGTCGGCTCAAGCGACAAGCAGAAATGGGACACGCTGAAAAGCGGCAATGTCCAGTTCTGGGGCCATATGAAGATCGACACGCGCTGGCCAGGCTACGTTCAGGATGTCGGTGTCGCACTAGGCATCTGCGGACCCAGCCAATGCGGCCCGTTTCCGCCGATCTGGAGCGCAGCGCCGGTCAGCCGTGACTACGACCATCAGGAAAATTTCGCCTTTGATCCGTCCAATATACCCCTGTCATCGGACACCGGCATTGCCGTCGTGCCCTATGGCGACCAGATCATCGCCACGTGCAACCAGCACCTGCAGGCTGACGGTCCGACGAAATCCTATTCGTTCAGCCACACGTTCCACGCCAGCTTCACGGCGCTCACCGACAAGGCACTCGACATGGGCAATGCCGTCGCCGAAACCCAGCAGGGCAGCTGGCCCTATCCGCTTTTCGACTCGAACTACGCCGCACACGGCACATTCCAGGTGCAGGTGGTTTGCGACCCGGTGATCAAGCCCAATGTCCAGGACATCACCGCCGATTTCGGCAAGTTCGAGGTCGAGAACGTCAAGCTGTTCTTGACCACCTACCAGTCGAACGAACCGGGTTCGACTCCTGGCACGGTCTGTCCCTCGCTGAAGGTTACCAGCCGGGCGCAGGCCAACCAGGCCGGACCGGTCTCGATGCGCATCTGGCGACAGAAGGACGGTGGGCCGATCACCTCCGAGTTCAAGCAAGCGTGGGCATCGTACGACGCGAGCAAGAATGGCTATTTCGCCAGCTATGAGAAATGGGAGAACGTCGGCGCTACCGCCTATTTCCAGTACAAGACCGAGATTGTCGGCAACGGACCGTTCGAACCTTTCGACGGCTGGAAGGACATCACTGTTCACTGCACTGGCGCCGGCGGCGGTGGTTTCACCGACGCACCGCAGGCCGATCCCGACAACCCGCCGGCGCACTCGGACTGGCATGGCGAGGTCACCGTTTCCGACAGCGCCGGCTCCAGGAAGCTCTGCCCGCGCAAAGGCCAGGTGGCGTTCGAGGTCGAACGCGACGCACCGGGCGCATTCCACTATCGCATCGGTTGCTCGAACGGCGCCTTCTTCACCGGCACGGCGGTCGCCTTCAATCAGGGCGGGGCCTTCAAGGCGAGCGCCGCCCATGACCTCAACATCACGAGGACGCGCTCCATTCAGTGCACGCTGCAAGAGATCAAGCAGGGCGGTGCGATCGCGACTGTCGACAAGGACAGCGAGGATTTCACTTGCATCAAACGCAATGTCGATACCGATGCCGACGACCTCACCGTCGACACGCGCCCTGATCCCGGCAAGGCACCGGAACGCCCCCCGGTCGTCGTCGATCCTGGCCGCCATTGCTTTCCCAGTCAGAGTCTGATCCGTGGCAAGTGCGTGGACAAGCCGCTTGTCGCGGCGTGCCGAAGCACCGAAAAGCTGGTCAACGGGAGATGCATTGGTGTCAGCATCCACTGCCTGCCGGGATACCATCAGGTCGGCCTGAAATGCGTTCGCAACCAGATAATCGCCGAGCGGTGCAAGCCCAACGAGCGGCGGATCGACGGTGTGTGCGTCGGCAAGCCTCCAGTCATCATCGACTGCAAGCGCGGTTACCATCTGGTTGGCAAGGCATGCGTGAAGGACGCCATCATCACCACTGGCTGCCGGACAACCGAAAAGCTGGTGCGTGGACATTGCGTGCCGAAGCCGCCCGTCAAGACGTTCAATTTGCAGACATTGAAGCAAGGCAACGGCAAGCTGTTTGCGCCGGGATTGGCCAAACCGCGGCGTCACGTGAACTGAAATTTGATGCTACAGACCTTGGAGAGGCGGCCCACTGCCGCCTCTCTGCATTGTGTTGGATCAGCCATTCACACCGGATTCCTGTCGACAAGCAGCGCCGAGGCGATTAGGGCGGAAGCAAGCTCAAGAACGGGAAGCGGACATGGCTGGAAAAACCCTGATCGCGCCATCGGTGCTGGCGTCGGATTTCTCGAAGCTCGGCGACGAGGTCGAAGCCGTGGCCGCAGCCGGCGCCGACTGGATCCATCTCGATGTCATGGACGGGCATTTCGTGCCGAACATCACCTTCGGCCCGCCGGTGATCAAGGCCATCCGCAACCGCACCAAGGCTTTCTTCGACTGCCATCTGATGATTGCGCCGGCCGATCCCTATCTGGCCGCCTTTGCCGATGCCGGCTGCGACGGTATGACCGTGCACGCCGAGGCCGGACCGCATCTAGACCGTTCGTTGCAGACCATCAAGGGTCTCGGCAAGAAGGCTGGCGTGTCGCTCAATCCGGCGACCCCGGAAAGTTCGATCGAATATGTGCTCGACCGGCTCGACCTGATCCTGATCATGACCGTCAATCCGGGCTTTGGCGGCCAGGCCTTCATCCCGGCCATGGTCGACAAGGTCAAGCGGGTCAAGGCGCTGATTGGCAACCGGCCGATCCGCATCGAGATTGACGGCGGCGTCTCGCCGGAGACAGCGCCCTTGGTGACATCAGCCGGCGCCGATGTGTTGGTGGCCGGCGCCGCCGTCTTCAAGGGCGGCAGCGTCGAAGCCTACCGGGCCAATATAGAAGCCATTCGAACCGCGGCCGACCGGGCTGCCGGCTGACATCAGTCAGCAAAAATCCCGACAGCTCTGACCTGTTGGCTTGATCTTTCCAGCCGGCGAGATGTTCCGGAAGGCGGTCAACTGGCGGCAGTCGCCGGGACGTCGCTGCAAGCGAAGCGATCGCAGCATGCGGCACTACATGTTGCAGCCAAATCTAGTGGATGAGTCCCGAAGGCGTCTTCATTGCGGGAGGGGGCCAGTTGGCAATCTGACGTGCGTTAAGAAAAAATTACCCGTACTCGTGATCTCAAAACCATGTCGCGAAGACGCGAGTCGCTCCGTAGAACAAAGTTTCTTCACAAGAACAAGTTTTTCACGATATTCGTTACTACCCGAAAGCAAGATGCGTACAACCTTCCTCTTTAAGTCGAATATCGGGATCTTTCCCTTGAGGCATGGATGCCTTACGAGGTACAATAGATTCGTAGGGGAATCGTTTGCTTCGCGAACGGGCTGGCGGAGCATGGGAGAGCGATAGGAGTCATATTGACCTACGGATCTGCCGATACGAGCGAAGGCGTGGGGGCCAAGAGTACACTCGCCAGCACGGTCTACCAACAGCTTCGCGACGATCTCCTGCGCGGCGTTTTTGAAAGTGAAAGCAAGCTTCGTGTCGAATGGGTGGTTTCCCGTTACGGCGCCGGTGCCTCACCGGTTCGCGAGGCTCTGAACCGGCTTGCTTCGGAAGGCCTGCTCGGCCGCCATGACCAGCGCGGTTTCTTCATCATGCCGGTCAGTGCCCCGGAACTCGAGGAATTGACGCGCACCCGCTGCTGGCTGGAAGAGCGGGCACTGCGTGAATCCATTGCCAACCGCACCGGCGAATGGGAAGAGCAGCTGGTCCTGGCCTTGCATCGGCTGGCACGCGCGCAGCGCCGTTTGCCGGAGGATCCGTCCTCGAACAATCCGGAATGGGAAAAGCTGCATCGCGCGTTCCATCGGGCGCTGATCGCCGGCTGCCGGTCGCATTGGCTGATCGGTTTTTGCGACCAGCTTTCCGACCAGGCCTCCCGCTATCGGCTGATCTCCCAGGAAGGCAGCGAGCGCGACGATATCGGCGAGCATCGCCTGATCGCCGAGCGTACCGTGGAAGGCGATGCCGACGGCGCCGTCGAAGCGCTGCTCAGCCACTATCGCCTGACGGCGGCCATGTGCATGGAGCGGTTCAACGAGAGCGGCGATCTCCGGGTCGGCAAGGCGCTGCGCGGCCGCAGATAGCACCACCTTCTTGCTTCGATCCGAAACCCGCTTGCTGCGGTTTTCCCAAAAGCGGTTGTGTTTTTTCGGGGCCATGCGCTAGGGAAGACGCATGAGCAATCACCTGTTCGACGCCTTTCGCGACCGCATGCCGGCGCCCGAGCCCACCCTGATGGAGACCGATGACGGGCGTTCGATCCGTTATGGCGACATGCTGGTGCGGTCGGCACAATTGGCGCAGGCGCTAAAGCATTTCGGCGTCAGGCCGGGCGACCGCGTCGCGGTACAGGTCGAGAAAAGTCCCGAATGCATTTTCCTTTACCTCGCCTGCCTGCGCGCCGGCGCGGTCTTCCTGCCGCTCAACACGGCCTACACACTGACGGAGCTCGGCTATTTCTTCGGTGATGCCGAACCGCGCCTGGTCGTTTGCGACCCGGCGCGGGCAGGCGATATCGCGCCGTTGGCGCAGGCGTCGGGCGCCGTCACCGTCACGCTAGGCAGCAACGGTGAAGGCTCGCTGACCGAACTGGCTGCGCAACAGGCCACGGATTTCGACGATGTGGCGCGCGGGCCGGACGATCTGGCCGCAATCCTCTACACGTCCGGCACCACCGGCCGCTCTAAGGGCGCCATGCTCAGCCACGAAAACCTGGCCTCCAATGCGCGCGTGCTGGTCGAGCAATGGCGCTTCACCGGGGATGACGTGCTGATCCATGCGCTGCCGATCTTCCACACGCATGGCCTGTTCGTCGCCACCAACGTCACCCTGATGGCCGGCGCTTCCATGCTGTTCGAGCAGAAATTCGACGCGAGCCGCATCGTCTCGCTTCTGCCGCGCGCCACGGTGCTGATGGGCGTGCCGACCTTCTATACCAGGCTGTTGCAGCAGGAGGGACTGGACTCCCACGCTGCGAAAAACATCCGCCTGTTCGTTTCCGGCTCGGCGCCGCTGCTTGCCGAAACGCACAAGGCCTGGCGCGAACTGACCGGCCACGCGATCCTCGAGCGCTACGGCATGACCGAGACCAACATGAACACGTCCAACCCCTATGAGGGCGAGCGCCGCGCCGGCACGGTCGGTTTCCCGTTGCCCGGCGTTTCGCTGCGCATAGCCGATCCCGACAGCGGCGCTGCCCTTGGCCAGGGTGAAGTCGGCATGATCGAGGTGAAAGGGCCGAATGTCTTTTCCGGCTACTGGCGTATGCCGGAGAAAACCAAAGCGGAATTCCGCGACGACGGCTTCTTCATTACCGGCGATCTCGGCATCATCGACATTGACGGCTATGTCCATATTGTCGGCCGTGGCAAGGACCTGATCATTTCCGGCGGCTACAACATCTACCCGAAGGAGGTCGAGAGCGAGATCGACGCGCTTGACGGCGTCTCGGAAAGTGCGGTCATCGGCGTTGCCCATCCCGATTTCGGCGAAGGCGTCACCGCTGTCGTGGTGCGGGCGCCGGCCTCGCAAATCACTGGCCCCGAGATCGTTGACGCCATCGCCGGCCGGCTGGCGAGATATAAGCATCCCAAGCAGGTCATCTTCGTCGACGAGCTGCCGCGCAACACGATGGGCAAGGTGCAGAAGAGCCTGTTGCGCGACACCTACAAAGGCCTCTACGGCTGATCGGAAGCCGGCTAAATAGATCGGCTGTTCGCGGTTCGGCAGTGTCGCCTTACTTGCGAGGCCTCACGCTCCGCGTGCCAGATCCCCACAGAGCGCGATTAAGCAAGCTGCGTTTGCGGTTGCGCGGAATGAGGTCGACATCGCTGACGAGCTTGGCGCCGCCCTCACGCCTTTCCAGGGTGATCTTGCGGCTGTGGAAGGCTTCGAGCTCCGCGCGGTGCGCCACGCTGATGATGGTGACATCAGGCAGTTCGCGGATCACCGTCACCATCATCGTGTCCTGGCTCTTCTCGTCGAGCGCCGAAGTCGCTTCATCCAGCACCACGATATCGGGGCGATGCAGCAGCAGGCGCGCGAAGGCGAGGCGTTGCTTTTCGCCACCCGACAGCGTCTGGTCCCATGGCGCGTCTTCCCTGATCCTGTCGGTGAGATAGCCAAGCCCCACCTTGTCGAGGGCAGCCTTGATCTGCTTGATCGTCCACTTGTCCGCCGCCGCGGGATAGGCGACCGCGCGGCGAAGCGTGCCGGTGGGGATGTAGGGGCGTTGCGGCAGCATGAACAGGCGCCTGTCGGCGTGGAAATTGACGCTTCCGCCGCCCCATGGCCACAGGCCCGCGACGGCCCGCACCAGTGTCGACTTGCCTGAACCAGATTCGCCGGCAACCAGCACCCGCTCGCCCGGCTCGATCACGACCTCGGTTTCCTTGACCACGGAGGTGCCATCGTCGAGTGTCACGGAAAGATTGTCGAGGCTGAGGATGGCGCCGTCTTCGGTTTCGCCCCGGTTGATGCGTCCGAGCGCATCGCTCTGCTCGGCGCGCTCGAGCCCGTCGAGCGACATCATCAGCGAGGCAATGCGCCGCGCGGAGGCGTTCCAGTCGGCGAGACGCGGATAGTTGTCGACCAGCCAGCCGAACGCGCCTTGCACGATGCCAAAGGCAGACGCCGCCTGCATCACCTCGCCAAGCGTCATCGAGCCTTCGAGGAATTTTGGCGCGCACAGCAGGATCGGCACGACCGGCGCAAACAGGCTCGATCCCTGCGACACCGCCGCCGTGCGCATGTGCTGTCCGGTCAGCAGCGCCCATTGCCTCAGCACATGGCCGAAATTCCTGTCGATGCCGCCGCGCTCCTCCTCCTCGCCGCCCAGCAAGGCGATGCTCTCGCCGTTTTCGCGCACGCGCGTCAGCGTGTAGCGCAGTTCGGCCTCCGCCTGGTTCTTCCGCTCGGAGAGTTGGACGAAATTGCGGCCGATGACCACCATCGAGGTCGAGGTGATGGCGGCATAGATGATCGCGGTGATGACCAGGAAGCCGGGAATGGTGATGCTCTCGCCGCCGATCGGCAGGGTGAGCGCGCCGCCGATGGTCCACAGCACGACGATGAAGGTCGAGGCCGACAGGAACGCGTTGAGGACGCCGGCGATGAAATCGACCGGCGACTCGGTGGCGATGCGCAGATCCTCGGTCATGCGGGCCTCGGGGTTCTGGTGGTCGCCGCCCACGAGGTTCAGCTGGTAGTAGCGGCCGTTTGCCAGCCAGCGCGCGACGACCCCGGTAGTCAGCCAGGAACGCCAGCGGCGCTGGATCGTCATGCGCAGGTAGACCTGCGCGACGACAAGGCTGCCGCTGCAGATCACCAGCGGCACGAATACGGCGCTGAGGAAATAGACTGTGCGGGCGCTGCGCTGCTCGAGGGCATCGAACATCGAGCGGTTCCAGACATTGATGCCATACTGGAAACCGATGTTGATGCAGATCAGCAGCAGCACTCCGATCGTGAATGGCCAGGCGAGCCGGTCGCCGCGCCGGCTCCAGTAGCCGCGCGCGCTGATCCAGAAACGCCGCAGCAGGTATTTCTTGCGCGCCTGCTCAGCCTCTTCGGGCGTCAGCTGCGGATCGGGTTCGATAGCTTCCGGCGGCGGCCCCGCCTGGCCGTCGACCTCCGGCGCCGGGTCGGCGGGCGTTGGTTTCTTTTCGCGCGGCTCCTCCTCGCCCGTTCGTCGGGCGTGCGGCTTTTGTCGTGACGGCTTTTCCCGGCGCGACTTCGGGGCATCGCTCGGTCTGATGCCGTCGGTCGGTTTCGATTTGGGTTTCGCCTCGGACATACGCACCGACAACGGCCTCAAAATCAAAAGGTTTCATGGCGTGAGATGGCACCATCTCGTCATTCCAGGCTGAGCAGGTCCACGACATGGTCAGCGATCGCCAGGCTTGCCGTCAGACCGGGGCTTTCAATGCCGAACAGATTGACGATCGGCCCAGAGCCATGGTCGGACGGCCCCTGGATCACGAAGTCGGCAGCCGGCTGTCCCGGACCGGACAGTTTTGGCCTGACGCCGGCATAGGCCGGTTGCAGGGCGTCGTCCGCAAGGCTGGGCCAGTAGCGCCGGATCTCGTCATAGAAGGCAGCACTTCGGTTGGGATCGACGGTATAGTCGACGCGATCGATCCATTCGACATCCGGGCCGAAGCGGGCGCTGCCACCAAGGTCGAGGGTCAGGTGCACACCAAGGCCGCCATGGACGGGCACCGGATAGATCAGCCGCGAGAAGGGCGAGCGGCCGGACAACGAGAAGTAATTGCCGCGCGCCAGCCATAGCGGCGGAACGAGGTCTTGCGGGAAGCCTTCCATGCGTCTGCCCAATGCCTGGGCATCGAGGCCGGCTGCGTTGATAAGGGCACCGGCCTTGCCCGGAACCCCTCGCCATTGGCGTCACGCGTGTCGATCCGAATCCCGTCGGCTTCGATGGCCGCGCCGGCGACGGCAGTGAGCAAGGCGACGGAGGCGCCGGCCGCTTCCGCATCACCGCGCAGAGACAGCATCAGTGCCTGGCTGTCGACGACGCCGGTCGACGGCGACAGCAGCGCGCCGGCGCAGGTCAGCGCGGGTTCGAGGCTTTCGGCCTCTGCGCGCGTCAGAAGCGTGAGGTCAGCGACCCCGCTTTGCGTTGCGTTGATCTGGATCGCCCGCAGCCTGTCCAACTGGTCAGGTTCGACGGCAACGATCAGCTTGCCGGTGCGCCGGTGGGCGACGCCATGCTCGCGGCAACGCTCGCGGCCCTCGACGCAGAGCCGGGCCTTCAAGCTGCCCGGCGCATAGTGGAGCCCGGCATGGATGACTTCCGAGTTGCGCGAACTGGTTCCCGTGCCGATGGCGTTGGCCTTTTCGACCACCAGCACCTCGCGGCCGGCCAGCGCCAGCGCACGGGCAATGGCGAGGCCGACAACACCGGCGCCCGCGACAATGCAATCGACATCATGCATGGGCAGACTTTAGCGTGAACCGCTGCTGCCTGCAAAAACCCTTTCGCCGCCGATCCACACGCCCTTGACGTCGAGGTTGTCCGACAGGGCGACGATATCGGCCGCCGTGCCGTTGGCGAAGCGGCCGAGCCGGTGCGCCTGGCCGAGCGCCTGCGCCGGATAGAGCGAGGCCATGCGCAATGCCTCCGACAGGTCCAGCCCGACGATCCTGTGCACATACCGAACCGCCGAGATCATATCGAGATCGGCGCCGGCCAGTGTGCCGTCGGCCAGCCGGAGGCTGCCGTCCTTGCGGTAGATGATGCGGCCGTTGAGGGTGAACGAGGTCATGTCGGTTCCGATCGTCGCCATGGCGTCGGTGACCAGCACGACCCTGCCCGGTCCCTGTTTGGCGCGCAGCGCGATTGCCATGGTGGCGGGATCGACATGGATGCCGTCGGCGATGATGCCGGCTGACAGACCGCCTATGTCGATGGCCGCACCGGCCAGCCCCGGCTCGCGGTTGCCGATCTGGCTCATGGCGTTGAACAGATGGGTGACCACGCTGGCGCCGGCGTCGGCAAAGGCTCTGGCCGTGGCATAGCCGGTGTCGGAGTGGCCGAGGCTGACGACGATGCCGGCCTTGATGAGTGCGGCGACGCGGGCAGGCTCGACGGATTCGGGCGCGACCGTCGTCAGCAACACCGGCAAATTTTTGCGCGCGGCGATCAGTGCCGCCTCGTCGGCATCCGTCATCGGCCGGATCAGCGCCGGGTCATGCGCACCCTTTCGCGCGATGGAGAGATGCGGTCCTTCGAGATGCAGGCCCAGAAATCCGGGCAGCTTCTGCCGCGCCGCCTCGGCGCCGGCGGCAATGGACGCGGCGGTGATTGCGGGCGTGTCGGTAATCAGCGTCGCCAGCAGCGCCGTGGTGCCGAATGGCGCATGCGCCCGGCAGATGGTTGCGAGCGAGGCGACATCGGGATGGTCGTTGAGCATGACGCCACCGCCGCCATTGACCTGCAGGTCGACGAAGCCCGGCGCAAGCATGCCGCCTCCAGTGTCGATGCGGGCAACCCCGGACGGAATGGCGCCGACGGCATGAATGCCTTCGACCACATCGCCCTGCACGACAAGGGCTGCATTGTCGTGCCAGTCATCGCCGTCGAAGATGCGGGCGCCAGTCAGGGCAAAACGGTCGCTCATACGGTTTCCGTCACCTTGCGCAGATTGCGCGGCACATCCGGATCGAGGCCGCGATGGCGTGCGAAGGCCTCGACGAAG
Organism: Mesorhizobium sp. 128a; assembly: GCF_053848025.1. Classification (NCBI taxonomy): domain Bacteria; kingdom Pseudomonadati; phylum Pseudomonadota; class Alphaproteobacteria; order Hyphomicrobiales; family Phyllobacteriaceae; genus Mesorhizobium; species Mesorhizobium sp. 128a. The sequence goes on along the minus strand of NZ_JBSPKY010000001.1, from coordinate 476,834 downwards.
CCGTAGAAGGACACGATCAGCGTCAGCGGGTCGGTCAAGGGATGGCCGGTGGCGACGTGCGGCAGCGGCCGTGCACTCCTCGACTTGTCCGAGGTGACAAAAACGGCGGCGCCCTTGCCGGCAAGGTTGTCGGCGGCTTCGGCCACGGACGGCTCGGAGGCATCGCGGGCGGCCAGCGCCAGCACCGGAAAACCCGGACCGACCAGCGCCAGCGGGCCGTGCATGACTTCGGCGGCACTATAGGCCTCAGCATGCATGCCGCAGGTCTCCTTGAACTTCAGCGCCGCCTCGTTGGCCATCGCCGCTGACGGGCCGCGGCCGAGGATGAACAGCGATTGCGGCGTTTCCAGCGCGCCGGCCAACGCCATCCAGTCGCAGGCGATCGCCTCGCTGAAATGCTCGGGCAAGCGGGCAAGGGCGGCCAGCAGCTTGTCGTCGCCGGTGCAATGCGCCATCAGCGCCAGGCCGGCGACCGCCGAATTGACGAAGGTTTTTGTCGCCGCGACACTGCGTTCGGGCCCGGCCAGGATGTCGATGGCAAAATCCGATGCACGCGCCAGCGGCGAATCGGCGGTGTTGGTGATGGCAACGGTGAGCGATCCGCCCGCCCGCGCCGTTTCGGCCATGGCGACAATGTCGGGGCTCTTGCCCGATTGCGAGATGGCCAGGCAAGCCGAGCCGGCGAGCTTGAGCTTGGCGCCGTAGATCGACGCGATCGACGGGCCGACCGAAGCAACGGCAAGACCGGCGGTCAGTTCGACGGCATATTTCATGAAGGTGGCGGCATGGTCGGACGAGCCGCGCGCGACGGTGACGACAAAGCTCGGATCGCGCTCGCGAATACCGCGCCCGGCCTCGGTCAGCACTGCTGCCGAGCCGTCGAGCAGGCGCGCGACGGCTTCGGGGATTTCGTCGATCTCGCGCCGCATGTGAGTTGTTTTGGGGATCATGGTCGGCCCTCTTCGCTCGGCCCTGTCAGGCGCAGTTCGGCGACGAAATCATAGGCGTCGCCCCGGTAGATGGAGCGGGTGAATTCGATCACCTTGCCGCTCGCGAGATAGGAAATGCGTTCAATATGCAGGCCGGCAATGCCCGCCGGCACTTCGAGCAGGCGCGCGTCTGTGTCGCCGAGATTGGCGGCCGAAATGCGCTGCACCGCCCGCACCGGGCGGTTGCCGGTCAGTTCCAGCGCCGCATAGAGCGAGGAACCGATCCCGGCCGGATCCGGCAGCACGCTGGCCGACAGCGAGGCACGCTCTATAGCCAGCGGCGTGTCGTTGGCGATGCGCAGGCGCGCCACCCGCGCCACCAGTTCGTTCGACGACAGGCCGAGCACCATCATCTCGTCGGGCGAGGGCGCGTAGAGGCCGCGGTCGAGCCAGGCCGAACGCACGGCCATGCCGCGCCGGGCCATGTCCTCGGTGAAGGAGGTGAGCCTGGACAGCGACTGCTCGACGCGCTCCATGCGCGGCGCGACAAAGGTGCCGGAACCATGGCGTTGGACGAGGATGCCGCCCTTGACCAGATCCTGCACCGCCTTGCGCACGGTGACGCGCGAAATGTCGGCCTTGGTCGCGATGTCGCGCTCGGAGGGAAGCGCATCGCCCGGCCCGATCAGGCCGCGATTGACGGCGTCCTCGATGCTCTTCCTCAGTTGCAGATAGAGCGGCGCACCGCTCTGTGACGACTGCTTCAGCGTGGCGAAGATCTGGTCGGCGGCCTCGCTCATCGCGCCGCCTCCGCTTTGGCGAAGATGCGCGCCGCCATCTGCACGGCGCCGCCCAGCGCATCGTCGAGTGGCGGTTTCAGCAGCGCCTGGTAGCGCTGGGAAAGGCGCGACGCATAAAGCGGCGCCAGCCCGCCGAGGAGGCAGAGCGGGGCATCGTGCGAAAGATCGAGTGCGCCGAGCGAGGCCTCGACATCGGCAACCGCCTTGTCGACGATCCAGTTGGCGACGGCGTCTCCCTTCTCGGCGTGCTCGAACACTTTGGGCGCGAAGCCGCCGAAATCGCCGGGTTTGGCGTTGGTGGTGAATTCGACCACGTCTTCGGGATTGTTGCGGAAGGTCGCCATCATGCTGTCGGTCAAGGGCGAGCCCGGGCGGACACCGTCATGGGCAAGCAGCGTCTGTTCAAGCAGGTCGCGGCCGATGCGGGCGCCGCTTCCCTGGTCGCCGACCTGGAACCCCCAGCCGCCAATGGCGCGCGACGTGCCACCCTTGCGCGCCATATAGGCAGTGCCGGTGCCGAGAATGGCCATGGCGCCGTCACCCGAGCCGACCGCGCCTTCGAGCGCGATCTCGGCATCGGTCTCGACGCGGCTGATGCTGAACGGCAGGATCGCTTCGAGCTGCTGCCGGTAAGTCCCGACATTGGCGCCGGCAAGGCCAAGAATGGCTGGTGTCTGCGGGATCTGGTCCGGGTCCTGCCCGGCAGCGATGAACGCCTGCCGTGCCGCCTCGACAATATGGGTGCGAGCCCCAGTCAGATCGGTGCGGATGTTGGCCGCGCCACTTTTGGCGCGGCCAATGACAGCGCCATTGCCTGTCGCAAGGGCTGCCCTGCAGCTGGTGCCGCCGCCATCGATACCGAGCACGAAATTCACGCGATTTCTCCTCGGGGCGGATAATACCAATAAAATACCAATAGCCAAGGATTAATTTCCGTTTCAAAAAGATTAAGGCGTATTTTATTGAAAATCCTAGGCATTTTGTCGACTCGGCGATTTCTGACACCCAAATCCGTTAATGCGTGTGGACAAGTGGTATTTTTTTGGTATTGTTCCCTCATCGGAGGTACAGGGATGGCCGAACCGCGCACCGAAGCGCTTCACAGGAATGCCGAGGGACTGGACATCCAGGCCCCGGACACCATCCTTTCTTCCTTGGTCAATGCACAGATCGAGGCCGCCAAGGCCGTCCGCGACGCCATTCCCGCCATCGCTGCCGCAGCCGAGCTCATTGCCGGCCGGCTGAACGGCGGCGGCAAGCTCGCTTATGCGGCCGCCGGCAGCTCCGGCCTGATGGCACTGGCCGACGCCCTGGAATTGCCCGGCACTTTTGGCATCAAGCGCGAGCGCATCGTCATTCTGATCGCCGGCGGCGACGAAGCTTTCAAGACATTGGCCGGTGGGCCGGAAGACGACACCGACGAAGCCTCGGCGGCAATCGCCGGCGCCGGCATCGGCAAGGGCGACTGCCTGATCGCGATTTCGGCCAGCGGCTCGACGCCGTATGCGGTCCAGGCGCTGAAGGATGCGCGGAGCCGAGGAGCGGCGACCATCGCCATCGCCAACAACAAGAACACGCCGCTGTTCAAGCTGGCCGACGTCGCCATCCTGCTGGAAACGCCGCCGGAGGTGATTGCCGGCTCGACGCGCATGGGCGCTGGCACAGCGCAGAAGATCGCGCTCAACATGCTGTCGACGCTGACCGCCATCCATCTCGGCCACGTCCATGACGGCTACATGGTCAATCTCACCGCCGACAACATCAAGCTGCGCGACCGCGCGGCACGCATCGTCGCCGCCATCAGCGGTCACGACAGGCAAGATGCCGCGCGCCTGCTCGAAGCGAGCGGCGGCGTTGTCAAGACAGCCATTCTGCTCGCCGCCGGCGCCGCCAACGCCGATGTGGCCGAGAAGATACTGGAAAGGACCGGCCAGAAGCTCAGGCCAGCCCTTTCCGCGATCGAGGGGAACAAGGGCGCGAAGGCCCCTGTTCTCAAAACCGAACCTGAAAAAGGTCAACAGGGAGACTAGCATGACAACGAAACTACTGACGGCACTGCTTCTCGGCACCAGCATTCTCGGCACCGCCGGGCTGGCTCACGCCGCCGACGTAACGCTCAACATCGAAAGCTGGCGCGGCGACGACCTCACCATCTGGAAGGACAAGCTGATCCCGGCCTTCGAGGCCAAGAACCCCGGCATCAAGGTGGTGTTCGCACCGTCGGCTCCGACCGAGTATGACGCCGCTCTCGGCGCCAAGCTCGCCGCCGGCTCGGCTGGCGACCTGATCACCTGCCGCCCATTCGACAAGTCGCTCGAACTGTTCAAGAAGGGCAACCTGGCCGACCTCTCGGCACTGCCCGGCATGGAAAACTTCTCGCCTGTCGCCAAGGCGGCCTGGCAGACCGACGACGGCAAGTCGAGCTTCTGCGTGCCGATGGCCTCGGTCATCCACGGCTTCATCTACAACAAGGATGCCTTCGACAAGCTCGGCATCAAGGTGCCGACGACGCGTGACGAGTTCTTCGCCGCGCTCGACAAGATCAAGGCCGACGGCACCTACATTCCGATGGCGATGGGCACCAAGGATCTGTGGGAAGCCGCGACCATGGGCTATCAGAACATCGGCCCGAACTACTGGAAGGGCGAGGAAGGCCGCGCAGCGCTCATCAAGGGCGAGCAGAAGCTGACCGACGCCGACTGGGTCGCGCCCTATGCCGAACTGGCCAAGTGGAAGCCATACCTCGGCGACGGCTTCGAAGCCCAGACCTATCCGGACAGCCAGAACCTGTTCACCCTCGGCCGCGCCGCCATCTACCCGGCCGGCTCGTGGGAAATCGGCCTGTTCAACACCCAGGCGCAGTTCAAGATGGGCGCCTTCCCGCCGCCGGTCGAGAAGGCCGGCGACACCTGCTACATCTCGGACCATACCGATATCGGCATGGGCCTGAATGCAGCCTCGAAGAACGCCGATGCAGCCAAGACCTTCCTGTCCTGGGTCGCCTCGCCGGACTTCGCCACCATCTACGCCAACGCACTGCCGGGCTTCTTCAGCCTGAATTCCAGCCCGGTGAAGATGGAAGACCCGCTGGCGCAGGAATTCGTCTCCTGGCGCGACAAGTGCAAGTCGACGATCCGCTCGACCTACCAGATCCTGTCGCGCGGCACGCCGAACCTCGAAAACGAGACCTGGGTTGAATCGGCCAACGTCATCAACGGCACCGATACGCCGGAAGCTGCCGCCAAGAAGCTGCAGGACGGCCTCGACAGCTGGTACAAGCCGGGCAAATAAGAGCTCACAGACAGACCGGCCGGGCGCGTGCCCGGCCGGCCTTTACATTACAGATTGCGATTGTCGGCGCTGCCTCTCGGCCTTACCCTTTTGTCTTGTGGGGAAAGGCTGGCTGACCAGTCGCAGGCCTTCGTCCTGCCCATGCCGGGCAAGGACACCGGGGCCGTGCATCGAGGCAACATCTGGCATCGACACCCTTTGGAACCGAGAGACCGCGGGGACCGCACTCATGGCCGCAGAAACACGACCGAAACGACCATTCCGCTGGCATATCGGCATCTTCCTGGCGCCGGCGCTGCTGGTCTATACGGCGATCATGATCCTGCCGCTGGCCGGCACGCTGCAGCTGTCGCTGTTCCGCAACATCGAGCAGCACCAGGTCTTCGTCGGCTTCGATAATTTCCGCACCTTGTTCGGCGATTCCAACTGGTCGGTGAATTTCTGGAATGCGCTGAGGAACAATGTCTGGTTCTTCATCATCCACATGCTGGTGCAGAACCCGATCGGCGTCATGCTGGCGGCCTTGCTGTCCAGCCCCAGGCTGAGGTTCGCCGCCTTCTACCGCACGGCGATCTTCGTGCCGACCATCCTGTCCTTTGTCATCGTCGGCTTCGCCTGGAAGCTGATCCTTTCGCCGTTGTGGGGCGTGGCTCCGCATCTGATGGACCTGGTCGGCCTGAAAAGCTTCTTCACGCCATGGCTCGGCAAGGAACAATATGCCCTGACCGCGCTCAGCCTGATTTCGGTGTGGCAGTTCGTCGGCATTCCGATGATGCTGATCTATGCGGCCCTTTTGTCGATCCCCGAAGAGGTGATCGAGGCAGCGGAGTGCGACGGCATCACCGGCATGTCGCAGTTCTGGAAGATCAAGCTGCCGCTGATCCTGCCGTCGATCGGCATCATCTCGATCCTCACCTTCGTCGGAAATTTCAATGCCTTCGACCTGATCTACACCGCGCAAGGCGCGCTCGCCGGGCCGAACTATTCGACCGACATTCTCGGAACCTTCCTCTACCGCGCCTTCTTCGGCTTCCAGCTGCAGGTCGGCGATCCCAACATGGGTGCTGCGATCGCCACGATGATGTTCCTGATCATCCTCGGCGGCGTCTGCGTCTACCTGTTCCTCGTCCAGACGCGCCTGCGTCGCTACCAATTCTGAGGAGCGAGAGATGAGCACCGCAACCCGTTCGCTGCCCCGCACCATCGGCGCCCACGCGATCTTGCTGACCTACACAGTGATCGCGCTGTTCCCGGTGATCCTGGTCATCATGAATTCGTTCAAATCCCGCGCCGGCATCTTCAGCGAGCCGCTGACGCCGCCGACGCCAAAAACGTTCGACCTGATCGGCTACAACACCGTGATCGGCCAGGGCGACTTCATCCACTATTTCCAGAACAGTCTTGTCGTCACCGTCGCCTCGCTGTTCTTCGTGCTTCTGTTCGGCGCCATGGCGGCGTTCGCGCTGTCGGAATATCGCTTTCGCGGCAACACGCTGATGGGGCTTTATCTCGCGCTCGGCATCATGATCCCGATCCGGCTCGGCACCGTCGCCATCCTGCAATTGATGGTGGCAAGCGGACTGGTCAACACGCTGACCGCGCTGATCCTAGTCTACACCGCACAAGGCCTGCCGCTGGCCGTCTTCATCCTGTCGGAATTCATGAAGCAGGTGTCCGACGATCTGAAGAATGCCGGCCGCATCGACGGCCTGTCGGAATACACCATCTTCTTCCGGCTGGTGCTGCCGCTGGTGCGGCCATCGATGGCGACGGTCGCCGTCTTCACCATGATCCCGATCTGGAACGATCTATGGTTCCCGCTGATCCTGGCGCCGTCGGAAGAGACCAAGACGGTGACGCTCGGCGCGCAGCTCTTCCTCGGCCAGTTCGTCACCAACTGGAACGCCATCCTGGCAGCACTCTCGCTGGCGATCATGCCGGTACTGATCCTCTACGTCATCTTCTCGCGGCAGCTGATCCGCGGCATTACTTCCGGAGCCGTCAAGTGAGTTTAGAAAAACCCCTTCGCGTTGTTGTCGCCGGGCTCGGCAATATGGGCCGCAGCCATGCGCTGGCCTATCACACCAATCCGGGCTTCGAGATCGCGGCACTCATCAACCGCTCCGACGTGGTGCTGCCGGGCGGCCTTGCCGGCCACGAAATTCGACGCTCCTTCGACGACGCATTGCGTGACGAAAAGCCCGATGTCGCCTGCATAGCCACCTATTCCGACAGCCATGCCGACTATGCGGTGAAGGCGTTCGAGGCCGGCTGCCATGTCTTTGTCGAAAAGCCGCTGGCAACGACGGTTGCCGACGCCAGGCGCGTCGTTGCAGCAGCCAAGGCCAACGGCAAGAAGCTGGTGATCGGCTACATCCTGCGCCATCACCCGTCCTGGGTCCGGCTGATCGCCGAGGCACGCAAGCTGGGCGGCCCTTACGTGTTCCGCATGAACCTCAACCAGCAGTCCTCAGGCCCGACCTGGCAGACGCACAAGCAGTTGATGCAGACGACGTCGCCGATCGTCGATTGCGGCGTGCACTATCTCGACGTGATGCTGCAGATCACAGATGCGAGGCCGGTCGAGGTGCGCGGCATGGGACTGCGGCTGACCGAAGAGATCGCGCCGACCATGTACAATTACGGCCATTTGCAGGTGCTGTTCGATGACGGTTCGGTCGGCTGGTACGAGGCCGCCTGGGGACCGATGATTTCCGAAACCGCCTTCTTCGTGAAGGACGTGATCTCGCCCAATGGCTGCGTGTCGATCGTCATGAAGGAGGGCGTCAAGTCCGACGACATCGACACCCACACCAAGACTTCGACCATCCGCCTGCACAGTGCGGCGACTGGCGCCGACGGCAGGTTCGCCAGGCCGGACGAGATGCTGTCGATGGAGGGCGAACCTGGCCACCAGGATCTATGCGACCTCGAACAGGCCTTTGTGCTGAAGGCGATCCGGGAAGACATCGACCTCACCAGGCATATGGACGATGCGGTGAAATCGCTCGCCGTCTGCCTTGCCGCCGATGAGAGCGTGCGCAGCGGCGCCGCCGTCAAACTCTAGAACAAGGACGAAGCCGTGGGCTCGCTGGTAATCGAGAATGTGAAGAAGGCCTTCGGGCCGGTCGAGGTGCTGAAGGGCATCAACCTCGAAGTGAATGACGGCGAATTCGTCGTCTTCGTCGGCCCGTCGGGCTGCGGCAAGTCGACCTTGCTCCGGGTCATTGCCGGGCTCGAGGATTCGACTTCGGGTCGCGTGGTGATCGACGGCGCCGATGTTTCGGCCACGCCACCCGCGAAACGCGGCATCGCCATGGTGTTCCAGACCTATGCGCTCTACCCGCATCTGACGGTGAAGAACAATATGGGCCTCGGCCTCAAGCAGGCCGGCACGCCGGCCGCCGAGATCGACCGCCGCATCGGCATCGCTTCCTCGATGCTGTCGCTGGAACCCTATCTCGAAAGGCGGCCGGCGGAACTTTCGGGCGGCCAGCGCCAGCGCGTCGCCATCGGTCGCGCCGTGGTGCGCGAACCGAAACTGTTCCTCTTCGACGAGCCCTTGTCGAACCTCGATGCCGCGCTGCGTGTCAACACGCGGCTGGAGATCGCGCAATTGCATCGCCGGCTGAAGGCGACGATGATCTACGTCACCCACGACCAGGTCGAGGCGATGACGCTGGCCGACAAGATCGTCGTGCTCAATGCGGGTAAGATCGAGCAGATCGGCGGACCGATGGAACTCTACAATTCGCCGGCAAACGAGTTTGTCGCCGGCTTCATCGGCTCGCCGAAGATGAACTTCATCGATGGCGCGCGTCTTGGCGAAACGGCCAAGACAATCGGTGTGCGGCCAGAGCATCTGAAGGTCGATGCCAAGTCCGGCGCCTGGAAGGGAACGGTGGTGCACGCCGAGCATCTCGGCGCCGACACCAATCTCTATCTCGACTGCGAGAAGGCCGGGCTGATCACCGTGCGCATCTTCGGCGTCTATGACGCGGAGCCGGGCGCGACGCTTTATGCAACGCCCGAGCCGGGCAAGACCTACCGGTTTGCGGCGGACGGGAAGACAATCAAGTAATCCACTGCTAGAGCAATTCCAGGAAAAGTGTGTAGCGATTTTCCGTCCGGGATTGCGCAAAAACAAAAAGTTAGAGCGGGTCAGCGATTCCGTGAAACGCTGAACCGCTCTAGGCACTCGGCGATCACACCGCGCCGAGCAGCACCGCCCCGTGAATAGCCGCCTGCCAGCCCAGGGCCGCCCAGCGTATGTCCAGGGGCTGGACAACAAGCGAATGCGGCAGGCTGTCGGCGATGTGCTGCTTGAGCGTATGGCGGGGGTAGGCCTTCATATCGACAATGCCGCCGCCGATCAGGATCGTCTGCGGGGAAAACAAGGCGGCCGCTGTTGCGATGGTCACCGCCTGCTGCCAGACGATCTCGTCGAGCCATTCGCGCAGCGACGGCGGCTGCCCGGTCGCCGAAAACAGCTCGGCCACCGGGATATCGTAGTCCGTCGCGAGGTCGACGAGCGTTGCCCCCGAGGCATAGGTCTCGACCCGGTTTGGCAGCCCGCTCTCGTCGGGCCGGTAGATCGGCATATGGCCGATTTCAAGCGCCCAGCCGCCACCCCTGAAGATGCCTTCCTTGCCAAGATAGGCCGCACCGATGCCGGTGCCGAGATAGACCGCCAGCACCTCCCTTTGCCGCTTCACCGCACCGGCGACGCTTTCGCCCAGCAATTGCAGCACGACATCGCGCTCGAGGCGGACCGGGATGCCTAGCTTAGAGGCCAGTTCCGTGCCTAGCCGGATGCCGTTAAGCTCGGGAATGTTGGCCGTGTGCAGCACCGTGTCGAAATCCCGGTCGATGAATCCAGGCACGGTCGCGACGACGCGCCGGGGTGTGAGTCCGGCATCGCGGCAGGCAGCGGCGACGGCATCGGCCAATCCCGCAACCGGCGCGCCCTGGCGCAGTTGCGCGGTGGGGTAGGTGCGGGCAAAATCCACCGGGATGCCATGGTCGGCGAAGCCAACTTTGACCGACGTTCCGCCGATCTCGACCACGGCGATTGCGTCATCCGTCGTTTGATCGGTCATGCGAGCGTTTCCAGAAATTCCGAAAGACAGGCGCGGAATTCGCGTCGGTATGCGGCGCGATCCTGCGACTTTGCGGTGATGGTGCAAAGCCGGGCCGACGGAATGAGCCCTGCCAGCGCCCGCGCGTCGGCCAGTCGATGGACGAGGTCATGGTCATGGCCGATGACCAGGGTCGGCACAGCGATAGCGCGAATATCGCCCTCGCTCACACCGGGGCCATCGCCCGCGATCGCCACCAGCAGTCTGCCGAACAGAACCGGGTCCGGGCGATTGAAGAAGCCTTGCAGGCTGTTGAGATTGTCCGGCGCCAGCCTAGCCAATTCAGCCGATACAGGGCTTTCATCGAACAGGCGCCTAGCGTCTTCGGGCGAATGGCGCATGAGGAGATCGCCAACCACCGCATAGGGCTTCATATTGGGCGGCGCAGCCTGCGCCACCCAGGCAGGTCGGGCCAGCACCAGCGCACGCACCCGGGCCGGCCGGTGCACTGCCAGACGCAACGCCAGCGCAGCTCCCATCGAGATGCCGCCGACGACGGCCGGGCCTATGCCGAGATCGTCGGCCAGCGCTTCAACGTCCTTGGCAAACGTCGCGATCGAAAGCTGCTCGGCCGGCCCGTAGCCGGATCCGCCCTGGCCCCGGCATTCGAGCGTCACGCGCCGTGTCTGCGGCAGATCGGGAAACACGTCGGCGACCTGCGCGTCGTCGCCGCCCAGCCCATGCTGGAAGATGACGGGAAGGCCGGTGCCGACGTCCCGGTAGGCAAGATCGGCGCCGTCGCGGCTAAAGGTCTTCACGCTCTGTCGCTCGCTTCCAGCACGCTGCGCAAAAAGGCGCGGACGTCAGGCGCCTCGGCCTCGGTCAGTCCATGCGTGATCAGGGAGCCCCCAAAGCCGGCGGCTTTCAGGCGGCCGATGAAATGCGGGAAGTCGACGACGCCCATCCCTGCGGCGGCAAAACTGCCATCGGCATGGCGGTCCTTGGCATGAGCCATGCCGATCTCGGCGGCCAGCAGATCGACAGCCTCGTCGATCAGGCGACGACGCTCTGCTGCATCGGCCACTTCGAACAGATTTGCCGGATCAAGAACGATGCGCAGGCGCTTGCTGTTCATTTCGTCGAGCAGGCGGCGCGCGGCTTGTGCGCTGGAAACGACATTGGCCAGTTCCGGCTCGATGCCAAGCTCGATGTCGAAGCGTTCGGCGATTGCGACCGCCGCTTCCATCTCCGTGCGAAGATCGCTCCAGGCGGCCTCGCTGGCATTGTCGGGATGCCAGCGCCATTGATCCTGCGCATCCCTGGTGCCGGTGCAGAGTGTGATCAGACGCGTGCCCATATCGGCGCATGACGCGGCCAGCACTTCGAGCCGGGCAAGCCCCTGGACGCGAACCGAGCGATCGGGATGGATCATGTTGTAGGTTCCGGACACCGCCGCGATAGAAACCCCTGTTTGCTCGCTTGCCACCGTAATGGATCGGGCCGCATCGGGCTCGATGCTGTCCGGCATGGACGGCAGGCCAAGGCACGCCATGTTGAACTGCGCCGCGGCGTAGCCGGCATCCGCGACCGCGCGCAGCACCGGCAAGGCGCCGCTGGCAGCGAAGGTCTTTGCGAAGATACCAAGCTGCATCAGACGACCCCGTCGACATCGGCGAGGCTGACGGCGCGGCCGCCGGCAGCGGCGGAGCGCGCGATGGCCGCCATGCCCCTGACGGATGCGATGCCGTCGTCTATGCCGGCGCCGACCATGGGCGCGCCGTTCAGCACCACATCGGCAAAGCCTTCGAGCTGGCGGCGATAGAAGTGACCGTCGGCGCCAAGTGTACGATGCCAGCTGCCATCGGCCTCGCGAAAGATGTCGACCTCGCTGCTCTTGTAGTACCAGGGGTTATAGGTCTTCGCGAGAACGCTGCCGTTCTGGCCGTAGATCTGGAACCCTTCATGCCAGTCCATGCGCACGGCGACAGTCAGGTCGAGATGACCGATCGAACCGTCGGCGAAGATGGTGGTGACGAACCAGCAATAGGCGCCGTAGCGCTCGGTGAGCCGGGCTTCGACCGCCTCGATCGGCCCGTGCAGATGGCGCGCTGTGTCGAGGAGGTGGCTGCCATGCGCCAGCATATAGTACTGGCGCAAATCCGCCTTGGGATTGACGGAAGGCTTGCGCGCCTTGGCGCTGGTGATGATGAGCGGCTGCACCGCATCGGTCATGGGGTAGCGGTGGGTGCTGTCGCAATACCAGCCCTTGAACGCCAGCCGCTCGCCCATCTCGTCGTCGACGAAGGCCTTTGCCGCCTGGATGCCGGGATCGAAGCGCTTCATATGGCCGACCTGCAGCACCTTGCCGCTCTTGTCGATCGCGGCTCTCAGCCCTTCAACCTCCTCGACCGAAATACCCAGCGGCTTTTCGCACAGCACGTGCTTGCCGGCATCGAGCGCCAGTTCCGCAGCCTTCACGTGAAACGTGTCCGATGTCGCGATGATGACGGCATCGAGGTCGGGATCGGCAAGCATCTGGCCATAGTCGGCATAGGATTTTTCAGGCGCGTAAGTCGCGGCCATCCTGTCGCGCAGATCGTCGGCGACATCGCAGATGGCATAGAGGTCGGCGTTGCGCGCCTTGGCGCAGGATTCGAAATGCGCCGCCTGCGCAATCGGGCCGCAGCCGAGCACGCCGACACGCAGCCGCTTTTCGTCTTTGCGGGGCATGGAATCTCTCCTGATTAGCGCGCGGCAAGGCCGCGAAGTTGAAATTGCGGATCGCCCGACAAGGCTGCCTGGTGCAGCAGGCAGGCAGCGCCCAGGGCCGGGCCGTCGGCGCCGACGCGCGACAGTTCCACCGTGGGAGCGGGATAACCTTCGGCCAGGAAGTCCGACAGGAACGCTTCCACCTGTTCGGCGACAAAGGGATAGACGGCATTGACCGAGCCGGAGAGGATGATGCGCTCCGGCTGCAAGGTGCAGGTCAGCATCGCCAGCCCACGGCCGAACCAGATCGCCCAGTCGCGCGCGGTGGCGACGGCTGCCGTATCGCCGCCGGCGAGTGCCGCGACAAACTCGTCCACACCCGCGCGCCGTCCGCTTATGTGGAAGTAGCGAGCCAGCAAAGCATCCTTGCCGACATAGGATTCCAGCCGGCCCGGGCGCTTCGCGTCATAGACAAAACCCTCGTCGCCGATGCGCAGATGTCCGATTTCGCCCGCGCCGCCGAGCCGGCCGCGATGCAGCCTGCCGGTATTGATGATGCCACCCCCAACGCCGTTCTCGATCAGGATGACCAGAGCATCCTCGCCGTCCCTTCCCGGCTGCGTGCCGTATGTCTCAGCCACCGCGACGGCATTGGCATCGTTTTCCAGGAGAATCGGAAACTCGTCGCCAAAGGCATTGCCCAAAAGCTCGGCGAGATTGACCCCGTGCCAGCCAAGGATGGTGGCATGATACGAAACGCCGTCGGCGGCGGGGAAGCCGGGCACAGCGACATTGAGCCCGTAATGACGCGTGCCCTTAGGCAATTGCGACCGGATCTCGGCGACGAGCTCCCCGATGATGGCGACCGCAGCTTCAGGCATGCTGCCCGGTCCGGCAAATGCCTTAGAGGCGCTGGCACGCAGTCTGCCGGCAAGATCGACAGCGACAGTGGCGATCCAGTTCACGCCGATATAGGCGCCGAGGAAGAAGCCGCCATCGCCTTCGATCTCGACCAGGATACCGGGGCGGCCGACCCGGCCCTCGCCGTCCTGCTCATCATCCGTTCCGTCCGACCGCTCACGCGCCAGACCGGCTTCGGTCAGGCTAAGCACCAGGGCGCCGGTGGTCGAGCGGGTCAGGCCGAGGTCGCGTGCGAGCGCTGCCCGGCTCAACGCGCCGGCACGAAACAGCGCCGCAAGGGCCCGCGTTTCATTCGGCCGAATATCGGTCGACACCAGCACGTTCTCCATCCACGATTTGTTTGATAGGCATACTAATTGACTTTCATGCCGGTTTGAAAGAACCAAAGTGGGGCCGATGCAACTAAATTTTTATCACTCCGAGCCGAATGGACCCACGTTTCAAAGGACGATTTGCACTAAAAACTTACAAATTTGCCGCTGATCGTCGACGGCCTCAGCCACAACAATATCGGCCAGCGCCCTGTGACATGGGCTTCGAGACCATCATGGCGCTGGACAAGCTGAGCAAGGACGGCACGAGCGAACCGCTCATCAAGACCGGCACTGAAGTCTGCACGCCGGAAGACGCGTTGACGACCTGCGGCAAGGTCGCCAACGGATCAGGCCTCCCCCGCCTGTCCTCCGGCCGCATCGGCTGGGGGACTTCACTTCGAAGGCAGGTTTGTCAGTTGACCTGGCCCGCTTCGCAATCAGCGATTGCTGGTGTCTCTCCAGCAGGCGATCAGATGACCGTCGCCGGCCTGCCTGACGGGTGGTTGCGCCTTTCGGCAGTCGGGCAGGGCCACAGGACAGCGGCTGGCGAAGGAGCATCCTGAGGTCTCGGTGTCCTGCGCCGCGAGATCAAGCTGAGCCGGAGCTTTCGGCGCCGTCTCGTCCGAGGAGGCTGCCAAAAGCAGTTTCGTATAGGGATGGTTGGAGCCGCGGAAAATCTGCTCGGATGAGCCAATCTCAACCAAGCGGCCGCGATACAACACGCCGATCCTGTCGGCCATGTAGCGCACCACCCTGAGGTCATGGCTGATGAACAGATAGGTCGTGTCCTTGTCGCGCTGCAGGTCGTTGAGCAGATTGAGCACGGTCGCCTGCACGGAAACGTCGAGCGCCGAGGTCGGCTCGTCCAGCACGACGAGCTTCGGCACGCCAGCGAAGGCACGCGCAATGGCTGCCCGTTGCCGCTGGCCGCCGGACAGGGATCGCGGCTTCTGATCGACCGTGGCGGCGGCAAGGCGAACCGAGGCCAGAAGGTCGCCGACACGCTGCTTCACGTCACCGCGACCGAGGCCAGCCAATCGCCGCAGCGGACGGCCCAGAATCCTGCCGATCCGCTGGCGCGGATTGAGCGTGCGGTCGGGCGACTGGAAGACCATCTGCACGTCGCGCCGTTGACTCAGGCTTCTTTTCTCGACGCGCGGCGCGACAGGGCGGCCAAACAGCTCGACCGATCCGGCGTCCGGCACCTGCAGGCCGGTGACGATCCTTGCCAGTGTCGACTTGCCTGAGCCGGATTCGCCGATCAGCCCGAACGTCTCGCCCTGGCCTATGTCTAGGTCGATATCGTGCAGCACGGCCTGGGCGCCGAAAGCATGGCTGATGCCTTTGCAGGCGACGGCGACCGGACGCGCGGCTTCCGGCTGATCACTGTGGACAGGCAGACGAGCCGACGGGCCGGCTGTGTGCGTCTCGGCCAGCCTGCCGTCGTGCTTGGTGAAGTTGAGCGCCGGGATCGAGGCGATCAGCGCCTTGGTGTAGGCGTGAACAGGGTTCTCGAAGACATCGTTCGCGATGCCGCTTTCAACCACCGTTCCCGACTGCATGACGGCCACCCGGTCGCAGGCGCGGCGCACCATGTTGATGTCGTGGCCGATCAGGAGAACGCTGGTTTTGTGGTCGCGCCGCAAATCCTGCAGGATGGCGATGACCTCGGACTGGACGCTGGCGTCGAGCGCCGTCGTCGGTTCGTCGAGCACCAGCAGCGACGGGTCGAGCGCAATCGCAATGGCGATGTTGGCGCGCTGCTGCATGCCGCCAGAGAGTTCATGCGGGTAGAGATCGAGCACCCGTTCCGGATTGCTCACCCTGACGCGGCCGAGCAGTTCGGTGGCGCGCGCCCGGGCCTCGTCCTGACGAACCGGGCGGTGCCGCATGATCGTCTCGGTGATCTGCCGGCCGATGGTCATGGCCGGGTTGAGCGCCGCGCCCGGATGCTGGTAGACGGCCGCGATGCGATCGCCTCGCAGCCGACGCAGCTGTTCGCCGGAGAGATCACGGATCTCGCGGCCCTGGAATTCGAGCGCGGACGCAGCGATGCGGGCATTGCGCGGCAGATAGCGCAGAATAGCGAGTGCCACCGAGCTCTTTCCCGATCCGGACTCGCCGACAAGGCCGAGTGCTTCGCCTTCGCCAATCGTAAGCGAGACGCCATTGACGGCCGGATGCGATCCCCGGCGCCCGTCATAGGCGACGGTGAGCTGCTCGACCTTCAGAACCGATGACGACATGACTTTTGAAACCACTTTCTTCCGGCGCGGCCTTCGGGGGCAATCGCTTTCGCTTACGCAACATATAATCTCTATAAAATTACTCGAATAACGTTTGAGCGCAATCTACCTTTCATCGCTCTGGAGAGATTGTCGCAGCCGCTCGAGGCATCCCGACGGTCCGCTGGAGCAATTCTGGAAGGAGACCGGCATGGCACTGGACCACATGATCCTCAGCGCATTTTTCTTCAATCCGCAGGGCGATCACCGCATGTCATGGCGCCATCCGCGCGCGCCAGGCCGAGAGGTGCTGGACTTCGAATTCTACCGCGATCTCGTGCAGGCGGCCGAGCGCGCCCGGATCGATACCATCTTCGTCGCCGACCATGTCGCGATCTGGGATTCAGTGCAAAGCGGCGTCGCGCACTATGCCAATGCCCGTCTCGAGCCGCTGACGCTGCTATCGGCGCTCGCCGGCGTGACCAAACATATCGGCCTGATCACCACGGCATCGAGCTCCTACAGCGAGCCCTATAATGTCGCGCGCATGTTCGCCTCGCTCGACCATATCAGCAAGGGCAGGGCGTCATGGAACGTCGTGACGTCGGCCATGGACGAGGAGGCCCGCAATTTCGGCCGCGACGGCAACATCGAGCATGCCTTCCGCTATGAACGCGCCACCGAATTCCTCGATATCGTCAAGGCGCTTTGGGACAGCTGGGAAGATGAGGCGCTGCTCATCGACAAGGCAACGGGCTATTTCGCCGACCCAGACAAGGTCCATCCGATCGACCACAAGGGCAAGCATTTCAAGGTTCGGGGGCCGCTCAACGTCTCACGTCCGCCGCAAGGTCACCCGCTGATCGTCCAAGCCGGCTCGTCCGAGGACGGCAAGAATTTCGCGACTGCTCACGCCGACGCGCATTTCGCCATCTACAGCAGCAAGGAAGACGGCATCAAATATCGGCAGGACATCAACGAACGCCTCGCCCGCTATGGCCGCAAGCCCGAGAGCTTCAAGATCCTGCCGGGAATCCTGCCGATCGTCGCCACCTCCGAAGCGGAAGGACGCGAGCGGCAGGAGTATCTGCAGAGCCTGCTGCCCGACCGAGTCGGCATCGATCTCCTGTCCAGCTGGAGCGGCGTCGATCTCTCGGTCTTCCCGCCGGACGGCCCGCTGCCGCCGCTGCCGGACGAGAGCACCTTCAATGGCGGCCGCACTTCGCTGAACCGCGTCAGGGAATGGTCGAAGCAGAACCTCACTCTGCGCGAGATCGCCCGCAAGCTCGCCAACAGCGGTTCGGTGCCGACCGTCGTCGGCACGCCTAACCAGATCGCCGACCAGTTGCAGGACTGGTTCGAGGCAGGTGCTGCCGACGGGTTCAACCTGATGTTCCCGCTGCTGCCGGAGGACTGGGTGAATTTTGCCGAACAGGTCGTGCCCGAGCTGCAGCGCCGCGGCGTGTTCCCCACCGAATATGCGCCGGGAACGTTGCGCGACCGCTTTGGCCTGGCACGGCCGGCCAACCGCTTTGCCGAACAGCGCGACAATGCGCGCGCCGTATCCTGACCAGGAGCAACCGACATGACAGCAGCGCCCAAACTGCAGCCCCGCGAAGCCACGGCTCCGCAGCTTATCAATGTCCTGCACAGCCCCAAGCGCATCCGGGCGAAATTCGCCGGCCGCACCATCGCCGACAGCCGCAATGTGCTGGTGCTGCGCTCCAACCATTTCCTGCCGATCTATTTCTTCCCGGCCTCGTCGGTGGACCGCTCACTGCTGAAACCGTCCGAGTATCGTGAGCCGCATCCGGTCGGTGGCGAGACCACCTATTGGGGCCTGGAGACGGGAGAAAATGCCTCGCCCAACGCCGCATGGTCGTTTGTCTCCCCGCCGGATGAAAACCTGTCCCCGCTGGCCGGCCGCATCGCCTTCACCTGGAAGGCGGTCGACCAATGGTTCGAAGAGGAGGAAGAGGTCTTCGTCCACGCGCGGGACCCCTATGCGCGCATCGATGTTCTGCAGAGTTCAAGTCATGTCCAGATCTGGTTCGACGGCGAACTGATCGCCGACAGCCATCGCCCCGTGCTTCTGTTCGAGACCCATCTGCCGACGCGTTTCTACCTTCATCCCGACGATGTCAGGCTGGACCGGCTGGTCGCCTCGGACAGCACGACGCGCTGTCCCTACAAGGGAATCGCCTCCTACTGGTCCGGCCGGCGCGCCGACGGCTCGGTGAGCCCCGATATCGCCTGGAGCTACCGCGATCCCATCGATGAAGTCGCCAAGATCAAGGGCCTCATCGCCTTCTACCCGCAAGCCGTCGACCGCATCCATCTCGACGGCGAACCCGTCGCTTAAGCAATTCCAGGAAAAGTGTGAGCGGTTTTCCGTCCGGAATTGCGTGAAACAAGATCCTTTCAACAGTCATTCAGACAGGGGTTTCAAAATGACCAAACGCAACGATATCGATACGCTTCGCAATCTGTCCGGAGACATCTGGAATGTCGCCGTCGACGAGCACCAGGCCGGCTTCCTCAAGCGCCGCGACCTTCTGAAATACGCCGCCCTGATCGGCCTCACCGGCTTTGCCGCTTCGCAGGGTCTGGTTGGTTTTGGCTCGGCGCGCGCCGCCGGCGCTGGCGGCACGGTCCGCGTCGGCCTGGGTCAGCCGACCAAGGCCATCGATCCCGTCTCGATAACCGATCCGGCCAGCATCGGCGTCATCAGCCAGGTCGGCGAATATCTCATCCTCGACGATCCCAAGGACGGGCTGCAGCCCAAGCTCGCTTTGTCCTGGGAGGCCGACGAGACCGCCAGCCGCTGGACCTTCAAATTGCGGCCGGGCGTGAAATTCCACGATGGCCGCACGGTCACCGCCAAGGACGTGGTGGCGAGCTTCGAGCGCCTGGTCGATCCGGCCAGCGGTTCATCCGCTTTGTCGGCCTACAAGGGCATCCTGTCCAAGGGCGGCGCCAAGGTCGTCGACGATGAAACCATCGCCTTCGATCTCGACGGTCCGAACAGCAACTTCCCCTTCTACGTCTCGTCCGACGTCTATAATGCCGTCATCCTGCCGGCCGACTATGCCGGCGACTTCGAGAAGACCTTCAACGGCACCGGCCCGTTCAAGCTCGAATCCTTCCGCCCGAAGCAGGGCGCTAGCTTCGTGCGCAATCCCGATTATTGGGGCGACAAGGCGCTGCCCGACCGCGTCGAGATCAAGTTCTTCGACGACGAGCAGGCGCAGGTGCTGGCGCTGCAGGCCGGTCAGCTCGACGTCATCCCGAGCACGACGCGCCTGGAACTGGCGATCGAGGGCAATCCCAACTTCAAGCTCTTGAGCGTGCAGGCGAGCTCGCATGACGAGGTGCACCTGCGGACCGATCAGGCGCCGTTCACCGACAAGCGCATTCGCCGCGCGCTGGCGCTCACCATCGACCGCGAGGCGGTGGTCAAGGGCCTGCTGAAGGGCCGCGCCATTGTCGGCAACGACACCCCGTTTGCGCCGATCTTCCCCTCGGCCGATCCGTCTGTGCCGCAACGCAAGCAGGACATCGCCGAGGCCAAGCGCCTGCTCGGCGAGGCCGGCGCGCCGAACGGCTTCCCGGTGACGCTGACCACCGAACGCGCCTATGACATTCCCGACTATGCGGTGCTGATCCAGAACTTCGCTAAGAAGGCCGGCATCGACATCAAGCTGAACGTCCTGCCGCAGGACGCCTATTACGGCTCGGCGAAGTTCGGCAGCTCGCCATGGCTCGATTCCAATCTCGGCATCACCGATTTCGGTCATCGCGGCACGCCCGACATCTTCCTCAACGCGACGCTGAAGAGCTCGGGCGCCTGGAACGCGGCGCATTTCAACAACCCGGCCTATGATGGGTTGCTGCTCGAATACGGCAAGGCCCGCGACCTTCAGGCGCAACGCCTGGCCGCCGGCAAGATCCAGACCTTGCTGCTCGACGAGACGCCGCTGATCATCAGCTACTTCTCGCAATACAGCCGTATCGTCTCGTCGAAGGTGGAGGGTGTCCGCTTCACGGCGATCTCGCATCTGCTGCTCGATCGCGTCACCTTCGCTCAGGCATGATCGCCAGCCGTCCAGCCAGGCCGGGAGCCGTAACCCGATGCTGACCGGCCGCACTTTGTCGGTGCGGGCGGCCACGCTTCTGCTCACGCTGTGGCTCGTCAGCATGCTGGTGTTCTTCGCCGGGCAAGTTCTGCCCGGCGATGTCGGCCGCCTCATGCTCGGGCCGTTCGCCGACGCCGAGGCTGTGGCGGCACTCAACAAGCAACTGGGCGCCGACCAGCCGGTTCTCGTCCAGTATTGGCATTGGTTCAGCAATGCGCTGTCTGGCGATTTCGGCACCTCGTTGTCGCTGCGCCTGCCGGTGGCGCCGTTCGTGCTGGAAAGCCTCAAGCGCTCGGCAGCCCTGGCCGGCGTTATCCTCGTCTTTCTGCTGCCGCTCGGCATTGGCGCCGGCATCATTGCCGGGCTCAACCAGGGTCGCTTCATCGACCGGCTGATCGTGCTCGCCGGCGTGTCCTTCGGCATCGTCCCGGACTTCGTCTCCGGCCTGCTGCTGCTCATCGTGTTCGGCCTGTGGCTGAACTGGTTCCCGATCACCGGAGCCGCACCCGACGGCGCCGGGCTGTGGGTCAGCTTCTACTATCTGATCCTGCCGGCGCTGCCGCTGGTGCTGAATCTCGCCGGCTATATCGCCCGGATGACCCGGGCCGGCGTGATCGAGGCGCTGGCCGCCGACTACACGCGCACCGCCGTCCTGAAGGGGCTTGAGCGGCGCGAAATCCTCCTCCGGCATGTGCTGCGCAATGCACTGACGCCGACCATTGCCGTGCTGGCGACCCAGACCGGTTACATGCTTGGCGGACTGGTGGTCATCGAAGCGCTGTTCGGCATACAGGGCCTCGGCAATCTTGTGCTTAACGCCGCCAAGTCGCGCGACTTCCCGATGCTCGAAGCCGGCGTCCTGGTCATGGCGACGATCTTCGTGCTGTCGGCCGCTGCGGGCGATCTCGTCAACGCCTTGCTCGATCCGCGGCAGCGCCGCCGTGTGTCGTCGTGATGGAACCGATGGAATTGCCGCGCCGCGGCGCGCTGGGCTGGCGGGCAGCGAGCCGGATCCGCGAGGCTGCTTTGCAACTGCCGCCCTCGGTCATCGTCGGGTCGCTGATCCTGCTGTTCTGGGTCGGCTGCGCGGTGTTCGGCCACCTGTTCGTGCCCTACGACCCCTATGCCGAAGATTTCCTCGTCATGTTGGCGCCGCCCGACGCCGCGCACTGGCTCGGCACCGACCAGCTCGGCCGTGACGTGCTGTCGCGTATCGTCGTCGGTTCGCGCGACATCCTGCTGGTCGCGCCGGCAGCAACCCTGCTCGGCGTTGCCGCCGGCAGCGTGCTTGGCCTCGTGCTCGGCTATTTCGACGGGCTGGTCGATGCCATCGGCGCAAGGCTGCTCGACACGCTGATGGCCTTTCCCTTCATCGTTCTCGTCACCATGACGCTGGTCGCGCTCGGACCGTCCAACCTGACCGTCATCCTGGTGGTCGGCATCGCCTATGCGCCGCTAGTGGCAAGGACGGTTCGCGCCGCCGTGCGCGAACAGCGCGAACGCGACTATGTCAGCGCCGCTCGGCTCGGCGGCGAGAGTTCCCTTGCCATCATGTTCCTGGAGATTCTGCCCAATGTCCGGGAAACCATCCTCATCGAACTGGTCACAAGGCTCGGCTACGCCTTCTTTTCGATCGCGACGTTGAGCTTTCTTGGCCTAGGCATCCAGCCGCCTTCCGCCGATTGGGGGCTGGCCGTCGCCGACGGCTACGGCTTCCTGACCGGCGGCAAATGGTGGGTGGTGATCTTCAACTCCGGGGCTATCGTTTCGCTGGTCATGGCAACCAATCTGATCGCGCAAGGCATGGGCGCCTTCGAAAACAGCGATCGGTGAAGAGCGGACCGCTCAGCAAAGCTGACGCGCAATCCAGGTCCGTGCGCTAAAATCGTTCCTCGTGATTCGGCCCCGATCGGGCCTCAACGCAAGGAATGGCATGAGCAAGGCTCTCTCCACATTCGCATTGGTCGCAGTGTTCACCGCATTGCTCATGGCGCTCTGCCTGGCGGTCGCCAGGCACGGCTATCCCTATGGCGCGATCGGGGTGCGGCGGCTGGACGGCATTGCCGATGCCGGCTCGTTCCTGCCGCTCGCCGCCGTCTATTTCTTTGCCGCCATGCTGATGATGATCCTGCCCATTCGAGCCGCCGGCATCGTCTTGACCCATGCGGCGGATGCGCTGTTCTGGGCGGTGATAGCCTTGTTCGCCACCATTGTCGGCTGTCTCGTCGCCCGCTGGGCCTTTGGCCAGAGCAGCGTGCTGTGGGCGCTCCTGAACTGGCGCTTTCTGTTCGCCGCGGCAATCGTCGGCTGCCATTTCACCATGAACGAGCTGCGGCGCAACATCCTGCTGAGAAGCCTGTTCTTCGTCATCTTCGCCGCGGCGACACTGGCCTGCCTGTTCTGGACGTTTCCGACCTGACCAAGGACTGCTTCATATCGTCCATATTGAGGCCGCAGCTTTCGCAGGCGCGCCCCATCGGCTATCCAGTCTGCAGCTAACCTTTGGTCTCACAGTGTCGTCATTTGTCTGATAAATGATTCCGGCATACCGCACCGGCAGTGAACAATTACAAGGAAACCGCGACATGACCCTGTTCCGCAAGAATCTGATCGATGGCGAGTGGGTCGGCGAAGCCGGCTCGCGCAACATCAACCCGTCCGATACCGGCGATCTCGTTGGCGAATATGCCTCGGCCGGCGCCGAAGAGGCAAAGCAGGCGATTGCAGCGGCCAAGGCCGCTTTCCCGGCCTGGTCACGCTCGGCGCCGCTCGCCCGTCACAGCGTGCTGAAAAAGGCCTCGGACGAGATTATGGCGCGCAAGGACGAGATCGGCCGCGCGCTATCACGCGAAGAAGGCAAGACGTTGGCCGAGGGCATTGGCGAAACCATCCGCGCCGCCCAGATCTTCGATTTCTTCGCCGGCGAGACGCTGCGCCTGTCCGGCGAACTGGTGCCCAGCGTGCGGCCCGGCGTCGGCGTCGAGATCACCCGCGAAGCCGTCGGCGTCGTCGGCATCATCACGCCGTGGAATTTCCCGATCGCCATTCCCGCCTGGAAGATCGCGCCGGCACTCGCCCACGGCAACACCATCGTCTTCAAGCCGGCCGAACTCGTCCCCGAAAGCGCCTGGACCATTGTCGACATCCTGCACCGCGCCGGCCTGCCGAAAGGCGTGCTCAACCTGGTGATGGGCAAGGGTTCTGGGGTCGGCCAGGCCATGCTCGACAGCCCCGACCTCAACGCCATCACCTTCACCGGCTCGGTCGGCACCGGCAAACGCGTCGCCGCAGCCAGTGTCGAACATATGCGCAAATTCCAGCTCGAAATGGGCGGCAAGAACCCGCTCGTCGTGCTCGATGACGCCGATCTCGCCATCGCTGTCGATTGCGCGATCAACGGCGCCTATTTCTCGACGGGCCAGCGCTGCACGGCCTCGTCGCGCCTGGTGGTGACCGAAGGCATTCACGACCGCTTCGTGGCGGCGCTCAAGGAGCGCCTGGACAAACTCGTCATCGGCGATGCGCTCGATGCAAAGACCCAGATCGGCCCCGTCGTCGATGCGAGCCAGCTGAAGCAGGACGAAGACTATATCGCCATCGGCAGCCAGGAAGGCGCCAACCTTGCTTTCGGTGGCGAGCGGCTCGACCGTGAAACGCCCGGCTTTTATCTCAGGCCGGCGCTTTTCACCGAGAGCACCAATGCCATGCGCATTTCGCGCGAGGAAATCTTCGGGCCGGTCGCCAACGTCATCCGCGTCAAGGATTATGACGAGGCGCTTGCCGTGGCCAATGATACGCCCTTCGGCCTGACGTCCGGAATCTGCACCTCCAGCCTCAAGCATGCCACGCATTTCCGGCGCAATTCGGAAGCCGGCATGGTGATGGTCAACCTGCCGACCGCCGGTGTCGATTTCCATGTCCCGTTCGGCGGCCGCAAGGGCTCGACCTACGGCCCGCGCGAACAGGGCCGCTATGCCGCGGAGTTCTACACAACGGTGAAGACAGCCTACACATTTGCCGGCTAATCGGTGGTGAACCGATGACGGCGGCGAAAGAGGAACTGACCTGGCTCAATCCGCCGCCGTATCATGCCTTCGGTGACGACACGGTGCGTGTGCGCACCGGCAAGGAAACCGATTTCTGGCGCGAGACCTTCTACGGTTTCTGGCGGGACAATGGCCATTTCCTCTACCGGCCAGTCGAAGGCGATTTCAGCGCCGAGGTCACCGTCCAGGGCGACTATCGTGTGCTCTACGACCAGGCCGGGCTGATGCTGCGGCTGAGCGAGACGCACTGGATCAAGGCCGGCATCGAATACACGGACGGGCTGGCGTATTTTTCGGTGGTCGTCACCAATGACACATCCGACTGGTCGCTGCTCAGCATTCCCAACGATCCCGACGGCGTCCGCATACGCCTGACCCGCCACGCCGAGGCGATCCGCATCCAGTATCTGGATGTGACCGATGGCCACTGGAAACCGGTGCGGCTGGCTTATTTCCCGGTCTCCAGGTCTGTCGATGTCGGCATGATGTGCTGTTCGCCGCAGCGCGAAGGGTTTGAGGTCACCTTTTCCGGCTTTACGGTCGGCCCGCCGATTTCGCGGCAATTGCACGATTGACGGCGATTTCGATCGCGCTGGAGCATGATCCCAAAAAGCGGGTGTCGGTTTTTGGAAAAGATCATGCTCCGATAATGGGTTAGATCAGCGAAGCGGTTCGGCGTTGAACACCTTCTGGACGATCAGCCACTGACCATTGAGGAAGAGGCACGACAAAAGGTCAGTCACCTCACGCGGAGGGATTCGAAGGCTGATCTTGAGCAGTGCCATGTCGCGCACCAGGTTGATCGAGAGAATCTGGTCCTTGCGCTCGGCCCCGGTCTCTCGCGGCGACTTCAGCGTCCGGACGGTGTCCAGCCAGGCGGCGACAGGGGTAACGACGACCGTGTCGTTTTCGCCTCTCCGCGTAACAAAGGCCGCCTCGTGGAAGATGGAAGCGAACTTGTCGGCGTCCATGTCATGGGCCGCGTCGAAGTAGGTTTGAGCCAGAGCGGCCAACCCGTCTTTCCCCGGCAATTGGATGTCTGATGTGGTCATGATGGTTCCCTTCAGGTCTGGCAATGCGCTTGCTATAAGGGTTTCCCAGGCCGCGTTTAACCGGCGCGCCCTTACCAGCCTTGTTAGCTGAACTACTCAATCACAGGTAAACATGGCACGGGCAATCATGGACCCTCTCCTTCCGTCTGCTGGCGATTTCAACCAGCTCCGCGCGTTTGTGGCGGTGGCGGGCTCGCTCAATTTCAGTCGCGCTGCGGAAAAGCTAGGTGTGTCGGGTTCGGCCCTGAGCCAGATGGTCCGTGGGCTCGAAGAGCGCGTGGGCGTCAGCCTGTTCAATCGCACCACTCGAAGCGTCTCCCTGACTGAGGCCGGCGCCAAACTTTTCGCGCGCGTGAAGCCCGCCGTCGATCAGCTCGGCGAGGCGTTGGGCGAAACAAGCGAAAGCCGAGCCCACCCCGCCGGGACAGTGCGGATGCACTGCTTTCACAATGCCGCCAGCCTTTATTTGACACCCATATTGCGGGCGTTCAGCGATGCCTATCCGCAGGTGGTCCTCGACATCACGCTTGACGACACCGTGGTGAACATCGTCGCCGAGGGCTATGACGTTGCCATCCGGCTCGGAGAGGTCATCGACAAGGATCTGATCGCGGTGAAACTCGGTCCCGACCTGCGCCAGACCGCGGTCGCCTCACCCGATTATCTCGCGCGACGCGGAACACCCGCTCACCCACGCGACCTCTTCGCCCACAGCTGCATCGGCTGGCGGTGGCCTGGCCAGGCGACGCCGTACAAGTGGGAGTTCATGGCGGACGGCAAGTGGTTCGAGGTCGCCGTGGAAGGGCCCGTCATCTCGAGCCAGAAGGACTTTGGCGTGCAGGCAGCGGTCGACGGGATCGGCATCGCCTTCGCCAGCGACCAGCTGACCGACGCGCATGTCGCCGAAGGGCGCCTCGTCCCGCTGCTAGAGGCCTGGTCGGCGCCCTTTCCAGGCTACTATTTGTGCTATCCGGCACAGCGGCAAATGGCGCCGGCGCTCCGTGCCCTCATCGATAGCATTCGTCGGGGGACGCGGGGTCAGTCAGAGGCGACCAGCTCCTAACTGTCGGCGCGGTGCTGGAAGAACTGCAAAAACAGTTCCCGCTCGGTGGTGATGTCGAGCTTTTCGTAGATGCGGCGGCGGTGGTTCTTCACCGTGCCGACGGTGATGCCTAGCCGCTCGGCGATGTTGGCGGTAGGATGTCCCGCGAGTATCAGTTGCACCAGTTCACGCTCGCGCAGTGACAGCTCCGGCCACAGGCTCGTCGGGATGGTCGGCTCCTGTCGGGGCGAGGCGCCCGGCCCGGTCGGCGCCGATGTGCGGGAGAATTCGGCTCCACGCGCCTTGGTGTCCAGCGCATGCAGCGCCTCGAACACCGGTAGCCGCTCGTCCAGCAGCGCGATTTCGCTATCCCTGAACGAAGCGGTCGAACGGTCGAGGAAGATGCCCAGGCACCAGTCGCCGCCGTCGGCCAGCATGATGCCGACCTCGTCGCAGATTTCCGACTGCGCCAGGAAACCGGCTATGTACTGGCCGCGTTTGGCCTCGTCGTCGGCCAGCCGCTTCAGCGGCAGGATACCCAGCCGTCGCTCGCGCCGCCATGAGGCATAGAACGGGTCGAAGACATAGTAATTGTCGAGATAGCGCCGGACCATTTCGTCCGAGAAGCGCCTGTGCTTGATGAACTCCGGCGTTTGCGTCGCCGAATAACGAGTCACGGTGACGAGGTCGTGCTCGATATCGGCACCGATCAGGTCGATCAGGCAATCGACATGCCTGTCCGTACCGGTGGCGGCGATCGCCCTGGCCAGCGGCGCCCAGATGTTGCTGCCCATGCGCATGCCCTTTTCTCGGCGATAACGGTCAAAGCGTCATTGTGTCTTTAGGCATATGGCGCAAGGCCGCCCAATGACTCTAGCCTGGCTCCATCCTAGAGCATCCTGAGGCGACCGTGACCCAACCCAACCTCACCAGCCCCATCGTCGGCAATCCCATCGTCATCGGCATTGACGCCGGCGGCACCATGACCGACACGATCCTTGTCGATCAGGACGGTCACTTCAAGATCGGCAAATCGGCAACCACGCCGAAGAACGAAGCCGAAGGCTTCCTTGCCTCCGCCGAAGACGCGGCCGATGCCTGGGGCATCTCGCTGGAAACGCTCTTTTCCGGCGTCAACGTCGTGCTCTATTCCGGCACCGGCATGCTCAACACGCTGCTGTCGCGCACCGGCCGCTGCCTTGGCCTGATCACCACCAAGGGTCTGGAGGACATGATCCTGATGGGCCGCGGCCTGCAGGCCTGGGCCGACTATTCCTATGCCGACCGGCTGCATGCGGTCACCCATCACCATCCCGATCCGCTGGTGCCCCGCCGCCGCACCCATGGCGTCACCGAGCGCATCGATCAGTTCGGCGACGTCATCCTGCCGCTCTACGAGCATGAGGTGCATGCCGCCGCCAAAAAGCTGATCGCCGACAAGGTCGAAGCGATCTGCATCATGACCATCTTCTCGCACGTCAATCCGGTGCACGAGAAGCGCATCGCCGAGATCTGCCGCGAGGAAGTGCAGAAGGCCGGCGCCGACATTCTCGTCTACACCAGCCACGAAGTACGCCCCGTCATCCGCGAGCAGTCGCGGCTGAACTCGGTGCTGATCGAGGCCTATGCGACGTCGCGCGGCCGCAAGCAGCTCAACGGCATCGAGGACGTCTCGAAGAAATACGGCTTCAAATACGGTGTGCAGACGCTGCTGTCCTTCGGCGGCCTGACCTCCATCAACCATCCGCGCCTGCACGAAACCATGATCTCCGGCCCGATCGGCGGCATTCTCGGTGCGGCCTATGTCGGCAAGCTCATCGGCAATGACTCGCTTATCTGCTCGGACATGGGAGGCACCTCCTTCGACATGGGCGTCATCTCGCGCGGCCAGACGCGGATCGAGAACGAGCCGCTGATGGACCGGTTCAAACTCAACGTGCCGACACTGCATCTCGACACGATCGGCGCCGGCGCCGGCATGATCCTCAAGGTCGATCCGCTGACCAAGAAGGTCTCGCTCGGGCCGGAAAGCGCCGGCTCCGATCCCGGCCCGATCTGCTTTGCCAAGGGTGGCGCCGAACCCACCATCGCCGATTGCGACGCCATCCTCGGCCGCCTCAACCCTTATTATTTCCTCGGCGGCAAGGTTGTCTTGCAGGTCGAGAAGGCGCGCAAGGCCTTCGAGGAAAAATGCTCCAGCATCCTTGGCGTCGGCGTCGAGGAGGCCGCGGAGGGCATGATCGACATGCTGGAAGCTGACGCCAACAACGCGCTGCGCCGCGTCATCTCCGGCCAGGGCATCCACCCCTCGGAGTTCACCCTGCTCTCTTACGGCGGCTCGGGTCCGCTGCATCTGGCCGGCTGTTCCCGGGGCATCGGCTTCAAGGACATCATCACCTTCCAGTTCGCCGCCGCCTTCTCCGCCTTCGGCTGCACCACCGCCGATTTCATGCGCCGCCATTCGGTGTCGACGCAGCACGACATCGGCGCACGGGCAAGCGATGACGAACTGCTCGCCTTCGGCAAGAAGGTCACCAATGTCTGGAACGACCTGACCAAGGCAGCAGTCGACGAGATGATCACGGACGGCCACGGCCGCGACAAAATCAAGACCGTGCCGTTCCTGATGATGCGCTACACCGGCCAGCTCGAGGATGTCGAAGTGATGGCGCCGCTTGCCGAGGTCAACTCGACCGACGACATGCGCAAGGTCATTGACGAGTTCGAGGCGGTCTATGCCAAGGTCAACCATCGGGTGTCGCGCTACGGCGAGGCCGGCTTCACCATCACCGAGCTGGGCCTCATCGCTACCGCCGACAAGGTCAAGCCGGTGCTGCTGAAGCGCCCGCTCGGCCAATCGGATCCGGCAGCCGCCCACAAGGGTGTGCGCGAGGCCTATATCGGCGGCCGCTGGCACAAGGCCAATCTCTACGAAATGGACCTTCTGCAGCCCGGCCATGAGGTGATCGGCCCGGCCATCATCGAACATCCCGCCACCACGCTCGTCGTTCATCCGCAGGACCGTGTTCATGTCGATGAATGGACGCTGCTGCACTACACCCACGCTTGAGAGGGCATCGCCATGTTGGACAAACCTGCCTCGGTGCTGCGCCTTCGCGAAAGACTGCTCGATTCCGAGCGGCTGATGGAAGAGACCGGCTGCTATGACGGCATCACCGAGCTCACCCTGCGCAACCAGGATCCGCTGAAATTCGAGACGCTGCACACCAAGCTGCGCGCCTATTGCGTCTCGGCCCGCGAAATGGCCCGCCGCATCTCGGCTTCGCCCGGCGTGCGCGAGGTCGGCGAAATGGTGGTGGCCATCTACACCCCCGAAGGTGACGCCATCGCGCTCTCCAACGGCATCATGGTCCATGTCCATACGATGAGCCGCTTCATCAAATGGATGATCAAGAACAATTACGAGGAAAACCCGAAGATCCGCGAAGGCGATATCTTCGCCAACAACGATGCCTTCATCGGCACGGTGCAGGTGCCCGACGTCATGGACGTGGTGCCGATCTTCCATGAAGGCACGCTGGTCGGCTGGGCGGGTGCGGTCTGCCACGAGCTGGAAGCCGGCGGCATCACGCCTGGCGGCGACGTTTGCCTGGCGCAGGAACGCTTCACCGAAGGCCTTTTCGTCTGCGCCGAGAAGATCGGCGAGAATGACGAGATCCGCCGCGACTACGTCATCCGCTGTGAGCGCAATCTGCGCATGCCGATCTACTGGGTGCTCGACGAGAAGGCCAAGGTCGCCTCCTGCATCGACATGCGTGAAAGCGTCAAGCAGCTGATCTCCGAGATCGGTTTGGACTACTGGATGAAGGTGTCGAAGGAGTTCATCGAAGAAGGCCGCCGCGCCCAGCTCGCCCGCACCCGCCAGCTCACCGTGCCCGGCATCTACCGCGGTCATACTTTCTACGGTCACGTCACTGCGGGTAAACCAGGCTTCCAGCTGCTCGGCGATCCGGACTGGCTGTACAACATCCCGATCGAGATGGAGATCACCACCGACGGCAAGATCACCATGGATTTCGAGGGCACGCAGCCCTGGGGCTACCATTCGATGAACTGCACGCCGGCCGGCATGGATGGCGGCATGTTCGTCACCTTGACCCAGCACATGAATTTCGAAGGCCTGGTCAATGACGGCGCCTGGATGGCGACCGAGCTGAAATTGCCGCATGGCACCTGGACCAACCCCGACAACGAGATGGTGGCGACCGCCACCTCATGGGCGCTGCTGCTGCCCGCCTATGGCGTCTTCCAGCGGCTTTTGTCGCGCAGTTTCGTTGCGCGTGGTTTCGTCGAGGAAGCCTTCGTCGGCCAGGTCAACAGCCCGATGATCGAGATGGGCGGCGAAAGCCAATACGGCACGCCGTTCGGCATGGCGCATTTCGAATGCGCCGCCGCCGGCTCCGGCGCGCTGGCCATCGCCGACGGCCTCGACACCGCCTATGTCGGCTGGAATCCGGAATCCGACATGGGCAACATCGAGGTCTGGGAACAGTCCATGCCGATGATCTATATCGGCCGTTCGATCGTCCCCAATTCGGGCGGCGCCGGCAAATATCGCGGCGGCTGTTCCTTCGTCTCGACCTGGCTGATCAACAAGACCCCGCATCTGCGGCTCCACACCTCGGAGCACTCCTCGCGCGTTTTCGACAATGGCGGCATGTGCGGCGGCTATCCGGCGCCGACCTGCCAGAAGCATCGCGCGGTGCGCAACTCCAACATCCATGAGCTGGCGGCAAAAGGCGAACCGCTGGCGCATGCGCCGGGCATCGACCCGCATGTCTCGGACTACGAGAAGACCATCGGCGGCGACCATGTCCTGGTCGAGGGTCCCTACATCACCTCGCCGCACAAGTCCGGCGACATCTTCAGCCATTCCTACAATGGCGGCGGCGGTTACGGCGACGTGCTGGAGCGCGATCCGATCAAGACGGCCTGGGATGTCGAGAACGGCTACCTCACCCGCGAAGCGGCGATCCAGATTTTCGGTATCGTGCTGAAGGACGACGCCGACGGCTATCCAGTTGCCGATATCGACGCCACGGTCGAACGCCGCGCCGCCATGCGCAAGCAGCGTTTGGTCAAGGCAATACCGGTTTCGGACTGGATCGACGCCGAGCGAAGCCGCATCGAGAAAGCCGACTTCGCGCCGGAAGTGAAGAAAATGTATGCCAGCGCGATCAAGCTGTCGTCGCGCTTCACCAAGGAATTCAGTGATTTCTGGACCGTCGACGCCAGATCGATTTTCATGCCGGGAGCAAAGCCATGACCTCATACAGCAAGGAAGTCCTCGGCGATCTGGCCGCCGGCAAGCTGCCCTGGCCGCAGACCAGGCGCGTCATGAGCGCCTACAAGGATGATGACCGCTTCTTCAAGATGGTCGCCGTCTATCAGGATCGTGTTGCCTGGAAGGACCCGATCCTGCTGCCGGTCTCGGATCATCTCTTCATCTGCCAGAGCGGCGGTGAGCGGATCACCCGCTGCGAATGCGGTCATTCCTTCGGTGACTATCGCAAGAACTGGAAGCTGAAGGCCGCGATCATCGTGCGCAACACCGAAGAAGCGCTGCGCGAAATCTACCCGAACAGCGACATTCCCGATCCGCAATGGATGGAAATCCGCGAATTCATCTGC
This sequence comes from Mesorhizobium sp. 128a, assembly GCF_053848025.1. Classification (NCBI taxonomy): domain Bacteria; kingdom Pseudomonadati; phylum Pseudomonadota; class Alphaproteobacteria; order Hyphomicrobiales; family Phyllobacteriaceae; genus Mesorhizobium; species Mesorhizobium sp. 128a. The sequence goes on along the minus strand of NZ_JBSPKY010000001.1, from coordinate 444,639 downwards.
CCACAATGCGGCACCATGCACGAGGTGGAAGCGGCGGCACCCGGCTATCCGATCGTGCATGATTTCGAACCGGATCTCGAAGGGTTCTACCGCGAATGGCTGGGCAAACCACTCTCGTGATGTCGTGGCCAGCGCCGCAGGCAAGGTAGCGCTCGTTGCCGGGCTGGGTCTAAGACTATCGCATCAGATTTCGGCATCGGAGTTCCATTGCCTATGACAGACCTTTCCGGCCGCAGCGCCATCGTCACCGGCGGGTTTTCCGGCATGGGCTTGGCCATTGCCACGGCACTGGCTGAAGCCGGCGCCAATGTCGCCGTCGGCTCCTACATCGCGCCTGCCGGCGCCGACAGATCCGACGCCGCCTATTATCCCGACGCCGATGAAATCGAGCGCGTGCGTTCGACCCTGTCGGCGCATGGCGCCAAGGTTCACGCTGCTCATCTCGATGTCCGCGACAGCGAGGTGACCAACCAATTTGCGGCTGACGCCGAATCCGCCATCGGCCCAGCCGACATCCTGGTCAACGCCGCCGGCACCACCGCCGAGCAGCCAGTCTGCGGCCATTCCGACGCCCTGTGGGACAAGATCGTCGACACCAACCTGACCGGCGCCTTCCGCGCCACCCGCGCCGTGTTGCCCGGCATGATCGAGCGTGGCTGGGGCCGTATCGTCAACATCGGCTCGACGGCCGCCACCGTCGGCTGGAAGGACAATCCGGCCTACTGCGCCTCCAAGGCCGGGCTGCTGGGTCTCACGCGCTGCGTGGCGCTGGAGGGCGCCGCGCACGGCGTCACCTGCGTCATGATCAGCCCGACCTGGGTCGAGACCGAACTGATGCGCCGCAATGTGGCGCAGGTCGTCGAGCGCGAGGGCAAGGGGCGCACGGCCGAGGAAGCGATGGCCGAGATCGCCAAGGGCAATCCGCAGCAGCGTATGCTCCAGCCGCAGGAGATTGCGGCCCTGGCCGTGTTCCTGTGCTCGGATCTGGCCAAGGGCATCACCATGGAAAACATCCAGATCACCGGCGGAGCGCTGTGGTAGCGGCCAGGCCTGATTTTGCTTGAAGCCGCATTCGTGCCATCTGGCTGTTGCATGATGGTTCTGGCTGGCGGGATTGCCCGTGACAACTTTTCCATTGAGTGACAGGCGATACAGGTTATATTGCACTGCACAATGGATGCCCGCAGATCGGGCTCCGGCAAAGGCGGGTTCTGGCGGTCGCGTGCGGCCACCGGCGGGTGTCACGCCCGAGGCCTGACGCGGAAAAGCCGGTTCATGGGCGCTTATGCGCGGCTGAAAGGCGGCGTGCCCAGTTGAAAGGCGGCATGGATGAGAAATCCGGTACGTATATGAAGATCCCGAAATCCATTCTGATCGATCCGGACAACAACAAGGCCTATGCCGCCTTCGCCGTTGCCGTATCGGTCTTTGCCTTCGCCTATTCCACCAATTTCGGCAAGATCCTGATCCTTGCCTATTATCTGGTGTGGCTGCCGCTGCTGTTCGTCGACTACCGGCGCTTCACGCGCGATCTTTCCAGCACCTGGCTGCCGCTGCTCTTTGTCACCTATATCTGTCTTTCGGTCTTCTGGTCGCAGGCGGCCGGCACCAGCGCGCGGGCGGGGCTGCAATATTTCTCGCACATCCTGTGCGCCTACATCGCCGCGCGCACCATAAGCGTGCGCACGCTGGTGCTGGGCTCGCTGATCGGCATCTTCATCGTGCTGCTTTATTCGCTGAAGGTCGCCGGCTATGCGCTCGACACGATCGACGGCACCACCAATTTCGTCGGCGCCTTCGGCTCCAAGAACCAGGTCGGCTTCTTCGCCTCGCTGGGCATCTTCTTCTGCCTTGCCTTTCTCGTCTTTTACCGGCGCAACTGGATGAGTTTCGTCTGGACCGCGCCGATCATGCTGTTGTCGGTCTACATGCTGGCGATCGCCCAGTCGGCGACCTCGGTCGCCTCGCTGCCGGCGGTGATCGGCATCGTTGCCTTGCTCACCGTGAGCAAGATCCTGTCGCGAGCCTATCGGCGCGTCATGTTTGTCGTCGGCGCCGTCGCGCTGGTCGTGGGTGTGGTGGCCGCCCTCAACCTCGGCCTGCTCGACTTCGTGCTCGGCATCTTCGGCAAGGATTCGACGCTGACCGGCCGCACCTATCTCTGGGAACAGGGCTGGCTGGCGGCGCAGCAGCATCCAGTACTCGGCTATGGCTATGCCGCCTACTGGATACAAGGCTTTGCCGATCCGGAACGGCTCTGGGCGGAGTTCTACATTTCGACCCGCACCGGCTTCCATTTCCATAACACCTATATCGAGACCCTGGTCGAGCTTGGCTTTATCGGCATGACCATACTGGCGCTGACCATCCTGCGCTCCTTCTGGGGCCATGTCTCGAAAGTGGTGTTCGGCGAATGGAGTGCCGATTCGGTGGTGCTTGCCGGCGCGGTCGGCTTGATGCTGGTCCGCTCCTTCTTCGAGGTCGAGATACTCGGCCCCTATTTCATGGCCTCGTTCATCGTCTATTACGGTCTGTTCAAGCTGCGCCCGGTGCCGGTTGCCAGGGCAAGGCGGGTCTATGCCCCCGTGCAGGATGAGAAGGCCGCCAGCGGCCGCATGCCGGCACGCGTCTAGAGCAATTCCAGGAAAGTGTGAAGCAGAGTTCCCGGGAAAAGCGCGTACGCCCCGGAAGATTGCTTCAAAACAAGACGTTGGAGCGGATCGCCGTTTCCGTGAAACGGTGAGCCGCTCGGACAGATCAGGCGACGGCCCGCTTGCGCTGCGTCAGCCGTTGCAGGAAGCGGCGCAACGGTTCGTCGTAAATGCGCGTTGCAATATCGGCGATGGCGATGACCGAAACCGCCATGACGATGCCGAACCAGGGATGGTGCGCGAACGGGTCGATCGAGGCGGCCTTGCCTGCGCCGGCGATGATCATCAGCATCGGCGTGTGGATGATGTAGATCGGGTAGGAAATCCGCCCCAGCCAGCCATAGAGGCCTGACAGGCGGGCAGCGGTAGGCGCCACGGCGCCGATCACCACCAGGGCCGGGAAGACGAAGACGATGCAGGCGAGATCGTAGGCAACGCGCGCGCCGCCGGCCGGCGCAATGGCAAAGACCATAAGCGTCAGCGCGATGGCGGCCTCGACCCACCACCCACCCCGCACGAAGCCGAGGCTGCCTTGATAGCGCGCTATGGATCGGCAAAGCAGCACGCCCAGGAAGAACGAGAAAAAGACGCGCGGCAGGCCGCTGATGATGGTCTTGCCAGTCATGCCGAAGTCGAGCGTGCCGGCCACGATCGAGGCGACCACCAGCAGCGCCAGGCTGACGGCGATGAGCACGCTCAGCACGCGTCTCGACAGCAGGAAAAAGACAGCGACATAGGCGATGTTGACGATCAGCTCGAAGAACAGCGACCACGAGGCGGGATTGAGCGGAAAGATCGTGTGATAGGCATCGCTGACCAGCGGAATGAACAACATGCCTGTCGTCAGCATGGTACCGATCTCGGAGATCGGCATGTACTCCGCAGGGATCAGCCTGTTCTTGACCAGCAGATAGAAGAAGCCGAGCAGCGTGCCGGCAAGGTAGAGCGGGTAGAGGCGGATCAGTCGGATGGCCAGGAACGTTCCGAAGCCCATGCCGTTTTCGATCTTGCGGTCATAGGCATGCGCGATGACGAAGCCGCTGAGCAGGAAGAACAGGTCGACCGCGAGATAGCTCGACGGCAGCACCTTGCCGTCGGCCAGGAATGGCGAGAAGTGGTAGAGCATCACGCTGATCGCCGCCACGCCGCGGATGGCATCGAGATTGATGTAGACATGGCGTGGGGCGGCGCGCTGCATTGTATGCCTTCAAGCGGTCGAAACGGTCAAAGCAATTCCAGGAAAAGTGCGACGGTTTTCCGTCCGGAATTGCCTACAGACAAAGAGCGGGATCGGTTCGCCGATCCAGCCCGCCCGCACCTGGCGCGAACGAGCCGAAATTGTTCTTCCCGTCTTCCTCGCGCGAGTCTCGTCGAGCGAGCCCCGGGGTGGCCGACTATTGGCTGGCCGTCGGCGCCAGCTTCACCTTGATGACGTCGCCCGGCAGCACCGGTGTGTCTTCCTTGGCCTCGATCTCGCTTGTCTTGCCGTCGGAAACGCGCACCAGCGAATAGAGAAAGGTCGGTTCCTGACTGCTTGTGATGGCGGCCGTCGTGGCGGGATCCGATGCCTGGGCTATCAGGCCCTTCTGCATGCCCACCCTGAGCGCGGCCTCGTTCAGGTCGGCTTCGACCTGCTGCCGGCTGGCGGCAAGGTTCGAATTCAAGGTGTTCTGAACATCGATGGCGTCCTGCGATGCCTTGCTGATCGACTGCCTGGCGGTGAGGATGGCCGTCTCATAGTCGAGAATCTGGCCTTGCAGATTGGCGACGGACTGCTCCGAACTCAGTACGCGAGTGTTGACGACCAGGCCCTTCTGCACCAGCGGGCTGATGCTTTCGAGCTGTTGTTTGGCGAGGTCGACCTGCCGCTGCTGGTTGACGATCTTCTTCTGCAGCGCTTCGATTTCGCCCTGCAGGACCCCTTTCAATTCGTCGAGCGCCTGCAGCTTCAGCTTCAGCGCCTTCTGGTCGGCGGTCAGAATCTGCATTTCGTCGGCGACGATGGCCTGAAGTCGCGGATCACCCTCGACCTCCTTCGGCACCTCGAAATTCGCCTTGCCGGCGAGGTCCGCGTCGATACGGGCACGCTTGACGATCAGCCGCACGCGCTGGTCGTCATAAATGTCGAAATTGCCTTTGGCGGTCACCAGGTCCTTGCCCAGTTGCGGGCCATAGTCGGCGTTGCGCCTGTTGCCGCCGGCGATGCTGACCGCCTTCAGCACGGTCAGATCGGGCACATAGGGAAACTGGCCGGGCGTCTGAATCTCGCCCGAGATGTAGAACGGTCGGAACTGCACCATCTCCACCGAGGCTTCCGGCTTGTCCGACAAGGCAAGCTTGCGCTGCAGGGCGACGCTGATCGCGGCCGCGACCTCCGAAGTGGTCTTGCCGGCCGCAGGCAACTCACCCACGAACGGCACCGACAGGGTTCCAGCAGGACCGACCGAATATTCGCCGTTTACCGCCGTCCAGTCACGGAACGTGCCTTCGACGGTCTGCCATTCGGCGACGCGGATGTTGAGCTTGTCCTGCGAGCCGAGCCGGTACTCGTCGGCCATCGCTGGACTGGAAAGCGCCGGAACCGTGAGCGACAGTGCGAGGCACGTGGCGACGAGCCGTGCCGGCCGCATCGGGCCGGCAAGGCGAAAATACGCTGATATGTCTGTTTTCAACTGAGCGTTTCCGATCCGTTTTGGCCCCATCCGCCCGATAGGCCTGCTGCCGGGTGCTGGTTGAGCACCGCGGCTGCAATGCAAGGCCGGCCCATCGCCGAATGGCTTTGGACCGGATTGGCTTCGGGCCGGTACCTGCCCGATTGCTGACCAGTTGCGGTCGGTCAGTAGGAACCGCGCGACATCCACACCGCAGGCACGGTCTTGAGGATGATGCGAACGTCTTCGAACAACGACCAGTTCTCGACATAGTGACGGTCGAACGCGACGCGGCTGTCATAGGAGACATCGTTGCGCCCGCTGACCTGCCAGAGGCCGGTCAAGCCAGGCCGCGACTTCAAATAGTAGACCGCGGCGCTGCCATAGATCTCAAGCTCGTCGCGCACCACGGGACGAGGCCCGACAAGGCTCATGTCGCCCTGCAGGATATTGATGATCTGCGGCAATTCGTCGAGGCTAAGCTTGCGCAGAACGGCGCCGACGCGGGTGACGCGCGGATCGTTCTTAAGCTTGCGGGTCGCGATCCATTCGGCATTGGCTTCCGGGTTGGCCGCCAGATAAGCGGTCAGCACGCGTTCGCCGTCTTCGACCATGGTGCGGAACTTGAGGCAGGGGAAAATCCGCCCGCCGCGTCCAATTCGCTTGTGGCCGTAGAAGATCGAGCCACCGTCGGAAAGCTTGACCAGAAGGGCCACCATCAGGAACAGCGGGCTGAGCGCCACCAAGCCGACAAGTGAACCGAAAATATCGAAACTGCGTTTTAGCAGCCCGCCGATCGGTGGCGGAAAATCTATGCCGACCTGCGAAAATGCCGCATTGGCCGACTTGGCAACATCCCTCATGCAAAAGCTCCATACGTTGAACGGATGGTTTATGTCACGATATCAAAAAAATGCTGCAGCGCAACACACAATTTCCTATACGAATGAAATAGTCACGTCATGAATTGACTAAATAATAAACGCGCCCTGCCCAAATTTTGCCCTTTATGGCGAGTTTGTGACGAATAATTAGCAACGACAGGAAATGTAATGCCTTTTTCCGGCCAAAATTGGCCGAATCGTCCTTCCCTGCAAAGGGAATGGCTTTAACTGATTTTCGAATCACTCGTTTTGCCAAATTAATCAAATAAAATACTAATCAACATTGTAGATTCTACTCAAGTAGAAATCGTTTGGCGAGTAGGCCACCACCCCTACGTGTGCATCGCAGCATGGCAGAGTCTAACGCGTTGGCCGACTGAAAATTATCGCCGGTTGCCCTTGCCGTCAGTTTCGCGCCTTAATAGAGTCGCAAATTATTCCTGTTAGAGTCTGGATGGGTTGGGAAGGCCGGAAGCAACCGGCCGAAAAAGAGCAGCTAAATAAGCTCGCATGGCGAATGGGGAGATACTCGGGTGGGTAAGTCATCGCTTTTGCATGCTCGGGCCGGTTGACGGGCCGCCGATCATGTCGTTACCAAAATTCGTCATTGGAATGGTCTTCGCCCTCGCGATCGTGGTTGCGTGGTCCTATGTCGACGGCGCGACGATCACCACAACGGTGCTCCGCGTCATCGGCTGCGCTGTCCTCATCCAGATCGGCTATTTCCTGCTGGTCTATGTGATGATCGCCAGGAGCGCTCCGACATCGGCAGACAGGGCTCGCGACGCCGGAAGAAGCCTCGGCGCTGAAAAGGCGGCTGAAGGCGAGAAGCTCTCGGCCAGGCGCAGCGTGCACTGAACAGTCTGAGGCCGCGACGTCGGCCTCGGATCATCGCCGATCTAGCCGGCCTCGGCCGGCTCCGGTTCCGATTGCTCGCCTGAAAGCATTTTGGACAGGCGGCTGCCGGCCTTTGCTTTCAACCTCTGATATTGTCCGACTTCGACGATGCGGCCGGTTTCGATCGCAACCACCCAGTCGGCGAAGGCGATCATCGACGGCCTGTGCGCAATGGTCAGGATGGTCATCGATCCGCGCAAGCCGTCGATCGATTTGGCGATCAGGGATTGGTTCTGCCAGTCGAGCGCGCTGGTCGCCTCGTCGAGAATGAGCAGCAAGGGCTTGCGCAGCAGCGCGCGTGCCAGTGCAATGCGCTGGCGTTCGCCGCCTGAGAGCCGCACGCCGCGATCGCCGACCACCGTGTCGAGCCGCAACTCCAGCCGCTCGACAAAGTCGGCGCCATGCGCGGCGCGAAGTGCAGTCCACAGCTCTGCGTCGCTGGCCTGCGGTGCGGCAAGGCGCAGATTGGCAGCGATCGTGTCGTGCAGCAGGAACACATCCTGCGGCACATAAGCTACCTGGTCGCGCCAGCGCCGGCGGTTGGCAGCATTGATCTCGACGCCGTCGGCGAGGATCTTGCCTTCGCTGGGTTCCAGCAGGCCGAGCAGCATGTCGGCAAGCGTGCTCTTGCCCGATCCGGAAGGACCGATCAGCGCCGTCACCTTGCCGGCGGGCAGGCCGAAGGTGACATCGCTCACCACCGGCTTGCCGCCAGCCTCATAGGCAAAGGAGACGTTGCGGATGTTGAGCCCCATATCGAGCGACAGTCTAACATCGGATTCGGCATTCGCCGGTTCGCGCTCGGCGTCGAAACGCGCCTGCATGTCGCGCATCGAGGCATAGGCAGGCAGGTTGATCAGCACCTGCTGCGCCTGCATCTGCAAATCCATGAAGCGCGGCGCAATGCGCATGAACACCAGAAGCAGCACGACGATCTCGGCCAGCGAGAGGTTGAAGCGGACCAAAGCGACATAGATGAACAGGCTGAGGCCGATGACGCTGGCGACCTGGAACAGAGCGGTGCCGATGGTGCTGTTGCGCACATAGTTGATGTTGTCGGCCTTCATCTTCTCCAGCGTCGCGCGAAGCTGCGCGTAATAGGTCGCCTCGACATTCAGGCTCTTGGCCACCTTTATGCCGCCGAGGAACTCCGAGACCGTTCGGTACTGTTCCTGACGATTGGTGGTCAAAACCCTGCCGAAGGCGCTGGCCCGCGCGCGAAACGGTTGCAGCGCCAGGAAGGTGACGATGCCGACAACGATGGCGAACGCGGTCATGACGGGCGAAATGAACAGCGACACCACCAGATAGCCCGCCAAAAGGACGGCGATCTGCACCAGCATCAGCAGCGAGAAGGCGGCCGACTGCACGCGGTCGATGTCACCGGTCAGCGCGTGGTCGAGGTCGGAGCTGCGCATGCGCGCAAAAATCCCCCACCGCGCTTTGCCGATGCTTTCGAACAGGTTCATGCGCAGTCGGTTGATGAAGTCGAGCAGCAGCCGCGCCATGTAGACGGATTTGTAGCGGTTGAACGCCGCCTGCAGCGCGACAAGCCCGACCAGCAGGCAAAGCACCGTCGTCAGTTGCAACGTGCCGTCCGGCGCCAGCCAGCGCACGAAGTCATTGTCAGGCAGCCTGACGGCGAAGTTCTGTTCGGGCCGCCCGACCAGATGCAGCAGCGGCACCAGAAGCAGGATCGAGATGCCTTCGGTCAGGCTCCCCAGGATCAGGAACAGCAGCGCGGTCAGCGTCCTGCGCCCGCCGATCCGGGCCATGGCGGCGCCGAAACCGGCGACGTCTCGGTAAAACGAAAGGCGAAGGATCTGCGATGCGGACATGTCAGCTCACCGCGGCCGGGTTGCCGGCGGCCAGATCGTTTTCGATCAGGGCGACGGCTTCACCGATCCGGTCGAGCCCGCTCGGCACTTCAAGGCGGCAGACGCCAACCTGGCTGGCCAAGGCGGCGCATTGGCCAAGATGCGTCGTGGCAAAATCGCCGACCAGGGCCGGGCGGCCGAACCGGGTCACATAGGAGAATTTAATGATTGCCGGCAGTGCGCCGACGCTTGGCAGCGGCGAAATCGCTGCCTTGTCGCTGCGCTCGAGGATATAGATCCTGGTCACCGGCACCGCATCGCCTGAGAACCCGCCGTGCAGGCGATGCTGCATCTTGTCGATGGCCGCATGCACTTGCGGGCGGATCTCCGCCTGGATCGGGATGGCGGCGGCGGCATCGGCGGCGAGCTTCAGCTGCGGGAAACCCGGAACGATCATCGGCCGGTCCGTGAGATCGAGCGCCACGACATCATCGGTCAGCAACCGATGGCCGGCGCGGATCATCGCGCTTGCCGTCGTCGATTTGCCGGCGCCCTTGTCGCCCATGAAAACAGCGCTCTTGCCGCCGACGGCGATGGCGCTGGCGTGCAGGATGAGCAGGCCGCGCTGATGCAGGAGCAGCGCCATGACCGGACCGAGCAGCGGAAACGCCAGCAGTGCATCGTCCACGCCCGGCGCCGGCTCCACCTCGATGCGGCAGGCGTCGGTGATCAGGAAGGCGCCGACCGTCTGCCATGCCAGATATTGCTGCCGCGGCTCGAAGCGGAAAGCGGTTCCGGTCTCGGGCGAGGGCTTTCGCAGGTCGATTGGGCCGACCGTGATCAGCACGTCGACAGGAGCCGGCGCGCTCGGCTCCAACTCGGGCAGCTCGATCTGCGAAGCAATCGTCAGGCCATAGGCTTTGTAGAAGTGCCGCACGCGGGCAGCACCTGGATGCCGGTCATCGGCGGCGAGTGGCATGTTGGCCGGCATCACACGTGGCTCCCGCGCAGTTGCACCTGCCGCAGCCACAACGACAGCGCGATCGAACGCCAGACATACTGGACATCGGGCAAGGTGGCCGCCTCCGGTTGCCGCGAGATGCGGCCATAGGCGGCGGTCACTTCGGGCAGGTTGACGTAAGGGCCAATCAGCGCCGCATCCGAAACCAGCACCTTGTCGAGGAGATCGCGGTGATTGCCGAGCATGCCTTTGACCAGGTTGGAGGTGAAATCGATCTTGTCGCGCCGCCACTGCACCGCCGGCGGCAAAATTCCTTCCATGGCCCGGCGCAGAACCGAACGGCCGAAGCCCTGGTTCAGCTTTTCCGCACCGGGCAGCGCCAGGCAGAACTCGACCAGTGGCTTGTCCCAGAAGGGATAGCGCGGCTCGACGCCGAAATTCGCCGCCGCCTTGTCGAGAACCTCGAAAGCGTGCGGCACCATCCCGTTCGACAGCAGCCAGCGATGGGTCAGGGTCTCGCTGGCGCTGACCGCGGGCGGCATATAGCCGGCTCTGCGGAACCGCTCGACAAGGTCCGTTCGCTTCGCCAGATCCGGATTGATCAGGCGGCGCCAGCTCGTCGCCGGCCGTCCGGTGGGATGGCGCCGCAATTTGCTCAGCGCGCGGTTTGCGAGCCGTCTGATTTTGGCAATGCGCCAGGCCGGCCCGTAAAGGGTGAGGAACTGGTAGTAGAGGCCGAGCATGCCGTCGCCATAGGTATTGGAGGCGCTGCGCAGCTCGCGCCACAGCTCCATCCATTTGCCCGCATCGGCGAGTTCGTGCAGATGGCCGTGGCCCTGCGAAACCACCTCGTCGCCGCCATGGCCGTCCAACAGCACTTTCATGCCGTTGGCGCCCGCGGTTCTGTAGATATCGCGGGTCAGCGATAGGCCAGGCGCCAGGAACGTTTCTTCCTGCTCTTCCAGGATGCGCTCGAATTCGGCGAAGGGCGCATAATTGCCGACGGAAATCAGGGTGCCGTCGACCTTCTGCTGCCCAAGCACCGCCTCGATGAAAGGCCGCTCGTCCATCGGCGAACCCTTTTCGAACACCAATGAGAAGGTCGGCAGCCTCGGCTTCCGCTGCGCCGCATTCTGCAGGCCTGCAACGCAGGCGATCGAGGAGGAATCGAGCCCTCCGCTCAGCATCGCACCGACCGCCGGCGTGCCGCGCATGCGGTTGCGGACCGATTGCGAAAACAGATGGCGGAATTCCTCGGCCGCGTCCGACCGCATCGGCCTGGGCGAAGGCTCGATCTGCCAGTAGCGGCGCAACACCACCTGGTTGCCGGTCACCGTCAGGCTGTGGCGCGCCGGCAGGCGGAAGATATCGGCGTAGGCGGTTGATTGCGGATCGTCCGGCAGCCCAGCGAGAAATCCGGAAATCTGGCGTTCGCTGATGCGCATGTCGACGCCGCCGACATCGAGGATCGGCCCGATCTCCGAGGCAAAGACAAAACGCCGGTCGCTCGAATGGTAGTAGAAGGGTTTGACGCCGAAATGGTCGCGCACACAAAACAGCTGCTGACGCTCGCCATCCCAGATGGCAAAGGCAAAATCGCCCTGCAGATGGTCGGGGCAGGCTTCGCCCCAGCGCAGATAGGCGCGCATCAGCAGCACGGCGTCGGCAACCGAGCTGTCCCTGATGCCGAGCCTGGCCAGCAATTCGTCGCGATTGTCCAGTCGGCAGTCCGCGGTGATCGCGAGCTTGCCGCCGGCCATCGTCAGCGGGCCGGGGCCGGCTTCATCGGTGGTGTTGAGCCAGGCGTGGCCAAGAACGACGCCCTGATCCATCCACCACGAACTGCCGTCAGGCGCGCGATGCTGCATGCGGGCAAGCATGCGCTGGATATCGGCCGCGGCCGCCGGCTTGCCTTCCTGCCTGAGCAGAATTCCGGCGACGCCGCTCATCGGTCATTGGCCGTGGTCGACGAGATGGGTAAACCTGCCAAGCGAGCCGCCAAGCACGATGTGATCGCCGCTGACCAGCCAGGCATGCGCCTTCAATTCAGCTCCGGTATCGCGCTCGATGCCGATACGGATCTTCGAAGCGTTGCCCTGGCGGGCAAGCAGGTACTGGCCGGAAAGCGCCTGGGTGAGGCAGCTTGCGCCCGGCACCAGCCGCGCCGCGGCGGCAACGCCCCAGGCGACGCGCCTGAGATCGCCGAGGCCGGCCGGCTCGCTCGCGTCGAGCCGCGTCACCACGCGACGCACCCGGTTGTAGGAAAACAGCGTCAGCCCCAACCGCACCGCGATGACCACCGCGAGGCAGTGGGCGAGAAAGGACATCTCCGGCCCGCTCAGCGAGAGAACCCTAGACAAGTTCCTCATTATGGAGCCTCGCAAGCCCGGCATCCGCCAGACCTTTCAACAATCCGTCGACATCGGCTTTGCAGCGTTCGGGCTCGACATTGTAGCGCTCGAGCACGGCGCTGCGGATTTCCGCTATCGGCTTCGGCTCCTGGATCAGCTCCCAGATAAAGGCCCCGACGCTGTTCAGGCTGTAATAGATGTTGGATCGCATATCGAGCAGCGCCAGGCCGTTGCCGAATTCGCAGGCCACGGCATCCTTGCTGGCGCTCACCAGATCATGATCCGAGGGGTTCCAGTCCATCCTAAACCTCGCTCACACGACACAATGCTTACAACAACAACGCTTCGGCAATTCCGGACAAGACGCGAGAGCCGGGACCTGAGCCCCGACTCCCCTTAATGCGCTCTGTTTCAGAGTCCGGACTTTGTCACCCCAACGAGAAGAGTCTCAGGAGAAGGTGAGTTCGCCGATCGGCGTATGTGCCGGAAACGAGGCGTCGAGTGCCGTGGTGCCGCTACCGCCTTGCGTGATGGTCTCGATCGAGCCGTGGACCGTCAGGCTTGGGGTTTCGTACTCATGCTTTTCAACATTCTGTTCCATTTTACTCTCCACTTATGGACTGGAAGCGGCCTGTCGATTGCCGGCAGCGATCTATTGCTGCACCGCAATAGCTGCATGGCAGCATTTATGAGTCAAGCCTGATTTACCCGCCGTTAATCAATTCTCGGTTGCGGCTGCCGCCAAGGGTGATCAAAACGCTTGCATCCGCATTCTAGCCGCGCATCCCGGGTAGATTCAACAACCTATCCGTGACGCTTAATTAAGCATCTGATTTAATTGCATTAAAATTTTCGCCCAAGATGCCTGTCTTTTGGGCTCGGCCGAATTCGGACAAAATTGTTGCGGGGTGTGCCGCAGCATGGCCGGATACGGCCGACGATCACGTCCGCTTGCGCAGTTGTGTCGCCAAACGCTCAGGTTGCAGGGAAATTGGCACTGAAGGAAAAACTGGACGCGGCAGATGATTTTGGCGATGCTTTGCTTCGCACTTGCAATATAACTCGCCTCACAAAATTTTTTGCGGAGATGCTGCAGCATATGGCCTTGCAGGAAGGGACCTTCGAAAGGTTGCGCGCCGCCGGCTGTGCCGACGAAGTGGCCTATGTGCAGGCGTGCCTGCGGCTGTTCTTCAACGCGGAAGCGAGCGCCAGCACTGCGCCTGCACCGGCCATCTCCGTTGCCGATGTTTGCGATATCGCCAGGCTGAACAAAGTCGCGACCTTTGTCTTGAAAGCCTTGTCTCGCCCACCCGTGGGCGAGACCCCGCCTGGGCTGCTCGAGTGGCTCGACACCTATCGCCGGCGCACGATTGCGATGAACTCGTCCGGCATCATGGATTCGATGGCCATCGACAAGGCGCTGCGCGACAGCAGGATCGATTTCGTCTTTCTGAAGGGACCGTTCCAGCAGCAACTGCTCTACGGCGACCACTTCATGAAGCCGTCCGGCGATGTCGACATATTGGTATCGCCGGCCGGCTTCTTCAAAGCCCGCGATGCGCTGCGCTCGATCGGCTACGAGGTCGCCGGCAAGTCCCGCTCCGTCTGGTGGGTGCGGTTTTTGGGCGAACAGCACATGGTTCGCAGTCAGGGCCAGAAACCGTCCACCGTCGATCTCCATTACCGGCTGCAGCAGCCGGGGTCGCCGAGCCCACGCGACACGGACGGCTTCCTGCGCCGCAAGCGCGCGCTTGCGATCGCCGGCTCCAGCGTGCCTTTCATCTCGGCTTCCGACACCTTGCTGTTGTCCTGCATCAGCGTCGCTAAGGCGCTGTTCAACCGCGAGCCCTGCGCGGGCTATGTCTGCGACATCAGAGCCGCCGCCAGCCGCTTGAGCGAGGCCGAGCAGCAGACTGTACTCGACCACGCGGCCGACCAGGGGCTGGCCGACACGTTGCTCCTGGGCCTGCGCGCCGCCGACGTGCTGCTTGGCGGCTCCGGCACGCTGCTGTCGGATCGGGCGACGCGGATCCTGTCACGCATCGGCAATGAAGACCTGTTCCACATGGTCATCGCGCCGTGGCTGTCGTCGCTCAGATGGCCACAGCGACGCACCGTTTTATGGGAGCTGTGCGGACGCGAACCGGTCCGGTACCTGAGCGAGGCCGGCTGGGCCGCATCCGCCGACCTCAGCCGGCGGATTTTCGAACGGCCGGAAGGCCGGTGATGATGGCTATCGCAGGACGGCAGCAGGCAGCGACGATTCTGTCCCGGTTGGGTGGCGACGGATCATGGGAGGATGGGTTGGGGTTCCCTGCGGGGGACAAGGGGCAGGGCAAAGTCGGCAACCATCCATGGAATTGAAAGGCGTCCCGATGTCCGTATCAGAATCCCGGGTCTGCGTGATCATTGCGGCCCGCAACGCGGCCCGGACCATTCCCGCAGCCATCGCCTCGGCGCTGCGCGAGCCGGAGGTGGCGGAAGTCGTCGTCGTCGACGATGCCTCCACCGACGAAACCGCAAAAGTCGCCACTGCTGCCGACGATGGCACCGGCCGGCTGTCGGTCATCCGCCTCGACGTCAATCGCGGACCGTCCTGTGCGCGCAATGCCGCCATTGCCGGCTCGAAATCGCCGTTCATCAGTATTCTCGACGCCGATGATTTCTTCCTCGAGGGCCGGTTTCGCCAGCTGTTTGCCAGCACCGACTGGGATTTCGCCGCCGACAACATCATGCTGATCCGCGACGATACGGCGACCGATGTCTCGAAGATAGTCGCCCCGTCCTTTTCGGCCGAGCCGGAGTTCCTCGACTTCGAGCGGTTCATCGAAGGCAATATCTCCAGGCGGCGCGTGCAGCGCGGCGAACTCGGCTTTCTCAAGCCGGTCATATCAAGGGCTTTCCTCGACAGGCATGGGCTGCGTTACGACGAAAACCTGCGGCTCGGCGAAGACTATGAGCTCTACGCCCGCGCCTTTGCGCTTGGCGCGCGATTCAAGGTCATCCGGTCGTGCGGCTATGGCGCCATCGTGCGCGCCGATTCGCTGAGCGGCCGTCACAAGACGCAGGATCTGAAGCGCTTGGCCGATGCCGACCTGGCGCTTCTCAAGATCGACAGCCTGCCTGAAGGCTCGAAGGCCGTGCTGCGCAAGCACGAGCAGCATGTGCGCGACAAATACCGGCTGCGCAATTTCCTCGACGTGAAGGCCGAGCGCGGCATGGCGTCGGCCGCCGCCTATGCGCTGGCCAGCCAGTCAAACCTCATTCCCATCGTTCGCGGCGTTGCCGCGGACAAGCTCGATGCGTTGTTTCGTCACGTCGGTTTATCACCGAGACAGCAGCCAGTGCCGCCCTTGCGGTATTTGATGGCGGGAACCAGCACGTCCCTGGACAAGTAGGCCTGTTCAGTCGGCGGCAACGGGCACGGAAGGTGGAAAAATTGCCTTTCTGAAACTCGGAGGTTGCCTACGCGCCCCGACGATGGCACTGTATGTTGCGGTGCAGCAATTTTGGAAGGCCAACCGGATGGCTTCAATTTTCGGCTTCAGGTCCAGGGAACCGGCCCGGGACAAGCAGACCGATATGGCGCGTTTCGACCGTCTGGCAAAGCTGCTGGATCAGATCACGGCCGAGATCTCGGCCGAGAAAACCGGGCTGGAGAATCGCTATCGGTCGGAGTCCACCAACGCGGCCTTCCTAGTCGAGTCGATGGAGAACGGTTCAACGTCGGCAAGCAAGCGGTCTGAGGTCGGCGAATTGACGAAATCGATTCTGAACTGCGAACAGCGCATAGCCGAATTGGCGCGCCAGACCAGCCGGATGAAGGACCTGCGTCATTCACTCGACGCGATCGTCGACGAAAATGGCCAGGGTCCCGATTCGCAGGGCGAATTCATCAAATCCGCAAGCCGGGCCTGACGGCTTCGGCACGGGCCGGTCATACGAGGCACAAACGAGAAAGTTCGAGGGGACGGAGGATCGAGACCAGCCCGTTAATGATGCGGGCCAATCGGTGACTTTGGGTTGGGGCGGAACAGCACAAAGGTGAATTGATATGAACGCAGATCCGAAGACGACCCCCATCGTGGCGGTCGGTGCCATGATTTCGGCGCAGCCAAATCGGCAAGTGCGTCTTCTATCCGTCGGTGCGCTTCTGCTGGCGGCAGCCGCAGCGCTCTTCGGCGCTGCGCAGCCCTCCCGCGCCCAGGATGCCTCCCCGGAGATACAAAGCGCACCGTCCTTCGTCGACGATTTCAAGAGTTTCGATCGCTCGCGCTGGTATGTCTCCGACGGCTGGTCGAACGGCAAGCATCAGAACTGCACCTGGTCGAAAAGCCTGGTCAAACTTTCCGACAACATGCTGACGCTCGGCTTCGAAAAGCGCAAATTGAAGGATCGCGAGTTCGCCTGCGCCGAGATCCAGACCAAGCAGCGCTTTGGCTACGGAACCTATGAGGCGCGGATGAAGACCGACACCGGTTCCGGCCTCAACGCCGCTTTCTTCACCTATATCGGCCCCGCCGACAAACAACCCTGGTATGAGATCGACTTCGAGGTCCTGACCAAGGACACCTCCAAGGTGCAGGTCAACAGCTACATCGCCGGCAAGCCCAAGAACGAGAAGCTGGCCGAAGTCGAAGGCGGTACCGACAAGGGCTTCAACGACTATGCCTTCATCTGGGAAAAGGACCGGCTGCGCTGGTACGTCAACGGCAAGCTGGTCCAGGAAGTGACCAATCCCGAGCAATTGCCGACCCATTCGCAGAAGATATTCTTCAGCCTCTGGGGCAGCGACACACTGACGAACTGGATGGGCGCGTTTTCGGATCCCGGCCGTCAGGTGTCGATGCAGGTGCAACGCGTCGCCTTCACCGCGCTCGGCCAGCCGTGCCAGTTTCCGGAATCGCTGGCATGTAGTGTAAGCAGCATAAAGTAGATCTGAACCGGCCCGACAATATCAGGCCAAAGGGCATGAACAGGAATTAACCCGAATGAATTTGACGGTCTTTGGAATTGGCTATGTCGGTCTCGTGCAGGCCGCGGTGCTGGCGGAAGTCGGGCACCAGGTGGTGTGCGTTGATGTCGACGAAAAGAAAGTCGAACGGCTCAACCAGGGCTTCGTGCCGATTTTCGAGCCGGGACTGGAGGCCCTGGTCAAGGAGAACCATGCGGCCGGCCGCATCAAGTTCACCACCGATGCCGCCGCGGCCGTCAAGCATGGCGAGATCCAGATGATCGCGGTCGGCACGCCGCCCGGAGAGGACGGCTCGGCCGACCTCAAATATGTACTGGCGGTAGCCGAGACCATCGGCCGCGAGATGGACAGGCCCAAGATCGTCGTCGGCAAGTCGACCGTGCCGGTCGGCACCTGCGAAAAGGTCAAGGCCAAGATCGCAGAGACGCTGAAGGCGCGCGGCCGCCAGGATCTGGCTTTCGACGTCGCCTCCAATCCGGAATTCCTCAAGGAAGGCTCCGCCGTTGCCGACTGCATGAAGCCCGACCGCATCATTGTCGGCACCAACAGCGAGGGCACCGAGGCGGTGATGCGCGAGCTCTACGCGCCGTTCAACCGCAACCACGAGAAGATGATCGTGATGGACGTGCGCAGCGCCGAATTCACGAAGTACGCCGCCAATTGCATGCTGGCGACCAAGATCTCCTTCATGAACGAGATGGCCAATCTGGCCGAGCAGCTCGGCGCCGACATCGAGGAGGTGCGCAAGGGCATCGGCTCGGATCCGCGCATCGGCTACCACTTCATCTATCCCGGCCTCGGCTATGGCGGCTCGTGCTTCCCCAAGGACGTGCGCGCTTTGATCAAGACCGCCGAAGGCGTCAAGTTCGACGCCAAGCTGCTGCGCGCCGTCGAGGAGCGCAACAACGAGCAGAAGTCGGTGCTGTTCGACAAGGTGCACCGCTATTTCAAGGGCAATCTCAAGGGCAAGACCTTCGCGCTCTGGGGCCTTGCCTTCAAGCCCAACACTGACGACATGCGCGAGGCGCCGGCGCGTGTCCTGATGGAAGCGCTGTGGAAGGCCGGCGCCAATGTGCAGGCTTATGACCCCGAAGCGATGCAGGAATGCCAGGCCATCTACGGCCTGCGCGACGATCTGCTTCTGTGCGGCACCAAGGAGGCAGCACTGCGCGGCGCCGACGCGTTGCTGATCGCCACCGAGTGGAAGAGTTTCCGCGCCCCGTCCTTCGACGCGGTGAAGGATGCGCTGACCACGCCGGTCATCTTCGACGGCCGCAACCTCTACGATCCCAAGGTCATTGCCCGCCACGGCATTGAGTATTTCTCGATCGGCAGGATGGCGGCATAGGGCAGGGCCACAACGAGGAGCCAGGTTCATGAAAGTTCTGTTTGCAGGCGGCACCGGCTACACGCCGCAATTCAGCGGTGGCGTCCAGTCGAGCACTCACCACCTGGTCGAGCAATTGCGCGAGAACGGTCACGAGGCATCCGTTCTGGCAGCGCTGTTCGGCGACGGCATGTTCGGCTTCATGGCGCGCGCCAAGATGAAGCTCCTTCGTCAGCGCGCGGTCATCGACAATTTCCCGGGCTATCCAGTGGTGCGGGCGTGGTTTCCCTGGGAAGCGGCCGGCTTCGCCGTCGAAAAGTTGAGGCCGGACGTCGCGGTCGTGCAGTGCCACAATTCGGTGCCGATCGGCAGAGAACTGCAGACGCTTGGTGTGCCGCTGGCCGTCTATCTGAGGAATGTCGAATTCGACGAATTGGCCGGCGATCTGCGTGAACTCCATTCGGCGGTGTATATCGCCAATTCCGAGTTCACCGCGCGCGCCTACAAGGCAAAATTCGATATCGATTCGACGGTTATCCCGCCGACCATCAATCCCGCGTTCTACAGCACACCGACGACGGGTGAATTTATCACCCTCATCAATCCCTACGAGGAAAAAGGGTTCGATCTTGCGGTGCGCATTGCCGCGGCCTGTCCCGAGATCCCGTTCCTGTTCGTCGAAAGCTGGAAGCTCGACGACGATCATCGGGCCCGGATTGAAGCAACAATCTCTCCCCTCCAAAACGTCAAGCTGGAAGGCCGCACCAGCGACATGAAGACGGTCTACGGCCGCACGAAAATCCTGCTTGCGCCCAGCAAATGGGAAGAGGCCTGGGGCAGGGTGGCCTCGGAAGCGCATTGCAGCGGCATTCCGGTTGTCGGCTCGCGGCGTGGCGGCCTGCCGGAAGCGATCGGCTCCGGCGGCGTGGTGCTGGACTACGACGCGCCGCTCGCCGACTGGGTTGCAGCGGTCAGACGGCTGTGGAACGACGAGGCCGAGTACAAGCGGCTGTCCGCAGCAGCACGCCAGTTTTCGGAGCGCCCGCAAATGAACCCCGACAGCCAGTTCGCGACGTTCATGGGCGTTCTCGACAGCGCAAGGCGTATCGGCCTGGAGCGCGCAGCCTAACCGCGTCGCGTTGGAATTCAGCTGACACGCTGCGGCGCCGGGCGACGGCAGTTGCGCAAAGTTCCCGTGAGCCGGCTGCCCATCCGGATCAATTTTTATTGCTGCAGTGCAATATTTTGTGGCACTGCAGCAATCATCGTGTATTCTGCCTGTCTACATTAGGGCTTGTGCAAGGTGGGCCGCTTGGGGGTCCGGGCAAGCCCCAACCTTATGGGCGGTTCATGCGCGTGGGCTTTGTCGTCGGCGAATTCCCCCTCCTTTCGGAAACTTTCGTCGTGGACCAGATGGCCGGGCTGCTGGCGCGGGGCTTCGACGTGGAGGTCGTATGCGACCGGACCAAAGGTGACCACCGAATCGACCGGCAAACGGAGCCAATGGCGACGCTGCTCGCCAGAACCCGACATTGGTGGCGATGGGCGGGTGGACTCAGCGAACTTGTACGGCGGCTGTCGCCGCGCCTGCGATACAAGGCCTCAACCGTTCTCGACACCGTCTTTGCCCGGCGCCTGAACCGCTGTGACGTGATTGTCGCTCACTTTGGACAGAACGGCGAGAGAGCAGCCGCGCTGAAGAAATGGAAGGTTCTCAAGCCACCGGTGATAACCATCTTTCACGGCGCTGATGTTGCGATCCCGGCGCGCCAGGCTGTGCTTGCGAGACAATATGCCGGGCTGATCAAGCACGGGACCTTGAACCTGACGGTCAACGATTACTTCCGCACGATGCTGCTGGAAGCCGGCCTGTCCCAGGCGAGCACGACGGTCCACCATATGGGAATTGACACCCGCGAAATCGGTTATCGCTGGGAATCGTGGGAAGGCACCCAACTGGTCGTGACGACGGTTTGCCGGCTGGTGGAAAAGAAAGGCGTCGAGTTCGCCTTGCGCGCCCTGGCCTCCCTGAAGGACTCACATCCGCAGATAGACTGGCGCTACGACATTATCGGGGATGGCCCGCTGCGGATGGATCTGGAGAAGCTGGCGCTGGAACTGGGCTTGAGCGGGCGCGTAACATTCCTCGGCAGTCTCCCTCACGCGGAAGTGAAACAGCGGCTTCGCAAGGCGCATCTCTTCCTGCTGCCAAGTATCACCGCCAGCGACGGCGACATGGAAGGCATCCCGGTCGCGCTCATGGAAGCCATGGCCGCCGGGTTGATTGCGGTGAGCACGTATCATTCGGGCATCCCCGAGCTGATCGAGAATCTTGAGACAGGGTTGCTTGCGCCCGAGCGAGACATTTCAGCGCTTGCCGGCAAGCTTGCCTGGGCCGCTGAGCACCCGGCCGAATGCGAGCGTATCGCGCTTGCCGCACGCCGCAAGGTCGAGGAGGACTTCAACGCAGATGTTCTGAACGAACGTTTTGCGCAGATCGTTACCCAACTGGCCACATCGAGCCCTGCGCGTGAAACTGCCAGGCATGTCGGGGTTTCCGAGGGCTTGGCGGATCCTTCATCTGCCGGCTGACACTGCTCCTCTGCGTTCGATCGGCAGACACGCCAAGTCGAGGGAAATCTTGCTACGCTGCACCAAAAATGTTGCAGTGCAGCAAGACCTGTACTAACGTCCCTGCGGGTGGGCCAACAGCGGTAGAGTTCTATGCTGCATGTCTTGTGCCTCCGGCACCCTGTTTTCGGCCCCGCTTTTGTCAAGGGCACACCGGCTCCCCGCACGAGCGCATCCCGCCGATGAAGATTTGCTTCGTAGTCGACAAGTTTCCCTCATTGTCCGAAACCTTTGTTCTCGACCAGATAGCCGGATGCCTTGAGCGCGGCATGGAAGTCGGCGTCGTCTGCAACGAGACGTCCTTCGGCAGGGACAACAATATCGATGATTCGCGCTGGCAGGCGTTGCCTGGAAAGGTCGTATGCTGGTGGGGCGGTCTGGGTCGCTATCGCCCGTTGCTCAGGAAGTGGACCGGCAGGTTCTGGGACAAGCTCTCGACGGCCATCGACATTGCTCATGCGCGAAAATTGCAGGGCGCCGACGTCATCGTCGCCCATTTCGGCAACAACGGCATGCGCGTGGCGCGCGCCATCAAGCGTGGCAGGATTTCCGCTCCCCTGGTGACGATATTTCACGGTCGCGATGTCGGCGAGCCGCTGCATGACAAAACACTGGCGCGCTACAAAATCGTGTTCGAAAAGGGCGCTCTTCAACTGCCGGTAAACGGCTTTTTCCGCAATGCCTTGATCGAGGTCGGCGCATTGCCGGAGCAGGTTGTGGTCCACCATATGGGGGTGCGGCCAAATGAGATCGACTACCAGTGGCGCTCGTGGGAGCAGGCCACGCTCTCTTTCATCTCGGTCTGCCGCCTGACCGAAAAGAAGGGCATCGAATATGCGCTTCGCGCGCTTGCCGGCCTGCCGCGGCGCGACTGGGTCTATTCGGTGATCGGCGGCGGAGAACTTCTTGAGGAGCTGAAGGCGATCGCCGCAAATCTCGGCATCGCCGACAGGGTGCGTTTTCTTGGGTCTCGGCCGCACAGCGAAGTCAAGCAGCGCCTGCGCGACGCGCATGTGTTCCTGCTGCCCAGCGTCGGCGCGCGCGATGGCGATTTGGAAGGCATTCCGGTTTCGCTGATGGAAGCGATGGCCGCCGGCCTGACAGTGGTCAGCACATATCATTCCGGGATTCCCGAACTGATCGATGATCACAAGACGGGTTTTCTCGTGCCTGAGCGGGACGTTGCGGCGCTGACCGGCAAACTTGCCTGGATCGCAGAGAATCCGAAGCCATGTGAAGAGATCGCTCTCGCTGCGCGCAGGAAGATCGAGGCGGAGTTCAACGCAGATGTGCTGAACGAACGTTTCGCACAGATCGCCAAGCAGCTTGGCGAAACGAGGTCGCTTGCATGAACGCCAATCCGCCCCCCCAGTTCGGTCGTGTCGCCCTGCGCGGCGGGCTGGTTACCATCGGCGCCCAGGGCTTCAAGATGGCGATCCAGTTTCTCTCCGTCATCGTGCTCGCCCGTCTGCTCGTTCCCGAGGATTTCGGTCTGGTGGCTTCCGTCGGGCCGGTCGTGGCCTTTGTCGGACTGCTTCAGAATCTGGGCCTGCAGCAGGCTGTGGTTCAGCGCAAGGACATCAGCAACCAGCAGCTCAACCAGGTGTTCTGGATCAGCGCGCTCGTCGGGCTGGGCAGTGCCGTGGTGGTGGCCGGCCTGGCGCCTGCCATCGCCGCGTTCTACGGCGATCAACGCATGTCCGGCATCACCCTTGGCTCCGCCCTTCCGCTCCTTCTCGGCAGTCTGGCCGCGGTGCCGCTGGCGTTGATGAATCGCCACCTGCAGTTCGGCCAGCTCGCACTGAACGACGTGATAAGCGCCGCCGCCGGACTTCTGGCCGCCGCAATGGCGGCCTATGCGGGGCTGGGCTACTGGTCGCTGGTCATCGGCCCGGCGGTTTCGGCGATTGTCGCCCTGGCCGCCGCCTGGCGGGTAGCGCGATGGACGCCGTTGCGTCCGGACCTGAAAGTCGACGCCGACATATTGTCGTTCGGCGCCAACCTGACCGGCTTCAACCTCGCCAACTTCTTCTCGCGCAATCTCGACAACATTCTCATCGGAAAATATTCCGGTGCGATCGAGCTCGGCTATTACGACCGTGCCTACAAGCTCCTGCTGTTCCCGCTGCAGAACATCAACCAGCCGCTAACGCGAGTGATGGTGCCGCTGCTCAGCCGCATCCACGATGACAAGGCCCGCTTTCGCGATATCTATGTGCGCACCAACTGGATGCTGGCGGCCGTTACCATGCCGGGCATCGCGGCGCTGACGCTGACCTCCAATCAGATCGTCGGACTTCTCTTCGGCCCGGGCTGGGCGCCGGTCGCACCGATCTTTGCCTGGCTGGGCATCGCCAGCCTGGTCCAGTCCGTTTCAAGCACGACGGGATGGATATTCATCTGTCAGGGCAAGACGAAGACCATGTTCCACTGGGGCATCTATTCGTCGCTGACGACCGTCGCCGCCTTCATCGTCGGCCTGCACTGGGGCGCCGTCGGCGTTGCCGCGGCCTATGCCATCAGCGGTTACGTGCTGCGCGTTCCCGTGCTCGCGGTACTGGTCCATCGCGTCGGTCCGGTCACCGCCGCCGACTTCCTGCTTATGCAGGGGCTTTTCATCGCCTCGTCCCTGCTTGCCTGGTTCTTGTACCTGTGGTTGCCGGCGTCCTTAACGGGCCAGTCAGACCTGCTCGCGGTCTTTTTGGCGCTTGCCCTCAACTACGGCATCGGCCTTGTTTTCATGCTTGCCGTCCCGCAGTCGCGACGCGCTTTGTTCACCACCCTGTCCAACGCCGCTCGCAACATCCGCTGAGCGGCCGCCGATCAGCGGCGCCAGCAAGTTTGTGGCCGACATTGCCGAAGCGTGTTCTTCAAGCACGGCCTGAAGGCTTGTCTTGCGATAGCGGTCGAGATTTCCCGCAAACCGGCCGAGCTTTTCGCGCGCCTCTTCGGGCGTCACGGTGTCGATGTCGAGCAGCACATCGTCGACACCGATTCGCTTGGCAACTTCCTTGGTCTTGAACTCATAGGCGATTGGCAGCACAGGCGTGCCGACGCAAAGCGACATGATCATCATGTGCATGCGCGTCGCGACGACGAAGTCGAAGCCCTTCACCAGCGCCATCAACTGATCCGGCGTGTGGAACGAAGCGTCTACGGTCACACGCTTGGCGATCTCCGGATCGAGCTCGGCGACGATCGCCCGCGCGGTCTTGGAATCGTTATGGGCATATTCCGGCACGCCCTGACACGTGGAGACGAAGGTCACCTCCTTGCCAAGGTCCCTGACAAGAATTGTGGCGATCTCGCGGATCGAATCGAGATAGCGGCGCATGCCGCCCTCACCATCGCTGACGTAGTTCCAGTGGCGCACCGAAATGGCAACGCGGCCCGTCGGCGCCGGCGGCTGGCTGGAAGCGAGTGACTTGCCGATCCTGTCGGTATCGGCCAGGGCGAACACGGCATCGGCCACCACGTGGCACTTGCCGAGATCCTTCACCAGATCCTGGATATGGGTCCGCGACCGTTCATCGCGCAACAGGATGAGCGGGCTGCGGTCAAAGATCGGGCCAAGCTCCTGGCGGTTGTAACTTTTGTTGAACGGGCCGAGGGATTGCGTGAAGAAGACCGGATCCTTGCCAAATATGGCGTCGAGCCGGAACTGATTGAGGCGTCGCTCGAGATTGTAGTTCTCGACGAGATAGGTTCCCCCCGTGGTGACCACCATGTCCGCGTCGGCGTAGATATCGAGACCCCGCCGGTCACCCTGGCTGAAAAAGGTGCCAAGCGCGCTGCTGCCAAACCAGCGCAGGGCCTGGAGAACGAGCCGATTGTAGATCGGCTTGAACCGGTCCTTCAGCCCGCTGCCGTTCTTGTATCGGAACAGCGATTCCGACAGCAGCTTGTGAAATTCGAGGTCCGGATAATCCTTCTTCGGATAGAGTCTTTCCGCCACCTCGGGCTGGCTGTCGAACACGGCGAACCGCACGTTTCCCGGCACGATCGTCTTGAGAATGTGGCGGATCGCCAGCAGAATCGCCGCATCCCCGGTGTTCAGGCAGACTGTGTTTTCGACGACGATCTTCATGGATTTACCTCATTTCGTCAGCAGATCCGCGGCCAGGCCAGCGGTGCTCAAGACGGGCGTAGTGACCGAAAATGCTGCACGCCAGGACAATCCCGATGCGGTCCGCGTCACGATTTAGGGCGTTGCACCGGGCTGGTGGCCAACGCACGGCCCGAGCGGCACTCAAGCAAGGCGGAGATTAGCGCATCAATTTTGCACTGCAACAAAAAACGTGCACTTACTGCTACGCCGCACCAAAAATGTTGCGATGCAGCATCAAGTCGCACTAGCACGACCCAACCATCTGCTCGACACGGGACATCAGCAGCTTTCGCTGCCGTTTTTTTTGCCTTCACGGGCCGATATCGCTTCGCCTGTAACCGTGCAGTGTCATGACCAATCTGTCCGAAGCAGCCATTGGCTCCCATTTGCCGGCCCAGCGAGTGTCCATGACAGCGCCTGCCGCAACCCAAAGGTCGAAATATGGCTTCATGGGCTGGTTCGGAAAGGCGCCGCCAGTGGTATCAGCCGGCGTAACCACAGCAGCTTCCTTCCCGTCGATGAAGAAAGTAACGCGTTTTCCGGCCTCATACTCTATGCCAAGGCGGTATCGCTTGCCCGACAAATCCCCAAGCAGGATCCATTTTACCCAAACGCTCTTGTGCTGGTTGTCGACGTCCGCCCAGACGGTGAGCTGCAACCCTTTCGTGCCGACGATCTCAAAGTCGATTTCCTCGTGGGCTTTGTCGTTGAATGTCCAAAGCGGCGCTGCGATCAACCCAGGCTTCATCGTTGGGAGCGTGACGTCCACTTCCCACTTTGCCGATGAAAAATCGGATTTGCCGCCGGATATCAGCTGCGCCGACGCTTTCTCGCTGACACTAAGCTGGAGTGCGCCATCGACGATTTTGACGTTCGCGGCCTTCCAGTCATAGCCTCCGAGCTTGGGCTCGCTCCATTGCGACGGCACGAAGGGATTGGTGTATTTCCAGAGCTGGAGCTTGACCGCCGACCAGTCGGGAAGCTTGTCGAGGGCAGCGTCCCCGGCTCCTGCCACGACGCTTTCCGCCAGCGCCAGTCCAGCAACCGATTGCACTGCCGTGGAGGCAGCCAGAAGCACCAGAAGTTTTCTGCGCGTGCAATTCATGCATGGCCTCCGTTGGCGCCTTTTACCTTTCGGCGATGACTTCAAGCGGGCCGTTTGATGCGGCTCCTTCGACGTTTAGCAGCTTACGCGCCACCTTTGATGGTTGAGCCGTGCACCAAGGATATGGCAATTTTTCGCCGCACTGCACCAAAAATGTTGCGAAGCAGCAAATGCGCTCTCCTTTGCGCACCGTCCGGGAATAAACCGCGCCCTTCCGATCGGCGGGCCAATGCGCAACAGCAAAGGAACCGCGGTCGCTGCTTTCGGAGCGGTGCCCGGGTGCTCAAGCCGCGGAGGCGTTCGGGATGCGGTGGGATTGCTCCGGTGTATTTTGATTCGGCACAAACGGCGATGATACGGATAGCAAGGATTCAGCCGGCAAGGATTGGGGAGAGGAAACGTCAAGAGCCGGATCGAGTTGCGCCGGATCCGTCGCGCGCTCCAGCGCAACACGATCGTAAAGCGCATCGAGAAATGCGCCTGCGAGTTCGGCCGCAAACATGGCTTCCGCCGTCCTGCGGGCTTGGCGCCGCAGCGGGGCCATCAGTTCGGGGTGGCCGATATAGGTCTTCAACCGGTCAATGGCCAGGCAGGCAAGGCGCTCGACTTCATCGCGGAAGTATTGGGCAAAATTCGCGTCGCCGCGGAAGTCGTATCCCGGGTTCCACCAATCACCGACCTTGTTCAGCTTCACTGGCAATGAAATCCCGTTGACGCCGTCCTCGAGGAATTCCGGCAGAGCGCAGACCCCCGTCCCAAGAACCGGAGTGTGCTCGGACATCGATTCCAGTGCCGAGTACCCAAACGTATCGCCGAACGTGGCGAGGATGCCGAAATGCGAATTGCGCAGCAATTTTCGCACTGCCTGGTTTGGCAGCACCCCGTGATGTTGCACATTCTTCAGTCCGAGCAGCTTGAGATAGGGGTCGAAGAACCCTGGAACTGTCGGGTCTGTCCATATGGGGCCGCCAACCTGGAGACTGGAAACGATGTTCACCCGGATTGGCAAATTCTGCTCCAACGCCTTTTCCGCGATTTTGACCGCAACACATCCGCCCTTCCGGCCGAAATGGGCACCGACGAATGTCAGTACCAGCTCCGCTGCAGTGTCTTGGGACATCGCATCCTCAACCGCGGGCACGACGATGTTCGGGTGACGAACCATCAGCTTTGCCGTCAGGAGGTCTAGCTGCGGATTTCCGGCATGCTGGGCCAGAAAACATCTGCGGGCGAAATGCGATAAGGCGATAATGCGGCGGCAGCCGGGGTTCGTGATCCGCGAGACCAGGTAACGCGCCATAAGCCCGCGTTTGCGAAGCGCGAACTGCCGCGGCAAATGGGATTCGAATGACATGATGTACTTCGAGGAATTGACAGGTATCCGGTTGAACGCATGCACCAAGTCAACGGACAGAGCAGGTTCGATCAGCGTCACACCTTCCAGCTTCGACGAGACCAGGTTGAACGGCAGAAATCGCTGTCGCAGGATCGTATGTCGGGACGCTCGCGGCGTAGCGAAACTGGTCGGATACTTGTCGTCATAGACGGCAATACGAAGAGACTTGCCCATACAGCACCCACCCGTCTTCAAACAGTTGGCATCAGGGGTCTTCGCAAGCTATTCTAAAAGTGCAGCTGAGCTGCCATGCACTCATCATCCCGCACTGCACCAGAATGCAGCGCGGATCCCCTAGCCAATTCAAAGCCCAACTTCCCTAGGGTGAATTCAACATCATTTTTTGTTGCGGTGCAACACAATATTAGCAGTTGGTTAACCACGATCACAGGCATCGGGTTTTGATGGTCGGCGTGATCGGGATCGCGAATTTGCCGCGCACGGAGCAAAATTGCCCGAAACTGCCGGCTCCGCATGCCGTACCATTTATGCGGCTCACCTATGCAGCCACTTTTTGCGCGCTACCGACTTCCGTCGATATATTTGTGCGGCGCGGTAGAGGTGGCCAATCTTTGCTACGCCGCACCAAAAATGTTGCGATGCAGCAAAAGCTGGGCTAGCATTCTCGTGGGTGGGCCAACAGCGGTCGAGTTTTCATGCTGCATGTCTTGTACCTTGTGCACGACGTTTCCGACCCGGCCGTGCGCCGGCGGATCATAATGCTCAGGGCAGGCGGCGCGCGGGTCACATTGGCCGGCTTCCGTCGGACCACAAATGCTGTTCCCGACGTCGAAGGGCTACAGCCGATCGACCTCGGTGCGACGCGTGACGGCCGATTCGGCCAGCGCCTGGCGGCGGTCGCCAAGGCGGCGCTGTCGATCGGCGCGAAGCTTTCAGGCATGCCGAAGCCCGATCTCATCATCGCGCGTAATCTGGAAATGCTGGCGCTGGCCAGGCGTGCAAAGGCTGCCTTTCGCGGCGGCGTGCCGATTGTCTACGAATGCCTCGACATCCACCGCCTGGTGCTACGCGACGACATGCTGGGCAAGGCGCTGCGCACCGCCGAACGCTATCTCGCCCGCGACGTGAAGCTTCTGGTGACCTCGTCGCCGGCCTTCATCGCCAATTATTTCAAGCCGTTCGGGCAAGTCGCGGCCCCGGTGGAATTGGTCGAAAACAAATACTTCGAAACCGCGCCGGTCTCCACGGACCATGGCTTGAAAGCCGAAAACCCCGTCGCACCCCCATGGCGCATCGGCTGGTTCGGCGCGCTGCGCTGCCGCCGCTCGCTCGAGCTGCTGGCCGATTTCACGCGCCGTCAGAGCGGGCGCTTCGAGGTCGTCCTGCGGGGCCGTCCGGCACTCTCTGAATTCCCCGATTTCCACGCTTTTGTCGAAGCCGAGCCCTATCTTTCCTTCCGTGGCCCCTACCGCAACCCGGAGGACATGCCGGCGATCTACGGCGAAGTGCATTTCTCCTGGGCCATCGACTTCTTCGAGGAAGGGCAGAATTCGGAATGGCTGCTGCCCAACCGTCTTTATGAGGGTTGCCGCTTCGGTGCCGTGCCGATCTCGATGGGCAATACCGAGACCGGGCGCTTCCTCTACCAGCAGGACATCGGCGTCCTGCTCTCCGACGCCACGCCCGAGACGCTGGAAACCGCGCTTGGCCGCATGGACCAGGAGCGTTTCGGCAAAGCCAAGGCGCGCGTGCTGGCCCGCAATCCACGAACCTGGAGCTACGACCGCAGCGACTGCTGCGCCTTTGTCGACCGGCTGCGCGGTCTGGCGGTTTCACCCGGCTCCTTCGTCACCGAGGCGCTGGCCTAGAGATGGCTGGCAATGACAAAAATGCAGAGCATGGAAAGGCGCCGATGACGCAAACCGGAGCGCTGCCGCCAGGCCTGATCATTATCCCGTGCCTCAACGAGGCGGCGCATATCGGTGCATTGCTTGAGCAGTTGGAGCCAGCCGCTGCAAGGCTCGGCGCCCGCATCGTCGTTGCCGATGGCGGCAGCACGGACGGCACTTTGGCCATCGTCGAGGCGTTTGCGGCCAAGGATTCTCAGGTCGTTCTTCTGCACAACCCCAAGCGCATCCAGAGCGCGGCGATTAACCTCGCCGTCGCCAGCTTCGGCGCCGGCGCCGAATATCTCATCCGCATCGACGCCCATGGCGGCTATCCCGCCGATTATTGCGACCGGCTGGTCGAGGAGGCGCTGGCCACATCAGCCGATTCGGTCGTCGTCTCGATGCTGACCAGCGGCAGCGGCGCGGTGCAGAAAGCGGTGGCGGCGGCGCAGAATTCCAAGCTTGGCACCGGTGGCTCCAAGCACAGGCACCTGTCCGCCGGCGAATGGGTCGACCATGGTCATCACGCGCTGATCCGGATTTCGGCCTTCACCGCTGTCGGCGGCTATGACGAGACCTTCAGTCACAATGAAGATGCCGAACTCGACTACCGGCTGCGCCAGGCGGGTTACCGCATCTGGATGAGCGGCAAGACGCAGATGGTGTACTATCCGCGCTCCTCGCTGAAAGGCCTCTATTTCCAGTATCTCGGCTATGGCCGCGGCCGCGCCAAAAATGTGCTCAAGCACCGCATGATCCCGAAAGTCCGGCAGATGATCCCGCTGCTGGTGGCGCCGGTCGTTCTTCTCTCGGCCTTTTCCTTCATCCACTGGCTGGCGGCGGTGCCACTGCTGGTCTGGGCCTCGGTCTGTCTGGGTTATGGCGTGTGGACCGCGATTGCCCAGCGCAATCCAAACAATGTGCTGGCCGGCATTTCGGCGATGGTCATGCATTTCGCCTGGTCAGTCGGCTTCTGGCTGCAACTGCTGGGCGCGCGATCGCAGCGCAAGGTGGCCTGATGAGCATGGCCTCCAGGGATCGCCGCATCGACATTTGCGTCTGCACATTCCGACGGCCGGAACTGGCCGACACGCTGCGCTCGCTCGCGGCTCTTGCCATGCCCGCCGGCTTCGGCATCGGCGTCATCGTCGCCGACAATGACGACGAGCCGACCGCCGAGGCGCTGGTGACCGAACTGGCGCGGGAATTGAAGCTGCTGGTTCGCTATCGGCACGCACCGGCGCGCAACATCTCGGTGGCCCGCAATGCCTGCCTTGACGCCAGCACGGCGGATTTTGCCGCCTTCATCGACGACGATGAGACAGCCTCCCCGCAATGGCTGGCCGAACTGATTGCTGCAGCGGAGACAAGCGGCGCCGAGGCCGTGCTCGGTCCGGTGCGGGCGCTCTACCAGCCGGATGCGCCGGACTGGATGCGCAAGGGCGATTTCCATTCGACCTTGCCGGTTTGGGTGCGGGGCGAAATCCGCACCGGCTACACTTGCAACGTCCTTTTGAGGATGAGCGCCGACAGCCTGCGTGACCGGCGTTTCAGCCTTGCGCGCGGCCAAAGCGGCGGCGAGGACACCGAGTTCTTCGCGTCGATGGTCAAAGCCGGCGGCCGCATCGCTTTCGCACCGGATGCCTGGGTCGAGGAAGTGGTCCCGCGTTCGCGAGCCGCGTTCGACTGGCTGCGCCGTCGCCGCTTCCGGTTCGGCCAGACGCATGGCCACCTCATCGGCCAAAATGTCGGTGTTGTCGGGCGTGCGAAGGATGTCGGCCTTGCCTCGGCCAAGGCTGCCTACTGCTTCGGCATGGCGGCACTGACGGCGATCAGCCCGGTCCGCCGCAACCGCAGCGTGCTGCGCGGCATCATGCATGTTGGTGTCGTCAGCGGCCTGGTCGGCATCAGCGAGATCCGCCAGTACGGCCTGCCTTCACCACAGCAAGGAGGCAAGCGTGCTGCCTGACGTCTCCTTTGTCATCGCCGCCTACAATGCGGCGGCCACGCTCGACCGGGCCATCGCAAGCGCCATCGCCCAGCGCGATGTGAGCGTCGAGATCATCGTCGTCGACGACCAGTCGCGCGACAACACGCTCGACGTCGCACGAGCCTACCCGCAGGACCTCGTCCGCGTCGTCGCACTGCCCACAAACCGCGGACCGGGCGGCGCCAGGAATGCCGGGCTCGATCTGGCTTCCGGCCGCTGGGTCGCTGTGCTCGATTCCGACGATGCGGTCCTTCCCGGCCGGCTCGCCGCGATGATTGCGCGTGCCGAGAAAGCAGGTGCAGTGATCGCCGTCGACAACCTCCAGGTGGTGCGCGAGGACGGCGTTGCGGAAGCGACGATGTTCCCTGCCGAATATCTGGAAGGCCTGCGTGAAATCACGCTCGCCGACTACATCGCCGGCAACATCATCTTCGAATCCACGTTCAATCTTGGCTATCTCAAGCCGATCTTCCAGCGCCGCTTCCTGACCGAAAACGGGCTCCGCTATGATGAAAATCTGAGCATCGGCGAGGATTACATTCTGCTCGCCAACGCGCTGGCCAAGGGCGGCAAATGCGTGGTCGAGCCGACGACCGGCTATATCTATCACATCCGTACAGGCTCGATCTCGCGTGTGCTCGAGCTTCGCCATGTCGAGGCGATGCGCAAGGCCGATGCGGTCTTCGCCGAGACGAATTCGATGGACGCGGCTGCCGCGGCCGCCTTCGCCAGGCGCGCTCGCAGCCTGCGCAAGGCGGCATCGTTCCTGTCGCTGGTCCAGCACATAAAGGCGCGTTCGCCGTTGAAGGCGATACGCACCGCGCTAAGTGACCCGGCGGCTGTCGGGCATATGTCGATGCCGATTGCCGTCCGGCTCAGAAGGGTTGCGGCACAGTTTGCCGTGGGGACGGGGAGATGAAGCATGCCAGGGCGTTTTTATAGCCGGCGATAGATAGAAATCTTTTCTCTCAGAAGGAATACCAGATGCAGAAAGTTAGGAAGGCAGTCATCCCGGTGGCGGGGCTTGGAACACGGTTCCTGCCGGCGACCAAATCGATGCCCAAGGAAATGCTGCCCGTGGTCGACCGGCCTGTCGTCCAATATGCGGTGGACGAGGCCTTCGAAGCCGGCATCGAGCACATCGTGTTCGTCACCGGCCGCAACAAGGCTGTCATCGAGGACTATTTCGACCTGCATCCTGAACTGATCGGAACGCTTGAGCAGACCGGCAAGAAGACCCAGCTCGAGGCGCTCGAAAGCATGCTGCCTGTGGCCGGCGCCACCAGCTTCATCCGCCAGCAGTCACCGCACGGCCTCGGCCATGCCGTGTGGTGCGCGCGCGAAGTCATCGGCGACGAGCCGTTTGCCCTGCTGCTGCCCGACATGGTGTCGTTCGGCGGCCGCGGCTGCCTCGCCGAAACCATGGATCTCTACCGGCAGACCGGCGGCAACGTCATCGCCGTCGAGCGCTGCGAGCCGTCTGAGACCAGTAAATACGGTATCGTCGGCCGGGGTGCTGAGGTCGGCAACGGCTTCGAGGTGACGGCGATGGTGGAAAAGCCGGCGCCGGCCAACGCGCCGTCGAACTATTACATCAACGGCCGCTACATCCTGCAGCCCGAAATCTTCTCGCTGCTCGGCAACCAGCAGCGCGGCGCAGGCAACGAAATCCAGCTTACCGACGCCATGGTCCGCCTGGCGAAAAGCCAGTCGTTCTATGCCCAGCCTTTCAACGGCCGCATGTTCGACTGCGGCTCCAAGGAAGGCTTCATCGAGGCCACCATCGCCTTCGCGCTGGCGCGCGACGACATGAAGGGGCCTGTGCTGGAAATGCTGCAGGCGTTCGTGCGGTCGCACGAGCGTCAGGAAGTGGCCGCATAATGCCCATCTTTCGAGGGCATATGCGTTTGGACGATGGCGCAGCCCATGCCTGCGCGCTTGGCCGCTCAGGCTTCACGCCAGATGGCATGAAGTTTGCGTTGCCCGCTTTGCCCCCGATCTCCGCAGCTTCGGAAGAGATGGGCCCTGACCCCGTCTCGCTCCGGAGCCTGTAACCTAGAATTGGACCGAAGATGAATTATGCCAGCTTTCCTCTCGACAAGAGGATGCCGTTGCCCAACACCGATCAGGAAAAGGGTGAAGACTTCATCGACGTCGAGCGCCTGCTTGGCATGGCGGCGCGCCAGGTCAAGGTGGTGGCGGTCTGCGCCATCATCGGCCTGTTCATGGGCGTGCTCTATCTGCAGACCACGCCCAAGCAATATACGTCGGTTGCCAGCGTGCTGATCGACGAAGGCCTCAACAAGGTCGTCGACGATATCTCGGCTGCATCCGTCACCATGCAGACTGACGCCGCCCTTCTCAGCCAGATCGAAATCATCAACTCGGCGCGTCTGGCCTCAGTGGTGGTCGACAAGCTGAAGCTTGACCAGAACGCAGAGTTCATGAACCCGCCGCAATCGGCCCTTGCCAAGGGCATCGGCTTCGTGCGCGGCGTGGTCGGCTATTTCCGCTCGAGTTCCGCCGACCAGATTCCCGGCATGGAAAATGTCGATGAAGCGACACGCCAGGCGATGATGCTGACGGCGCGCCATGACTATGCGGTGCTGAAGCTGCAGAGCGAGGTGCTGGCACAGCGCACCGGCCGCAGCTATGTGATAGCCATCGGTTACCAGTCGTCGAATCCGGCGCTCGCCACCGCCATCACCAAGGCCTATGCGGACGCCTATCTCGCCGACCAGCTCAACGCCAGCTTCGACGCCACCGAACGCGCGGCGGTCTGGCTGCAAGGCCGGCTGACCGAGCTTCGCCAGAACTCGCAGGCGGCCGCTCTGGCGGCCGAAAAATTCCGCTCTGAACATGGACTGGCCGCCAACAGCGACGGCCAGCTGATCAGCGACAAGCAGATCGCCGACCTTACCGCCCAGCTGATCGTCGCACAGGCCGATACGGCGCGCGCCAGCGCCCGCTATCAGCAGTACAAGACCATCGTCGAAAGCGGTTCCGACAACGCCTTCAATGATTCCGCAATATCGAGCGACCAGCCGGCGAGTTCCGTCATCGCAACCCTCAAGACCCGCTATCTCACAGTTACCAAGCGGCTGCAGGATGTGACGGCCAATTTCGGCGCCGAGCATCCGCAAGCGGTGGCGCTGGCCAAGGAGAAGGCCGATCTGTCGACCCAGATTTTCGGCGAGTTGAAGCAGCTGACCGAAAGCTACCGCAACGAATATGAAGTCGCTTTGTCGCGCGAGACATCGCTGAGGCAGAAGATCGCCGACGCGGCCGGCAAGAGCTCCGTCGACAACCAGTCGCAGGTCAAGCTGCGCGAGCTCGAGCAGCAGGCGCAGGCGCTGACCACGCTCTACCAGACTTTCCTCGGACGCTATGAGGAAGCCTCGCAGCAGCAGTCCTTCCCGGTCGGCAAGGTCCGCATCATTTCGGATGCATCAGCACCGCTTTCGGCCTCGAGCCCGCGCAGCTCCAGGGTGCTGGCACTTGCGCTGGTGCTTGGCGTGCTGCTCGGCGCCGGCTTTGGCGGCCTGAACGAGTTCAACGAGCGGTTCTTCAGGACCGGTGAGGACGTTCGCGATCGCGTCGGCCTCAAATTCCTCGGCTATCTGCCGACGATCGGCGGCAGG
This sequence comes from Mesorhizobium sp. 128a, assembly GCF_053848025.1. Taxonomy (NCBI): domain Bacteria; kingdom Pseudomonadati; phylum Pseudomonadota; class Alphaproteobacteria; order Hyphomicrobiales; family Phyllobacteriaceae; genus Mesorhizobium; species Mesorhizobium sp. 128a. The sequence continues at coordinate 409,404 of NZ_JBSPKY010000001.1, read as the reverse complement.
CTGAGCAAGGATGCTGACGACGGGCCCGCGGATGCTAAGAGCACCAACACCTTGTCGGCGGCCGAAAAGCGGGCGCGCATGCGGGTCAGCGTCGACGCGCCGGCATCGATGTTCTCCGAAACACTGCGCAACGCCAAGATAGCCTTCGACGTCGTCATGGAAGGGCAAGGCAGCCGGGTCATCGGCGTGATCTCGGTCCTGCCCGGCGAGGGCAAGTCGACGGTTGCCGCCAATCTGGCCGGATTGCTTGCCGCCAACGGTTCGAAGACCCTTTTGATCGACGCCGATTTGCGCAATCCGGGCCTCAGCCGCAACCTCGGCATGGAGGCCGAGCAAGGGCTGATGGAGGCCGTGGTCAACGGCCAGACGTGGCAGTCGGTCGGCAAGGTGGACCGCCAGACCAAGCTGGCGATCATCCCGGCCGTACTGCGCGGCCAATTCTCGCACACCAGCGAACTGCTTTCGTCGGTCGGCATGCGGCGCTTCATCGACAACGCCAAGGAGACGTTCGAGTACATCGTCGTCGACCTGCCGCCGCTCGGCCCCGTGGTCGACGCCAAGGCCTTCGCGCCGCTGGCCGACGGCTTCGTGCTGGTGACCGAATGGGGCCGCACGCCGCGTGCCATGGTGCGCTCGCTGCTGGAGCAGGAGCCTTACATCGCCAGCAAGGTCGTCGGCGCCGTGCTCAACAAGGTCGACCTGAAGAAGCTGGCGAAATACGGTTCGCTCGGCGGCTCGGAGAAATTCTTCGACCGCTATTCGACCTATTATCTCGAAAAGTCGGATCTGCGCGCCAAGACGGCCGCCTGAAGCAAGAGCAATCCAGGAAAAGTGTGAAACGGTTTTCCCCGCCCTGCCTTTTTCTGGACAGGCTCTGCCCTCAGGAAAAGATCAGCTTGCCGAATTTGTCGGCAATCCTGACGGCTGTCAGCCGGCCGCTCTGAAAGGCGCCGGTGTCGATCCCGAGCCTTCGCCCATCGAGCCTGGGGGGGTCGACCGGCGTGTGCCCGTGCACCACAAAGCGGTCGAGCAGATGGGCGGCGTCGAAGAACTCGTCGCGAATGTTGAGCAGATCCCGCTCGTCCTGCGCCACGAGGTCGATGCCCGGCCTGATGCCGGCATGGACGAAGACGAATTTGTCCGAACAGAGCAACACCGGCAGGCTGCGCAGGAAGTCGATATGATCGGTCGGGATGACCTCTCTCACACGCTGGTCGACCTCGTCGCTTGACGCATAGAGGCTGGCAAGCCGGGCCGGATCGACGCCGTAGGAAAACAGCGTCTCGCGGCCGCCGACCGCCAGCCAGCGCTCCCGCGACAGATAGCCGTCGAGATAGTTCAGCATCGCGACTTCGTGGTTTCCCGCCAGGCAGACGCGCAAAAACCCTTTCGGCGGCGGTGCCAGCAGATGATCGAGCACGCGTGCCGATTGCGGCCCGCGATCGATATAGTCGCCAAGCATGACGATGATCTTGCGCCCGCGAAATTGCAGCCCGTCGAGCGCGATCTTCGCTTCCAGCGACAGCAATTCCTTGTAGCAGCCATGCACGTCGCCGATCGCGTAGACGACGGTGTCGTCCATATCCATTTCCAGGCGCTCGCGTGGCGCCGGCCGAGGGGGTCTGGATCGCTGAAACAAGGCCACTTGGGCTCGATGCCTGCCGAAAATCGGGTTTCGTTTCCAAGGGCGCACCCTCGTGGCGCGCCGCAGAACCGTGGATACATGGCAGGCGTTGGAAATTCCATAACGGCGACCAACTGCTTTCGCCGCCGGCCTCAGGACCTGATCGTCAAGCAGCCTGAGACGGTAGGGGAATACGGCGTGGTCGAGCAGCAGCCGGATGCGCGGCTCGGCCTCAACAGCCCCAGCCGCCACGCCTCTGTGCCGGCTCGGCCTCCGGCAACGCCAGGCGGTCAGACCCCGATGCCACGTCCTTTGAGCGCCGCGGTGATCTCGTCGAGGATGACGGGATCGTCGATGGTCGCCGGCATCGTCCACTCTTCCTTGTCGGCGATCTTCTGCATGGTGCCGCGCAGGATCTTGCCGGAGCGAGTCTTGGGCAGGCGCTTGATCGTCACCACGGTCTTGAAGGCGGCGACCGGGCCAATCCGTTCGCGCACCAGCCCCACCACCTCGCTTTCGATAGTGCCGGCATCGCGGGCGACGCCGGCATTGAGCACGACGAAGCCGACCGGTATCTGGCCCTTCATGGCGTCGGCGATGCCGATGACGGCGCATTCGGCGACATCGGGATGCGCTGAAAGCACCTCTTCCATGGCGCCGGTCGACAGCCGGTGGCCGGCGACATTGATGATGTCGTCGGTGCGGGCCATGACATAGAGATAGCCGTCCTCGTCGATCATGCCGGCGTCGGCCGTCTTGTAGAAGCCGGGGAACTCCTCGAGATAAGCCTGCCGGAAGCGGGCGTCGGCGTTCCACAGTGTCGGCAGGCAGCCGGCCGGTAGCGGCAGTTTCACCACCACATTGCCGAGTGTGCCGCGCGGCACTTCATGGCCGGCATCGTCGAGCACGCGGATGTCGTAGCCCGGCATCGGCACGCCGGGCGAGCCGTATTTCACCGGCAGCAGGCCAAGGCCCGCCGGGTTGATGGTCATCGGTGAGCCGGTCTCGGTCTGCCACCAATGGTCGACCACCGGCACGTTGAGTTTCTGCTCCGCCCATTTGATGGTTTCGGGGTCGGCGCGTTCGCCAGCGAGAAACAAGGTTCGGAATTTGGACAAATCGTATTTCGGCACGAATTCGCCCTTCGGGTCCTGCCCCTTGATGGCGCGGAAGGCGGTCGGCGCGGTGAACAGCGCGACGACCCCATGCTCGGCAATTACTCGCCAATATGTGCCGGCGTCGGGCGTGCCGATCGGCTTGCCCTCGAACAGCACGCTGGTCGCGCCATGCAGCAACGGCCCGTAGACGATGTAGGAATGGCCGACCACCCAGCCGACATCGGATGCCGCCCAGAACACCTCACCCGGCTTGACGCCGAACTCGTTTTCCATCGTCCATTTGAGCGCGACCATGTGGCCGCCATTGTCCCGCACGATGCCCTTCGGCTGGCCGGTCGTGCCGGAGGTGTAGATGATGTAGAGCGGATCGGTGGCGAGCACCTGCACACAGTCGACATTGGCTCCCGCCGCGCGCTCGCGCGCAACCGCATCGGCAAAGTCGATGTCGTAATGGTCCTTGAGTTCGCAGCGCAGCTGGTCACGCTGCAGGATCAGGCACGCATCCGGCTTGTGGCGGGACATCTCGATCGCCTTGTCGAGCAACGGCTTGTAGGCAACCACGCGTCCCGGCTCCAGGCCGCAGGACGCCGAAATAATCAGCTTGGGCTTGGCGTCATCGATGCGTGTGGCAAGCTCGTGCGAGGCAAAGCCGCCGAACACCACCGAATGCACCGCCCCGATGCGGGCGCAGGCCAGCATGGCGATGGCCGCTTCGGCCACCATCGGCATGTAGATGATCACGCGATCGCCTTTGACGATGCCGCGGTTCTTCAGCACCGACGTCAGCGCCACCACCTCGCGCTTCAGTTCGGCATAGGTGAATTTCTTGACCGTGCCGGTGATGGCGCTGTCATGGATCAGCGCGATCTGGTCGGCGCGGCCGCCGGCGACATGCCGGTCGAGAGCGTTGAAGCAGGTGTTGCAGGTTGCGCCGTTGAACCAGCGCCCGTAAACGCCTGCCTTGGCATCGAACACGCTGGTCCACGGCGAATACCAGTCGATCGCCTCGGCGGCATCGGCCCAGAACTGTTCCGGGTCGCGTTTCCAGCCGGCATAGACCTCGTGGTAGCGTGACGCCATTCATTCCTCCTCGGGGAAACTCCTACCTTGCATAGCCTATGCGGGTTTTCCCGGCCATGTCTTCCCCCAAATGCCATGTGCACGAGGAGAAGGCTGTGCCCGGTTCGCGCAACTGCCCGACCGCCTACAGCCTGTCGGAATCCTACAAATACACCCCACCCGGCAAACCGGCCATATTGGCTGTGCTGGTGCAGCGTTTCAGCCAGGGTTTTGAGGGACGCGATCGCCGTTTCATCGCCGTGACCGGGCAGGCACGCTGAGCAATTCCAGGAAAGGTGTGAAACGGTTTTCCAGGGAAAGCGCGTAGCGCTTTCTGTTGGGAATTGCGTCAAAACAGAGATAGAGCGGGTCAAACGTTTCGGTAAAACGCTCTGAGCCACAGTCTGCCTTGCGGCAGCCAGCAAACGGTCATGCGCCCTGAAACAGCGCGTTCGTGCCAGATGTCAGCTTAAAGCGGCAAGGCCGCCAGCATCAGGCCGACGCCACCTGCAATCAATATGGCCGCTGCCAACGCCTTTCGATGGCGTTCGAACGCCGTCGGCGCCCGCTCCCAATTGTAACGCATACTCAATGCTCTCCCAAATCCCGGCGACTCCATAGCTTACTTAAGGTAAGAAAAGCAAGACCTTGACCCTGTCCGATAGCCGGCTTGACGGTTTGCGGCAGTGATTTTCAGGCGCGATCACCGACTATTTCTGGGGGCGGGTAACCTTCTCTCAGACCTCGAATGATGTGGAAATTACCACAATTCAGGAATGGACGTCTCCACCATGGGTGGTCGCACTTGTCATCGGGATGGTGGCGTTGCCGGATTGCCACAGATCGTTTGGACCGGCCTGTTCGGCCTCTCATCCGCGCAATAGACAGCGCCGCATTGCCGCGCTATCTGCTCTCCAGCAAAATGGTCTGGAGGGCTCCATGGCCCAAATCGCGTCTGAAATGGTTCTGCGGCTGGCGGATGACGCCTCGGTCCAGCATGTCGGCGACGGCGCTGTCGTGCTTTTGGCGCGCAGCGGCCAGCTCTACACCTGCAACGGAACGACAGAAGCCTTTCTCGACAAGGTCGACGGCGCCCGCAGCCTCGACCAGATCGTCGTCCTGCTTTCCGACGAGTTCGAGGTCGACAAGGATACGCTCGACCAGGACATGGCGGCGCTGGCCGCCGAACTGGTGAGCGAAGGCATTCTCGCCGACCCGGCTCTCTGATGGCGGACGGCGTTCTCCTGCGCACCCTGTTTCGTGTCCACTTGTGGACGAGCGCGCGGCTGATGCCGGTTCTGATCGGCCGCCGCAACTTCGAATCGGTGTTGAAATGGGCGCCGCTCAGCGCGCCTGCCCCCTATCGCGGACTGTCGTCCGCCTACATCGTGGCTGCCGTCAACCGCACCGTCCGGCACCCGTGGCTGATGCGCGATCGCAGATGCCTCAGGGAAGGCCTGCTGGCTCACCGCTTCCTGCGCTTTGCCGGCTTCGATCCGGATCTGCGCTTCGGTGTCGATCCGAAGTCGATGCAGGCGCCGCGCATGTCGGCCCATTGCTGGGTCTGCCTCGACGGCCGGCCAGTGGTCAGCGACAGCCTGCCCGGCATGGTGCAGATCTACCGCCATCACGCCGATGCCGGAAAGGCGCGCGCTGCTTGACCGGTTCGGTGGCCACTTTCTGCTATGACCTCAAGGGCCAGGTCATCAGCATATCGGCCTCACGGGCCGATCTGTGGCCGAGCTTCGACCTCATGCTGGGCACGTTGCGTGTGAGCGAACCCGTTGTAACAGGTTTTCACATCGACATTGTCGAGACGTCGCAGTTGCAGGAATCGCCTGCCGGCAAACTTGCTTTCGACGGCGATGTGCCGGAGGACGGCCATTGCCGGCTGATCGACGGCGGCGACATCGTTCACCTGATCTTTCCCGGTCTGCAGACCGCCTCGATCAATGCCGATGAGGGCTGGGCCGAAATCCGCGTTCATCCTGACGCCAAGGTCAAATGGACGTTGCTGATGATGGTGCTGGATGCCGCGCTCGATGCGGGCGGCCAGCACATGCTCCACACCGCCGGCCTGACTTTGCCCGGCCGCAAGGCGCTCGTGCTGATCCATGCGCCGAGCGGCACCGGCAAGTCGACGACTTCGCTGGCGCTGGCCTCGCAGGGCTTCGGCCTTTGCTCTGACGACGCCATGATCCTCAAGGTTTTGGTCGACGGCGGCATCACGGCCTGGGGCTTGCCGCGCAAGGTGAAGGTCCATCGCAACACCGCGGCAATGCTGCCTTTCGTGGTTCCCTGCCTTGGCGACAAATGGGACGCCAATGGCGAGCAGGCGGTCTCGCTGGAACGCCTCGCCGAGATTATCCGCATCGAGGAGACAGGCGACAGGCCGGTTGCGGCATTGCTTCATCTCGCCCGCTCGGCGGATGCGCAGACCCGGCTCGTCCCCATGACCAGGGCAGACGCCATGGTGGCGCTTGCCACCGACAATGTCAGGACGGGCATGACTGGCCTTTTGCCGGCGCAGAAGCGCCGCATGGCAACGATCGCGACGCTGGTCAAAGCCGTTCCGACCTTTACGCTGGAAGTCGGCGCGAGCCCGGCCGAGGCGGCCCCGCTGATCCGCTCGGCGGTGGACTAAAGCATTATTCAGGCAAAATGCGACTTTGGCCTGGCAAGCCGCTGAATCCAACGAAAAGCGTCGCGGCGCAGACGCGAATGCATCTTGTCCCTGGAATTGACCCCGAGCAACGTATCGCCGTTGATGAGCCACTTGGCCAAACGTATCGAGAGGTCGGGCTTGATCCGGCCAGCCAGTTCGATCGCGCGCGGTGCATTAAACAGCCGCCCCGTCACATTGAGGACCGTCGCCAGTTCGAGCTCGATGCCGCTCATGCGCGCCGCCTCGAACAGCTGGTCCTCGTCAACGGATGACCGCAGCGCGCGTACACCTTGCAACACGTCGACGCAAAGCTGCAGCCGGTGGAATTTATGACCGCCCGCGGCATGCACGATGGCGATGGTCAGCAGCGCGGCCGGCGTGTCGGCCTCGCCGCCGTCGATGGTCTGCAATTCGCGAAAGCCCAGCGACAGCCGCCGCCGCATACCGGAATCATGCACCAAATTGCCGTGCAGTTCGATCAGCAGGCTGGTATTCTTTTTCTCCAGCCATTTGAACTCCTGCAGATCCTGCGACTGCGCCTCGCCGCTCCAAAGATCGAAGCCGCACCCGGCAATCGCCGTGTTGGCCTCGGCGATGTTGGCCGGGTCGACCAGGATGTCGATGTCGGTGTAGGGCCGGTCAGCTGCGTGGCGGTAAAGTTTGCGTGCGAAGACCGGCCCCTTGACGATCCGGGCCGGAACGCCTTTCGCCGCCAGTGCCTTCATGATGCGATCGCCATGATACTGCAGCAGCATCGACTGGCCGGTCGCCAAGGTCGACTGGTCGCGCAGTTCTGACAATTTCTGCTGCAAGGCGGCTTCCGCCGACAGTTGGGCACTGATTTCCCCGAGTTTGCGCAGCATGATCGGCAGCACGCCGTGGAACTCGGCGTTGGCGAGCAGCGCCAGTAAGCTTTCGGCAGCAACATCAATGCCAATGGCAGCCGGCGCCTCCGGGTCGGCGAAGCTCAGCAGCAGTTTTTCATCGGCAGGCGCAAGAGATGGCAGCATCAATTCAGACGTTCGCCCCCGGGAAGAGCGTATGTTGCAGAAATGCATACAGGAAGCCAGCGTAGGGTGTTGAAACCGGCTGGTGAATTGACTTTCCCAGCGGCTTCCGCCCATTCTTTTTTGCGTTGAATTTGGAGGGTTTGGAATGACCAAGAAAAAATATCAGGCGCCCGTCCTGCGCAAGGCGGGGAAATTGTCCAGCCTGGTGGCCGGTGGACCGTCAAGGGCGGCTGTTTAAGGCGTAAAAGGCTTCTGAAGCCGGACGAAGGTTGCAGATAATCCGGGGTGACAGGTCTCGCCAGGGACTTTGTCCCACTCTTGTTCTTCCGAGACTTGCCAAAGGGTAATTGCGATGAACAGGAAACAATACGAGAAGCCGGTGTTGCGCAAGGCGAGCAAGCAATCGAGCGTCGCAGCGGGTAGCCTGTCCAGCGCCCCCGGTGCCCCCGGCCCGACAGGTCCCACCGGCTGACAGGCCTTCGCCTATAATCCCCAACGCAGCGCCGCTGTATGTACGGGCGCGTCCCACAACGACGTTGCCTCATCATCCAGCATGGTCAGCGTGATCGAGCAGCCGGCCATGTCGAGCGACGTCACATAAGACCCAACCAACGAGCGGGTCACCGTCACGCCCTGTTTTTCGAAGATGTTGCGGGCGCTGTTGTACATCAGATAGAGCTCCATCAGCGGTGTGCCGCCAAAGCCGTTGATGAACAGCAGGGCGGTGCCCTTTGCCTTGTCGCCGAGATCGCCCAGGATCGCGGCGCAGATTTCCCCGGCAATGGCATCGGCGCTTTTCAACGTGTCGCGACGCCGGCCGGGCTCGCCATGGATGCCGACGCCGAATTCCATCTCGCCATCGCCAATGTCGAAAGTCGGCCTGCCGGCCGCAGGAACGGTGCAACTGGTCAGCGCCACTCCCATTGAACGCGTCGCAGCGTTGACGCGATCGCCGAGCGCCTTGAGATCCGCCAGCGCCATGCCTTGCTCGGCGGCGGCGCCGACGATCTTCTCAACCACCAGCGTGCCGGCGACGCCGCGCCGGCCGGTCGTGTAGGCCGAGTTCTCGACCGCGACGTCGTCATTGGTCACCAGTTGCAGGATGCCGTCGGCCATCTCGGCCGCCATGTCGAAATTCATCACATCGCCCTCATAGTTCTTGACTATGAACAGGCAGCCGGCGCCGGCATCGACGGCTGCGGCCGCCGCCAGCATCTGGTCCGGCGTCGGCGAGGTGAACACCTGGCCGGGGCAGGCGGCGTCCAGCATGCCGTGGCCGACAAAGCCCGCGTGCAGCGGCTCATGGCCCGAGCCGCCGCCCGAGATCAGCGCTACCTTCCCCGGCTTCAGCACCTTGCGGCGGATGAATTTGTGCTCGTCACCCAGCATCAGGATGTCGGCATGGGCTGCAACGAAGCCATCGAGGCTTTCGGTCAGCACCGTGTCGACGGAATTCAGAAATTTCTTCATGTGTCCTCCCGAACGCAGGAAACGCTCAGCCCCCGCTTTTGCCGGTGATGCTGGTAATCTTCTGGATGAAATCATTGACCGCCCTGTCGAGCGCCGCGTTCTGCTTGTCGTCGCCGAAATCCGGTACGATCAGCGACACATGCCGGGTCTTGCGCATGCCTGAGGCCACCGACAGCTTTCCCGGATGCGCCAGATGGTAGGCAGCCAGAAAATGATCGCGCTCGGCCGGGCTGAAATGGCAAACCGAAAAAATAGCCGGCAAATGTTTTGACGGGATCGGCGTCGAATAGGCCGGGCTGGAGATTTGCGTCACGAAGCTGCGGTGCTTGCCCAGCGCATCGGCGAGGCGCTGGCGCATGCCCGACGGGCGCTGGTCGATGACCTGCGACAGGATCGTCTTGTAGGCGCGGATCGCCTCTTCGGAGCCGGGTTCTGGTGTCTTGTCGACCATCTCAGCCACGCCTAGACCGAAACATCTGAGATGGCCGCCTTGGCCATGGCGAGTTGAGCAGGGGCCACCGAGAGATCGCGCAGGCCGGCTTCGAGCAGCGCCGGTATTGAGGCCGGATCGCCGCCGGCATCGCCGCACAGGCTGACCGGGATTTTGGCGCGCAAGCCGAACGAGGTCACCGCAGCGATCAGCCGCAGCACAGCTGGATGCCGCACCGAATTGAGATGCGCCACCGCAGCGTTGTCGCGGGCGGCGGCCATCACATACTGGGTCAGATCGTTGGAGCCGATTGAGAAGAACGCGACATCGGCAAACGCCTCCGGCGCGATCGCCACGGACGGCACCTCGACCATGATGCCGAGCGGTGGCATTTTGTGCGCGACGCCACGCGCGATGAGCCCACCCTGCTCCTCCGCGAACAAAGTGGCGGCACGTTGGTACTCCTCCGTGACGGCGATCATTGGAAACATCACCTTCAGATTGCCGTGGACAGCGGCGCGCAGCAACGCCCGGATCTGCACGCGAAACACATCCGGCCTTGCCAGCGACAGCCTGATGCCGCGCAGGCCGAGGAACGGGTTGCTCTCCTCGACCGTGAAGCCCGGCACCGGCTTGTCGCCGCCGGCATCGACGGTGCGGATGGTCACCGGCTTGTCGCCGGCCCATTCCAGCACCTTGCGATAACAGCGGTATTGCGTCTCCTCGTCCGGCGGCGCCTTGCCGAACAGGAATTCGGTCCGCATCAGCCCGATGCCGTCGCAGGTCGAAATGTCGATGCCATCGACCTCGGACGGATCGGCAATGTTGACCTGCACACGCACCGTCGTGCCGGCCCGGGTTACCGCCGGTTTTGCCAGATAGGCTTCGGCCTTGTCGCGTCGCGCCAAAAAAGAGGATGAGGACCGACGGAAAGCTTCGATCTCGGCCTTGGACGGCGCCAATACGATGCCGCCATGCTCGGCATCGAGCAGGGCCAAGCCATCGGGATTTGCCGGCGAAGAGCCAAGCCCCACCACCATAGGCACGCCGCGCGAGCGCGCCAACATGGCGACATGGCTGGCGGTGCTGCCGGCCCTCAGCGCGATGCCGCCGCCGGCACTCCAGTCGGTCTCGAGAAAGCGCGTCGGCGCGATGTCTTCGCCATAGAGAATGGCGCCCGCTGGTGCGGTGCTCTCCTGCTCCTCGGTCAGGGCGCGCAGCACGCGGTCGCGGATATCGCGCATGTCGGCGGCGCGCGCCCGGAAATAGTCCTGGTCTGACGTTTCATAGCCGGCAATCTCGGCGTCCAACGCCTGCCGCCAAGCCGTGTCGGCCGGCATGCCGGACGGGATCGCGGCGAAGGCCGGTCCGGTCAGCGCCTCGTCCTCCAACATGGCAAGCTGGAATTCGAGAATGCCGGCCGCCTCATCGTCGGCGGTTTCGATCAGGGTGGTGAGCCGGTCCGTCGCGCTGGCGAGTGCTGCTTTCAGTGCAGCCTTCTCCTCTCCGGCTGTCGCCTTGCCCGTGTAGCGCGCAAGGCCGCGGTCGAGATTGAACAGCGGCCCTTCGGCATAGCCGGCCGAAGCCGAAATGCCTTGCAGCCTAAGCGGTTCGGGCATGGCCCGCACCCTCGTCGAAATCGCGCCGCACCAGTTCGGCCAGCGCGCCGACCGCCTCAGTGGCGGCTTCGCCGCGGGCCCTGATATGCAGCATGGTGCCTTTCGGCGCCCTGGTCGCCATCACCTTGACGATGCTCTTGGCGTCGAACCACGGGCCATTGGCGGCAAGCGCGATTTCCACTTCGGCGGCAAAGCTCTTGGCGAGCTTGGTGAACTTCACCGAAGGGCGCGCGTGCAGGCCCACTTCGTGGGTGATCAGGACGGTGGCCTCGGCAAATGCGGACATGCGCTCAAAATTCCCGTTCATTCACGACGGCGACAATTCATGCGCCGTCGCCACCACTTCCTTCAGCGAGGCGCCGCCGGACGCCTCCGTCGCGGCCATCACCGCGCCTTCGACGATCGGTGCGTTGCAGACGATGATCTTCTGCGCCCGCGGCTCGCCGATCATTTCCACCGCCATCTCCGAGTTGGTCTCCGCGCCGCCGAGATCGACGAGGATGGCGACACCGGCTTCCGACCACGCCTTGTCGATGGCGCCCATGATCGCCTCGACGCTGGTGCCGAGCCCGCCATGGCCGTTTCCGCCGCACCATGCAAGCGGCACTTCGTCGCCCACCATCTGCCGCACCATGTCGGCCGTGCCTTCGGCGACCAGCGGCGAATGCGAGACGATGACGATGCCGACATTGCTCATGCTTGGCCCTCGATGCTTTCGGCGACGGTCCGCACGAGCAGCGCAGCCGAACGCGCGCCGGCGTCCATGTGGCCGATGGAGCGGTCGCCGAGGAATGAGGCGCGACCGCGCAGCGCCTTCATTGGCACGGTCGCTTCGGCCGCACGGTCGGCGATATCGACGATTTCCCCTATCGCCTTGCCTCCAGCCAATGCGTCATGCACAGGCTGCAGCACGTCGAGCATCGTCTTCTGGCCGACCTGCGACTTGCCACGCGCCGCGACGGCTTCGATCGCCTTGCCGAAGGCAGCTGTCAGATTGGCACGATCGGGCGCAGCCGAGATCTCCTTGCCGATCGCAGTGAACAGCGTGCCGAACAGCGGTCCGGAGGCGCCGCCCACCGTCATCACCAGCTTGGTGCCGATCGCCTTCAGGGCTTCGGGCAGCGGTTTGGTCGAAAACGCCTCTGCCTCGGCTCGCACGGCCTCAAACCCGCGTCTCATGTTCAGCCCATGGTCGCCGTCGCCGATCGCCTGGTCGAGCGCCGTCAACTCGTCGGCGTGCGCGGCAATCGTGTCCGCTGCCGCTGTGATCAGCCTGGCAAGGTCCTGTGCCGCCATATCCAAATTCCCGGTTTCGGTCCTGCCGGCAGTATCGAAAGAATTTTCATTCGACAACTGAAGCATGCCATCAGGCCGCTGCATGCAGCGCGGCGGCGGCCGCGAACACTTCGGCCACTGCATGCGCGCCGGGGTCGACCACGCCTTGCAATTTGGTACCGACATAGGCGGAGCGTCCAGCCTTCGCCTTCTCCATAGCAGCAGTCGCTTCGGCGCCGTGCCGGGCTGCCGTCGCCGCCGCTTCCAGCCCCTTGGCGTCGAGCGCTTTCAGCGCCGGCTCCAGTGCATCGACCATGGTGCGGTCGCCGATCCTTGCGCCGCCGTAGAAGGTCATGCGGTCCAGGCCGGAAAGCAGCGCCCTGGACAGGGACAAACCGGAATTCGAAGCCTGCGCCGCCGCGGTGAAGAAGATCGACAGCAGCACACCTGAGGATCCGCCCATGGCGACGCCCAGCCCATCGCCCACCGCCGCAAGCGTGGCGGCGGGATCGGCAAGCGGCAACGTGTCGAGTTTTTCCAGCACGCTGCGCGCGCCGGTGGCTACCGTCGAGCCGGTATCGCCATCACCCGCCTTGGCGTCCAGCCCGTTCAAGGCCTCTTCGAGTGCAATCAGCCTTTCGCAGACCGTGACGACGAGCCTCCTGGCGCGCGCATCCTCACTGGGCCTGCGCGCCGCGCTTTGTCCGGATGCCTTCGCCATGGCAACGACAGCCGGCGCGGCAACGGCCTTTGCCGGCATCCAGGCATGCGGGCCGACGGGCGCCAGCAAGGCCGTCTCGCGCGCGGCATCGAGCTTGATCAGCGACAGCGAGAAACCGTTCATGTTGAGCGCCGTCATCAGCGGTCCGGGGCCGATCGCCAGCTTCACGGTTTTGGCCAGCGGCGATGCCAGCACCGCGTTGACGACCAGCGACATTTCGAGCGGCGGCACCGAACCGAGATTGTTGATCAGTAGCGCGTGGCTGGCCTTCGGATCGAGCTTCGCGGCAAGCCGCTCCGCCATGATCGCCACCAGTCTGTCGGCGCTTTGCACTGCGATACGCTCGACGCCTGGTTCGCCATGGATGCCGAGGCCAAGTTCGCCATGATTTTCGCCGAACCGCTCTTCATGCGGCTGGCCGGGGATCGAGCAGGACGACAGCGACATGCCAAGCGAAACGATATCCTTCGCCGCCGCGCGAGCGGCTGTCGCGATATAGGCCAAGTCGTCGCCAGCTTCCGAGAGGTAGCCCGCGATCTTGTGTACGAACAAGGTGCCGGCGACGCCGCGTGGTTGGTTGATATCCGGCAAGGCGATGTCGTCGGCGACGATCGCCATCTCGACGCGAAACCCTTCGGCGCGCGCCTTCTCGGCCGCCAGGCCGAAATTGAGCCGGTCGCCGGTATAGTTCTTGACGATCAGCAGGCAGCCTGCCGGGCCGGTCACCGCGCGGATCGCCGCCAGCACGGCTTCGACGCTTGGCGAGGCAAAGATCTCGCCCGAGACCGCCGCCGTCAGCATGCCCTTGCCGACGAAGCCGGCATGCGACGGCTCGTGCCCGGCGCCGCCGCCGGAGACGACGGCAACTTTTGTCTTGTCCCAGTCGGCGCGCAGCACGACCTTGATCTCGGGATAACCATCGAGGCGCGCCAGATCGCCCGAACCGATGGTCCGCAGCAGCCCGTCTAGCGCCTCGGTGACGATCGTTTCCCTGCGGTTGAAAAAGTGCTTCATCGAATTCGTCCTGTATTCGTCAATCAGAAGCCGGTGCCGTGCCCTTGGCGAGACACCGAAAACCTCACATCGGCCCCATTCACATCAGTCTTTGCCCATCGGCGCCGAAATAGAGCGGCGAACGGTAGCGGATCACCACTTTGTCGCCTTGCGCCAGATCCGTGTCGGGGTCGGTCAGCGTCACCAGCTTCTTGGCTCCGACCGTGACATGCAGATGGTTTTGGTCGCCGAGATGCTCGACCCAGTCGACGACGCCATCGGCATGGCCGTTTGCGGCCTTCTCGATGGCCAGATGCTCGGTCCGCGCGCCGATCGTCTTCGTTCCCGCCGGCGCGCCGCCATCGGGCAGCAGCCCCGCCGGCAGAAGATTGATCGCCGGCTGGCCAAGCCTGGCCGCGACATGCAGGTTTGCCGGTTCCGAATAGATCGTCCTTGGCGTGCCGATCTGCACCAGGACGCCGTCCGCAAGGATGCCGATGCGGTCGGCCATGGTCATCGCCTCGATCTGGTCGTGCGTGACATAGAGCATGGTGGCGCCAAGTTCGGACTGGATGCGCTTCAGCTCGAGGCGAAGATCGGCGCGCAGTTTGGCATCCAGCGACGACAATGGCTCGTCCATCAGGTAGATCGACGGCTTGCGCACCAGCGCGCGGCCGATGGCGACGCGCTGCATTTCGCCGCCTGACAGTTTGGTCGACCGGTTGGCGAGCTTGTGATGGATGCGCACCATCCTGGCCACCTCCTCGACGCGGCGGCGGATTTGGTCCTCCGGTATTTTCCGCGCCGGCGAGCGCAGGGGGAAGGCGAGGTTGTCGTAGACCGACAGATGCGGATAGAGCGAATATTGCTGGAACACGAAAGCGGTGTCGCGCTCGGCCGGCGACAGCATCGTCGCATTGTGGCCGCCAATATGGATCGTGCCGCTGTCGGGCCGCTCCAGCCCGGCGATCAGCCGCAGCGTGGTGGTCTTGCCGGCGCCGGTCGGCCCGAGCAGCACGACGAACTCGCCATCCTTGATCTGGAGGTCGAGATTGCTGACGGCGGCGTGCTCGCCGAAACTCTTCGTCACGCCTTTGATGTGTACGTCAGCCATGCTGCGCTCTCCCTTGAGAGGCGGTGTCGTGGATCGCGGTGCGCACGGCTCGGCCCGATCCCTTGTCGAACAGCGACAGTCGCGCGCTGTTCAGCGTCAGGCCGACATGATCGCCGGCGGCGAGCCGGATTTCGGCCGGCACCCGCGCCTTGATGATGCCGTCCGCCGTCTCCACGGCCACGATCTGCGTCGTACCGAGATACTCCGTGCCATAGATCGCGCCACGCAGCTTGGACGCATCGTCGAAGCGGATGTGCTCGGGACGGATGCCGAGCGCCATGTCGGCCGGCGCGATGTCTTCGCGCACCTCCGGCACCGCCACCTTGGCGCCTTGCACGACGATCTCCTTGGCGCCTTTCGCCAGTCCGCCGCCAAAGCCCAGAAAATTCATCGGCGGCGAGCCGATGAAATCGGCGACGAACATCGTTGCCGGGCGGTCATAGATTTCGCGCGGGCTGCCGAACTGCTCGATCACGCCATGGTTCATGACAGCGATCTTGTCGGCCATCGACATCGCTTCCATCTGGTCGTGGGTGACATAGACCGTGGTGGCGTGGATGCGGTTGTGCAGTTCGCGAAGCTCGTGGACCATCAGATCGCGGAACTCGGTGTCGAGCGTGCCGAGCGGCTCGTCCATCAGAAAACACTTTGGCCGCCGCACGATGGCGCGGCCGAGCGCGACGCGCTGGCGGTCGCCGCCGGCAAGGCCGGAGACCGATTTGTTGAGCAGATGGTCGATGCGCAGGAGCTTGGCTGTCTCCTCGACGCGTTGGCGGATTTCGGCCGCAGGCATGCCTTGCGCCAGGAGCGGGAAGCCGATGTTCTTGCGCACATTCATGTGCGGATAGAGCGCAAACAGCTGGAAGACGAAGGCGATATCGCGCTCCCGCGCCCGGCGCATGGTCACGTCCTCGCCGCCGAGCAGGATCTGGCCACCGGTCGGCAGTTCCAGCCCGGCGATCATGCGCAATGTCGTCGTTTTGCCGCAGCCCGACGGCCCGAGCATGACGAAGAACTCGCCATCCTCGACGACGAAGCTGGAGTCCTGCACAGCGACGAAATCGCCGAAGGCCTTTCTCAGGTGTTGGACGCGGATTTCGGCCATGGCTATTCCGGGAATTTCGAGACGATGATGAACATCACCGTGCCGGCGAGCATGGTGATGAAGGAGTAGGTGTAGAGCGCCAGCGCGAAGGGCTGGAACAGCATCAGGAAGCCGATGGCGATGATCGCGGTCGCGATGTTTTCCAACAGGCCACGCCTGGCCCAGCGCGGCCAGCGCGATTTGCGTTTGGTGGGTTGTGTCAGGCTCATTTGCGCACCGCGCCGAAGGTGATGCCGCGAAGCAACTGCTTGCGAAGCAGGATGGTGAAGACGAGGATCGGCACCAGGAAGATCGTCGTGCCGGCAGCCACAGCCGGCCAGTCCTGGCCGCCCTCGCCGATGATGGTCGGGATGAAGGGCGGCGCGGTCTGCGCCGTGCCCGAGGTCAGCAGCGCTGCGAACGCATATTCGTTCCAGGCAAAGATCAGGCAGAAGATGGCGGTCGCTGCGATGCCGGTGGTGGCCTGCGGCAGCACGGTCCGCCAGAAGGCCTGCAGCCTGGTGTAGCCGTCAATCATCGCCGCTTCTTCATACTCGCGCGGGATTTCGTCGATGAAGCCTTTCAAGAGCCATACCGCCAACGAGACGTTGACCGCCGTGTAGAGCAGGATCATGCCGAGCGCGGTGTCGGAGAGGCCAAGCTCGCGGTACATCAGGTAGATGGGAATGGCGACCGCGATCGGCGGCATCATGCGCGTCGACAGGATGAAGAACAGGAGGTCGTCAGCCAGAGGCACCTTGAAGCGTGAAAAGCCATAGGCCGACAGCGTGCCGAGGAACACCGCGCAGAAGGTCGAGCCGAAGGCGATGATCAGCGAATTGACGAAGCGCGGCAGGAAGTTGGACGGGCCGGCAATCACCATGTTGCGCTTGCGCACCGTCTCGTCGCAGAAGCCGGTCGCCGGCCCCAGCGAGTTGATGTATTCCGGCGTCTGCCGTGTGCGCGTGGTGAACAGGTTGCAATAGCCTTCGACGCTCGGCTGGAAGACGATCTTCGGCGGATAGGCGATCGAATCCGGCGGCGTCTTGAAGCTGGTGGCAAAAATCCACAACAGCGGCACGATGGAGATCAGCGCGTAGGCGACGATGATCGTTCCGGCGATGCCTTTTGCTGTTCCCGACGGAGCGACGACGGAATGGGCGGTGGTCAGGCTCATCTCTGCTTCACCTTGTTGAGCGCCTTGACGTAGATGTTGGCGAGGCCAAACACCGCCACGAACAGGATGATGGCGAAGGCCGAGGAATAGCCGGTGCGCCAGCTCTCGAAAGCCTGCCGTTTCAGCGTGATCGAGGCGACCTCGGTGGTCGAGCCAGGTCCGCCGCCGGTCAACAGATTGACCATGTCGAACATCTTGAAGTTCTCGATGCCGCGGAAGAGCACCGCCAGCATGATGAAGGGCAGCGCCATCGGCAGCGTGATCGACCAGAACTGCCGCCAGTTGGAGGCGCGGTCGACCTCGGCCGCCTCATAGATGTATTCAGGTATGGAGCGCAGTCCGGCGAGGCAGATCAGCATCACGTAAGGCGTCCACATCCAGGTGTCGACGATGATGATCGACCACGGTGCCAGCGAGACGTTGGAGAGCATCTGGATGTTTGTCGGCGGGATGCCTGACACAAACGAGATGGCGTAGGCGAACAGGCCGATCTGCGGCTCGTAGAGGAAGCGCCAGAAATTGCCAACCACTGCCGGCGACAGCATCATCGGCACCAGGATGATGGTCGTCCAGAAGGCGTGGCCGCGGAACTTGCGGTCGATCAGCCAGGCCAGCGTGAAGCCGATAAGGGTCTGCAGCAGGATCGTCCAGAACACGAAATGCGCTGTCGTCTGCATGGCGATCCAGATGTCCTGGTCACCGAGGATGCGCTGGTAATTGGCAAAGCCGAGATTTTTCACCACCTCGTTCGGCCGGTTGGCGCGGAAGTTGGTGAAGGACAGATAGATCGCCCAGAACAGCGGGAAGATGTTGATGGCCAACAGCAACAGGATCGTCGGCGAGATGAACAGCCAGGCGAGACCCTTGTCGCTAATGCCCCGGACCTTGCGCGCCAACGGCTCCGGGGTCGCCCGGGCAACGTTCTCCGCAGTCCGATTGAGCATGGTGAGTCCTGCTTCGGTCACGTCAAGTCTCGACACTGGAATTTATCTGAACTGCGTCCCGCGCCAAGGGCGGCACGGGACGCGTCGGTCTGGGCTCGGGAGGAGCCTTACATCTTGCCGTCGTCCTGGAAGACCTGGGTCCAGTCCTTGACGAGCCCGTCAAGCGCATCCTTGGCCGAACCCTGGCCGGCGACGACATAGTCGTGGAAGCGCTTCTGCGAGGCCTGCAGCAGCGGTGCGTAGCTCGGCTCGGCCCAGAAGTCCTTCACGATCGCCATCGAGTCGAGGAAGGTCTGCGCATAGGGCTGGCTCGACGGGAACTTCGGATCCTTGACCACGGCGTTCAGGCAGGAATAGCCGCCGAGCGACCACCATTTGGCCTGGACGTCCTTGTTGGCGAACCACTTGATGTATTTCAGCGCCGATTCCTGCTTGTCGGAATAGGACACGACCGAAATGCCCTGGCCACCGAGCTGGGCGAACTGCTCGCCGTCCGGACCCTTCGGGTTGACGAAGTAGCCGATCTTGTCGCCGCCGACATTCTCGTCCTTCTGCAGGCCGGGCCAGGTGAAGGCGAAGTTCATATGCATGGCCACCTGGCCGGATTTGAAGGCGTCGACGCCTTCGCCCATGTAGCTGTTCGACGCGCCGGGCGGGGTGCAGCAATCATAGAGCGCCTTGTAGAACTCCAACCCCTTCACCGATTTCTCGGAATTGACGAAGCCTTCCATTTCGTAGGGCTTCTTCGGGTTTTCATACTGGAAGCCGAAGCTGTAGAGCACGTCCATGGCGCCCATGGTGATGCCTTCGGAACCGCGCTCGGTGTAGATCGAGGCGCCATAGACAGTCTTGCCGTCGATCTCGCGCTTCTGGAAGAACTCGGCGACCTGCTTCAACTGGTCGAAGGTGGTCGGCGGGCCGAGATCCCAGCCATACTTTTCCTTGAATTCCTTCTGCAGTTCCGGCTTGGAGAACCAGTCCTTGCGGTAGGTCCAGCCGACGACGTCGCCCATGGCCGGCAGCGCCCAGTAGTTGGGCGTGTTCTTCGGCCATTCGGAATAGCCGACGACGGTTGCCGGCACGAAGTCGTCCATGCTGATCTTCTCCTTGTCGAAGAAGTCGTTCAGCTTGATGTAGTGGCCGTTCTCGGCCGAGCCGCCGATCCACTGGCTGTCGCCGATGATCAGGTCGCAGAGCTTGCCGTGCGAGTTCAGCTCGTTGAGGAAGCGAGCGGCGTATTCAGTCCACGGCACGAACTCAAACTTCATGCCGATGCCGGTTTCCTTGGTGAAGTCCTTGGACAGTTCGACAAGTGCGTTGGCCGGGTCCCAGGCGGCCCAGCACAGCGTCAGGTCTTCAGCGTGCGCAACGTTCGAGACGGCTGTCGACGCGGCAATAGCCGAAGTCAGTCCCAACGCCAGTTTCAAGCTCGATTTCATGCCTTCCTCCCATTTGCGAAACGCGCCCGGATGGCGGTTTCAAGAGCCCCTCAACCCTCGCTCCTCCGAGGGCCCAAACATGGCGGCGCGGTGCGTCGCAGATGTTTAGTAATTTGTTTAGTGATGCTCTTTTTACTAAACAACGCAAGTGAATTCGTTGCTGCGTTGCACCATCACGAAAAGACGATTGAAATCGTTGGGAAATGATTGCCGGAGGGTTCGCCCGGAAGTTGTTTAGTCGGCGTTGCTTGCAATCTTCGTCTGTGGCGTCACTGGTCGGACAGGCGGCGCGGGCGGCAGCAATGCGCGTATATCGGCGAAGGGAAATGTCGGCTCGAAGCGGAAGGCCTCGGCAAGTGAACCGGCAACGCCGTTGCATTGGCCGGCGCGAAACTCATTCTGGACGCGCGCTTTGTCGACATATTGCTGCGGTCTTTGCGACCGGTGCGCGCGGATCGCCTGCGTTTTGACATCGCGGTGGGCGGAAATGTCGACATAATGCGTCGGCGCAAAGCCGGTGCCGCCCATCGTGTCGGCATGCAGCACCGGCACGGCGAAGGATGCAGCGATGCGCACGCCGTCCGACAGCGCACGGTGGTCGGCGTGATAGTCGTTGGGCGCATGCGTGATCACCAGATTTGCTCCGGTCTCCCGTATCAGCGCTTTCAGCGTACCGATCAGCGCTGCATCGGCCACCAGCTCGCCATCGGGAAAGTCGAGAAAGTGAAGGTTCGCGCCGAGCAACGCCGCAGCGGTCGCGGCTTCCTCGCGGCGGACACGCGCCAAAATGCGCGGGTCGCCCGTGCCGCCCTTGGCACCATCCGTGGCCACGGCAAAAGTGAGGTCTGCGCCTTGCGTGGCATAGGCGGCCATCGTACCGAACATGAATATCTCGATGTCGTCCGGATGCGCCCCGAGCGCCAATACCTTCACTGCAATCTCCCGGAAATGGAAAAACGTGACGAACGGAATCCTGCTCGCCCTAATCGCCTATGCAAGCTATTCGTGCAGCGATGCCGTTATCAAGAGCCTTGGCGCAGAGTTCACCGTCTTCGAGATCGCCTTCTTCGTGACGCTGTTTGCCGGCGGCTTCCTGTTTTTCAGCCGGCCGGCCGATGAGCGCTGGCGTGGTTTCTGGCGCCCGCCAACCGCATCGCGCCGACGCATTGTTCGCAGATCGTCTGGGCGGTTATCCTCGGCGCTGTTTTTTAGGGAATATCCTGACTTCCTGTCCTTGACCGGCCTTGCGGTCGTCGGCGGCTCCGGCCTGCTGACCATGGTGCGGGAGGAGGTGCGGCTGGGCACGTGCGCTGGAATCCGTTTGCGCGGACCAGGCTTTGATCTGTCGCCGGTTGCACGGCCATAGTGGCCGCTGATATGCGGACGCCATGAATACTAGATCATTGCCGGAGCTTCCGGTGTCCGCCGTGCTGCCGGCGCTCGGCGAAGCGCTGGCAAGGCAGAACAGCACCGTTCTGGTAGCGCCACCCGGCGCCGGCAAGACGACGCTGGTGCCGCTGGCGCTGCTCGATGCGCCGTGGCTGGGCGCCGGCAAGATCGTCCTGCTCGAACCGCGCCGGCTCGCCGCCCGCGCCGCTGCCCGCCGCATGGCCGAATTGCTCGGCGAAGAGCCCGGCGCCACCGTCGGCTATGCCATGCGCATGGAGAACCGCACCTCGGCAAAGACCAGGATATTGGTCGTCACCGAAGGCGTACTGGCGCGCATGATCCTCGACAATCCGGAACTGCCCGGCGTCTCAGCGGTGATTTTCGACGAGTTCCACGAGCGCTCGCTCGACGGCGATTTCGGTCTGGCGCTGGCGCTCGACGTGCAAGGCGCGCTCAGGCCGGATCTGCGCTTGCTGGTGATGTCGGCAACACTCGACGGCGCGCGCGTAGCCAAACTCCTGTCTGGCGCCCCGGTGATCGAAAGCGAAGGCCGCGCCTATCCCGTCGACGTCCGTTACGACGAACGGCCGGCCGGCGTTCCCGTCGAAGACGCCATGGCCAAGGCGATCCGCTCCGCCCTTGCCGAGGAGAGCGGCAGCGTCCTCGCCTTCCTGCCCGGCCAGCGCGAGATCGAGCGCACCGCCGAACGGCTGCAGGGTCGCCTCGGCGCCGACACCGACATCGTGCCGCTCTATGGCCAGCTCGACAACAGGGCGCAGGATGCAGCGATCAAGCCGGCGCCACCCGGCCGCCGCAAGGTGGTGCTGGCGACGTCGATCGCCGAGACCTCGATCACCATTGACGGCGTGCGCGTCATCATTGATTCAGGCCTGTCGCGGCTCCCGCGCTACGAGCCGGCGAGCGGACTGACGCGGCTGGAGACGGTGCGTGTTTCCAAGGCATCGGCCGACCAGCGCGCCGGCCGCGCCGGGCGCACGCAGCCAGGCGTCGCCATCCGGCTGTGGCGGGCCGAGCAGACAGCAGCGCTTCCCGCTTTCACCCCGCCCGAAATACTCGCAGCCGACCTCTCGGGGCTGCTGCTCGATTGCGCCGCTTTCGGAGTCGCCGATCCGGCGAGCCTGTCCTTCCTCGATCCGCCACCGCCCCCGGCGCTCAACGAGGCGAGGGCACTGCTCGGCGCGCTGCACGCCATCGACGCGGCCGGGCGGCTGACGGAGCAAGGCGATGCGATGCGGAAATTGGCGCTGCCGGTGCGGCTTGCGCACATGGTCGCCGAAGCCGCCGGCAGCGGCAATGCGCTGGAGGCGGCGATGCTGGCCGTGCTGCTCACCGAGCGTGGCCTCGGCGGTGACGGCGCCGACCTCGAACGCCGGCTCATGCGCTTTCGCACCGAGAAATCGCCGCGCGCCGTTGGGGCGAGGCAGCTGGCCGAGCGGCTGGCGAAGCAGGCGGGCGGCGCCAAGAGCAGCGAAGCCGCTTCTGCCGGTCTTTTGCTCATCCACGCATGGCCGGACCGTGTCGCCAGGGCGCGCGGCGAGCGCGGCCGCTTTGTGCTCGCCAACGGTTCCGGCGCCATGCTTGACGCCGCCGATCCGCTGGCCGGCGAGCCCTGGCTGGTCGTCGCCGACCTGCAGGGCAAGGCGCAGAACGCCCGCATCACCGCGGCGGCGGCCGTCGACGAAGCCGACATCCGCGCTGCATTGTCCGACAGGATAGAGACCCGCCGCGAGGCGAGCTTCGACCGCGAGCGGCGCGCGGTGCGCGTGCGCGAGACAGCCCGGCTCGGCGCCATCACTCTGTCCGAGCGCATGCTGCCGGCACCCTCCGGCGCCGATGCGGATCGGGCGATCCTCGATGCCTTGCGGGAATACGGGCTGTCGCTGCTGGAGTGGGGCAAGGAGGGGGAGACGCTTCGGCTGCGCCTTGGCTGGTTGCATCGCGGCCTCGGCACGCCCTGGCCCGATGTTTCGGACGCCGCCCTCATCGAACGCCTCGACGACTGGCTGCTGCCGTTCCTGTCCGGCAAGGCATCATTCGCCGCGATCGACCCGGGCACGCTGTCTTCAGGCCTGATGGCGCTGGTGCCGCACGATCTGCAGCGCAAGATCGGCACGCTGGCGCCGACGCATTTCGACGCGCCGTCCGGCAGCCATGTGCCGATCCGCTATGACGGCGAATGGCCGGTGCTGGCTATCCGCGTGCAGGAGCTGTTCGGTCTCGACCGCCATCCCGCCATCGCCGACGGCACCGTGCCGCTGACGCTCGAACTGCTGTCGCCGGCGCACCGGCCGATCCAGACGACGCGCGACCTGCCCGGCTTCTGGCGCGGATCCTGGGTCGATGTGCGCACCGACATGCGCGGCCGCTATCCCCGCCATGTCTGGCCGGAAAATCCTCTGCTCGCAGCCGCTACGGCGCGGGCAAAACCGCGCGGGACCTAGCGCTCGTCCTTTCCCGGCTATAATCCTTGGCCATGATCAACATCCTGCACGCGCCCGACTTCCAGCAAAGCCAGCGGCTGCGCCTCAACACGCTGATCCGGCTGCGCTGGCTGGCCATTGTCGGCCAGAGCCTGACCGTGCTGTTCGTCGCCTATGGGTTGAAATTCCCGCTGCCGGTCAGCCTCTGCTTCGCGCTGATCGCCTGTTCGGCCTGGCTGAACTTGGTGCTGACCTTCCGCTATCCGGCAGCGCACCGGCTGACCCCGTTCCCAGCTTTCTTCATCCTGACCTTCGACAGCCTGCAGCTTGCCGGCCTGCTCTACATGACCGGCGGCCTCACCAATCCGTTCTCGCTGCTGATGACCGTGCCTGTGGTCGTCTCGGCGACATCGTTGCCGCTTCGTCTCACAGCCATACTCGGCGGGCTGGTGACGGTGGGGGCAAGCTTGCTGGTGTTCTTCCACCAGCCGCTGCCCTGGTACGAGGGCGCGCCGCTGGCCATGCCGTTCATCTATGTCGCCGGCATCTGGATGGCGGTGTTCTCCTCGATCGCCTTCACCGCCATCTATGCCTTCCGCGTCGCCGAGGAAGCCCGCCTGCTCGCCAATGCGCTTGCCGCCACCGAACTGGTGCTGCAACGCGAGCAGCACCTCTCGGCGCTGGATGGTCTGGCTGCCGCCGCAGCACACGAGCTCGGCACGCCGCTCGCCACCATCGCCCTTGTCTCCAAGGAGATGGAAAAGGCGCTGGGCGACGACCCGAAATATGGCGAGGACGTCAAACTGCTGCGGTCGCAGAGCGAGCGCTGCCGCGAGATCCTGAAACGGCTGACCAGCCTGTCCTCCGAGGGCGAGGCGCATCTGTCGCGGCTGCCGCTGACCTCGCTGGTCGAGGAGGTGACGGCGCCGCACCGCGATTTCGGCATCTCGATCAAGCTGCGGCCAGGCGAACGCATCGGCCCCGAGCCGGTCGGGCGGCGCAACCCCGGCGTCATCTACGGTCTCGGCAATCTGGTCGAGAACGCCGTCGACTTCGCCCGCAAGACCGTCACTATAAGCTGGAGCTGGGACGAGCTCGACGTCACCTTCTCGATCATCGATGACGGCCCGGGCTTTCCGCCGGAAATCATCGACCGCATCGGCGAGCCCTATATGTCGACGCGCCAGGGCAACGAATCCGGCGGCGGCCTGGGTCTCGGGCTGTTCATCGCCAAGACCTTGCTCGAACGCTCCGGCGCCACGCTCGATTTCCGCAATTCGAGCGGGCTGGGTGAGGGCGCTATCGTGCAGATATCGTGGCCGCGCACCGTCTTCCTCAACCCGCAATCGGTGGGGACGTCGATGTTCGACACCGCCTGAAACATTTTGATTTGGTGCATGATCCTTTCCGAAAATCGACTGCGATTTTCGGGGTCATGCATTGGCTGAGACCGGCAAAATTGGACAATGGCGTTCAGGAACTATATCTGCGTAAAATTAAGGCAGCAGGATTTTTTGAGACGATGACCGGCGAAGAAGCAATTGGTGCAATGGTTGAAGGCGACGACACCTCGCTGCTGATCGTCGATGACGACAAGCCGTTCCTGACGCGGCTGGCCCGCGCCATGGAAACCAGGGGTTTCGTGGTCGAGACGGCCGAGAGCGTCGAGGAGGCAGTGGCCAAGGCGCGCGCCCATCCGCCGGCCTATGCCGTGGTCGACATGCGGCTCGGAGACGGCAACGGCCTCGACGTCGTCGCCGCCATTCGCGAGAAGCGCGATGATGCCCGCACGGTCATACTCACCGGCTATGGCAACATCGCCACCGCGGTGACGGCGGTGAAGCTCGGCGCCATCGACTATCTGTCGAAGCCCGCCGACGCCGACGATGTCTTTGCGGCGTTGACCCGCACCGCCGGCGAGCGCGCCGCCCCGCCTGAAAACCCGATGTCGGCCGATCGCGTGCGCTGGGAACATATCCAGCGCGTCTACGAAATGTGCGACCGCAACGTCTCCGAGACAGCGCGCCGGCTGAACATGCACCGCCGCACGCTGCAGCGCATACTGGCCAAGCGCGCGCCGCGTTAGAGACTGTTTGGTAATTCTACTCCGGCGGCCATCTGATGGCGCTTTCTGCGCTTCCGGTGCTCACGGACCCAATGTCCGCTGCGCTCTGGTTCTCGAAACCACCACCATATGACTCGCCAGAGCGAATTTCGAAACAGTCTCTGAGAGGGCGGAGGAAACATGCGAGACGAGCGGCCGAAATCCATCCTTCGCGAATTCCTCGACGGCGAGGCGGCGGGCGGCATCATCCTGATGGTGGCGGCGGCGCTTGCGCTGATCGTTGCCAACTCGCCGCTGGCCGAAACGTATTTCGCCGCACTCCACGCCTATATCGGCCCGCTCAGTCTGTCGCACTGGATTAATGACGGGCTGATGGCGGTGTTCTTTCTGCTGGTTGGGCTCGAGATCAAGCGCGAGATGCTGGACGGCCAGCTCTCGACCTGGCCGCGCCGCGTGCTGCCCGGCATCGCCGCGGCCGGCGGCATGCTGGCTCCGGCGCTGGTCTATATCGCCATAAACCGAAACAACGCCGCCGCGCTCTCCGGCTGGGCGATCCCGACAGCCACCGACATCGCCTTTGCCCTCGGCGTGCTGTCGCTGCTCGGCAATCGCGTGCCGGCGTCGCTGAAAATCTTCCTCACCGCGCTCGCCATCATCGACGATCTCGGCGCCGTCATCATCATCGCCATCTTCTACACAAGCGGGCTGTCGCTGGCCTATCTCGCCGCCGCTTTCGCCGTCATCGCGGTGCTCATCGTGCTCAACCGCATGCGTGTGACGACGCTGACGCCCTATCTCGTGCTCGGCGCCATCCTGTGGGTGCTGGTGCTGAAATCGGGTGTGCATGCGACGCTGGCCGGCGTCGCGCTGGCGCTGACCATCCCGCTCAAAGTGTCTCCCGGCAGCGGCCACGATCTCGACCATTCGCCGCTGCACCGGCTCGAACACGGTCTGCACAAAATTGTGCCGTTCTTCGTCATCCCGATCTTCGGCTTTGCCAACGCCGGCGTATCGTTGGCCGGCCTCAGCGCTGCCGCTTTGGTCGAACCACTGACGCTCGGCGTCGCCGCCGGCCTCGTGCTGGGCAAGCTGGTCGGCGTCTTCGGCTCCTCGGCGCTGGCGATCCGGCTCGGCTTTGCCAACCTGCCGGTCAACGCCGGCTGGCTGCACATGATAGGCATCTCGCTGCTCTGCGGCATTGGCTTCACCATGAGCCTGTTCATCGGCCTGCTCGCCTTCGCCAGCGACGCGGCGCTGCAGGACGCGGTCAAGGTCGGCATCCTCGCCGGCTCGCTGATCGCCGCATTGCTGGGTGCCGCCGTGCTGCTGATGGCGCCGGCGGCGGGTGACGCTACGGACCAGGATTAAGGCCAGACAGACGACAGGCCGAAGGCCGCAAGCAGTTCGGGGCCGAGCGGCGGCACGTAGATTGTCAGCGAGGCGATTTTGTCGTCGGCGGGCTCGATGACATGCAGCGAGTGGGCTCGCCATACAAGGTCCTGATGGCTGCTCGCGTAGACCCCGACAGCCGGCTGGCCATTGGCCCGGGTGGCCACCGTGCGATAGCCGGCAAAATTGCCCCAGACGGTATCGAGGAAAGTGCGGATCGCCTCACGTCCCCGATACCATTCCAGCCATGGCGGCATATGATAGGTGGCGTCCTCTCTCAACAGCTCGATCAGGCCGTCGAGGTTGGCGGCCTGCCAGGCCCGCATGTAACGCTCCAGCAACTGGGCCTCTTGCCGGTTGGGCTGCGATCGCTGCAGCGGACGTCCCTGCGGATATCGCGCGCCAAGCGTTGCGCGGGCCCGCTGCAGGGCGCTGTTGATCGAAGCGGTCGACCCGCCCAGCAATTGTGCCGTCTCGAGTGCCGACCACCCCAGCACGTCGCACAACAAAAGCGCGGCCCGCTGCCTGGGCGGCAAAAGCTGGATCGCGGCGACGAACGCCAGTTGCACGGCCTCGCGCGTTTCATAGCGCGTTTCCGGACCGGGCTCGCCGTCAACGAGATCAGGCAGCTCCGCGTCCGGATAAGGCTCCAGCCAGGTGAGCTCGGCGGCTGGCCCGCCTGTGGCGCGCCCGCTGGAGGGCGATCGCTCGGGTTGCTGGAGAATGCGATGCGCCGTCGACCTCGCCTTGATGGCGTTGAGGCAGCTGTTGGTGGCAATCGTATAGAGCCAGCCGCGCAGCGAGCCTCGCCCATCGAATTGCGACCGCCCGCGCCATGCCCGCAGGAACGTGTCCTGGACCAGGTCGTCCGCCTCGTGCAGCGAACCCATCATCCGGTAGCAATGCAGCTTGAGTTCGCGGCGGTGGGCTGCGGTCAGACGCTCGAAGGCCGGCCGATCGAGGATCGGTCGGCCCAGTGGCTCAACAGGGCCAGGAGCATCCGTCATGGGCAGCCTGTGGTGCTGAAATCGCCGTGCATCCTGAGCGCCTCAGGCCGCTGCCGCAAGTCCGCTTCCGCTGACGGTGAAGGAGCAGCCTTCCGATTTTCCGGTGGCGAGCGCGACCACCGCGCGGCCGACATCGGCCGGCGTCTGCAAGTCGGTCATGCTCGCGAGGACGTCTGCAGGCTGGATGCCCAAATAGGCTGCAAAGCCGTCCAGCCCGGCATCGCCTATGCCGGTCCCTGGCATGATGCGAGCCGGTGCGAGCGCCATAAAGCGCAGGTCCAGTCCAAGCCGATCCGATTCCTTTTGGCAATGACCGGCCAGGAACATCTGCATGCGTTTTGCGCCTGCATACCCGCCAGCGAACGGCGGTCCGCCGCTCAAGGCTGCGCCACTGGAGATCAGCACAACCCGGCTCCCCGGCTTGAGCGGATTGTTGAGCGCGGCCTTGCAGAACAGGAACGATGCCCTGACGTCCATTTCCCAGTTCACCGAGAAGTCCTCCCAGCTCTGATCCTGGATAGGCGCGGACGGAGCAAGTGCGCCGGCGCAGACAACCAGCACGTCCGGCTCGAGCGCGGCGAAGACCTTATCGGGTGCGGTCTCGTCGGTGGCGTCGACCGCAATCGTCTTCACGCCTGATGTCTCCCAGGAGAGTTCCTTCAGGGCGGCTGCACCGCGAGCAACGGCCAGGACCGTCGCTCCCTCGCCAAGCGCAGCCTCCACGATCGAGCGGCCGACACCCCGGCTGCCTCCGATGACGACAACATTCTGACCTTGCAACGATCTCATGGATCACCTCTCTTCCGGTCGCCGGACCATCCAGACGTACCTGTTGATGAGGACAGCCGAGGTGAGCGGAAATCATCGGTGCAGGTCAAAAATTGTCTCAAGGGATCGGCGAACCCGCGCGGAGCCATGGTCGGGCGCCGGCGTCAGCGGCGACGCGGTCGCCTGTCCGGCGCACTGCTATTCACTTTCGCCGTCCATCGCCGGCACCGAAACACCGGCCAGTTCCGCCGCCAGCAACCGAGCGGCCCCGGCCCGCGCGATCCGCAACATCAGCGCCTTGCGCGTCGCCGCCACCATGCGGTGCTCCGGCGCATCGCGCAGGATCTCGGCGCCGTAGCCATCCGAAAGGATGAAGCCGCATTCCTCGGGGAAGATCTCCGCCGGCACGCCGGGATGGGTGGCGAAGAAGAAGCGGTCGGAATGCAGCCGGTAGTCGGGCCATTTGCGGTCGACGCGAAAATCCTCGATCGAGGATTTGATCTCGATGATCCAGATGTCGCCCTGCCGGGTCAGCGCGACGAGATCGGCGCGGCGCCCGGTGGCCAGCGACAGTTCGGGCAGTACATGCATCCCCATCTGCATCAACAGCCGCTGCACGCCACGCCGCACCAGCATGGCGCGTTCCGACTGGCGGCCGTCGATGAGGGGATTGAGGGGAATCGGCGAAATGATCGGCATGGCAGCCACCATGCCAGATTTTGTTCACGGTTTGAACCTGTTTTTGGAAGGCGATTGTATGGTTGACAAACCCATTTGAGGGAGGTCAGGTTTTTCATCGCTGACGCCTCATCAAAGCTTCATGAACGGTTACTAATGTTCCCAATTTGGAGGGAACGTTTGGTGGAGGAAGCCAGGCCGCACAGACCGATCTATCGCTTACAGCGGATCGACGGCGACCATGTGATGACCATTGTCACCTTCTACTCGGCTGCGGAGGCCCTGACGGTGCTACAGAACCTGCCGAACGGTTACAGGCTGACGCTCGACAACCGCCAAGTGTTGCCTTCATCCGCTCGTCACGATGGTGATGCAAGTTAGCCGGTGCCGATGGGGTATAGTGTATCGGCGCAACTCCCAAGACCTCCAGCTAGCCCGGGATGCCGCCCGGGCATTCTTTTATGCAGTGCCTAGTTTCGCTTTGATCGTTGCGACAGCCGCCATTGCTCGCGAGGGCTACCAAGCCGTAGGGCAATAGCCGGCGCAGTTCCCCAACGCCAAACTGCACCGGCCAAGCGAGCCAAGAAACGCCGCTCTGAATTTATCTTACCGCACATTAGCAATCTCTCAAGCAAGACTGAGTGCCCAAGGTCGATGGGCACAAAGGTGCAAGGCACGCCGTGGGGGAATAGCCGGTGCGGCCTGGGGCTATCGTTGGGGTGCAGGCCGCACCGGCCACTGCGGGTTATGATTGGATCGTCCCTCCCGCACTGCCCAAAGTATTTACATATTAGCAATTGCGCAACTAAGCATTTTGGAACTACCCAGCCGTAGGGAATGGCTACGGCTTTTGGGAGCGCTGGCGTCGGGATAGTTCTTTTATCTGTTCGTTGGTGAGCTTCGGCGCCTCCCCTGAAGGGCTTTGGGGGAAGCATTCCGAACCGATGAGGATGTCCGCAGTGTTGGCGAGGTCATGCCCTTGGGGGCGCGGTGTGCGCCGTTTTGCTGATCATCGAGCTTCTGGCAATTCACCTGCTCCTCTGAGCCGGCGTGCCTTCCACAAGGCGGGCCGTTGGCGTTAGGATTGCAGTTCCTGCTTGGGGAAGGGGAACTATGTTTTCGCGAGGTGTCACGGTTGATCTAATTTTCACCGCTGCAGCGGGCGTCGCTACTGTCGTATGCGTGCTCTTAACCCAAAGGTACAAGGTCAAGCAGTCACTTCTTATCCGCCTGTTTTTCCTGATCATGATCGGGGCAATTTTGCTGGAAATGAAGGTGGCAGTCGCTTTCGGATTTTGATCCCGGCATCAGCGCCTCACCAGGCGATTGTCCGGTTCGCAAACCTAGGGTGACGTCTTGATCCGAGCGCCTTCCGCGATCGCACCATATCTGGTCTGGGTGCAGTCTGGTACTGATCCGCAGCGGCCCTATGTCGTGCCAGTCAACTTGCGTTCTTGGTTATAGGACGGAAGGACTAAAGTCTTGCGCCGTGAGCGCAAAGGTCTGATGGAACCGCTTTGGTTCCGTTCTTGTCCATTGGACGTTCCGCATTTTAGCCAAACGAGATATTAGACCTCGAAGTTTTCGTCCGCGTCCAACGCCCAGTCTATTCCGGCCCGGCCTTTCAAGCCGACGTCGGCCTGTCCCCGGCCGGCGCCGATCCCGCAATATCGTCAAGGATCGGGCAGTCCGGCCGGTCATCACCATGGCAGGCGTGGATCAGCTTCTGCAAGGTCGTGCGCATCGACTGCAGCTCGCGCACCTTCTCCTCGATGGCGCTGACATGGGCGGCGGCGATCTCGCGCACGTCGTGGCTGGCGCGGCTGCGGTCTCGGTAGAGCGCCATCAACTGGCGGCAATCTTCGATTGAAAAGCCCAGGTTGCGGGCGCGGCGTAGGAAGGCCAGCCGGTGGATGTCGTCGCCGGAATAATCACGATAGCCATTGCCGGCGCGCGCCGGCGCGATCAGGCCGATCTCTTCATAGTAGCGGATGGTTTTGGCCGGCAGGCCGGACCGCGCCGCGGCATCGCCAACATTCATAGCGGTTCCTCGATGTGGTTCCCTGAATCTAGGCCATCCGACAGGACCGCCCATTGTTTTTCCTTCACAATCCCGTGACTCCTGTTGCCGAAATGCCATAGTTGACGGCTTACCGGCAGGTAAGCTCTTGCATATAGGCATCGCGCCCTTGGCAAGCAAAGCAAATGCCAGCAAGAATGATTTCAGGAAAAGCGGCCGCAACGTGCCGCTCGATTCTGGCGGGGCAGCGGACCATTTCATGCGCATGAAGTCATTTGCAATCGTCGCTGCACTTGCATTGTCGACCGCGATCTCGGGTTGCAGCACGATCGGCTCACGGCTCTTCTCCAACAACTACGGCGCGGTGAACGATGCAGGCTATCAGCTGCCGCGCATTCCGATCGAGAAGGTGCCGCTGAAGTATCATCGGCAGGAGGTGAACTACGACACCTCGGAAAAGCCGGGCACCATCGTCGTCGATACGCAGAACAAGTTTCTCTACTTCGTCGAAGGCGACGGCCGGGCGATCCGCTACGGCATCGGCGTCGGCCGCGAAGGTTTCGAATGGCATGGCACCGCCCACATCGCGCTGAAGCGCGAATGGCCGACCTGGACCCCGCCGCGGCAGATGATCCAGCGCCAGCCGGAACTGGCCAAGTTTGCCGGTGGCATGGAGCCGGGCCTGAAGAACCCGCTCGGCGCGCGCGCCATGTACCTGTTCAACAAGGGCGGCGACATGGGCTACCGCCTGCATGGCAGCCCGGAATGGAATTCGATCGGCAAGGCGATGTCGTCGGGCTGCATCCGGCTGATGAACCAGGACATCATCGACCTCTACGACCGCACATCGGTCGGCGCCAAGGTCATCGTGATGTAAGGACCAGATCCCGAAAGGCAGGAACCGCTTTTCGAACGAGATCATGGACTGACTTGAAGTGCTTTTAGTGCGCGGACCGTCTGGGCAACAACTGACGTCCAAAAACAGAAAACCGGGCAATTCGGCCCGGTTTTTTGTTGTCTGCGTTTTTGGCCGGGGCCGGAAGGCGGCCGGCGGAGTAGAATTCTCAGGAGACCTGCTCGACCTGCTGCACTTCCGGCACAAAGTGGCGGAGCAGGTTCTGGATGCCGTGCTTCAGCGTCGCCGTCGAAGAGGGGCAGCCGGCGCAGGCACCCTTCATGTGCAGGAACACCGTGCCGTTCTCGAAGCCGCGGAAGGTGATGTCGCCGCCATCCTGGGCAACCGCCGGGCGCACCCTGGTGTCGAGCAGTTCCTTGATGGTGATGACCAGTTCCTCGTCGGCCTTGTCGTAGAATTCACCGGTCTGGCTGGTCTCGGCGGCGGGGCCGGCGTTGACCATGACGGGCGCACCCGACATGAAATGCTCCATGATGGCGCCGAGGATGGCCGGCTTCAGATGCTGCCAGTCGGGGCCGTCCTTGGTCACGGTGATGAAGTCATAGCCGAAGAATACGCCGGTAACGCCGGGGATCTCGAACAGCCGGCCGGCCAGCGGCGAGGCTGAAGCCGCACTGTCGGCATCGCGGAAATCGGCGGTGCCTTCAACAAGCACTTCCTTGCCGGGCAGGAATTTCAGCGTTGCCGGGTTCGGCGTCGATTCGGTCTGGATGAACATGGCCGTCTCCGTGCCCCAGTCGGGCAGCTAGTTTGGAATAGTTCTAAATAGGCTCAATTGGCGTGACATTCAAGCGAAACGCATCGCTCAAACGGCTGGCTGGCGGAATGTTTTTGCCGGCTGGAGAAAGGAATCCCGGGCGGGCTTCAGGCGAGGCTGTCGATCTCCTCGTCGGACAAATTCTGCGGCACCACGGTGACCGGAATGGGGAAGGCGGCGCCCTTGCCGGCCACGGCGCCGACCAGCGGTCCAGGACCTTCCTTGCCGGCGCCTGCCGCTAGCACAAGGATGGCGATGTCCTGGTCTTCCTCTATCAGCTTGTGGATCTCCTCGGTCGGCTTGCCTTCGCGCACCACCATTTCGGGCTCGATGCCGAGCTTCTGGCGCACCTTGTTGGCGTAACCGTCGAGCGCCGCGCGCGCCGTGGCGTTGGCCTCCTCGCGCATGATCTTCTCGACGCCCAGCCAATGCTGAAAATCGTCCGGTGTGATGATGTAGAGCAGCACCAGCGTGCCGCTGGTGCTCTGAGCCCGCTTCGAGGCGTAGGCGACGGCGCGTTCGCACTCCGGCGTGTCGTCGATGATCGTCAGGAATTTCCTGCGATGGCCGGCTTCGCGACTGAGGCGTTTGGAGACCATGTCTATCTACTCGATGGGTTCGGCCGCAATCTGCCACCGCGGCAGACCGGCGGCAAGCCACCGGCCTTATGCCAGTGTGGTGCAGTGCACAGTGACGGCCGGGCTCAACCCTGAAGCAGGCCGATAATGTCGCGCACGGTTTTCATGGTGGTCTCGGCCAGCACGCCGGCGCGCTCCCCGCCATCCCGCAGCACCGCGTCGACATAGGCGCGGTCGCCCTCGATGCGGCGCATCTCGCCGGCGATCGGCGCCAGTTTTTCCACGGCAAGGTCGGCCAGCGCCGGCTTGAACACCGAAAACTGCTGGCCACCGAACTCCTTCAGCACGTCGGCTTTCGACATCTCGGCCAGCCCGGCATAGATGCCGACCAGATTTTCCGCTTCCGGCCGGCTCTCCAATCCGTCGACCTCGCTCGGCAAGGCCTCCGGGTCGGTCTTGGCCTTGCGGATCTTCTTCGAGATGGTGTCGGCATCGTCGGTCAGGTTGATGCGCGACAGGTCGGACGGGTCCGACTTCGACATCTTCTTGGAGCCGTCGCGCAGGCTCATGATGCGCGCCGCGGGGCCGCCGATCACCGGCTCGGTGATCGGGAAGAAGCCGTTCACTGTCTCTTCGCCGACCTGCATCTCGACGCCGACGCCAAGGCCGGCGATGCGGCTCGAAAAGTCGTTGTTGAATTTTTGCGCGATGTCGCGGGTCAGCTCCAGATGCTGCTTCTGGTCCTCGCCTACCGGCACATGGGTGGCGCGATAGAGCAGGATGTCGGCCGCCATCAATGAGGGATAGGCGAGCAGGCCGAGCGAAGCGTTCTCGCGGTCCTTGCCGGCCTTGTCCTTGAACTGCGTCATCTTGTTCATCCAGCCGATGCGCGCCACGCAGTTGAAGATCCAGGCAAGCTCTGCATGCTGCATCACCCGCGATTGGTTGAAGACGATGTGCTTCTTCGGGTCGATGCCGGAAGCGAGGAAGGCGGCGGTGATCAAGCGGGTCTGGTCGGCAAGGTCGTCATGGACGAGCTGTGCCGTCAGCGAGTGCAGGTCGACGACGCAATAGATGCAGTCGGACGTGTCCTGCAGGGCGACGAATTTCTTGATGGCGCCGAGATAGTTGCCGAGATGCAGGTTGCCGGTCGGCTGGACGCCGGAAAAGACGAGCTGTTTGAAGGCGGTCATGTTTTCCCTTGTGGCTTGTGGAGGGCCGTTTCGCACGCGGCGAAAGTCTTTCGACGGCGGGCTTATGGACGAAGGGGCGAGCGGGATCAAGACCGGTGTTGCGGTTAGATCGCCCTGCCTATTCGTCCAGATCAACCTTTGGCGCCGACGGAGCTGCCTTCCCCGAGCCACGCTTCACATTGCGGCGGATCATGCCGAAATCGGCGCCGCCGGTGGCAAAGGCGGTGACGAAGTAGAGCAGCGCCCCACCGGCGACGAGCGCCAAAAGCGTCGTCGCCTTGATCACCAGCGGTGAGCCGGGGCCGAGCCTGACGGCCAGCCAATGCTCGGCGAAATAGAGCGCGACACCCATCACGACCGCCGACAGCACCAGCCGGGGAATACGCTTCAGCAGCGGCACGTCGCGGCCCCAATGGCCGCGCCGGATCAGCACGGCGAGCAGCATCATCGCATTGACCCAGCCGGCGACGGCCGATGCCACGGCAATGCCGGGCGCGCCCATCCTCGGAAACAGCGTCAACGCGGTCGCGACATTCACGCCGACCGAAATGGCGGCGAACATCATCGGCGTGCGCGTGTCCTCGCGGGCGAAATAGCCGGGGGTGAAGGCTTTGATCAATACGAAGGCCGGCAGGCCGAGGCCGAAGATCGCCAGGATCGCGGCAACCGTCGGTGTCGAGCCGTTGGCGGCGAAGGCGCCGCGCTCATAGACCAGCCGCACGATCGGCTCGGACATCACCCACAGTGCCGCCGCTGCCGGCAAGGTCATGAACAGCGTAAACTCGACCGAGCGGTTCTGCAGATTGGCCGCCTCGACCAGATTGCCTGATTTCAGTGCCCGCGACAGTTCCGGCAACAGCACGATCGCGACAGCGACGCCAACCACGCCGAGCGGCAATTGGTAGATGCGGTCGGCGTAAGCCAGCGAGGACACGGCGCTGTCCTGCGCCGACGCGATCGCCGTGCCGATCAGCTGGTTGATCTGGGTGATGCCGCCGGTGATCGCCGCCGGCAGCGCCAGGATCAGCAGCCGTTTGACGTTGGGCGTCAGCTTGGGCCGGCGAAAACCGAGCACGATGCCGGCATTGCGGACCGCGACCCAGACGATGGCGAGTTGCACGATACCCGCCGCCAGCACACCCCAGGACAGGCTGAAGCCGACGTCATGCGCATCCATGCCGTGGTACCAGGCGTAGCCAAGCACGCCGATCAGGATGATGTTGAGGAAGGCGGGTGCGACGGCAGCCGCGAAATAGCGGCGCAGCGAATTCAGCATGCCGGCCATCATGGCCGCTAGCGACATGCAGATGAGATACGGGAACATGATCGTCGCAAGCAGGACGGTCGTCTCGAACTTGCCCGGCGTGTCGGCAAAGCCCGGCGCCACCAGATAGCGCACGATCAGCGGCATCGCCAGTTCCATGACGATGGTCAGCGCCAGCAACGCGGTAAACAAGACGCCGAATACTTCCTCGGAAAAGCGCTTGGCGCCGTCGGTGCCGTGCGTCTCGATCTCCTTGGCGAACAGCGGCACGAAGGCGGCGTTGAACGCGCCTTCGGCAAACAGCCGGCGGAACGTGTTTGGAAACTGGAAGGCGGCGTTGAAGGCGTCGGCCACCGGCCCGGTGCCGAGCGCGGCCGCCATCAGCATCTCACGGCCAAAGCCAAGCGCGCGGCTCATCAGCGTGCCGGACGCAACCGTGGCGAATTTCTTGACGAGGCTCATGCGCGCGGAGATTGCCTGGGTGCCTGGGAAAAAACAGGTGATTGGGACAAAGTGATGGTCACTCGGCCGCCGCCTTGGCCTTGCCGCCGCGATCCGGGGCAATGCCCTCGAGTGCGGCGATCAGCCTGGTGTGGATGGCGGCGGTGCGCGCTGGGCTGTCGATCTTCTGCCCGGTCAGGTCGGTGACATAGAACGTGTCGATGACCTTTTCGCCGAAGGTGGTGATGTGGGCCGAGGCGATGTCGAGCGACAGATCCGACAGCGCGCCGGTGATCTCCGACAACAGGCCCGGCCGGTCCAGCCCTTCGACCTCGATCACCGAGAAGCGGTTCGACAGCGTGTTGCGGATTTCGGCGCGCGGCGGAATCTTGAACACCTTGGCGCCGCGCTTTGGCCTGGTGCGCTTCTCGATCATCTCCGGCAGCCAGCTCTTGCCCGACAGCACGTCCTCGATCAGCCTACCGACGCGCTCGGCGCGGCGGCGCTCATCCTCGTCGCGGTCGAACTCCCTCGAGATCAGGATGATGTCCAGCGCGCGGCCGTCGGATGTGGTGAAGATCTGCGCGTCGACGATGTTGCCGCCGGCCCCCGCACAGGCTCCGGCAATGACAGAGAGCAGGCGGGGGTGGTCCTGCGCCAAAACGGTGATCTCGGTCACCGCTTCAAACTGGTGGGTCCTTACCACGGTGGCGAGTTTTTTGCCGGCAGCGTCGGCCTCGCGGATGAATTCCGCATGGCGCAGTTGATCGGCGAGATCGACGGTCAGGAGGTAATTCTCATAGTGCAGGCCGACATAGCGCTTGCGCGCCTTGTCCGGCCAGGCGGTCAGTGCTTCGGCCAGCCGTTCGCGCGCGGCGGCCGTCCGCTTGGCGCGCGACACTTCCGAGAAGCCGCCGGTCAACAAGAGCTCGGTCTCGTAGTAGAGCGTGCGCAGAAGCTGGCCCTTCCAGCCGTTCCACACGCCCGGCCCGACGCCCCTGATGTCGCAGACGGTGAGGATCAGAAGCAGCTTCAGCCGCTCGACCGACTGCACGATCGAGGCGAAATCCTCGATCGTCTTGCGGTCGTTGAGGTCTCGGGTCTGCGCCGTCATCGACATGACGAGATGGTTCTCGACCAGCCAGGCGACGGTCTCTGTGTCGGCGGCCGACAGACCCATATGCGGGCAGATGCGCCGCGCTATCCTTGCGCCGACCTCGGAGTGATCCTCCGGCCTGCCCTTGGCGATGTCATGCAAGAGCACGGCGACATAGAGTGCCTCGCGGCTCTTCTTCAGTCCCGGCATCAGCGTGTGCGACAGCGGATGCACCTTCTCGCCGTCGCCGCGCTCGATCTCGGCCAGAACGCCGATGCAGCGGATCAGGTGCTCGTCCACCGTATAGTGGTGGTACATCGAGAACTGCATCATGGCGACGATCTTGCCGAAGTCGGGGATCAGCTTGCCGAGCAGGCCGGCCTCGTTCATGCGCCGCAGATTGAGCTCGGCGTTGCGGTCCGAGGTCAGGATGTCGAGGAACAGCCGGTTGGCCTCCGCGTCGCGCCGCAGCGACTTGTTGACCAGACCGAGCGAACGGGTGAGCAGCTTCAGCGCATCGGGGTGGAATTCCAGCCCGTGCTTGTCGGCGAACCAGAACAGCCTGAGCAGGTTGACCGGGTCGCGCTCGAACACTGTGTCGTCGGCGACGTTGATGCGGTGGTTGTCGACGATGAAATCCGACGTGCCGGCCAGCTTGCGCTTGCGGCGCTGGAAGGTGAGGAAAATGCGGTTGAAGCCCGGCACGTGCTTGGCCTGCTCTTCCTCGAGCGCGGCGCAGAAGATGCGGGTCAAGTCGCCGACATCCTTGGCGACGAGAAAATAGTGCTTCATGAAGCGCTCCACCGCCGACAGGCCGGGATGCGTGGTGTAACCGAGACGCTCGGCGATTTCGCGCTGAATGTCGAAATGCAGCCGTTCCTCCGGCTTTCCGGTGAGGAAATGCATGTGGCAGCGCACCGCCCACAGAAAGTCCTCGGCCTTCAGGAATTCCCTGTATTCGGCCTCGGTGAAAACGGCCTTGTCAACCAACTCCTCGCCGGTGCGCACGCGATAAAAGTACTTCGCGATCCAGAACAGCGTCTGCAAATCGCGCAGGCCGCCCTTGCCGTCCTTGACGTTGGGCTCGACCAGATAGCGACTTTCGCCCGCCTTGGCATGGCGCTCGTCGCGCTCGGCGAGCTTGGCCTGCACATATTCAGGTCCGGTGGTGCGCACCACTTCGTGGTCGAAGCGGGTCAGCAATTCGTCGAAGAGTTTTTGCTCACCCCACAGGAACCGCGCCTCCAGGATCGAGGTTCGGATGGTGATGTCGCTGCGCGACAGCCTGAGGCACTCGTCGATGTTGCGGGTGGCGTGACCGACCTTCAGTCCGAGGTCCCAGAGCATGTAGAGCATGTATTCGACGATCTGCTCGCCCCACGGCGTCTGCTTGTAGGGCAACAGGAACAACAAATCGATGTCGGACCCGGGCGCCAGCGTGCCGCGGCCATAGCCGCCGACGGCGACGACGGCCATGCGCTCGGCGGTCGACGGGTTTTTCACCCGGTAGACGTGGGTAGCGGCGAACTCGTAGAGGGCGCGGATGATCTCGTCCATGAGATGCGACAGCCGGGCAGCACAGGCCGCGCCGCTGCCGTCGTCCATCAGCATGCGTTCGGCGACCTTGCGGCCCTCGGTTAGCCGCCCCTTCAGCAACCGCAGCGCGCCGACGCGCGCGCCGGGCTCGGCGCCGTTGCCGGCCGAGGTCAGCGCCGTCATCTCGCGGCGCAGCGCCTCGCTATCGATCAGCTCGTCGAGCTTGAGGGAAATTTTTGCCATATATGCCGGTTGGTCTCGCCTTTTGCGCGGCGTCTATAGCGCGTTTTCACGGTGCTGGGTATGGGGCGGACGGACGCGTCGGCCCCGATACCTGAAGGGGATGATTTTCTCCCGCCGTAACCGGAAGAGATCGGCGATCTGCCTCGCTAGTCGCCTTATCTCGATCCCTACCTTGGCCGCAATCGGCTTGTGGCGTTTCTTGCCCATCCCGCTTGCCGCCCATTCCTCTGTGCGCTCCTGCTTGAGCAGGCTCGGCAATCGCACCGGTCCGCCGCCAAGGAACTGAACCTGCAGGCACAAAGCCGGCACAAGCTGATAAGTGACGTCGCGGGGCGAGGTCGCAAAACGCGGATTGAAGACGAGATGATCGACGGGGATGGTGATCTCATTCGTCGCTTCTATGAGGTCTCGTGCAGCCTGTCTCGACACGATGTACCCGGCCGTGCCGATATGGACGGCGTGTAGCCTGCTCGCAGAAAAACCGTGGCCACAGGCAAGCTGCTTGCGTGAAATCACGGTTCGATTGAAGAACGTTTCCAATTTGACGATGTCGGCATCGGCTGGGATCCAGGCGGCACCGGCAAGCAATTGGCCAGCCTTGTCGGCGAAGACGATGTCGTCCTCGAAGATGGCGCCATAGTCGTCATCGCCTGCCGCGATGATCGACCAGCATTGCTTATGGCTGAGCAGGCAAGCGATCTCGCCGTCGGCCATACGCAAATGCTTTTTGCCCTGCGGCATTTCGGCCGGCCGATCGCGCGCGTCGATGGCGGTGACCCGTTCAAAGGCGACGCCAATGCGGGCGAACTCGGCCGTCACATGGGCGAGGCGGTCGCGGGACCGATCGAGATTGATAACCAGGCATTTCATTCGGGTGGGATCGATGCAGTGGGACGCGGGTGGTCGCGTCCATAACATGGGAAAGAAATTGCGTAAGCGATTTTTCCCTCCATGCCGCCCGATGGCGGCCATGATCGAAAGTCGAAATCGCCCCTTGACCTTCCAGTTACTGGAAGCACTACCTCCGCATCCAGACAGACATGAAGGCATATATTCGATGGCGCATTCCGAGCATCACCACCACGCGCACACGGCCGATGGCGGCTGCTGTGCGGCAAAGTCGGCTGCGCCGGCCGCCGAGGCCGTGGTGCGCGATCCTGTCTGCGGCATGCTCGTCGATCCGGCCGCCGGTAAACCGACGGCCGAGCATGGCGGTCGTCTCGTTCACTTCTGCAGCGAGGCGTGCCGTACGAAATTCGTCGCTGCGCCCGAAAAATACCTGACCGCCACCGACCCTGTCTGCGGCATGAGCGTCGACTGCGCCACTGCGAAGCATTTTTCCCGCCGCGAAGGTCAGGGTTTCTATTTCTGCTCGGCCGGCTGCCAGACGAAGTGCGAGGCCGAACCGCAAAAATATCTCGGCGACAGGCCGGCGCCGTCGCCAATGCCGAAAGGCACGCAATACACCTGCCCGATGCATCCCGAGATCATCCGCGACAAGCCCGGCTCGTGCCCGATCTGCGGCATGGCGCTGGAACCGATGGGTGTTCCCACCGGCGATGAGGGCCCGAACCCCGAACTGATCGACTTCACCAGGCGCTTCTGGGTCAGTGCGGTGCTGTCCGTGCCGCTGCTGATCGTCGCAATGGCGCCGATGTTCGGCCTGACCGTCCAGGCCTTTGTCGACGAGCGCACGATGGTCTGGCTGGAACTGGCGTTGGCGAGCCCGGTGGTGCTGTGGGCGGCGCTTCCATTCTTCCATCGCGGCTGGGACTCGGTCGTCAAC
The DNA here is from genome assembly GCF_053848025.1 of Mesorhizobium sp. 128a. Classification (NCBI taxonomy): domain Bacteria; kingdom Pseudomonadati; phylum Pseudomonadota; class Alphaproteobacteria; order Hyphomicrobiales; family Phyllobacteriaceae; genus Mesorhizobium; species Mesorhizobium sp. 128a. The sequence continues at coordinate 368,095 of NZ_JBSPKY010000001.1, read as the reverse complement.
CGCAGCCCCAACATGTGGACCCTGATTTCGCTGGGTGTTGGCGCTGCCTATCTCTACAGCCTCGTCGCCACCCTGTTTCCGGATATCTTTCCGCATCAGTTCCGCGGCCATGGCGGCAGCGTGCCGGTCTATTTCGAGGCAGCGGCGGTCATCGTCGCGCTGGTGTTCCTCGGCCAGGTCCTCGAATTGCGGGCACGCGAAAAGACCGGCTCGGCCATCCGCGCCCTGCTCGACCTGGCGCCGAAGACGGCACGGCTGATCGGTGACGACGGCTCCGAGACCGACGTGCCGCTCGATACGGTCAAGGCCGGCGAGCGGCTGCGCATCCGTCCGGGCGATGCCGTGCCGGTCGACGGCGTCGTAACAGAAGGCCGTTCTTCCATCGATGAATCGATGATCTCGGGCGAGCCGCTGCCGGTCGAAAAGACGCAAGGCGATGCCTTGACCGGCGGCACACTCAATAAGAACGGTTCGCTGATCATGCGTGCCGAAAAGGTTGGCGCCGAGACCACGCTGGCCCGCATCGTCGAGCTGGTCGCCAAGGCGCAGCGCTCGCGCGCCCCAATTCAGGGCCTGGCCGACCGTGTCTCCTTCTACTTCGTGCCCGCCGTCGTGCTGGTCGCGCTTGCCGCCTTTGGCGCCTGGGCGGTCTTCGGCCCCGAGCCCAGCCTGATCTTCGCCATCGTCTCGGCGGTCTCGGTGCTGATCATCGCCTGTCCCTGCGCGCTCGGACTGGCGACGCCGATGTCGATCATGACCGCGACCGGACGCGGGGCGCACGCCGGCGTGCTGATCAAGGAAGCCGCCGCGCTCGAACGTTTTGCCTCGGTCGACACGTTGATCGTCGACAAGACAGGCACCTTGACCGAAGGCAAGCCTCGCTTGACCGATGTCGTCGCTGCCGAAGGCCTCTCGGAGAATGAATTGCTGACGCTCGCCGCCGGTCTGGAAAAAGGTTCGGAGCATCCGCTGGCCGAGGCCATCGTCGGCGGCGCCGGTGAGCGTGGCCTGACGCTCGGTGAAACCAGTGGCTTCGAAGCCGTCACCGGCAAGGGCGTGTCCGGCATGGTCTCGGGCAGGAGGGTCGCGCTCGGCAACGCCGCCATGATGGCCGATCTCGGCATAGATACCGCGCTGTCGGCCAAAGCCGAGGCTCTGCAGGCCGAAGGCAAGACCGCGATGTTCGTTGCCGTGGACGACAGGCTGGCCGGCATCGTCGCCGTCGCCGATCCGGTCAAGGCAACGACTGCCGAGGCGATCAGGGCGCTTCATGACAGGGGCCTGCGGATCATCATGGCGACCGGCGACAATGAGCGCACGGCCCGCGCCATCGCCAAAAGCCTCGGCATCGACGAAGTGCGCGCCGGCCTGCTGCCGGAACAAAAGGCTGCCCTTGCCGAGGAACTGCGCGCCAAAGGTGCCGGCGTCGCCATGGCCGGCGATGGCGTCAACGATGCGCCGGCCTTGGCCGCCGCCGATGTCGGCATCGCCATGGGCACCGGCGCCGATGTCGCCGTCGAAAGCGCGGGGATCACGCTGGTCAAGGGCGACCTCAACGGCATCGTTCGGGCGCGAACGCTCGCCCAGGCGACGATCCGCAACATCCGCCAGAACCTGGTCTTCGCCTTCCTTTACAATGTGCTTGGCGTGCCGGTTGCCGCCGGTGTGCTGTATCCGCTGACCGGCACGCTTTTGTCGCCGATGCTGGCGGCGGCGGCGATGAGCCTGTCTTCGGTTTCGGTCATCGCCAACGCATTGCGGCTCAGGACATTGAAACTCTGAGCAATGCCCCCAAATACGAAATCCAATCAACAGGAGATCATGGATGACCTTGGCTAGAAAGATCGTGCTTTTGCTGATGGCGGCGGGAATGCTGCTCGCCGTTTTCCTCGAAAGCGTTCCGGCGCAATCCGAAGAGATGAAACACGATATGGGCGCGATGGCGACAGACGCGACCGGTCCGTCGACCGAAGGCTACAAGGCGGCGATGGACAAGATGCATGCCGACATGATGGCCTCCGAGTATACCGGCAACGCCGATGTCGATTTCGTGCGCGGCATGATCCCGCATCATCAGGGCGCGATCGACATGGCCAAGGTGGAACTCGCCAACGGCAAGGATCCTGAAATCCGCAAGCTGGCGGAAGGCGTGATCGCCGCGCAGGAAGCCGAGATCAAGCAGATGCAAGCCTGGCTCGCCGCTCATCCGGCGAAGTAGGGCAGCAGCGAGCCGGAGCGAGAATCCAGGATCAATTCTGGATTTCCCCTTGCGTTTATGATGCCATGCGCGTCGACCGCGCCAGCCCGGGAGCCCGCATGCCCACGACGATAAGAACCACCACGCTGCCTTCGGGCGAGGCCGTCCAGGTGCTGGGACAGGGTACATGGAAGATGGGCGAGGATGCCCGTCGCCGTGCTGGTGAGGTCAACGCCCTGAAGCTTGGGTTCGATCTTGGCATGACGCTGATCGACACCGCCGAAATGTACGCCAGCGGCGGCGCCGAGGAGGTGGTGGCCGAGGCCATTGCCGGCCGCCGCGACGAGCTCTTCATCGTCTCCAAGGTGCTGCCGTCCAATGCCTCGCGCGCCGGCGTGGCGCGGGCCTGCGAAAACAGCCTGAAGCGGCTGCGCACCGACCGCATCGATCTCTATCTCCTGCACTGGCCGGGCAGCGTTCCCTTGGCTGAGACGGTCGACGCTTTCGAGGCGTTGAAGAAGGCCGGCAAGATCCGCCACTGGGGTGTCAGCAATTTCGACACCGACGAGATGGGGGAGCTGACCGGGCTGCGCTCGGGCGACAACGTCCAGACCAATCAGGTCCTCTACAATCTGTCGCGGCGCGGCCCCCAATTCGACCTTGCCCCATGGAGCCGCCAGCGCGGCATCCCGCTGATGGCCTATTCGCCGGTGGAGCAGGGCGCCTTGGCGCGCAATTCCAGGCTTGATGCTGTTGCCGCCCGCCACAACGCCACGGCGGCGCAGATCGCGCTGGCCTGGGTGATGGCGCAGCCCGGCGTCATCGCCATCCCGAAGGCCAGCAAACAGGACCATGTCCGTCAGAATGTCGCTGCGCTCGACATCAAGCTTACCGGCGAAGACCTCGCCGAACTCGACCGCGCCTTCCCGCCGCCAACGCGCAAGCGCGGGCTGGAGATGATCTAGCCGAGACTTCGATCCGAATTTTGCTAGTGAGCCGGGAGCAGGCATTGGAACGAATTTCATCCGGACATCATCACACCAGCTATAGAATCGGAACGGTGACGGTGACATCGCTGCGCGATGGCCATGTCGACATGCCGGTCAGGCGACTGCGCAAGCCGGGAGACATTGCGTTCGGCGATGACCTGCCATCGCAGGTACCGCTCATCGACGGTGCGCTCCGGCTATCGGTCAACGCTTTTGCGATCGACGACGGAAACGAAATCACACTGGTCGATACCGGTGCCTCCGACGCCTGGCACCCGACGATGGGGCACCTGCCCGAGGCGCTGCGCGAGGCGAAGATCGCCGTCCACCGGATACGTACGGTCGCCTTCACCCACACCCATCTCGACCATATACAGGGCCTCGTCCTTGTCGATGGCGGCGACGGCTTCCCGCAACTTTCTCGTTTGCTTGTTCCGCGCCTTGAACTCGACATGTTCCGCGAGAAGGCGAGGCTGGAACGCTTCCACGATCGCGCCGAGCCTTTCGACGCCGGGCAGCGCCTCACTGCCGACATCGATACGCTCGCCGCCCATGGCCATGAAGTCGGCCACACCTGCTTTCGTCTTGTCAGCGGCGGCGAAACGCTGTTGATCTGGGGCGATACCGTGCATGTGCCGTCGCTTCAGTTTGACCATCCCGAGATTGCCTGGGAGTTCGACGCCGACCAGGAGAAGGCGCGGGCAAGCCGGCTGCGGCTGCTGGCGCTTGCGGCTAACAATGACTGCTACGTCGCCGGCGCGCATCTCGATTCACCTGGCGTCGGCCGGGTTTTTCGAACCGACACGGCTTTCCGCTTCGAGCCTCTATAGAATTGGATCAGCCAGCGCCGCCCGAGCCCGCTTCAGCGCACGCGAAAACGCCGCTGGGTCGTCGAAGGCGCGCGCCAGCGTCAGCGCGCCCTGGATGGTGCCGACCGTCTCTTCGGCGAGTTCGTCCGCCTTGGCCTTGCTGTGCCCGGTTCGGGTCAGCGCCTCGGCAAGATGCGCCACCCAGCGGCCGAAATAGCTTCTGATCGCCTTGGCAAAAAGGTCGCGGGATTCGTCCAGCGCGAAGGCGCCGATCAGGCACACCCGACGCCCCGAGCGGAAATAGCTGTCGGTTGCCTCAAGCATGCGCTCGATGCCGGCATGCGGGTTGGCCTTGTCCTGCAGCGGCACGAAGACATTTTCCTCGAACCAGCCGTCTATATGGGCGATGACGGCCGCCGCCATCTCTTCCTTGCCGCCGGGAAAGAAGTGATAGAGGCTGCCTTTGCCTAACCCGGTCGCCGCGCCGATCAGCGCCAGGCTCGCCCCTTCATAGCCGTGCTCGCGGAAAACCTCGCCGATAATGGAGAGCAGGTCGGCGCGATCGGGCGCGATCCTGCGCATGCGCTTAGTCTTTCCGCTCGAGCATGATCTTTGCCGAAAACCGCGACACACCTTTCGGGATCATGCTCTAGAGTCCGAGTTCGGTCAGGCCGGGATGATCGTCGGGCCGGCGGCCGAGCGGCCAATGATACTTGCGCTCGGCCTCAGTGATCGGCAGGTCGTTGATGCTGGCGACACGCCGGCGCATCAACCCGGCAGCGTCGAACTCCCAATTCTCGTTGCCGTAGGAGCGGAACCAGTGGCCGCTGTCGTCGCGCCATTCATAGGCAAAGCGCACCGCGATGCGGTTGTCGTTCCAGGTCCACACCTCCTTGATGAGTCGATAGTCCAGCTCGCGCGCCCATTTGCGCTTCAAGAAGCCGACGATCTCGCCGCGGCCCGAGACGAATTCAGCCCGGTTCCGCCAGGTGCTGTCCTCGGTATAGGCGAGCGAAACACGCTCGGGGTCGCGGCTGTTCCAGGCGTCCTCGGCCAGGCGTGCCTTTTGCGCTGCCGTTTCGGCCGTGAATGGCGGCAAGGGCGGACGGCTCATGAAAATCTCCTCTCGGCTCCGATCTTCGATGACCGACATTGTACCGATTGGTACAATGAGTCAATACAGCTGTCCGTTGCGACGGCCTCAGGTGGCTGGACTTATCGAACCTCGGCTTTCAGCTTTTCAAAGGCATCCCGGACGTATCCGGCCAGCGGATGCTTGGCGTTTTGCTGCTGAAAAGTTTCGACGGCCAGGCGAAACGCGGCGACTGCTACCAGGGAGACCAGTCGCAGACTGTTGCGTGCCTGGTCCGGCCGCAACTCGCATAAGCCATCGAAAATGGCTTGCTCGAACTGCAGGTAGCCCGTGTGCCTGCGCGAGCGCAGCGTCTTGCTTTCCCGCATGACCTTGGCCGTCGCCATCATTTCTGCACCCTGGAAGCTGCCGACAAGATTGAGCAATGCGTCGCGGGCGATGTCGATTGCCGTTCCGGTTGGTGGCTCGGCAAGGACCGACGCTTTGACCACGCTTGCGTAGTGGCTCAAAGACGCGAACAGAACCTCGTCCTTGCTCTTGAAATAGTGGAAGAACGTCCGGCGCGAGATGCCGGCGGCTGCAGCTATCTCGTCAAGCGTGGTCGCGTCGTAGCCACTGGCCAGGAAGGCGTTCAGGCCGGCTTCGGCGATGCGGCGGGATGTTTCTCGCCGCTTCCGCTCGCGCAGGCCTTCTGGTTTTGGCGCGTCGTTCATGGAGCGCTCCTGCCATGACCATTTCTCAAATGCGACATGAAATTTGGTGCAGATTCAAGTCCCGTCATCATGCCTGCCATAATGACGCCATCAAATTATTGCACTGAGTGCAATTATTAGCGATTCCCAACACGCCCGCCGGGCCATCCAGACAGAGGCGTCCATGGCAGCTTGCTTGCGTTCCCGTCGCGAGGCTCACATCAGTCGTGGTCGGTTCGGTCCACGCGCGCGCCGCGCGGACCACCACCTAACATGGCCGTTTGTGCTGGTCCTGAGCATGCTCGCAGTCGGTTGCGCGTCCGCGCCCCTGGATCAGGTAGGCTCGCTGCAATCCTATGACGAGTTGAAACCGTCGGACGGTTTGTTGGCCCGCTCGCTAATGCGGGTGAGCAAGGACGACGTGCTTGCGGCAAAAACCATTCGGATCATTCCGACCGGCTTTTCGCAGCCCGCCGCCGGAAAATCGACATTGACACCGGCGCAGCGCGGCCTGATCACGAATGCCGTCGACAGGACCCTTTGCTCCGGCCTGAGCCAGCGCTTTCAAGTGGTCGCCCTGACCGAGCCGGCCGACCTGACAGCGCACGCGATGGCAACGCATGTGACGCCGACGAATGCGCTGGCGGTAGGCGTTTCGAAAGTGGCGTCCACGGCGGTTTCCGTCGCGCTGCCCGAGATGCACATTCCGGTTCCGCGCCTGCCGATCGGATTGGGCAGCCTGTCGCTTGAAGCCGAAGCGATTGATGACAACGGCGAGCAGGTGGCGGCCATGATCTGGGGCCGTGGCGCGAACGCCCTGCTGGATTCCGGCCGGGTCGCCCGAGAGGGCGACGCCTACGACCTGGCGGCGAAGTTCGGCCACGATTTCAGCAAGCTCCTGGTCACCGGCAAGACGCCGTTCGCCAAGCTGCCGTCGCTCCCGACCAGGGCGGAGCTGCGCGTCATGTTCGGCGGCGGGCCTAAATACCCGGCCTGCAAGGCATTCGGCAAATCGCCCGGACTGGCCGGCTTCCTCGGCGATCGGATGGGATTGCCGCCGGCCTGGACCGACAAGGGGGCCCCGGTGCGCAATGACTGAGGCGGTGACGCAAATGCAGAAAAAGTCCCCGATGCCGCTTTCCGCGACGGTTTTTCAACAGAGCAGAAGGATGCGTTTCCTTTGGCTGGTTGCTCCCGTCGTCCTGGCGCCGGCCCTGCTTGCGGAGAGTGGGTGGCCGCAAGGCAGCACCTTTCGGGAAATGCTGGAATTTGCGGGTACCGTGCTGATCCTCATCTGTATCGGCGGCCGCTGCTGGGCATCGCTCTATGTCGGCGGACGCAAGAACCGTGAACTCGTCACAAGCGGCCCCTATGCCTATACGCGCAACCCCCTCTATTTCTTCTCGGCCCTTGGACTGGCTGGCGTCGGGCTGACATTCGGGTCGCTGATCCTTTCGGCGCTTCTCTTTGCCTTCACCTATATGGTCTTTTCCTATGTCGGGACGCGCGAAGCGGTCGCGCTGGACGTGATCTTTGGCGAGGCCTATTGGCGGTATTGTCGAAGCGTACCGGCCTTCTTTCCCCGTCTGCGGCGCGATTACGACGACGTCTTGGGCCCGTCACCCGTCACGTTCGACTCAGTGGCGCTGAGGCGGACCGCCATCGACAGCTCCTACTTCTTGGTGGCGATACTGACGGTCGAATCGCTCGGCTGGCTCCAGTCGGCAAGGCTGGTGACGCCGATCTTCCGACTGTTTTGATTACCGGCCCGCCAGCCCCTTCAGCCGATAGAGCGCTTCCAGCGCTTCGCGCGGCGTCATCTCATCCGGGTTGATCTCACCGAGTGCGGTGCCCAATGCGTCGCTCTTCGCGGGCTTTGGCGCCTCTCGCTTCACCGCCACCGAAAACAGCGGCAGATCGTCGACCAGCCGGTTGGCCTTGCCTGAGACTTCGCCCTCCTCGAGTTGGTGCAGCACCTCTTTCGCACGGCCGACCACCGCTTCCGGCAAGCCGGCAAGACGGGCCACCTGGACGCCATAGGAACGGTCGGCGGCCCCCTTGCCGACCTCGTGCAGGAAGACGACGTCGCCTTCCCATTCCTTGACCCGCATGGTGACATTGGAGAGGCGCGGCAGCTTGCCGGAGAGCGCCGTCATTTCATGGAAATGGGTGGCGAAGATCGCGCGGCAGCGGTTCTTCTCATGCAGGTACTCGACGGCCGCCCAGGCAATCGACAGGCCGTCGAACGTTGCGGTGCCGCGGCCGATCTCGTCCAGGATCACCAATGCCCGCTCGCCGGCCTGGTTGAGGATCGCCGCCGTCTCGACCATCTCGACCATGAAGGTCGAGCGGCCGCGCGCCAGATCGTCCGAGGCACCGACGCGCGAAAAAAGCCGGTCGACGACGCCGATATGGGCCGACGTTGCCGGCACGAAGGAGCCGGTCTGGGCCAGGATAGCGATCAGCGCATTTTGCCGAAGGAACGTCGACTTGCCGCCCATATTGGGGCCGGTGAGCAGCCAGATGGCGCCGGCCTTGGCGCCGCCTTGCGGCGACAGATCGCAATCATTGGCGACGAACGAACCGTCGCCCGAGCGCCGCAGCGCCTGTTCCACCACCGGATGCCGTCCGCCTGAAATGTCGAAGGCAAGGCTGGAGTCGACCAGGGGCCGGCACCAGGCTTCGCTCTCCGACAAAAGCGCAAGGGCCGCCGACACGTCGAGCACGGCGAGCGCATCGGCGCCGGCGCGGATCTTCTGCGCCTCGCCGACGGCCTCAGTCGTCAGCGTGTCGAAAGCGGCAAGCTCGATGCTGAGCGCGCGGTCGGCGGCATTGGCGATCTTGGTCTCGAGTTCTGCAAGCTCGGTCGTGGTGAAGCGCATGGCGTTGGCCATGGTCTGGCGATGGATGAAGCGCGCCTTGGCGCCGTCGCTGCCGGTCATGATCGAATGGTGGTTGGCGGTCACCTCGATGTAATAACCCAGCACATTGTTATGCCGGATTTTCAGCGAGCGAATGCCGGTCTCCTCGATCAGCGAGCGCTCCAGCCCGGCTATGACCTTGCGAGACTCATCGCGCAAGGCCCGCATCTCGTCGAGCTCGGGGTGGTAGCCGCCGCGCACGAAGCCGCCGTCGCGCCGGAGCAACGGCAGCTCGTCGCCGAGTGCTTGCGTGAGATGTTGGGCGAGTGCTCCAGGCAACGCCTGAATGGCGGCAAGCGCTTCCGCCAACTCGTGCGGCAATATGGTGGCTGCGAAGATTTCGACGATCGCACCGGCCGCCTCGAAACCGGCGCGCAACGCGCCGAGATCGCGCGGACCGCCGCGGTTGAGCGCCAGCCGCGACAGCGCACGTGGCATATCCGCGACGCTCTTCAGGCTTGACCGCACCGCCTGGCAAACCTGAGTCTCGGCACGGAAAAACGACACCGAATCGAGCCTGGCGCCGATCGCCGCCGGATCGGTCAGCGGCGCCATCAGCCGGTCGGCAAGCAGCCTTGCGCCACCGCCGGTCACCGTGCGGTCGATCGCCTTGAACAGCGAGCCGTCGCGGCTGCCGGACAACGTGCGCAACAGTTCCAGATTGCCGCGTGTCGCCGGATCGATGAACAGCGTCGATCCCTGCTCCTCGCGTTCGGGGCGCGACAGCGGCGGCCGCTCTGCCTTCTGCGTCTTTTCGACATATGCGATCACCCCGGAGATCGCGGACAGTTCGGCGCGTGAGAAGGCGCCGAAACTGTCCGGCGTCGCCACCTCGAAGAAGCGCGCGATGCGGCCGGCGGCCGAGGCCGAATCGAACAGCGATGGCGGCTGCGGACTGGCGACGCGGCCGATGACGTCGAACACCGGCTTCAACTCGGGATCATAAAACACCGGCTCGGCGACGATCAGCTCGCGCGGATCGACGCGGAAGACGTCCGCCAGCAGGCGGTCGGCCGTGGTTTCGGCAACGCGGAAGACGCCGGTCGAGATCTCGATCCAGGCCAACGCAAAGGCGTGATCGCTGCTGCCGCCCTTCACCCTTCCCAGCGCCATCAGGAAGCTCGATTCCGACGGCGCCAGCAATTTGTCCTCGGTGATGGTGCCGGGCGTCACCAGCCGCACAACATCGCGGCGCACCACTGATTTGCCGCCGCGCTTCTTTGCTTCCGCCGGATCCTCGATCTGTTCGCAGACGGCAACGCGAAAACCCTGGCCAATCAGCTTCTGCAGATAATCGTCGGCCGCGTGCACCGGCACGCCGCACATCGGAATGTCGTGGCCTTGATGCTTGCCGCGCTTGGTCAAGACGATGCCCAGAGCCCGGCTCGCCTTCTCCGCATCGTCGAAAAACAGTTCGTAGAAATCGCCCATGCGGTAGAACAGCAGCGAATCCGGGTTCGCCGCCTTGATCTCGATGAACTGCTCCATCATCGGCGTCACGCCGGCACTGGCTGGTGCCGGTGTGGTCGCCTCGTTGGCATCGGGGTCGGTTGGCATGTGCATATTCATGCGGGGACGCTAGCAGATGTAGCGGTGCGGTTTAATGCCGGGCACTCGAAAAGCAGGGGAAAGCGCTTTCATGGTGCCACCTGGCGTCGGATTGCCTGACGCCACGATCCGCAATACTGGTCGCAGTGACGGAGGGCCTATGGACAGGGACGGGCACGAGACCCCCGAGGAGATGGTAGCCTCGACCGCTTCGCCCTACGAGCGCCTGCGGATCAAGACGGCATTGCTCGGCAATCGCACCGTGGGCAGGCTGCGTGATGCGACGCGCAAGCGGCTTCCCTTCCTGCTGCCGGTCGACGGCCCGCTCTCCGGTCTCGATGGCGGCCGACAGGTTGCGGTCCACATGCTCAGCCATGACCCGCTGGTGATCTACACGCCGATCGGCGGTTCGCGGCCGCTGTCCTCCGTCGTGGCCATTGGCCGGCGCCTGGCTTCGCGGCGTGCTGCCTTTCTCATGATGCCAAGCTGGACGCTCGAGCGGCCACACACCGTGGCGAAACTAGGCAGGGATCTGGCCTGGTATCGCGAACGCTTTCCGCTGCACGAGCTGATCTTCCTTTGCAACACCGAGGAGGAGCGGCGCCTAGTCAGCGAAGTTGGCGGCGACGCAATCTTCTCCAACCACAATCTGATGGTCTCCGAGCACATTTTTCGGCCATTGCCGGATGTCCCGGTCGCATTCGACGCCGTCTACAATGGCCGCATCTCGCATACCAAGCGGCACTATCTTGCCTTCGACATCGAAAGGCTGCTCCACATCACCGTGTCGATCGGCGAATTGCCGCCGGCGGGCGACCGTGCCTTCATCCGGCGGCTGCAGGCGCAATCGCCGTTGCATCGTATCGCCAATCCGATCGTCAACGGGCTGACCGACCGGCTGGCGCCGCAGGAGGTCAATCGTGCCTACAACCAGGCCGCTGTCGGCCTGTGTCTGTCAGCCGCCGAAGGCGCGATGTGCTCAAGCATGGAATATATGATGGCCGGTTTGCCTGTGGTGAGCACGCCAAGCCTCGGCGGCCGCGATGTCTTTTTCGACCCGGACTATTGCATCGTCGCCGAGCCGGAGCCGGCAGCGATCCGCCGCGCGGTCGAAACGCTGCGCGACCGGGCCATTCCTCGCGAGGAAATCCGCAGCCGCACCATGGCCAAGGTATGGCCGCAGAGGCGCGAACTCATAGAGTTCCTGTCGGCGCTGCAGGAGCGGATGGGAAGCAAGGAGCCGCCGCTTTCGCAATGGCCCTTTCCCGGGACCAGGACGCTGCGCCGATGGGCAAGCGCGCGCCAGCATGCGCGTGAGATCATAGAGCACGTCTCGACCTGACATCCTGAGCATCCTCGTCCCCGTTGCGCCAGCTTTGCCGCGCTTGGCGGTTTACAGCCGCGGCCTGTGGCCTTAGTCCTTGCTGAGATAAGGAGCGCCCGTCTCAAGGGTGCGGCACCGGCGAGGAAATCAAGAGCATCATGGCCAAGAAAACCGAAAATAGCGGCCCGTCCGTCAGCGCCCAGGAGGCGCTGGAATTCCACGCCATGGGCCGTCCCGGCAAGCTGGAGGTCGTCGCCACCAAGCCGATGGCGACGCAGCGCGATTTGAGCCTCGCCTATTCGCCGGGCGTTGCGGTTCCCGTTCTGGCCATCGCCGAGGACCCCAGCCGCGCCTTCGACTATACGACGCGCGGCAACATGGTCGCCGTCATTTCCAACGGCACCGCGATTCTCGGCCTCGGCAATCTCGGTGCGCTCGCGTCGAAGCCAGTGATGGAAGGCAAGGCGGTGCTGTTCAAGCGCTTCGCCGATGTCGATTCCATCGATCTCGAAGTCGACACCGAGGATGCCGACGAGTTCGTCAATTGCGTGCGCTTCCTCGGGCCGTCCTTCGGCGGCATCAATCTGGAAGACATCAAGGCGCCGGAGTGCTTCATCATCGAGCAGCGCCTGCGCGAATTGATGGATATCCCGGTCTTCCACGACGACCAGCACGGCACCGCCATCATCTCCGCCGCCGGGCTGCTCAACGCGCTGGAGATCACCGGCCGCGACATGAAGACCACGAAGATGGTCTGCAACGGTGCCGGTGCCGCCGGCATCGCCTGCATCGAACTGATGAAGGCGATGGGCTTTGCGCCGGAGAACGTCATCCTGTGCGACACCAAGGGCGTCGTCTATCAGGGCCGCACCGAGGGCATGAACCAGTGGAAGTCGGCGCATGCGGTCAAGACCGATACGCGCAGTCTGGCCGAGGCGCTGGACGGCGCCGATGTCTTCCTCGGCCTGTCGGCCAAGGGCGCGCTGACCACCAAGATGGTGCAGTCGATGGCCAAGAACCCGATCATCTTCGCCATGGCCAATCCCGACCCGGAGATCACGCCAGAGGAAGTGGCCGAGATCCGCACCGACGCCATCATGGCCACCGGGCGTTCCGACTATCCGAACCAGGTCAACAATGTGCTCGGCTTCCCCTACATCTTCCGCGGTGCGCTGGATGTCAGGGCCACCACCATCAATGATGATATGAAGATCGCTGCCGCGCGTGCGCTGGCCGAACTGGCGCGCAAGGACGTGCCCGACGATGTCGCCGCCGCCTATCAGGGCAACCGGCCGAAATTCGGCCCCAACTACATCATCCCGGTGCCGTTCGATCCGCGCTTGATCTCGGCCATCCCGCTCGCCGTGGCCAAGGCGGCGATGGAGTCAGGCGTCGCCCGCAAGCCGATCCTCGATCTCGACCGCTACGCGCAGGAGCTGTCCGCCCGCCGCGACCCGATCGCATCGACCTTGCAGCGCATCTACGATCGCGTGCGCCGTCAGCCCAAGCGCATCGTCTTTGCCGAGGGCGAGGAGGAGCAGGTGATGCGCGCCGCTGTCTCCTATGTGAACCAGAAGCTCGGCACGGCCATCCTGCTCGGCCGCGACGACATCATCAAGGAGAACGCCAGGCACGCCGGTATCGACTTGAACAAGCAGGGCATCGAGATCATCAATGCCAGGCTGTCGCGCCGCAACGGCATCTACACCGACTATCTCTATGAGCGCTTGCAGCGCAAAGGCTTCCTGTTTCGTGACTGCCAGCGGCTGATCAACAACGACCGCAATCATTTCGCCGCCTGCATGGTGGCGCTGGGCGACGCCGACGGCATCGTCACCGGGGTCACCCGCAACTATTCCACCGCGCTCGACGATATCAGGCGCATCATCGATGCCAAGCCCGGCCACCGCGTCATCGGCGTGTCGATCGTGCTCGCGCGCGGCAGGACCGTGCTGGTCGCCGACACCGCCGTGCACGACATGCCGAATGCCGAGCAGATTGCCGACATCGCCGAGGAAGCGGCAGGCTTTGCCCGCCGCATGGGTTACGAGCCGCGGCTCGCCATGCTCGCCTACTCCACCTTCGGCCATCCGCAGGGCGAGCGCTCCGAGCGGGTGCAGGAAGCGGTACGCATCCTCGACAAGCGGCGTGTTGATTTCGAGTACGATGGCGAGATGGCGGCCGACGTCGCGCTCAACGCGCGCGCAATGGCGCAATATCCGTTCATCAGGCTGACAGGCCCGGCCAATGTGCTGATCATGCCGGCGTTCCACTCGGCCTCGATCTCGACCAAGATGCTGCAGGAACTGGGCGGCTCGACGGTCATCGGCCCGCTGCTGGTCGGCCTCAACAAGCCGGTGCAGATCGTGTCGCTGAACGCCAAGGACAGCGATATCGTCAACATGGCGGCGATCGCGGCCTACACGGCGGGGACTTGAGAGACACGCAAACGCCGGTGATGGCCAGCGGGGGCGCAAGCTCAGGAGCGCCGCGGCCTCTTGGCATAAGAGATTGATAAGATTCAGCTGATATAGGGAACCTCTTGCCGACTTGCCGTTACGGCATCTTCGGTGCGTTCAGACCGCCAAACGGGGGTGCGGCCATGAAGCATGACGGGGTTTCTGCATCCATGGTCGGCCAGGGGGTCTACCACGACGAGCGCCTGGACGCGCTGCTCAGCATCACCGGCCGCATGGACGGCTATCTCTACCGCTGCCGCAACGATCAGTCCTACACCATGCTCTATATCAGCGACGGCATCTTCACCGTCAGCGGCTACCGGCCGAGCGATTTCATCCACAATGCGGTGCGCGATTATGTCTCGGCCATCCACCCGGATGATCTTGCCGGCGTCTACGCCGCCGTCGACGCTGCGCTGGAGGCTCGTTGCAACTGGAATGTCGACTACCGCATCGTGCCTGAGGCCGGCGAACCCCTTTGGGTGCGCGAGATCGGCGGCGGTGTCTGGGACGACGCCGGCGAACTCGAATTCCTCGAAGGTTTCGTCGTCGACATCAGCGACCGCAAGGTGGTCGAGGACCTCAATGCTGAGCTTTTGCTGGAGCTCAAGGCTGCCAATGAGGAGCTCTCGGTGCAAAAGCGCGAGATCGAGCTCGCCAAGCAGCAGAGCGACCATTCGGCCAACCACGACGCGCTGACCGACCTGCCCAACCGGCGCGCCTTCCACAATGAGTTGAGGTCGGTGGTGGCCCGCTGCGGTGCCAACGGCGAGGCGGCCGGTCTTCTGTTCATCGACCTCGACCGCTTCAAGGAAGTCAACGACACGCTCGGCCATGAGGCCGGCGACGCGCTGCTGCAGCGTGTTTCGAACCACCTTCGCACCATCCTGCGGAGCGATGATTTCGTGGCACGGCTCGGTGGCGATGAATTCGCCTTCCTGTTTTCGGGCCAGGCGGACCAGGCCAGGCAAAAGGCCGAGCGCGTCGCCGAGCGCATTCTGGAGAGGCTGCGCATCAAGGTGCCGGCGCCGAACGGCGACATCCAGGTCGGCTGCACTGTCGGCGTCGCCATGTATCCGGCGGAAGCCGGCGATTGCGACGCCCTGGTCGCGTTAGCCGACCGGCTGATGTATGTCGGCAAAAAGAGCGGGCGCAACCGGCTGGTAATGGCCGAAGAAATGGCGTCCTCGCCGTCGGGGGCGGGAGCTCGCAAGACCGCTTAGAGCACCCGAACAAGGGAAAATGCTGATGCCTCGCGCGGAACCGCGGCAAGTGGTCGGCGAGCCATGGATTCATGAAGGTGGCGCTGAAATGAAAAAGGCCCGCGGCAAATGCCGCGGGCCCCTCGCTTAGGATATCAGGCTTGATCAGAACGAGCGCTGGAAGCGGAGGATGCCGCCGACGTTGCTCTTCTTGGTGGCCTTGGTCCAGTTGTTGAAGTCGGCGTCGCCGAACTTGCCGGCATTAAGGTAATCGACTTCAGCCGTGACCGTAAAGCCGGGCACAACGGTATAGGCAACGTTGGCAGCGATGCCGAGGTTCTTCCAGTCGTCATAAGACACCTGGGCGTTGAATGCGGTCTTTTCGTTGAACTTGTAGGTGCCGCCGCCCCAGATTGCCCAATTGCCGCCCCACTGCTTGTAGAAGCCGCGACCGCTGGCCGGGAAAGCGTAGGTCGTGTCAGTCAGGTTGTCGTCGGTGCCGTAGCCACCCATGACAAAGAGCGTGAACTCCTTGCTGACATTGACGTCCAAACGAACCTTGCCGGCCACTTCCTCGTAGTTGCTGTCATAGGCGACGACGCCCGACACCGAACCCCAGTCGCCCTTGTACTTCAAGCCGCCGACGACATGCGGAACGTAGCTGTCGATAGTGCCTACACCGCTGACACCAGCCGAGCCGGCGCCCGCGCCTTCTTCGAGCGAAATCACTCCGGAGAACCCGTTGCCCACGTCAAAGTAATACTGGACGACGTTGCTTTCCTGCCCGCCGTAGGGGACCAGCGTATCCTGGATGACGGCGCCAGCGTAGTTGGTGAACGTATCGAAGGCCGTGTCGTCCTTACCGACGCGCAGGCCACCGAGCTGGATATAGGCGTAGCGCAGCGAGACGGTGGCGGCATTGCCAGCCGCATTGATGTCGCCTTGAGGTTCGCCATCCGCGCCAACATCAGCCTGACGGTTGCCGAAGTTGAAGCGGGTCTCCGTGAAGGTCTTCAAGGTGCCGAGTTCGGTTTCCTGGCCGGTCCAGGTCCTCAGCGTGAAGCGAGTGTTCTTGCGCCAGGTGTCGTTGCTGTTGCCATCCTCAACGTCGTCGCTGGTCGCACCGTCGAACGAGCCGACGTCGCCGCCGCCGATGTCATAACGGACATAGCCGCCGATGCGCAGGCAGGTTTCGGTACCGGGGATGTAGAAGTAGCCGGCGCCGTAGACGTCGCAGATCTTGACGTATTCGGCCGGTTCCGGCTCGGCGACGACGACCGCGTCGGCGGCGCGTGCCCCCGAAACCGCGATCAGCGCTGCGGCGGAGCCGAGAAGAAGGCTCTTTATGTTCATTTTCTTGAATCTCCAGTCAAAGGTTCAAATTCAGGTCGGACACGGCGCTTGGGCCTGCCGCTTCACCCCATACCGAGAGCCGCGCATCGCGCCGTGCTCTCGCCTTCGACATGGCCTATGCAGCGGCGGCGATCAACAGAGATTGTGTCCCAAAAGCGGCTTTCTGACTCTTCAAAAAGTATTGTTGCGCAATTATCACGTCATATATTTGATAAAGTGGCACAACTGGCACATTCGGTACATAAGAGACGGAGGTATTTGGGAATGTATGGCGAGATATGCCCTTAAAATTCGATTATGACTGTTTTGTGAAATGCATTTAACTGGCCTAATAACGCGAGGCGTGATCAGCCAGTCGTTCCGGATCGAGGCGGTAAATCAGGGCGGCGAAAAATCGCGCGCGGCCGACACGACGTCCTGCACCATGTCCTGCTTGAGCATTTCGATCGGCACGCGGCCGCCAAGTTCCGGTGCGGCGCGGTTCAGCCAGAACCAGGCAAGCCTCGGATTGGCGATCGACGACAGCACCTCGCTTATCCCTGCGGCCGGCCTGCCATCGACGAACTGGGCCAGCGGGAAGACATGCTTGCGGCCGCCCTTGCGTAGCGCAATCACCTCGCCCCGCCTTTGCCAGCGATGCAGCGTCGAGCGTGGGATACGGAAGTTCTCTTCCAGATAGGTCGACCCGGCGACCTCGCCGGCCCAGTCTTCGATCAGCATCGACTGCAGCGACCGCTCTCCGGGTAGGGAAGATGTAGCCTTGTCTGGAGCGGTTGCCGACGCCGTTTTGTCAGCGCCAGTTGCCGCGTTGTTAGGCGCCGTGCCCCGGCACGCGGCCTTGTCCGCCATCGACTGGACGAATTCGGTGGCGAGCGAGCCCCATTCGTCCCTGACGGTATCGATGGCCAGCCGCTGCGTCTGCGAAAGGAAAGTCAGCGCGGCCGCGGCGCTGCCGGCAATGGCGCCGGCTGAAGCCAGCGCCGGCGGGTCCAGAACTATGCCGTGCTGGACCAGTGCCTGCTGGACCGCCTCGGCGACCAGCCCTGCCAAGGCTTCCTGTGAGATCCCGTCCGTCGGATTGTAAAATTGGGTCATGCATCTGTCTTGCTGGCCACGCGCTCCTCCCAGCTTGCGGCCGATTGTTGAACGGCTAAAGCGGAGAGCCCAAAGCGCAATGACGACAGACACAGCGACCGAAACGGTTGCTGTCTTGCATTTTTTGACACCCCAACTGTCTGCGGGGCGTCCCGAATGTCAGTCGCGAGACGCCTCACTGTGCGTGTAGGTCTGCTCTGTGACAAGCGCACGACAGAGACGTCGTTTGGCGCCTCATTCGAGGTGACGCAGCGGGACTACAGTAGCCCGGCCAGTTGGGCCGCGCTGCGCAGGTTCTGCCGCGGCCGTGGCCCGAGCTGCTGGATCACCAGTCCGGCGGCGAGCGAGCCAAGGTCGCCGCAATCCTTCAGGCTGCGGCCGGCCGTATAGCCATAGAGGAAGCCGGCTGCATAGAGGTCGCCGGCGCCGGTCGTGTCGACCAGTTCGCGGATATTCGTCGCCTGGATGGTGACGGTCTCGTCGCCGCGCACGATGACCGAACCTTTTTCGGAGCGGGTGACCGCGGCTATTCTGCAATCCTTGCGGATCGCCTCCAGCGCCTCGTCGAAGGATTTGGTCTGGTAGAGCGACTTGATCTCGTGGCTGTTGGCAAAGACGATGTCGACGGTGCCCGAACGCATCAGCTCGAGGAACTCGTCCCGGTAGCGGTCGACGCAGAACGAATCCGACAACGTCATCGACACTTCGCGTCCGGCCGCGTGTGCGAGCTTCGCGGTCTGTCGGATCGCCTCCTTGGCGCGCGGCGGGTCCCACAGATAGCCTTCGAAATAAGTCACCTTGGCGCCGGATGCCTTGTCGGCCTCGACGTCCTCCGGGCCGAGCTCGACGCAGGCGCCGAGATAGGTGTTCATCGAACGCTCGCCGTCGGGGGTGACGAAGATCATCGAGCGCGCCGTCGGCGGCTGTCCCTGGAGCGGCCTGGTGTCGAAAGCGACGCCCTGGGCATGGATGTCATGGGCATAGATTTCGCCAAGCGGATCGTTCGACACCTTGCCGAAGAAGGCGGCGCGGCCGCCGAAGCTGGCTATGCCCGCCGCCGTGTTGCCGGCGCTGCCGCCCGAGGCCTCGATCGCCGGGCCCATGCGGCTGTAGAGCAGCTCGGCGCGCCTGGTGTCGATGAGGTTCATCGCGCCCTTGATGATGCCGTTGGTCTCGAGAAAAGCGTCGTCGCACTGGGCGATGATGTCGACAATGGCATTGCCGATGCAAAGCACGTCATAATCCGGCATCAATATCTCCGCCCAAAGCATGATGCCGAAAAGTGTGAAGCGGTTTTCGGGCGAACATCATGCTTTATTTCTTAGATTTAGAGCCGGATTCAGATTTCAGGTCGACCAGACCTGAAACCATCCGGCTCTAGGGAACCGAGCCGGCTTCCTGCCGCGCCCGGGCGGGTCTACAGCATCACCCGGAAAAATGGCAAACGATTTCCGCTTTTTGCCGGTGTGGCGGGAGGCGGCGCGGCGCGGGCGTGCGCGGGGCGAGGCTCCATCACAGTTGGACCGTGGCCGAAGCATTTCACCGTCACGTCGCCTACAAGCATGGCCTCAAATCAAGTCCTGGAAGCACCCGCCATGCCCACGAAAATCGACATGACCACCGAACTGGCGCTGCTTGGCCTGCTGGCCGCACTGTGGGGCGCGTCCTATACCTTCATCAAGATCGGCGTCGAGACGATCCCGCCAATAACCTTCATCGCCGCCCGGACCCTTATCGCCGGCGGCATCCTGCTCGCGCTGATCCGCTGGCGCGGCCTCTCCATGCCGAAGGACAGCGCGACCTGGTGGCGGTTCATGGTCCAGGCCTGCCTCAACAGCGTCGTGCCGTTCACGCTGATCGCCGCCGCCGAGCGCTCCATCGATGCCGGCCTGGCCACCATCCTTAACGCGACATCACCGATCTTCACCTTCCTGCTGACCGCGCTCATCACCCGCCACGAGCAGGTGACCGCACGCAAGCTGTTCGGTGTCGGCGCAGGCATAGCCGGCATTTGCCTGATCGTCGGCACCCAGGCGCTTGGCGGTCTCGGCGATCAATTGTGGGCGCAGCTTGCCGTCGTCGC
Organism: Mesorhizobium sp. 128a; assembly: GCF_053848025.1. Taxonomy (NCBI): domain Bacteria; kingdom Pseudomonadati; phylum Pseudomonadota; class Alphaproteobacteria; order Hyphomicrobiales; family Phyllobacteriaceae; genus Mesorhizobium; species Mesorhizobium sp. 128a. The sequence continues at coordinate 348,330 of NZ_JBSPKY010000001.1, read as the reverse complement.
GGCTACGGTCAGCTATGCGGGGGCCGCCATTTTCGGGCGCAACTTCAGAGGTCTCGATCCGATGCTGCCGGCCGCCGGCTCGATGATCTGCGGCGCGGTCATCCTTGTCCCCTTGAGCCTGGTGGTCGACCAGCCGTGGACGCTGGCGCCGTCGACGGCCTCGATCCTGGCCTTGCTGGCGCTGTCTGTGTTTTCGACGGCGCTGGCCTTCTGCATCTTTTTCCGCCTCATCCACACGCTGGGTTCGGTCGGCACCACGTCACAGGCCTATCTGCGCGTGCCGATCGGCGTCGGCATCGGTGCCCTGTTCCTCGGCGAAAGCCTGGGGCCGACGGTATTTTGGGGGATGGGTTTCGTCGTCATCGGCGTTGCGGCAATGACCATCCCCGCCCGCTCGCGGGTGCTGGCGCGCTAGCTGCCTTGCGGCCCGTGCAGTCTCAGCCTATCTCGGAGGTGTCCGTTTCGACCCGAGGCTGGAGGCGCCCGTGATTTTCGACGCTGCGCGCGCCGCCCTGAGCCGTTTGTTCTCTCCCGAATTCCGCGCGGTTTTCCTCAAAACGCTCGGATTGACCGTACTGGTGCTTGTGGCTTTGTGGCTTGCGCTGACAAGTCTTGTCGACTGGCTGGCCTTGCCGTGGCTTCAGGCACTGTTGCCCAGCCTGCCGTCCTGGGCCAGTTGGCTGGGCGGCATCGTCGCGGCCATCGTGCTCGCCTTCGGCATGGCGCTGCTGATCGCGCCGGTGACGGCAATCGTTGCCGGCCTGTTTCTCGACGACATCGCCGAAGTGGTCGAGCGCACCGATTATCCCGCCGACCCACCCGGCCGACCTGTGCCGGCGCTGCAGTCGCTGGCGCTGGCGATAAAATTCTTCGGCGTCGTCGTCCTGGGCAACATCATCGCCTTGCTCCTTCTGCTGGTGCCAGGCGTCAACATCGCCGCCTTCTTCATCGTCAACGGCTACCTGCTAGGGCGCGAATTCTTCGAATTCGCCGCCATGCGCTTTCGGCCCGAGGCCGAGGCCAAGGCGCTGCGCCGCAAATATGCCGGCGCGGTGTTCCTCGGCGGACTGTTGATTGCCGCCTTCCTCGCCGTGCCGCTGCTTAACCTGCTGACGCCGCTCTTTGCCGCCGCCATGATGGTGCACCTGCACAAGGCGATCGGCGCGCGGGAGAGCGCCAGGCGATAGGCCTTTCAACGCAGAAGAAAACCGCGCCCCAATTCGTCGTCCGGTTCGATAGTGAACTCGGCTCGACCGGAATAATAGGCGCGGCCGCCGACACGAGCGATGATCGCATCATGCGGGCCGGCCTTGGTCGTGCGCGCCACCGCGCCGGAGAAGCGCGAGCCGGCGATGCTTTCGAATGTCCGCGTCTGATCCAGAGCGATTTCGCCCTTGGCGCGCATCGCCGCCAGCCGCGCGGTGACGCCGGAGCCGGTGGGCGAACGGTCGACCTCGGCATCGGCAAAGACGCAGACATTTTTCGTCGTCTCGCCGGAAAACGCATCGCGCCCGTCGGTCAGGATGGTGCCGTAAAGGAAAGCAAGATCGGCATGGTCGGGATGCGACAGCGGGAACTCGGCCTTCAGCCGCTCGGTCAGCGCGGTTGCCGCGTCGACGAAATCGCGCACGCGGTTGCGGCCGAACTCCAGGCCGAATTGATGGCAGTCGGCCAGTGCATAGAAGGCGCCGCCATAGGCAACGTCAAAGATAATCCTGCCATATCCCGCCAATTCGATCTGCTGGTCACGGGCAAACAGGAATGCCGGCACGCTCTCGAACGACACGGCGCCGGCCTTGCCGTCCCTGACCTCCACCGAAGCGACGACCAGGCCGCATGGCGCCTCGATGTTGACGGTCGTGATTGGCTCCTGTTTCGCCACCAGCCCTTCGTCGATGGCATAGCGGCCGAGCGCGACGATGGCGTGGCCGCACATCGTCGAATAGCCCTCATTGTGCATGAACAGCACGGCGAGTTCTGCGCCGGGCAGGTCGGGTTCCACCAGCAGCGCGCCATACATGTCGTAGTGGCCGCGCGGCTCGAAGATCAGCAGCTTGCGCAAATGGTCGAGATGGTCGCGCACATAGGCGCGCTTCTCCAGGATCGTGCCCTTGGGGATATCAGGATAACCGGAGGTGACGATCCTCAGCGGCTCGCCGCCGGTGTGCATGTCGACGACGGTGAGCGTCATGCGCCGGGACCCGTTCAGTTTGGGGACTTGGAGAACAGCGCCTGCAGCTTGCCGAACGGCATGGCGGCGCGGGTAAAGCCGAACGTGCCGTCCTGCTGGATCTCGCGCGCCGCTGTTTCCAGCATTCCGAAGGCGAAATTGGTCAGCCACGGCCCCAGCGAAATGCGCTTGACCCCGGCCATGGCGAGATCAGCGATGGTGAAGTCAGGCATTGCCATGATGTTGACCGGCCGGTTCACGGCCGAGCAGACTTTCTGGATCGTCTCGATATCTTTGAGGCCCGGCGCATAGAGCACGTCGGCGCCGGCCTTCTCGAAGGCCTGCAGCCGCTTGATCGTGTCGTCGAGGTCATTCTTGCCCCACAGGAAATTCTCGGCCCGCGCGGTGAAGACGAAATCGTGCTTGAGCGCCCGTGCGGCTTCGGCTGCCGCGGCGACACGCTCGACGGCATGTGAAAAATCGTAGATCGGCTTGTCGGGGTCGCCCGTATGGTCCTCGATCGAGCAGCCGGCGAGCCCCGCCGCCTCGGCCGCAAAAACCGTCTCGGCGGCACTCGTCGCGCTGTCGCCCTTGCCTTTCTCGAGATCGGCCGAGACCGGCAGGCTGGTTGCCGCCGTCACATCGCGGCAATGGTGGATCATCGCCTCGAACGTCACCGCGCCGTCGGGCAGGCCGCGCGAAAAGGCAAAGCCGGCGCTGGTCGTCGCCAGCGCCTTGAAGCCAAAGGATGCCAGAAGCTTGGTCGTGCCGACATCCCATGGATTGGGCATGACGAAGGTCGAGGCGTGCAGGTCGCGAAAGATCTTGCCCTTGTCCATGGTGCTTCCCTTTATGTGCGGAATTGTGCGGCGGATTCTACCGCGCCGCTTTGCGCCGGGCAAACGAATGCGGTTGGCTCAGAAGCGTTTGGCGTTCTCTGCTGCCAATTTGTCCAGCGCGTCGGAATCCTTGACGTAACGCGACGTCTTCCCGTCCCAGTGGTAGGTGACGGAAATGGTCTGCGACGCCGGGGGCGGCGTTGCCTCGTCGCAGCTTTCGCCGTTCGGCACGGTGGCATCGGTGAGCGTCACCTTGATCGCGGCATAAGGCTGGCCGTCAGCGATGGTTTGGAACGCGACATCCTGCGTGCGTTTGTAGGCGCAGAGGTTCTCGTCGAACGTATAGATCATGTCGACCAGTTCGAATTTGTCGTCCCGCACCATGATCATCGGCGTGATCACATAGCCCTGGCTCGAGTTGAAATGCGTGCTCATGGTGATGAGGACGTCATCGTCTGCACCAACGGAAAGCTTGCCCGGGTCGCGAAAATAAGTGCTGCGGTCGACGGCGACGTTGACCGCGTCGAGCAGCGCCGGCTTGGCCGCAATGTCGTAGAGCGCCAGCACCGCATAGCCTTCGGCGCTATCTGGAGAGTCGCCGAGGTCGTAGAGCATCGCCAGCCGGTCCTTGTGGCCGGCCCTGATCTCAGTCACGGCAGCGTTGGACAGGCTCGATGTTTCCGGCGGCGAGCCGCCGCTGTCGGGCCCGTCGATGTGGCGCATCTCGATCGGCAAGCCGCCGTGATAAAAGCCGTCCGCGTTCAACAACAGGTCTGGAATGACCAGTTTTGCCAGGTCGAGATAGGTGACGTTCTTATGGCCGGAGACGGCACTGTCCAGCTCGGGAAAGCTGACAGCCTGCGCGCTTGCCGCCGCCCAAAACCATGGCAGCAGCAGGCAAGCAAGGATCAGTCGAAGCAAATTGGAAGTCATGAAGTAGCGCCCCTCGAAGCGGGTACGCTAGCACGGGCAACGGAACCGCACAGCCGGGTCACCGCGCTGAAATCAGATCAATGGATCGGCACCAAGCCGGCCAGTTCGCGCATGTCGTCGAACAGGACGCCACCGGCGTCGGCCAGGCCATCGCGGTCGGAATAGGGATCGCCATGATAGGAGTAGACACGCATGCCGGCGGCAATGCCTGCCTGTGTTCCAGCGACGCTGTCCTCGATGACGATGCAGTCGGCAGGCGCGAAGCCCATCGTTTTTGCCGCATGCAGGAACAGGTCCGGAAACGGCTTGCCGCGGCTGACCATGGTTGCCGAGAACATTGCATGCTCGAACAGCGGCAGCAGGCCGGTCTGGCCGAGCGTGATGTGCATCTTCGAGATGCGCGCCGACGTGGCGACGCAATAGGCGATGCCGGCCGCGCGCACCATTTCGATGAAGTCGCGGACGTAAGGGATCGCCTCGACGCCGTGCGAAAACAGATCCGGCAGACCTGCGTTCCAGCGATCGACGAAATCGGCGCCAAGCCGGACGTCGGTCGAAGCTTCTATCTCTTTCTGCACCGAAGCCATGCTGCGGCCGGAGAAATGCTTGCGGCAATATTCGAAGGTGGTGGCGAAGCCCGCTGCACTCAACCACTCGGCCAGCCGCCGGTTGGCGAGGTTCTCGGTGTCGACGAGGATCCCGTCGCAGTCGAAGATGACCAGTTTTGGTATGCTCATTCAGGCGGTGCCGGTCGACCCAAACCCGCCCGAGCCGCGCGTCGTTGCGCCGGCCAGGCTGCGCTCCTCGACCGTCGCCTGCGTCACCGTGGCAAACACGATCTGGGCAATGCGCATGCCGCGCGTCACCGCAAAGTCCTCGTCGCCGAGGTTGACCAGCAGCACCTTGACCTCGCCGCGATAGTCGCTGTCGACCGTGCCTGGCGAGTTGAGGACGGTCAGCCCGTGCTTGAAGGCAAGGCCGGAACGTGGCCGCACCTGGCCTTCCATCCCTTCGGGAATTTCCAGGATCAGCCCGGTCGGTACCAGGGCGCGCTTGCCCGGCAGGATCAGCAGCGGCCGGTCATCCGGCACCGCGGCGCGTAAATCCATGCCGGCGGCGCCGGGGCTTTCATAGGCGGGGAGGGGAAGTCCTTCACCATGCGGCAACCTGACAAAGCCGACAGTGGGACCAATGACAGAGGAGGTGTGGAGGGCTGCGCGCATAAAATCGATCCTATCGGCGCGAACCGCGATTCAGTCAACTCGCCCGCCACGCTATCAACGCCTTTCTTTGCGGCGTCACGATGACTAACGCAATTCGACCGGAACGACCGTCGTCTCCTTGATCTCTTCCATGACGAAGGAGGCCGAGACATCCGACAACGCCACCTTGGCTATCAGGCGCTGGTAGAGCCGGTCATAGGCTTTCACATCGGCGACGCGGGCCCTGACGACGTAGTCGAGATCGCCGGACATGCGGTAGACCCCGGTGATCTCGGGAAAGGCGGTTACCGCCGCTCGAAATTTCTGCAGCCAGTCTGGATCGTGGTTGGAGGTGCGGATCAGGATGAATACCGAAAGCCCGAGCCCGAGCTTGTCGGCATCGACCAGCGCCACCCGTCCGGTGATGACGCCGTCCTCCTCCAGCCGCTTGACACGGCGCCAGCAGGCGTTGCGCGACAGCGCGACTCTTTCGGAGAGTTGGTCGACCGACAGCGTGCCGTCGCGTTGCAGCTCTGCCAGCAGTCTCCGGTCAATCTCATCGATTTCTGCCGCCATGTTGGGATGAATGTCCCAAATTTATGCTTCTTGCAAGGACAAATTGAGACCGATGAACCTTCTGCCTGTGGCACGATACTCAATATCGGGGCTTATCCCGGCAGAGGGATCACCATGACGACGCTGTTTTCGAAGCTTTTCACCTCTCACCCGGCCAAGGTGGGCGAGACCTATTTCAGCCATATGGCTTTTGCCGCCTGGTTCTGCTCGCGCCTCTTGATGGCTGCCGGTGCAGCGCTTGTTCACGCTTTCTTGCCGTTTCTCTTCGAAACTACGGCAAGCCGAATCGTTCGCGAACTCTATGAGCGGACGCACAACAGAGGCTCACACGCGGTCAAGCAGCCCCAGGCTCTCGTGGATCGCGCATAACAGACGGTAAAAGCGATGTGCCGATGGGCGGCCTATCTGGGTGAAGCGGTCTTCCTCGAAGACATCGTCACCGCGCCCTGTCACTCGCTGATCGCCCAGAGCCATTGCGCCCAGGAAGCCAAGTCGCCGACCAATGGCGACGGCTTCGGCCTCGCCTGGTATGGCGACCGGCCCGAGCCCGGCCTCTACCGCGACATCTTGCCGGCCTGGTCGGACCCCAATCTGAAGAGCCTGTGCCGGCAGATCAAATCCGGCCTGTTCCTCGCCCATGTCAGGGCATCGACCGGCGGCGCCACCAGCCGCATGAACTGCCATCCCTTCATCTGCGGCAACTGGTCGTTCATGCACAATGGCCAGATCGGCAGCTTTGAAAAAATCCGCCGTGCGCTGGAGAATTCGCTCTCCGACGCCGTCTTCGACCAGCGCGAAGGCACTACCGATTCCGAACTGTTTTTCCTGCTGATGATCGATGAGGGTCTCACCAGTGACCCGCAAGGGGCCGTGTCGCGCGCCACCGCCCGCGTCATCGAGGCATCGCGCCGCGCCGGTTTTGAGCCGGCCTTGAAGCTCACCGCCGCCTTTTCGGATGGGCAGGCGCTTTATGCCGTGCGCTATGCGACCGACGCCCACGCACCGACGCTCTACACCTCGGTTCGCAATGGCGGCCGTTGCATCGTTTCCGAACCCTTCGACCGCGAAGGCGGCGACTGGCAAGCGATCCTTCCAGCGAGTTTTGTTACCATTGCAGGTGACGGGATGAGCATTCGGCCGTTCGTGCCGGCAACTGCGAAGCTGGCGCTGGTTGGATAGGTCATAGTTCATGCCGCGCCAATTTTTAACCGAACCGGTCAGCGCAATTCCGATCAAGCGCTCCCTGTCCTAGAATGCTGAACTCACTTTAAGCCGCGCCTGCCATTGGCGAAGGCGTCGCTGCCGGAGCATTCGTCATGGACCTCGTCTTTTCCTCAACCACTGACCTCGCCGCCGCAATCGCGGCGCGAAAAATCTCCGCTGTCGAAGCGCTTGACGCGCGTCTGGCGCAGATCGATCGGAATAACCAAGCCATCAACGCAGTCATCAATCTCGACCGCGAAGGCGCCCTTGAGCACGCAAAGAAGGCCGACGCGGCGTTGGCGCGCGGCGACGCGCTCGGCCCGCTGCATGGCGTACCTTTCACTTTGAAGGACATGCACGAAACGGCAGGCATGAAGACCACCGTCGGCTTTCCGCCTTTCGCCGACCATGTGGCAAAAGCGGACAGCCCGGTCGTTGCCCGATTGAAAACTGCCGGCGGCATTCTGATCGGCAAGACCAATGTCGCGACCATGCTGGGCGACTGGCAGTCGGACAATCCGCTGTTCGGCCGTACCAGCAATCCGTGGAATCTCTCGCGCACATCGGGCGGCTCCAGCGGTGGCGCCGCGGCGGCGGTGGCGACCGGGATGACGCCGTTCGATGTCGGCACCGACATGCAATCGTCGATCCGCCTGCCTGCCGCTTTCTGCGGCGTCTACGGGCTGAAGCCGACCGAGCACCGTGTGTCGCTGGCTGGCGCCTTTCCCGATCCCGGCGGCGCGGCGCGAAGCGTGCGGCTGATGTCCTGTATCGGGCCGCTGGCGCGGTCCGTGGACGATCTGGCGTTGATCTACAAAATCATCGCCGGCCCGGATGGAGCCGACACGGACCTTGCGCCGGTGCCGGTCGAGACCATGCCGAAGCTCGACCTCAAATCGCTACGCATCGCGGTTGCGCCGTCCTTTACCGGCTTTCCGGTAGCCAGCGAGATCGCTGCCGCCGTCGACACCCTGGCGAAGCAGCTTCAGGCGGCAGGTGCGACCGTTGAGCAGGCAAACCTGCCGACGCTCGATCTGCACGACGATCTGGAGCAGGGCGGCGCGCTGATCGGCATGATGCTGGAGGCCGCGCAGCCAGAGCCGCCTGAGCAGCCGACGCCAGTCTCCCGCTGGTTCGAGGCACTCGCCCGCCGCGACCGCTCCATCCTCGCCTGGGATAGTTTCTTCGAAACCTGCGATGCCTTGCTGTGCCCGGTCGCAATGACCACGGCATTCCTGCATTGCGAACCCGGCACCCCCATCGACGTCGACGGCCAAGAGCAAAACTACTGGATGCTGCCTGCCTATGGTGCGGTCTTCAACTATTCCGGACACCCGGCCCTGACGATACCCTGTGGACCGGACCGCGACGGCCTGCCCATCGGCCTGCAATTGGTCGGCAAGCGCTGGTCGGAGGCACGGCTGCTTGGTATCGCCAAGGCGATCGAACCATTTGCTGGCGGCTTCACGCGTCCGCCGAGCTACTAGCAAAGCGCTCCAGCCCGTACGGCGCCAGCAATGGGTCGCGTTCGCCATCGAGGATCTCGCGGGTGGCGAACAGACCGACCGCAGGCGCCAGCGTGATGCCCGAATGCATGACCGCGATGTAGAGGCCCGCCATGCCTTCGGCGCGGCCGATGATTGGAAAGCCGTCGATCGGCGTCGGCCGGTAGCCGACCGTGTGGAAATCAAGCTCCAGCCCGTCGCCACCGCGCAAGGCTACCTTCGCTGCTGCAAACAAGTCTCTCGCCGTGGCGTCGGGGTTGTCACCGGGATCGCCGCCGGCGAAATCGGAGCCGGCAATAATGCGGCCCTCGGCCGTCTGGCGCATATGCAGCTTCTCGGCATGCACCAGCCCGTTGACCAGCTTTTTGTGTGGTCGCGTGTGGACGATCAGGCCGGGCGGCGTCTCGATCGGCAGTTTGATGCCGGCGGTGGCGGCAATGGCCGGGGCGCCGGTGCCGGCGGCGATCACCACCTCGTCGGCGGCAACCCGTTGGCCGGAAATCTCCACGCCGGAAACCTTGCCGTTGGAATGCACCAGGGCGGTAACGGCTCCGGTCGTGATTTTCGCGCCGTGCCGTTCGGCATCGGCCAGCAGCGCCTTGGCCGCCGCAACCGGTTCGGCCACGCCCTCTTCGGCGACATAAACGGCGAATTCAGGAGGCTCGACGAGGTTGGGCTCGATTTGCGCCGCCCGGTCGCGGCCGACGCGTTCGATGCCGTAGCCCCATGACGAGTGTTCAGCCGCGTAGGCTTCGAGCCGGTCGGCCGGCAGATCAAAGCACAGCCCGCCGCACCAGGCGAGCGGCAGGCCGGACAGCTCGTTTGCCAGCCTTTTCCACTCGGCCATGGCGCGGATGCGCAGCCGGAAATAGATTTCGGGGTTGCCCCAGCTCGCGTTGATCCAGGCAAAGGAATTCGGCGTCGCGACACCACCTGCGCCGCTTTCTGAAACGACGGTGACCCGTGCGCCCGCCTTTGTCAGATGCCAGGCGATAGAAGCGCCGATAATGCCCGCGCCGATGACGATCACTTCTTTCGCACTGCTCATGCCACGACCTCGCTGATGCCGTTCACTGATGCCACTGCAGGTCCGCCACCTCAAGCATGTCCAGCCCGCTGGCCCAAAACCGTCGACAGGCTGGCGATGCGCTGCTAGAAGCCCGCGCCACAGACAGGATTCCATAAATTGGCAGAAGACATCGAACAGGCGGTATCGCGCCGCCGCACCTTCGCGATCATCGCGCACCCCGACGCCGGCAAGACGACGCTCACCGAAAAGCTGCTGCTGTTCGGCGGCGCCATCCAGCTTGCCGGCGAGGTCAAGGCCAAGAAGGACCGTATCCAGACCCGGTCCGACTGGATGAAGATCGAACGCGAGCGCGGCATTTCAGTCGTCACCTCGGTGATGACCTTCGAGTATGAGGACAATGTCTTCAACCTGCTCGACACCCCCGGCCACGAGGATTTCGCCGACGACACCTACCGCACGCTCTCGGCGGTGGATTCGGCCGTCATGGTCATCGACGCCGCCAAGGGCATCGAGCCGCGCACGCTGAAACTGTTCGAAGTCTGCCGGCTGCGCGACATCCCGATCATCACCTTCGTCAACAAGATGGACCGCGAAAGCCGGGATCCCTTCGAGATCCTGGACGAGATCGAGCAGAAGCTGGCGCTGGACACCGCGCCCATCACCTGGCCGATCGGCAGGGGCAAGACCTTTTCCGGCACCTATCACTTGGCGCTGAACGCCGTGCGCAAGGGCGACGCGGAGAAAGACCGTACGCCGGTCAACGGTCCCGATTCCAACCGCGTCGCCGGCCTTTTGCCGGAAAACGAGCGCGAAGCCTTCATCGAAGAGCTGGAACTCGCGCGCGAAGCCTGCCGTCCGCTCGATATCGATTCCTTTCGCGAAGGCCATCTGACGCCGGTCTATTTCGGCTCGGCGCTGCGCAATTTTGGCGTGCGTGACTTGATCGAGGCGCTCGGCGCCTTCGGACCGCCGCCACGCGCGCAGGAGGCCGATGTCAGAAAGGTCGAGGCGACCGAGGAGAAGATGACCTCCTTCGTGTTCAAGATCCAGGCCAACATGGACCCCAACCATCGCGACCGCATCGCTTTCGTGCGCGTCTGTTCGGGCAAGCTCGAGCGCGGCATGAAGGCCAAGCTGGTGCGCACCGGCAAGCCGATGAGCCTGTCGGCGCCGCAGTTCTTCTTTGCCCGCACCCGCGTCACCGCCGACGAGGCCTTTGCCGGCGATGTCGTCGGCATCCCCAATCACGGCACGCTACGCATCGGCGACACGCTGACCGAGGGCGAGGAAATCCTCTTCCGCGGCGTGCCGAATTTCGCCCCGGAGATCCTGCGCCGCGTCCGCCTCGGCGACGCGATGAAGGCCAAGAAACTCAAGGAAGCGCTGCACCAGATGGCCGAGGAAGGGGTCGTGCAGCTGTTTTCGCCGGAAGATGGGTCACCGGCAATCGTCGGTGTGGTCGGCGCCCTGCAGCTCGACGTTTTGAAGGAACGCCTGAACTTCGAATACACGCTGCCGGTCGAATTCGAAATGTCGCGCTTTTCCGTCTGCCGCTGGATCTCGGCCGACGACAAGGCCGAGGTGCAACGCTTCATCGAAGCGCATCGCGGCGACATTGCCCGCGACCTCGACAATGACCCGGTGTTCCTGGCCCAGCACGCCTTCTCGCTGAACTACGAAGCCGAACGCTGGACGGCAATCCGCTTCGCCACGATCAAGGACTATCAGGTCCGCGACAAGGCGGCGTAGGAGCATCCTTCCCCTTCTCCCCTGTGGGAGAAGGTGGCCGCGAAGCGGCCGGATGAGGGGTGTTCCAGCGGAGTGAGGGGTTGGCGTTCCTTGGAACCCCTCATCCGTCTCGGCGCTAACCCGCCGATCCACCTTCTCCTACCAGGGGGAGAAGGAAGAGGGTGCTTCTCACCCCTTCGCCGCCGCTTCGATCTTCGCAATATCGATCTTGCTCATCTGCATCATTGCCGACATCACCCGGCCAGCCTTGGCCCTGTCCGGATCCAGAAGCAGGCGCGGCAGCTGCTCCGGCACGACCTGCCACGACACACCGAATTTGTCCTTCAGCCAGCTGCATTGCGACGGTTCGCCGCCACCTTCGATGAGCTTCTCCCAGAAATAATCGACCTCTTCCTGCGTCTTGCAATCGATCGACTGTGACATCGCCTCGTTGAACTTGAATTGCGGTCCGCCGTTGAGCGCCTGAAACTGCACGCCGTCGAGTTCGAACGTGGTCACCAGCGCTTTGCCCGCATCGGCGTGACCGTCGGGCCAACGCAAAACGCTCAGCACCTTCGAATTCTTGAAGATGGAGATGTAGAAATTCATCGCCTCTTCGGCCTGGCTGTCGAACCACAGGCAGGTGGTGATCTTTTGCATGTCGGGCTCCTCGGGGTGTCTTTGGTTGCGGTTACAGTGAAACGGCTGACTCCAGAAATGGTGCCAGTCCCTTGCCGTTGCCCCAAGGACGCGCGTGCGCGGAGCGATCCGACACCGGTCCGCAATCTTTTTCGCAAACTTTGATTCTCACGAGAATCTGGCGCATTGCAAAAATGTGGCCAGACCATACTTGCCGGTCTATAAACCCTGCGATCCAAATTCAGCGCCGCCACACTCCGCACCGGGCGCAGCCAGCCAGCTAAGGAATATTCATGCCCGCCTATCGTTCCCGCACCACCACCCATGGCCGCAACATGGCCGGCGCCCGCGGCTTGTGGCGCGCCACAGGCATGAAGGATTCGGATTTCGGCAAACCGATCATCGCGGTGGTCAACTCTTTCACCCAGTTCGTGCCCGGCCATGTCCATCTCAAGGACCTTGGCCAACTGGTGGCACGCGAGATCGAGAAGGCCGGCGGTGTCGCCAAGGAATTCAACACCATCGCCGTCGACGACGGCATCGCCATGGGCCATGACGGCATGCTCTATTCGCTGCCGTCGCGCGAGCTGATCGCCGACTCCGTCGAATACATGGTCAATGCGCACTGCGCCGACGCCATGGTCTGCATCTCCAATTGCGACAAGATCACGCCCGGCATGCTGATGGCGTCGCTGCGCCTCAACATCCCGACCGTCTTTGTGTCCGGCGGGCCGATGGAAGCCGGCAAGGTGGTGCTGGCCGGCAAGACGCAGGCGCTCGATCTGGTCGACGCCATGGTTGCCGCCGCCGACGACAAGATCTCCGACGAGGACGTCAAGGTCATCGAACGCTCGGCCTGCCCGACCTGCGGTTCCTGCTCGGGCATGTTCACGGCCAATTCGATGAACTGCCTGACCGAGGCGCTCGGCCTGTCGCTGCCCGGCAATGGCTCGACGCTGGCCACCCACGCCGACCGCAAGCGGCTGTTCGTCGAGGCCGGCCATCTCATCGTTGATCTCGCCCAGCGCTACTACGAGCAGGATGACGAGACGGCACTGCCGCGCAGCATTGCCTCCAAGGGCGCCTTCGAGAACGCCATGACGCTCGACATCGCCATGGGCGGCTCAACCAACACCGTGCTGCACATACTGGCCGCCGCGCATGAGGGCGAGGTCGACTTCACCATGGAAGACATCGACCGGCTGTCGCGGCGGGTCCCTGTGCTGTGCAAGGTTGCACCGGCAAAGTCCGACGTGCATATGGAAGATGTCCACCGTGCCGGCGGCATCATGGCCATCCTTGGCCAGCTCGACAATGCAGGGCTGCTCAACCGCGACCTGCCGACGGTGCACACGGCAAGCCTTGGCGAAGCGCTAGACCATTGGGATATTTCCCGCACGACGAGCCAGAATGTCCGCGACTTCTTCCTTGCCGCTCCCGGCGGCGTGCCGACGCAGGTCGCCTTCAGCCAGGATCGCCGCTGGGACGAGCTCGATCTCGACCGCGGGAAAGGCGTCATCCGCTCCGCCGAGACGCCGTTCTCGAAGGACGGCGGCCTTGCGGTGCTGAAGGGCAATCTTGCGCTCGACGGCTGCATCGTGAAGACGGCGGGCGTCGACGAATCGATCCTGAAATTCACCGGCCCGGCCCGTGTGTTCGAAAGCCAGGACGCTTCGGTGAAGGCGATCCTGTCCAACGAGATCAAGGCCGGCGACGTCGTCGTCATCCGCTATGAAGGACCGCGCGGCGGCCCCGGCATGCAGGAAATGCTCTACCCCACGAGCTATCTGAAGTCGAAAGGCCTCGGCAAAGCCTGCGCGCTGGTCACCGACGGCCGCTTCTCCGGCGGCACATCAGGCCTGTCGATTGGCCACGCCTCGCCGGAAGCGGCGGAAGGCGGCACGATCGGTCTGGTGCAGGAAGGCGACACGATCGAGATCGACATTCCCAACCGCACCATCCGCCTGGCGGTCAGCGATGCTGAACTCGATGCGCGGCGAGCGGCGATGGAGGCCAAGGGGGCCCTGGCCTGGAAGCCGGAGGAAAAGCGCAAGCGCAAAGTGACGACCGCTCTGCGCGCCTACGCCGCCTTCGCCACCAGCGCCGACAAGGGCGCTGTGAGGCACGTTCCGGAGTAGGGCCTACTTCCCCTTCTCCCCTTGTGGGAGAAGGTGTCGCCGAAGGCGACGGATGAGGGGTGTTCCAGGGAACGCCACTGCCTCACTCCGGTGGAACACCCCTCATCCGTCTCGGCGCTGCGCGCCGATCCACCTTCTCCCACAGGGGGAGAAGGAGAAGCCGCTCATCACGGCATCAACTGATATTCATAAAGCTTCTGGTACAGCCCGCCCTGATTGAGCAGCGTGCGGTGCGCGCCGCTTTCCACCACCTTGCCGGCTTCCAGCACGACGATCGTGTCGGCCTGGTGCACGGTCGACAGGCGGTGGGCGATGACGATGGTGGTGCGCCCGACCGTCAGCTGTTGCAACGCGTCGCGGAACAGGGCCTCGGATTCGGCGTCGAGCGCGCTGGTCGCCTCGTCCAGCAGCAGGATCTCGGCATTGCGCAGCATGGCGCGCGCGATCGAGATGCGCTGGCGCTGGCCGCCGGAAAGCAGCGCGCCGTTCTCGCCGACATCCGTATCATAGCCCTTGGCCATGGCGCTGATGAAGTCATGCGCATTGGCGGCCTTGGCGGCAGCGATCACCTCGTCGTCGGTCGCGTCCTGACGCCCGAGCCGGATGTTGTGCATGACCGTGCCGGCAAACAGGAACGTATCCTGGCTGACATAGGCGATCTTTTCCCGCACCGACGCGAGTGTGGCGTCGGAGATATCCTGGCCATCGAACAGCACCCTGCCGACCTGCGGGTCGTACATGCGCATGATCAGGTTCAGGATGGTCGACTTGCCACTGCCCGATGGTCCGACCAGCGCCGTCATCTTGCCAGCCTCGAGCGTCAGGTCGAGCCCTTCGAACACCGGCGGGCTTTCCGGGTAGGCGAAGCTGACATGGTCGAAATGGATTTCGCCTGGCCCGGCCTTCAGCGGCTTTGCATCGGGTTTCTCGGCCAGCGTCAGCGGCCGGTCGGCGAGCTGGAACATCATGCGCACGCCGACAATGCCGGTTTCCAGCGAAATGCGCACGCGCGCCAGGCGCTTTGCCGGTTCGTAGGCCAGCAGCAGGGCCGCGATGAAAGCCATGATGTTGCCCGGCATCTGGCCGCCACCCAGAACCAGGAAGCCGCTGACCAGGACGGAGCCGGAGATTGCCAACCCGGCAAGCGTTTCCATAACCGGACTGGTGGCGGCTTCCAGCGTCGCGATATTGTTGGCGCGGTTCTCCACGTCCGACACGGCCTTGTACATGCGCTTGCGCATCGCGCCTTCGAGGCCGAAGGATTTCACCACACGCACGCCCACCGCCGTTTCCTGCATCACCTGCACGATCTGGCCGAGCGAACGGAACTCCTGCGCGGCAATCTTGCGCACGCGCTTCAGGATGTGGTTGACGCCGTAAATGGCCACGGGGCCGATGACAAAACAGATCAGGGACAGCGCCGGCTGCTGCCAGACCATCACCCCCACCAGCACAATCATCGTCACCAGATCGCGCACATAGGATGTGACGACGAGGTCGAGCACGTTGCGCGCTGCCTGCGCGTTGTTGGTCATGCGGGTGATCAGCTCCGACGACGAGGTCGAATGGTAGAACTCGATGCCTTGCGCCAGGATGCGGTCGTAGATCTTGCGTTGCCGGTCGGCGATGATGCTGTTGCCGACGCGGCTCATAAAGTAGGCCTGCACGAAGTTGGCGACGCCCTTGAAGACGAAGATCGCGGCGACCCCTCCGGCAATCAGATTGACCCGGTCGAGCCTCTTGTAGATCACGAACTCATTGGTGATCTCGCGAAGAATCCAGGCGCTGGCGCCGGTCATGGCGGCCACCACCAGCATCGACGCGATCGCGGCGGCATAGCCAAACTTATGCTCGTGGAAGGATTCCCTGACCAGCCTCGCGATGAGGCGCTGGTTTTCCGTCGAACGGAAGAAGCGAAACAATGGTTGATCCCATGCCTGACTGAGACGAATTTCGGATTCGCCACAGGGGCGAAAGGCGGCTTATAGAGCGAGTTGCCACCGGATGGAACCTTTCGCTGTCGCGGAGACAAACGGCTGCGGCACGGTGTCTTTTGCGCCACGATTGTGACGAGTGATCAGCAGGGAGATGACGACAGATGGATTTCGACCTTGTTGTGCGCGGCGGAACCTTGCCGGACGGCACCGTCGCCGATCTCGGCATCGTCGGCGAGACGATCGTCGCCATCGAACCCGAGATTGCCGTCGGCGCCGGCACGGCTATCGATGCCCATGGCAATTTGATCTCACCACCCTTCGTCGATCCGCATTTCCACATGGACGCCACGCTGTCCTACGGCATTCCGCGCATCAACGCTTCCGGCACGCTGCTCGAAGGCATCTCGCTGTGGGGCGAGCTGAAGCCGCTGTTGACGCATGAAGCCGTGCGCGAGCGGGCGCTCGCCTATTGCGACTGGGCGGTCTCGATGGGTCTGCTTGCCATCCGCACCCATGTCGATGTCTGCGACGATAGGCTGCTGGCGGTCGAAGCGTTGCTCGACGTCAAGAAGACGGTCGCGCCCTATATCGACTTGCAACTGGTCGCCTTCCCGCAGGACGGGTTCTACCGCTCGCCGACGGCACGACAGAACACCATGCGCGCGCTCGACATGGGCGTCGATATCGTCGGCGGCATCCCGCATTTCGAGCGCACGATGGCCGACGGCACGCGCTCGGTCACTGAACTCTGCGAAATCGCGGCAAAACGCGGGCTGATGGTCGACCTGCATTGCGACGAGACCGACGATCCGCTGTCGCGCCATATCGAGCAGCTTGCCTATGAGACGCAGCGCCTCGGACTTCAGGGCAGGGCGGCCGGCTCGCACCTTACCTCGATGCACTCGATGGACAATTACTACGTCTCAAAACTCCTGCCGCTGATCGCCGAGGCGGGTGTTTCTGCAATTCCCAATCCGCTGATCAACATCATGCTGCAGGGCCGCCACGATACGTTCCCGAAGCGCCGCGGCCTGACCCGCGTGAAGGAGATGCAGGCGCATGGCATCCGCGTCGGCTGGGGCCAGGACTGCGTGCTCGACCCTTGGTATTCGCTGGGCACCGCCGACATGCTCGACGTCGCCTTCATGGGCCTTCACGTCGCGCAAATGTCGAGCCCGGCCGACATGGCGCGCTGCTTCGACATGGTCACCAACGTCAACGCCGCCATTATGGGCCTCGACCATCTCGGCCTCGCCGTGGGCAAGCGTGCCAGCTTCGTCATCCTCGATGCCGGCAACCCGATTGAGGCCTTGCGTCTGCGCGCCGAGCGGCTCTGCGTCGTCGCCAGGGGCAAGGTGGTGGCCGAGCGCACGAAGCAGGAGACGCAGCTGTCGATCTCTGGGCGGCCAGGCCAGGTGAGCCGGCGGCACAAGACTGCGTAGATACAGCCGATTTCCGCCGCTGGTCTTACCGATTTGCCTCGTCAAAGCGGCTGCTTGCGGATAGGGAGCCGCATGGCCCAGACGCTTGCTCGCAGCTTCACGATGAGAAACGTGCTTCTGGCCGGCATACTTTTGATGCTGGCCGGCGACTTCATGTTCGCGCTGAACGACGCGATGGGCAAATGGCTGGTCGCCTCTTTCTCGGTTGGCCAGGTGGTTTTTATCCGCTCGATCGGCGCCTTCATCGTGCTTGGCCCGATGATCGCCAACCAGGGCGCTGGGAGACTGTTCCGCATGGAGCGGCCAGTCCTCCAGTCTCTGCGCGTGCTGGCGACGACGGTGGACACGGCGCTGTTCTATGCCGCTGTCGTCTATCTGCCGCTTGCCGACGTGATGAGCTTCTACATGGCCGGGCCGATCTATGTGGCGGCGCTGTCGCATTTCCTGCTTGGCGAAAAGGTCGGCTGGCGCCGCTGGGCAGCCATCCTGGTCGGCTTCTGCGGCGTGCTGATCATACTGAAGCCGTCTTCGGCCGCGTTCTCGCAGTCCTCGCTGTTCGCGCTGGTAGGCAGCATAGCGTTTGCCTTTGCCATCATCCTCAGCCGCCGCCTGCGCGGCACCAGCGACACCACGCTGGTCACCTGGCAGACCATCGGCACACTGCTGGTCGGCGCCGTGATGACCATCGGCGCCTGGCGCACCCCCTCGACACTCGATTTCGGCGCGATGCTTTTGCTCGGTATCGTCTCCTGCAGCGCCCATCTGATGATCACAAGGGCGCTGAAGCTGGCGCCTGCCTCGACACTGGCGCCGCTGCACTACAGCCTGCTTCTATGGGCGGTGATCTTCGGCCTCGCCTTCTTCGGCGACGTGCCGGGACCGCGCATCCTGATCGGCTCGGCCATCGTCGTGCTCGCCGGCCTGTTCATCTTCCATCGCCAGAAAGTGGTGGAAACAGTGGTGCCGCCGGAAAACGTACCGAGGGGCGTGAACTGACCTAACCTTGGCGCACGGCCGCCAGATGCCGTGAAAACTCCGGCGTCTCCATCAACGCCTTGCAGCGGGCAAACCGCCCGTCGGCATAGGCGCGGAAATCCTCGACCGGATTGTTGTTGGCAAGCTGGATCAGCCCCCACAGCGTCCACAACAGGTCGCACATTGCCTTGTAGATGACGATACGGCCCCGCTCGGCTGACGTCGCCTCGCCGCCGAAATAGGCGCGCATAAGCTCTTCATCTTGCGCAGTGTCGAATTTGCCTTCGACGCTGAGATCGCCGATATCCCAGAGCGGGTCGTTCATCCCCGAATACTCCCAGTCGACGATCCACATCCGCTCGCCCGTATCGAGAAAATTCTCGCACAGCGGGTCGCAATGGCAGGCGGCGAGCGGGAGCTTGTGGGCAGCAAGGGCAGCCCGCACGGTTTCGGATTCGCGCACCACGTCGTGATAGCCGGGTGGCAAGGTGACGTCCTTGGTCGATAAAACCTTGAGATAGTCGTCGATCATCGTAAACAGCTCGAAGCGGAACGGAAACACCGCGTCGGACGCGTGCAGCTTGCGGAAGGCCTCGCCCGCGCGTGCCGGGCTTCCCGGCCGGGTCTTGAACTTCTCCGGCGACATCGTCTCGGCACCGGCAATGAAGCGGCTCGCCAGCACGCCTGTAGTGGCGTCGACATGCAGCACCTCGGGACTGACGCCGGCCCGCGCCGCCTCACGCGCCGCCACCGCTTCATTGGCGCGGTTGATGTATTCGTCGGTGCCTTTGCCGGGGATACGCAGGCAGATATCGCCGGCCCGGAAGACCAGATTGGTCATTCCGCCCAATCGCTCCAGCGGTCCGTCGTAGCCGGCCAATGCCGGGATCGCCGCAAGTGTCGCGCGTGCCTCTTCCGTCCCCATGCCTGTTCCCCTGGCCGTGTTATTTCTTGCGGCAACGGTTCCACAGTTTTCGCCGTTTGGCTATCATCCGATAAAGGGTAAGCAGCGAGCTGGCGGAGAAACAGCCATGGCGGGAAACAAGGATCATGGCGGGCTCGGCGCCGCCTATGCGGCGCAACGGCCCGAGGACGTGGCCGCGATCTATGACAACTGGTCGGAAACCTACGATGCCGACATGTCGGCCGCCGGCTACCGCCATCCGACGATCTGCCTGGCCTTGCTCGCCCGCCATCTGCCGCGCGGTGCAGGCCCGCTTCTCGATGCCGGCGCCGGCACCGGGCTGATCGGCGAATGGCTGGCCATTACCGGTTATCCCCAGGTCGAGGCGCTCGACATTTCGCAGGGCATGCTCGCCAAGGCGGCAGCAAAGGGCGTCTATTCGGCGCTGCATTGCCTGGCGCTCGGCGGCCCGCTGCCCTTTGCCGACAATGCCTATGCCGGCATCGTCTCGGCCGGCGTTTTCACTTCCGGCCATGTCGGCGCCGAAGGGCTGGACGAACTGATCCGCATCTGCCGGCCGGGCGGCATTATCGTGCTGACGGTCAAGAACACGTTATGGAACGCCGGCTTTGCCGACCGCATCGCTGCGCTGGAAGCGGAGGGCAGGGTGGTCCGCGCCGAGGAGACTGCGCCCTATGTTTCGATGCCCGGTGAGGCCGATACGGTGCCCAGCCGCGGCCTCGTGCTGAGCGTTAGCTGATCCAGGATCTATACCTTGATCCTGCTCATCGCCGGATCGTACATCGGCTCGAGATGGATCTTGGCCGGCGTCCGTTCCATCGCCACCACCAGCTCATAATCGCCCGAGTTGAGAAAGTCGTCGCTGACACCGTCGGCATTGCGGACATAGCCATAGCCGATGTTCTTGCCCAGCGTGTAGCCATAGCCGCCGCTGGTGAGGTAACCGACCGGTTGGCCATTGCGCAGAATCGTCTCGCGCCCGACGAGCACGACATCCTGATCGTCGACGGTAAAGCCGGCAAAGCGTTTCCTCAGTTCGGCGCCGCTGATCTTTTCGAGTGCCCGACGACCGACGAAATCGGTGTTCTTCCGAAGCTTCACCGCCCAGCCGAGGCCAGCCTCCTGCGGCGTGTCGTTGGGCGTGATGTCGGAACCCCAGGCGCGATAGCCTTTCTCCAGCCGCAGCGATTCCAGCGCCCGGTAGCCGACCGGGCGGATATCGTGCTTCCCACCAGCGACCATGAGCGCGTCGAAGATCTCGCCGGTGGCGGCGATCGGCACATGCAGTTCCCAGCCGAGTTCGCCGACATAGGTGACGCGCAGCGCCCGAACCGTGTGGCCGGCAATCGCGATTTCGCTGATATGGCCGAACGGGAAGCCGGCGTTCGAGACATCGGCATCGGTCACCGCAGCCAGCACGTCGCGGGCCTGCGGCCCCATCAGCGACAGCGTGCCGAAATCCTCGGTGACATCCTTCAGCGTCACGTCGAGGTCCTTGCCGACATGGTCGCCGATCCAGGAGAGATCGTGCGTGCGGAAGCCGGTGCCGGTGACGATGTAGAATTTGTCTTCGGCGAGCCTTGCCACCGTCAGGTCGGCCTCGATGCCCCCGCGCGTGTTGAGCAGTTGCGTGTAGGTCAGCCGTCCAGCCGGCTTGGCGACATCGTTGGCGCAGATCCAGTCGAGCGCCTTGGCTGCATCGGCACCCGTCATCTCGTATTTGGCAAAGGAGGACTGGTCGAAGAGGCCGACCTTTTCGCGCACATGCCGGTGTTCGTCGCCCACGGCTGAAAACCAGTTCTGCCGGCCCATCGAATAGATGTCTTCCGGCCTGGTGCCCTCAGGCGCGAACCAGTTCGGCCGTTCCCAGCCGAGCTTGGAGCCGAAGACGGCGCGGTGAAGCTTCAGCCGGTCATAGAGCGGCGAGACGATGCGTGGCCGTCCCGAGACGTACTCCTCATGCGGAAAGCCGATCGTGTAGTGCTTGCCATAGGCTTCCAGCGTGCGGTCGCTGACCCATTGCCGGTCGCGGTGCAGGCCGGAAAAGCGCCTGATGTCGACCACCCAGAGGTCGAGTGGCGCCTCGCCGTCGACCACCCATTGCGCCAGCACCCAGCCGGCGCCGCCACCCGACGCAATGCCGAAGGCGTTGAAGCCGGCGCCGACGAACATGTTGGCGCATTCGGGCGCGACACCGAGGATGAAATTGCCGTCCGGCGTGAAACTCTCCGGTCCGTTGATCATCTGCTTGACACCGGCCCGCTCCAGCGCCGGCACGCGCGCGATCGCCTGGCTCATATGCTGCTCGAAGTGATCGTAATCGTCGTCGAACAGGCGGAATTCCCATTCGTCAGGCACATCGCCGCCAGGCAGGCCGGTCGCCCAGGCCTGCGGGTTCGGCTCATAGCCGCCCATCACCAGCCCGCCGACCTCTTCCTTGAAATAGGTTCGTCGGTCGGGGTCGCGGATGGTCGGCGCGTCGGTCGCCAGCCCTTCGATCTTTTCGGTGACGATGTACTGGTGCTTGACCGGTTGCAGCGGCACGGAAATGCCGGCCATGGCGCCGACCTGACGCGCCCATTGCCCGGCGCAGTTCACCACCTTGTCGCAGGCGATGTCGCCCTTGTTGGTCTTCACCGCGGTGATGCGTCCGTCCTTCATGTCGAAGCCGATAACGCGGACATCCTCGAACAGCTTGGCGCCATGCATCCGCGCGCCCTTGGCCAGCGACTGCGTGATGTCGGAGGGGCTTGCCTGGCCGTCGGTCGGCAGCCACGAGGCGCCGACGAGATCGCTGGTCTCCAGCAGCGGCCACATCTTTTTCACCTCGTCCGGCGACACCAGCTGCATATCCATGCCGAAGCTCCTGGCGGTCGTCGCCAGTCGTTTATACTCCGTCCAGCGGTCGGCATTGGTGGCGAGCCTGAGGCACCCGGTCATCTTCCACCCGGTGGCGAGCCCGGTCTCGGCCTCCAGCCCCTTGTAGAGCTCGACCGAATATTTGAGCACCCGGGTGATCGACGCCGAGGAGCGCAGCTGGCCGACCAGCCCGGCCGCATGCCAGGTCGAGCCGGAGGTCAGCTTGCCCTGCTCCAGCAGGACGACATCGGCCTTGTGGTCGCGCGCCAGATGATAGGCTGTCGAACAGCCGATAATGCCACCGCCGATGACGACGATGCCGGCATGGGTGGGCAAGGTCATGGCTGTGTCCCATACTTCGTGCGGTAATTGTCCAGCGCCGCGTCGAGCCGCGTCAGGTTCTCTGCGGTATAAGCGACGTAGTCGATGCCCGGCGCATCGAGATAAAGCTCGGAAACCATGCTCCACATCGCCTCGCGCAGCAGCGACGCGCATTGCATGGCCGCGTGCGAACGGCGGATCGCCTCATCCGGCTCGCGCATGAAATAGGCGGTGAGGAAAGCGAAGGAGTCCGCGTCGCTCATCTCGGCATTGGAGGCAACGCCGGCAAGGTCGAACATCGCGGTGTTGAAGCCGGCATATTCGAAGTCGATCAGCCATAGCCTGTCGCCATCGTCAAGAATATTTGCCGGCAAAAGATCATTGTGGCCGAAGACGATTGGCAGCAGTTTCTGCGCCCGCTCCAACTCGTCGGCCAGCGCCAAAAGCCGTGGCAGTTCGTCGCGCTTGCGGCTGCCGCCTTCGTTCAGTGTGCGCGCGTAGTCGCGGATGACATGGAAGACCCAGAACATGAAGCCGGCGCCGGAGATGTGATTGGGCATCTCGCGATGGAACCCGCGCATCAGTGCAGCGACGCGGCCGATATTGGCGCGCACGTCTGCAGCGACGTAGGTTTTTGCGCCGAGGAATTCCGTGACCATGATGCCGGGCTCGGAATATCGGACCGCTGGCGCGAAACCCGCTTCATGTGCAGCCCGCGACGTCATCACCTCGCGATCGCGAAAGACGTGGTGGAACGGATAGTCCTGGCCGAAGCGTACGACGTGCCGCCCGGCGGCGTCCTTGACCAAATAGTTGGCGTTGCTGAGGCCGCCAGGCAGCGGCGCAATGTCGACGCTGCCATTCCAGCAGGGCAAGGCCCGGATGCGGTCTTCAGCAGTCACAAGGCCATCCCTGATTTGGCGGAGCTTCGACAAGGCGCCCTGCGCCGCGCAAAGAGGGCGGGGGAACGCAAAAAATCTCGTCGGTGCGGGACGCCGGGACTCTCCCATCC
Source organism: Mesorhizobium sp. 128a (assembly GCF_053848025.1). NCBI lineage: Bacteria > Pseudomonadati > Pseudomonadota > Alphaproteobacteria > Hyphomicrobiales > Phyllobacteriaceae > Mesorhizobium > Mesorhizobium sp. 128a. The sequence goes on along the minus strand of NZ_JBSPKY010000001.1, from coordinate 324,896 downwards.
CACGCCGCACCGACGAGCCCCTTTGGCCAGGTTTCGATACCCGGTCTCCGCCCCCGCGGATTTGAAAAGTCCTTGCGCCAAATCAATCCCAGACGGTCTGGCCAGACGGTCCGGTCCGTGAAATTGCGGCTCTGCCATCACCCTCCCGTGGCAGTTCCGAAGCCTGTCACGCAGTCAATGTCATGCCAGTGCCGCCCGACTGTCAATCAAATGTTGTGACTTTTTTTGGGTGTTTTGCCCGAAACCGCCTGCAATTCCTTTAAAAACGTCTGTATTGCCCTAAAATCGGGCAGGTCGTAGAATTCGGGAGGCTACATGATCCATTCGAAACGGCATGGCGAAATCCTCCGCCTCCTGAAGGAAGAGGGCACCGTCACCATTGCCAGCCTGGCGGACCGGCTGGGGGTCTCGCTTGAAACCGTGCGCCGTGATGTCAAGCCGCTCACCGGTAACGGCTCGGTGCTGAAGATGCATGGCGCCATTGGCCTGCCGTCGATGACCGGCGAGGCGCCGTTCGAACGGCGCATGCGCGACAATGCCGAGGCCAAGCGGCTGATTGCCCGCATGGTCGCCGCCACCATCCGCGACGGCGAGTCGGTTATGCTGGACACCGGCACCACGACCTCGTTCCTGGCCCGCGAGCTGCTCGGCCACAGGCGGCTGACGGTGGTCACCAACTCGTCCGACATCGCCCGCACGCTGGCCACCGTCAACGGCAACAAGGTCTATATGGCAGGCGGCGAGCTGCGCAGCGATTCCGGCGCGGCCTTCGGTGCCTCGGCGATCGACTTCGTCAGCCGTTTCTCGGTCAGCCACGCGGTGATCTCGATCGGCGCGGTGGACGCCGCCGCAGGGCTGGCGGACTATGATCTGGAAGAGGCGGAGTTCGCCCGCATGGTGCTGTCGCGCGGCCAGCGTTCCCTTGTTATCACCGACCACACAAAATTCGGTCGCCAGGGTCTGGTCCAGGTCTGCGGCTTTGACGGGTTTTCCGAACTTGCCACAGACCAGCCGCCGCCGCATGACATCGCCGCTGCCCTTGCCGGAGCCGGTGCGCGGCTCAGCATCGCAGGCGGCGAAGCCGGGTTCTGAATCCTGTCGCCGGATCGGGCATTTGGGGTTGCCACTTCCCAGCGCCGGCTTCGCCGTGTTTAGTCCGGCCATGGCCTTCACCATCCGCCAGCTCCAGTTCTTCATTGCCGTCGCCGAGCAAGGCACGGTGTCGGGCGCCGCGCAAAACCTCTCCATCTCGCAATCCTCGGTCACCGAGGCGATCAAGGAGCTGGAAAGCGACCTCGGCGTCGAACTGTTCGAGCGCCATCCACGCGGCCTCAACATCACCCACAAAGGCCACCAGTTCTTGCGTCATGCGACCAAGATCCTGGCCGATGTCTCCGACGCGCGCCGCGCTTTCTCCGACGACCAGGTGGTGGCCGGCGGGCGCCTGCAGCTCGGCGTCACCTCGCTGGTCGCCGGCTATGTGCTGTCCGATCTGCTTTCCCGCTATCGCCGCGCCTATCCCGGCGTCGAAGTCTCGGCCATCGAAGACAATGGCGACTATCTCGAGCACCTCCTGATCGGCGGCAAGCTCGATATTGCCGTCATGGTCACATCCAATTTGCGTGACCGCACTGCGCTGCAGTCGGAAATCCTCGAAGTCTCGGCGTACCGGCTGTGGGTGCCGCTCAGCCATAAGCTGGCCAGCGCCGACATTATCGGCATTGGCGATATTGCTGGCGAACCGCTGATTATGCTCACTGTCGACGAGATCGAGGAAAGCACCGGCAAGCTTCTGGCGGCGATCGGCGCCAAGCCGTATGTCGCCTTCCGCACCCGCTCCGTCGAGGCTGTACGCAGCCTCGTCGCCACCGGCGCCGGCGTGGCGCTGCTGCCTGACCTCGTCTATCGGCCATGGTCGCTGGAAGGCGACCGCATCGAATCGCGCGATATTTCCGGCACTCTGCCGGTGGTCCAGGTCGGCATGGTCTGGCGCCGCGGCTCCGGCCTGCCACAGGCGGCGCGCGACTTCATCGGCCTCGCCCAGTCGCAGCGCACGGTGCGCCAGCAGCGCTGATCGGGTAAAGTCTTTGTTTTGATGCATGTCGTTCTCTCAAAACCGGGGCCACTTTTGAGTGACATGCATTTGGCATCTATCTATCGGAAAAACCGATATCGTGTTTCTGACAAATGAATTTGCGAAACCGGAATTTTCCAAGCACTTTTCATCTCAGGGACGAAAGCCGCCATCAGAGCGGCGACATGTCCATCGGACGAACTGACGCTTTTCAGCCTGCGGCTGACCGCAGCGAAGACCGGCTTCGCAGTCAGGCGCCAAAATGGGAGATTGACGATGAATTCATTTCTGAAGACGTGCACGGCTCTGACGGTCGCGCTCACCTTTTCCGGTCAGGCCGTCGCCCAGGTCAAGGAGCTTGGCAAGGGCGAAGGCGAGGTCAGCATCGTTGCCTGGCCGGGCTATATCGAGCGCGGCGAAACCGACAAGGGCTATGACTGGGTGACCGCCTTCGAGAAGGAGAGCGGCTGCAAGGTCAACGTCAAGACCGCCAACACCTCCGACGAGATGGTCTCGCTGATGAATGAGGGCGGCTTCGATCTGGTCACCGCTTCGGGTGACGCCTCGCTGCGCCTCGTCGCCGGCAAGCGCGTGCAGCCGATCAACACCGATCTCATCCAGAGCTGGAAGAGCGTCGACGACCGCCTGAAAGACGCGCCCTGGTTCACCGTCGACAAGGTGCATTATGGCGTTCCCTATCAGTGGGGCCCGAACGTCCTGATGTACAACACGGATGTCTTCAAGGAAGCGCCCAAGAGCTGGAACATCGTCTTCGAGGAAATGAACCTGCCCGACGGCAAGTCGAACAAGGGCCGCGTCCAGGCCTATGACGGCCCGATCCACATTGCCGATGCCGCCAACTATCTAATGTTCCACAAGCCGGAACTCGGCATCAAGGATCCCTACGAGCTGAACGAAGACCAGTACAAGGCGGCGCTCGAATTGCTGCGCGTCCAGCGCACGCTGGTCGGCCGCTACTGGCATGACGCCGCCATCCAGGTCGACGACTTCCAGAATGAAGGCGTCGTCGCCTCCGGCTCGTGGCCCTACCAGGTCAACACGCTGGTCGCCGCCAAGAAACCGGTCGCCTCGACGGTGCCGGAAGAAGGCGTCACCGGCTGGGCCGACACCACCATGATGGAGGCCGACTCCGCGCATCCGAACTGCGCCTATATGTGGCTCGAACACTCCCTGTCGCCCAAGGTCCAGGGCGACGTCTCGGCCTGGTTCGGCTCGCTTCCCGTGGTGCCCGCCGCCTGCAAGGGCAACGAGCTTCTGACCGACGAAGGCTGCAAGACCAACGGCTACGAAAATTTCGACAAGATCAAGTTCTGGAAGACCCCGGTCTCGAAATGCGCCACCCAGAACGACCAGTGCGTGCCCTATTACCGCTGGGTGTCGGACTATATCGGCGTCATCGGCGGACGTTGATCGCCTTACCCTCCCTTGTGGGGAGGGTCGACGCGCAGCGTCGGGGTGGGGGACAGCGCGGTTCGTGCTAGGCCACCCCCACCCGCGGCTTCGCCGCGACCTCCCCACAAGGGGTAGGTGAGGCGTCGCGCGAACTCGCCACAACTCGATCCAAAAACAGACTGGCAGCCCATGACCTCGGCCGTTTCCTTCCAGAAAGTCTCACGCCATTTCGGCAGCGTTCGCGCCGTCGACGCTGTTGATCTCGACATCGTGCCGGGCGAATTCTTCGCCATGCTCGGTCCGTCGGGGTCCGGCAAGACGACGTGCCTGCGCCTTATTGCCGGTTTCGAGCAGCCGACCTCGGGCTCGATCTCGATCTTCGGCGAGCGCGCCGAAGGCGTGCCGCCCTATCGCCGTAACGTCAACACCGTGTTCCAGGACTACGCACTGTTCCCGCATCTCAACGTCCTCGACAATGTCGCCTACGGGCTGATGGTCAAGGGCATCGCCAAGGCCGAGCGCCAGAAGGCGGCGGAAGAGGCGCTGTCGCTGGTACGGCTTCCCGGCTATGGTGCCCGCCGTCCCGGCCAGGTCTCCGGCGGCCAGCGCCAGCGCGTCGCGCTTGCCCGTGCGCTGGTCAATCAGCCCAAGGTGCTGTTGCTCGACGAGCCGCTCGGCGCGCTCGACCTCAAGCTGCGCGAGAACATGCAGGAAGAGCTGAAGTCGCTGCAAAAGGCGCTCGGCATCACTTTCGTCTTCGTCACCCACGACCAGGGCGAAGCGCTGTCGATGGCCGACCGCGTCGCCGTCTTCAACGATGGCAAGATCATGCAGATCGGCACACCGGAAGACATCTACCAGCGGCCGAAGACACGTTTCGTGGCCGATTTCGTCGGCTCCTCCAACGTGTTGCCGCCGGATTTCGTCCAGCGCTATTCCGGCCAGCATCGCTGGGGCAGCTTGCGTCCTGAATCCATTCGCATCGGCCGCGCCGCGAAAGGCGATGGCGTTGCCGCGCGCCTGGTCGGAGCCAACTATCTCGGCGCTACGACAAGGCTGGCGCTTGAAGCCGATGGGTTGCGGCTGCACGCCATCGTGCCGGCCGGCACGAAACTACCGGCGGAAGGCGAAGCGGTGGTGCTCACCTTCAACCGCGAGCACCTGCATCTGATGGATGAGCCGGCATGAGCCTCGACGCCGCCATGCCGCGCGCCACGGCCCCCGCCATCCTGCCCGGCAGCGGTGGCATGCGCGGTGCGTTGTCCGACCTGTTCTGGCGCCGGCCGCAATTGCTGCTGTTCCTCATGCTGCTGCCGCCGGTGATATGGCTGGGTGTCGTCTATATCGGATCGCTGTTCGCCCTCCTGGCGCAGAGCTTTTTCTCGATCGACGAATTCTCCGGTCTCATCAACCATGAGTTCACGCTGAAGACCTATGGCGACCTGTTCCAGGCCGCCAATCTGGACATCATCCTGCGCACCGTGACGATGGCGGTGCTGGTCACGCTGGCTTCGGCCATCATCGCCTTCCCCATCGCCTATTACGCGGCGCGCTATGCCCGCGGCCGCTGGAAGGCGCTGTTTTATCTCGGCGTCATGCTGCCGCTGTGGTCGAGCTACCTGGTCAAGATCTATGCCTGGAAGCTGATCCTCGCCAAGGAAGGCATTTTGACCTGGCTGCTCGCCAAATTGCATCTGCTCTGGGTGCTCGACGGCTGGCTGTCGCTGCCGGTCGTCGGCGGAAACTCGCTATCGGTCTCCGCCACCGGCACCTTCATCGCCTTCGTCTATGTCTGGCTGCCCTTCATGATCCTGCCGGTGCAAGCGGCATTGGAACGCGTGCCCGGCAATCTGGTCGAGGCCTCGTCCGATCTCGGCGCGTCGCCGGGCCAGACGTTCCGCAACGTGCTGTTCCCGCTGGCGCTGCCCGGCATCGTCGCCGGCTCGATCTTCACCTTCTCGCTGACGCTGGGCGACTACATCATCCCGCAGATCATAGGCACGTCGCGCCTGTTCATCGGCCAGGCCGTCTATTCGCAGCAAGGCACCGCCGGCAACATCCCGCTCGCTGCAGCCTTCACCGTCGTGCCCATCATCATCATGGGTTTCTACCTCTGGGGCGCCAAGCGCATGGGGGCCTTCGATGCGCTCTGACGGCTCGCAATCCGCCCCGCTCGGCCTCAAGATCGTAGCAGCTTGCGGCCTGCTCTTCCTGCATCTGCCGATCCTGCTGATCTTCGTCTACGCCTTCACCACGGAAGAAAAGAGCTTCGTCTGGCCGCCGCCGGGGCTGACCACGCAATGGTTCGCCGTCACCTGGAACCGTCCGGATGTCTGGCAGGCGCTGTCGCTCTCGGTCCGCGTCGCCGCCATCTCGACGGCGATTGCCCTGATACTCGGCACGCTATGCGCCGCCGCCGTGTCGCGGACGAAATTCTTCGGCCGCGAGACCATCTCGCTGCTCGTCATCCTGCCGATTGCGCTGCCCGGCATCATCACCGGCATCGCGCTGCGCTCAGCCTTTTCGCTGGCCGACATCCCCTTCTCGTTCTGGACGATCGTGCTCGGCCACGCCACCTTCTGCGTGGTCGTCGTGTACAACAATGCGGTCGCCCGCTTCCGCCGTTCCTCGGGCTCGATGATCGAGGCCTCGATGGATCTTGGCGCCGACGGCTTCCAGACCTTCCGGCACGTCGTGCTGCCTAACATTGCGACCGCACTGCTTGCCGGCGGCATGCTGGCCTTCGCGCTGTCGTTCGACGAGGTCATCGTTACCACCTTCACCGCCGGCCAACAGCAGACCGTGCCGATCTGGATGCTGGAGGAGCTGATCCGCCCGCGCCAGCGCCCGGTCACCAATGTCGTCGCCATGGTCGTGGTTCTGGTGACGCTGCTGCCCATCCTGTTTGCCTACTATCTGACCCGCGACGGCGACCAGATCGCCGGCAGTGGAAAATGAAAACAGCGAATAGCGAGTAGCGAGTAGGGAAGATGCACGACCGCCCCTGTTCGCTACTCGCTCCTGACAAGGGAGAAATCCATGGACACTCAGATGCTGATCGGCGCGATCTTCGACAAGGGCACCGAGACCGAGGAGCCGATCCTCAATCCAAAGACGGGGGCGGCCATTCTCAACCTGCCGGAAGCAAGCCCGGCGCAGATCGAGGCGGCGGTGGCGGCGGCGGAAAAGGCGTTTGTCACGTGGTCGCGCACCACGCCGGCGCAACGCTCGGGCCATCTTCTCAAGATCGCCGACCGCATCGAGGCCGAGGCCAAGGAGTTCGCCGCGCTCGAGGCGCTGAACTGCGGCAAGCCGATCAATGCCGTGCTCAATGACGAAATCCCGGCGATCGTCGACTGCTACCGCTTCTTTGCCGGCGCGGTGCGTTCGATGCCCGGCGTGGTCGCCGGCGAATATCTCCCCGGCCACACCTCAATGGTGCGGCGCGACCCGATCGGCATCGTCGCCTCGATCGCGCCCTGGAACTATCCGCTGATGATGATGGCGTGGAAGCTGGCGCCGGCGATCGCGGGCGGCAACACCGTCGTCTTCAAGCCGTCGGAACAGACGCCGCTGACGGCGCTGAAGCTGGCCAGGATCCTGGCAGAGGTGCTGCCCGAGGGCGTCGTCAACGTCGTGCTCGGCCGCGGCGACAGCGTTGGCAACACGCTGATCAACCACCCCAAGGTCAACATGATCTCGATCACCGGCGACGTCGCCACCGGCAAGAAGGTGCTGCAGGCGGCCGCCAAGTCGGTCAAGCGCACGCATCTGGAACTGGGCGGCAAGGCGCCCGTCATTGTCTTCGACGACGCCGATCTCGGCGCGGTGGTGAACGGGCTGCGCGCCTTCGGCTATTACAATGCCGGCCAGGACTGCACCGCCGCCTGCCGCATCTATGCCGGCAAGAAGATCTACGACAAGCTCGTTGCCGATCTGTCCTCTGCGGTCTCGACCATCAAATACAACCAGCCAGATGACACTGAGAACGAGATCGGCCCGCTGATCTCCCGTCGCCAGCGCGACCGCGTCTCGAGCTTCGTCGAGCGCGCCTCGGAATTGAAGCACATCGAGATCACCACCGGAGGCAAACCGGGCGAGGGCTCCGGCTTCTACTACCAGCCGACCGTGGTTGCCGGTGCGCTGCAGGAAGACGAAATCGTCCGCCGCGAAGTGTTCGGCCCGGTCGTCTCGATCACCCGCTTCTCGGAAGTCGACGAAGCCGTGAACTGGGCCAATGACAGCGACTATGGCCTGGCGTCCTCGGTGTGGACCAAGGACGTCTCGCGCGCCATGGCGACGGCCGCCCGCCTGCAATATGGCTGCACCTGGATCAACACCCATTTCATGCTGACCAACGAAATGCCGCATGGCGGCCTGAAACAGTCCGGCTACGGCAAGGACATGTCACTCTACGCGCTGGAGGACTATACCGCCGTCCGGCATGTGATGGTCGCGCATGGCTAGCGGCCTTTTACCTCTCCCCTTGTTGTGGGAGAGGATAGATCGCCCCGCTGAGGCACAGCCAAGCGTTGGGCGATCTTGGGGAGGGGTAAGCTGGCGCCACGCTGGAACACCCCCGCCAGACCAAGCTTCGCTTCTCTTTTGATGGGACAAGGGGAAGACGAGTGCGCATGCAAGCGTTCAAAACCAAGGGAGGAAAACAACAATGCAACGCCGCCAGTTTCTGATATCCGCATCCATCGCCGCCACGCTTCTCGCCGTGACGCCATCCTTCGCCGGAGACTCCGCGCAGTCGGTGGTCGAGGCCTATGTCGCGGCCTGGAACGCGCATGACTCGGCCAAGGCCGCCGGCTACTTCGCCGACGACGTCACCTACTACGACGCTTCCGTCGGCAAGCCGGTGGCGGGCAGGGAGGCCGCCAAGACCGGCGTCATCGACAATTTCCTGAAGGCCGTTCCTGATGCCGTATGGACGATGAAAGGCAAGCCGTTGATCGACGGCGACCGCGTCTCGTTCGAATGGGAGTTCTCCGGCACCAATACCGGCGCCTGGGGAGACGGCACCGCCGCGACCGGCAAGAAGTTCTCCTTTACCGGCGCCTCGATGTTCCAGGTCAAGGACGGCAAGATCGCGACCCAGAGCGACTATTACGACGCGCTAGGGTTCTACAAGCAGCTTGGCCTGATGTAGGGCGCGGCCGCATCCCTTCGCCCCGTTTACGGGGAGAAGGTGGCCCGAAGGGCCGGATGAGGGGCGGCGCAAACTTCTGCTAAGCTGGCACTGTCCCTCATCTGCCTGCCGGCATCTTCTCCCCGTGAACGGGGCGAAGAAGCAGGCCACTACTCGATGATGCGATAGATGTTCCAAAGGCTGGTGCCCGACACGACGTAGGGCTCCATCTCCTTGCCCCATTTGGCGTGGGCGTCGATCTTGGCGATCCTGGCGAAGAATGCCTCCAGTTGGGCAAGGCTTTCGACCTGGTGATGAGACTCCACCGTCGCCTCACGCGCCCCGATCGAACCGGTCATGATCTGGAACTCCAGGTCGGCGATGCCAACCTGAGAGCCGATCTCGCGCTCCCATTTCTTCAGCAGTTCAAGCACGGTCTGCTTGTGCCCGAATTTGGCGTCGATCTGCCATCTGGCGCTGAACATTTTTGTCTCCTCCGGCTTTGCGGCCCAGGCCGCGGTTAGGTGGCCTACTCGTCCCAGGCCTGCACGACGGTCTGTCGTGCAATGCGTCCGTTCTTCAACTCCAGCATCGCCGCGCAGAACACCTTGGTTCCGTCCGGATAGGCGCAGGCCTGGGTGAAGGCGAGGTTGTCGCCATCGGCGATGGTGGTGTCGACCTTGTGGGTCATTGCCCGGCTGCAGATGTCGTCCCAGAATGTGCTGATCGCCGCCCGGCCACGGATCTCGCGCGGCTTGCTCGGCGGGTTGTTGCGATCGATCACCCGCACCAGCGCATCGTCGGCGTAGAAGCTCGCCAACGTCCTGCCGTCCCGTCCTTCGATCGCTTTCTTGATCGCCGCGCCGTCAACGCTTTGCGTCTTGGTCAGCATCTTTTCCTCCATGGCCCCTCGATGGGCGGTTGATGACAAAAAGGGCTGCCCGGCGCCCATCGCCGGGCAGGGTCTTTCACTGCGACTTGGCTTTGACGGCCGCGAACACGCCGTCGGTCTGCTGTTTGAAGGTCGCTAAATCGACCTGGCTGCCGTTGAGCATCGTCGACCAGTGGCGCACGATGGCCGCCATCGCGATCGCTTCCTTGATCTCCTCATCGGTCGCGCCATTGAGCTTGGCGGCCTCGGTGTGGAAATAGATGCAGTACTGGCAGGGGATCTGCGAGGCGACGGCCAGCCCCATCAGCTCCTTGGTCTTGCCGTCGAGCGCGGTCTTGGGGTTGAGCTGCACGCCCTTGATCTCGGCCCAGGCGCCGGCAACCGCGACATCGGGCAGCGTCTTGAACATGTCCGGCACCGAGCCGAGTGTCGCCTCGATGTCCTTGTAGGCGGCGGCCGCCGTGGCGTCCTCGGCCTTGGCAGGGGCGATCGTGAACAGTGCGCCAACGCCTGCCGCTATCACCAGCGATTTGATCGACCTGTTTGACTTCAGCATTGCATCCTCCGTTCGCAGCGCCTTCCCGGCGACATCCGCCTGGGCTGCATGGAGAGAATTCGTAGCGCCTGCGCGCCGTTGGCCGCTTCGCCCGAAAGCGCCATGGCTCCTATGGCCCGTCCGGGCCAGTGTGTCTGGCGGAAAATGCCGCCGCCGCTGCCCGCGACGGCAGGTCGAGCTTCAGCAATATGTTGGCTACATGACGCTTGACCGTATGCTCGCTCAGCCTCAGCTCGGCAGCGATTGCGGCATTGCTCTTGCCGTCGGCGATCAGGCTGACCACCTCGCTTTCGCGCGCCGTCAGTTGAGCAGGCTCGGCAGGCCTGGCCTTGGGACGGCAAGCGGGCTCGAGATGCTGTTCCGACGTCACCTGGACCAGCGCCAGCGGCTCGTCCAGCTCATCCAGCGCGACACGGCCGGCATCGACGAAATGCAGGCCGGAACCGGCGGCGAGGTCGGCGACCAGCCGCGACGCCAGTATCTCGCCGCGCCCGGCGTGGGCGGCGATCTGCATCGTCACCCGTGCCATCAGCCCCATCGGCGGTCCGCGCATTTCGACCTCGCCGACATGCGTGCCCTGGGCGCTTGCAATGCCCATATGCTGCGCCGTATCGCGCAGCGCCGCCGCGCAGCGTATGGCCCGCGCCGGCCCGTCGAAGCGCGCGACCATCAGCTCGCCATGGATGCCGGCGGCGCGTCCGCCATGACGGCCGACCAGCTGCCGCCAGCTCTCCTGGAAGCGCTCGCTGCGTTCGCTCCACATGCGGTCGCCCACCCGCGCCGTGTCATAGATGCGTGTCGCCAGAAGAGCGGCAAGCACGCGCTCCGCTTCGATTACGGCGCGCTCGCCGGTCAGGAATTCCTCGATCAGGTCTGCCACCCGGTCGACATCGCCGGTCCAGATCGGGTGATCGCGGCCGGGGATTTCGATCAATCGCGCATTCGCGATCTTCTTGGCCAAGAAGCGGCTGGCGTCGGGGTCGACCCGCACATCGTTGCGGCGATGGATGAGCAGCGTCGGTGTGCCGATCGCCGAAAGTACGCCGCGCACGTCGACCCCGGCATTCATCCGGGCTAGGGCGGCCGCTGCCGTCGGGCTCGCCGACAGCCGTTCGAAGCGCGCCCACCACTGGGTGAAATGCGCGTCATCGACGCGGCCCGGCGCAAAGTTGGGCAGAGTGGCGCCGGTGCCCCAGGCTGTGCCCGCGGTCGCGATGAAGGCCTCGAGGCGTTCGGGCGGCATCACCCATTTGTGGAAATGCGCATAGCCGCCATAAAGCGCCAACGCCCGTGTTCGCTCCGGATAAGTGGCGGCGAACAACATTGCCAGCGGCGCGCCTTCCGAGGCGCCGAGCAAGGCCGCACGGCCACTGCCGGTGGCATCCATCACCACGCGCACATCGTCCATGCGGGTTTCGAGGTTGGGCAGATGGCGCGGGTCGACCCGGTCGGACAGGCCGGTGCCGCGCTTGTCGAACAGGATCAGCCGCGAGAACGCCGAGAGCCGTTTCAACAGCCTGGTATAACCTTCGTCTTCCCAATGCAGGTCGAGATTGGAAATGAAGCCGGGCACGAAAACCAGGTCAAACGATCCCTGGCCGACCACCTGATAGGCGATCCGCACGTCGCCGCTGAGGGCATATCGCGTCTCGATCGGCCTCACGACTGCATCCCGCCCGGCCAGACGACTTCTGATCGTCGACCATAGCAGACACCTGCCGGATGCGGCAGTCAAACTTTAGAAGACAGGAATATAGCCTGGCGACCCGAACTGCGTTCGCCCGGTTATTCCGGCGATCGGCTATTTCTGGGGAGCGGCGCTCTCTGCACCCGTGGGTTGGACGTAGCCGATGCTGATATCGGCCTGCTCCTCGGTCTTCGGCCGCTTGATCCTGGCCGAAGCCACGACGACAAGCTCGTCGAAATTTTCGCCGCCGCTGTCCAGCATCTCGAAGAACTGGCGGCGCATCCTGGGCTCCCAGAACTTGTTGATGTGCTCGGCTACACCCGCCACGCCTTCCTCGCGCGGCCTGGAATGGAAGAAGGCGGCAATCTGGTTGGCCATGCGCACCAGCTTTTCCCTGGTGCTCGTGATGTGGTCTTCGTCATGCGACATGCTGGGCAACTCCCAAGACCACCCGTTTCGGGTGGGTGAAAACATCGAAATCGTCGCCGCGCACCAGCGCCACCAGTGTCATACCGGCTTCTTCGGCAGTGCGGATGGCAAGTGCTGTCGGCGCCGAGACGGCCATGATGAAAGCCGAGCCGATGGCCGCCGTCTTTTGCACCATCTCGACCGAGACGCGGCTGGTCACGACGACAGCACCGGTGGCGCCGTCAATGCCGGCTTTCGCCAGCGCGCCGGCCAGCTTGTCCAACGCATTGTGGCGGCCGACATCCTCGCGCGCCATGACGATGCCTTTGCCGGGCACATAGAAGCCCGCAGCGTGCACGGCGCCGGTTTCGGAATGCAGCGGCTGCACCTTCGACAGCAGCCTGACTGACCGTACGATGTCGTCGGCTTCAAGCGTAAGTTTCGACGCACCAACCTTGTCGACCGAGCGCATCGCTTCCTCGATGGATTCGATGCCGCACAGCCCGCAGCCAACCGGCCCGGCCAGGCGCCTGCGTCGCGCCTCGAAGCGCGTATTGGCCTGGTCCTTCAGCCGGATCTGGATATCGATGCCGGCGCCATGATCCTCGACCTCGATGGCTTCGATCTCGTCAGGCAGCGCGATGATGCCTTCGGTCAGCGAGAAGCCGAGTGCAAAATCCTCGAAGTCGGCAGGGCTCGCCATCATCACCGCATGTGTGGTGCCGGCAAAGGAGAACGCCACCGGCGTCTCCTCCGGCACCATGCGGTTCGCGGCGGCGGTGCCGCTGGCGCGGTGCGCGAGGCGGGAGATCTGACTGATCGGCTTGCGGGTACGCATCAGCTTTGCTTCAACCAATCCGGCGTCAGTTCCGGAACATCTCGCGCAATCGATCTAAAGGCTTCGTAGTGCCCATCGGCCATTACATGCGCGACAATGTGGCGAAGTCTGTCGAAGTCGTCCTCCGTCGCCTGTCCTTGAATGTCGAGTAAAAACTGGTTCAGGTCTGCGCCTTGCTTCTCACACAAGCGGAGAAGCTTTTCATAGGCTTCTCTTTGGGTCACGTTGTTGCCTCCAAGGTCGCCAAGATTTGCTCGCCAGCCTCAAACGGCATTTGCTCTCGGAGGTCTTCCCCCACTCCGTCGCTGCTTCGCAGCGCCACCTCTCCCCCCTCCGGAGGGAGAGGAAGGGAGCCTGCCATTATAAGCTCACGCCCTTCCTCTCCCCCGTCGATCGGGGGAGAGGTGTCGAGCGAAGCTCGACGGAGTGGGGGTCGACCAGCCATCAAGATAGGACCCTTCCGCGCTTACTCCGCCGCCTGCAGCGGAGCGATGCGGCGGCTGTTGCGCGCCTGCTCGTCATAGTCGCGCTGCCAGTCCGAAGGCCCGTTGGAGGCGCCTACCTGCACGGCCGTCACCTTGTACTCCGGACAGTTGGTCGCCCAGTCCGAGAAGTCGGTGGTGATGACATTGGCCTGGGTGTCGGGATGGTGGAACGTCGTGTAGACCACGCCGGGCGACACCCGGTCGGTGATCTGCGCACGCAGCGTCGTCTCGCCCGAACGGCTTGTCAGCCGCACCCAGTCGCCATCGCGCAGGCCGCGGTTCTCGGCATCGTGCGGATGGATTTCCAACCGGTCCTCCGAGTGCCACATGACGTTTTCGGTGCGCCTTGTCTGTGCACCGACATTGTACTGGCTGAGGATGCGGCCGGTGGTCAACAGCAACGGGAAACGCGGCCCGGTCCGCTCGTCGGTCGCCACATATTCTGTGCGGATGAACTTGCCCTTGCCGCGCACGAAGCCGTCTATATGCATGATCGGCGTGCCGAGCGGGGCTTTCTCGTTGCAGGGCCATTGCACCGATCCGACACGGTCGAGCAGATCGAAGGAGACGCCGGCGAAGCTTGGCGTCGTCTTGGCGATCTCGTCCATGATCTCGGAGGGATGCTGGTAGTTCCAGTCAAGCCCGATCGCACGGGCAAGCTCCTGCGTCGCTTCCCAGTCCGCGTAGCGCGCTTTCGGCTCCAGCACCTTGCGCACCATGTTGATGCGGCGCTCGGCATTGGTGAAGGTGCCGTCCTTCTCCAGGAAGGTCGAGCCCGGCAGGAAGACATGCGCGTAGTTCGCTGTCTCGTTCAGGAACAGGTCGTGCACGACCACGCATTCCATCGCCGCCAGGCCGGCCGCGACATGCTTGGTGTCAGGGTCGGACTGCAAAATGTCCTCGCCCTGGATGTAGATGCCCTTGAACGAACCGTCGACAGCGGCATCCAGCATGTTGGGGATGCGCAGGCCCGGCTCGTCGTCGAGCTTCACGCCCCACAGGCTCTCATAGATGTCGCGCACCGCCTCGCCGGAGATGTGGCGGTAGCCCGGCAGTTCATGCGGGAACGAACCCATGTCGCATGAGCCCTGCACATTGTTTTGGCCGCGCAGCGGGTTCACGCCGACGCCCGGGCGGCCGATATTGCCGGTCGCCATGGCAAGGTTGGCGATAGCCATAACCGTGGTCGAGCCCTGGCTGTGTTCGGTGACGCCGAGGCCGTAGTAAATCGCGCCGTTGCCGCCCTTGGCATAGAGCCGCGCAGCACCCCGGATCAGCTCCGGGTCGACGCCGGAAAGCTTGCCGACGGTCTCGGGGCTGTTCTCCGGCAATGCGACGAAGGAAGCCCAGTCCTGGAACTCCGTCCAGTCGCAGCGTTCGCGGATGAAGGCTTCGTCGAAAAGCCCCTCGGTGACGATGACATGCGCGAGCGACGTCAGCACCGCCACGTTGGTGCCGGGCTTCAGCGGCAGGTGGTAGTCGGCCTCGACATGCGCCGATTTGACCATTTCGGTACGGCGCGGATCGAGCACGATCAACTTGGCGCCCTGGCGCAGCCGCTTCTTCAGCCGCGAAGCAAACACAGGGTGGGCGGAAGCCGGATTGGCGCCGATGATGACGGCGACATCGGTGAAGTCGACGGAATCGAAATCCTGAGTGCCGGCCGAGGTCCCATAGGTCTGGCCGAGACCGTAGCCGGTCGGCGAGTGGCAGACCCGGGCGCAAGTGTCGACATTGTTGTTGCGGAAGCCTTGGCGCACCAGCTTCTGGACCAGATAGGTCTCCTCATTCGTGCAGCGCGAGGACGTGATACCGCCGATCGAGGTGCGTCCGTATTGATATTGGATACGACGGAATTCCTTGGCCGTATGGGCGATCGCCTCTTCCCAGCTCACCTCCCGCCAGGGATCGCTGACTTTTTCCCGGATCATCGGCGACAGGATGCGGTCCTTGTGGGTCGCGTAGCCATAGGCGAAGCGGCCTTTCACGCAGGAGTGGCCATGGTTCGCCTTGCCGTCCTTGTAGGGCATCATGCGAATGACCTCGTCGCCCTTCACTTCGGCCTTGAAAGAACAGCCGACGCCGCAATAGGCACATGTGGTGACGGCGGAGCGCTCGGGCATGCCTTTCTCAAGCACGGTCTTTTCACGCAGCGCATCGGTCGGACAGGCCTGCACGCAGGCGCCGCAGGACACGCATTCGGAGGCGATGAAATCCTCATGCATGCCGGCGACCATGCGCGATTCGAAACCGCGGCCCTCGATCGTCAACGCGAAGGTGCCTTGCACCTCCTCACAGGCCCGCACGCAGCGCGAGCAGACGATACATTGCGCCGGATCATAGGTGAAATAGGGGTTGGATTCATCGCGGGCGATGTAGTCGACCGCCAGCGAGCCATGGCCCGGCGCGACGCCGTTTTCCTGCTTGACGTGGTTGCGGCCCTCGATGCCGAAGCGGTTCTCGGTCAGGCCGACCGACTTCGCCACAACGTCGAACTCGCTGGCGCCGGTACCGGCCTTCTCGTTCCAGCCGGTCGGATGGTCGGAAACGTAAAGCTCCATGACACCGCGGCGGATAGCATCGAGCCGCTCGGATTGCGTGCGCACCACCATGCCTTCGCCGACCGGCGTCGTGCAGGATGCCGGCGTACCGCCGCGCCCTTCGATCTCGACGAGGCAGACGCGGCAGGAGCCGAACGAGTCCAGCATGTCCGTGGCGCAGAGTTTTGGGATCTCGACCCCGCCTTCCATCGCCGCGCGCATGATCGACGTACCCTCCGGCACGCTGATCGAGCGGCCGTCGACGATCAGCGTGACCTGCTTTTGCGCCTTCGATTCCGGGGTTCCGTAGTCGAGTTCTTCGATGAGTGTCGGGAAGTCGGCCTTGATGTTCATCTGCCAGCTCCTATTCAGCAGCCACGCGCGCCGGCGCGGGCTTGAAATCTTCGGGAAAATGAGTGATCGAGCTCATCACCGGATAGGGCGTGAAGCCGCCCAGCGCGCAGAGCGATCCGAACTTCATCGTGTTGCAGAGATCGGTAACCAGAGCCAGGTTCTTTTCCGGCTCGATGCCGGCGGCAAGCCTGTCGATGGTCTCGACACCGCGCGTAGAGCCGATGCGGCAGGGCGTGCACTTGCCGCAGCTTTCGATGGCGCAGAACTCCATGGCAAAGCGCGCCTGCTTCAGCATGTCGGCCGTGTCGTCGAACACGGTGATGCCGGCATGACCGATCAGCCCGTCACGCTTGGCGAATTCTTCGTAATCGAACGGTGTGTCGAACAGGCCGCGCGGGAAATAGGCGCCGAGCGGTCCGCCGACCTGCACTGCCTTCACCGGCCGGCCAGTCGCTGTGCCGCCGCCGATGTCGTCGACGATTTCGCCGAGCGTCAGGCCGAAGGCCGTCTCGAACAGGCCGCCATGCTTGACGTTGCCGGCGATCTGGATCGGGATTGTTCCGCGCGAGCGGCCCATGCCGAAATCCTTGTAGAAGGCCGCGCCCTTGTCCATGATGATCGGCACGGAAGCCAGCGAGATGACATTGTTGATCACCGTCGGCTTGCCGAACAATCCCTGGATCGCAGGCAGCGGTGGCTTGGCCCGCACCACGCCGCGCTTGCCCTCAAGGCTGTTCAACAGCGAGGTTTCCTCACCGCAGACATAGGCGCCGGCGCCGACGCGGATTTCCATGTCGAAGGCGTTCGGCGAACCCAGCACGTTGACGCCGAGCACGCCTGCTTTGCGGGCGACCTCGACAGCCTTGTTCATGACAGCCACCGCATGCGGATATTCCGAGCGGATATAGACGAAACCCTTGGTCGCGCCGGTGGCGATGCCGGCAATCGTCATGCCTTCGATGAGCACGAAGGGGTCGCCCTCCATGATCATGCGGTCGGCGAAGGTAGCGCTGTCGCCTTCGTCGGCGTTGCACACGATGTACTTGCGCTCACCGGCGGTATCGAGCACCGTCTTCCACTTGATGCCCGTCGGGAAGCCAGCGCCGCCACGACCGCGCAAGCCCGATTCCGTGACCTGCTTGACGATGTCGAGCGGCGCCATGGCCACCGCGTTCTGCAGGCCCTTCAGCCCCCCGAGCGACTTGTAGGCGTCGAGCGACAGCGGGTCGTTGATGCCGCAACGCGCGAAGGTCAGGCGCGTCTGCTTGGCCAGGAACGGGATCTTGTCTGGCGCGCCCAGCCAGCGCTTATGATGGCCACCCTTGAGGAAGCCCGAGTCGAACAGGCTCTTCACGTCGGAAGGCTTTACCGGCCCGTATGCGACGCGGCCCTCGGCGGTCGCGACCTCGACCATGGGTTCGAGGAAATAGGCGCCACGCGAGCCGTTGCGCACGATCTTGGCCTCGATGCCCCGTTCGGCCAGCTCCGCACGAATCGCCTTGGCGACCTTTTCGGCGCCGAGCGCCAGCGCGCCGGAGTCACCTGGAATGTAGATGCGCGGGATCATGAGCGTACCTCCGCGACGATCTCTTCGATCTTCTCGTCATCGAGCCGGCCGATCACTTCGCCGTCCAGCATCGCCGACGGCGAACAGGCGCAAAGCCCGAGGCAATAGACCGGCTCCAGTGTAACTGATCCGTCGCGGGTCGTCTCATGGAAATCGATGCCGAGCAACTGCTTGACCTTTGCGGCGACCGCATCCGAACCCATCGACTGGCAAGCTTCCGCCTGGCACAGCTTGAGCACGTGCCGGCCGGCCGGCCGGGCACGGAAATCATGATAGAAGGTCACGACGCCGTGCACCTCGGCCCTCGACAGGTTCAGGCCATCGGCGATGACAGGCACCGCGTCCTGCGGTACGTGGCCAAATTCTTCCTGGATGCCGTGGAGGATCGGCAGCAGCGGACCCTCGAGGTCCTTCAACTCCTGGATGATGGCCGCCGTGCGCGACTGTATCTCGGTACTTGCAGGCTGCATTGGCACGCAGCGCCCTCCCTATCGTAGCGATCCATGCATATCGTCCAAAAGCATGAAGTGGTTTTGGAACAACGACATGCCTGCGCCGCTTTATCGCTAAGTGCTTAAGATTTCAGAGAAAACCTCTGAAATCAATAAAGCGGTTTCGTTGCACGATAGAAAACTTCTATCGTGCCGTTTCACCAGCTATGACTAGCTCAGCGATTGGCGTGGAAATCGTCTGCCAGCGCCATCGCCTCGTCCAGCAGCGCCTGCACCAGCGGCGTGTGCGGTTCGCGCGGTGTCGCCACCAGCCCGACCGTGTGGCTGGCGTCTGGCTCGACGATCGGAATGGCCCGGATCGGCTCGGAAAAGCCGAATGTTTCCGCAAGGTTAAGCGGCATGATCGATGACCATTTGCCGGTCCTGATATGCGAAAACAGCACGATCATCGAATTGGATTCCAATGTCGGTCGCACCTGCACCCCGGCCTCGGCCAGATGCTGGTCGATGATGCGGCGGTTCTGCATGTCCGGCGTCAACAGGCAGAGCGGCAACTGGCTGATCTCGGCCCAAGTCACTTTGTCGCGGTCGGAATAGGGATTTCCGACAGCCGTTATCAGCTGGTAGCGCTCGTCATAGAGCGGCACGCTGATCACCCGTCCCAGCGGCTCATTGTCCAGATAGGTGATGCCGGCGTCGATGTCGAAATTGCCGAGCAGCGACAGCACTTCGATCGAGGTGCGCGATAGCACCGAGAAGGTGACGCCAGGGTGCTTTTCGCGGAACGGTGTCGTCAGGCGCGCCACCATGGCCAGGGCAGTCGGGATGGCGGCGATGCGGATCCGCCCCGACAGGCCATAGCGCGCCGCCCGCATCTCTTCGCGCATGGTCCTGGAGTCGCCGACGATGCGGCGCGCCCACACCAGCACCTGTTTGCCTTCCGGCGTCAGTCCCTGGAAGCGCGAGCCACGAAGCACCAGCATTACGCCGAGTTGGCCCTCCAGCTGCTTGATCCCCGCCGAAAGCGTCGGCTGCGTGACGCCGCACACCTCCGCCGCCCGGCCGAAATGCTCTTCCCTGGCCAGCGCGATGAAGAATTCCAGTTTGTCGATCATGCCTGCAGGCTAGCCACCGCGGGACGGCTGCGCCAGATCGTGCCGGCGCCACAACAACACAATCTTGCCCGCAGCCTGGAAATCGTTGGCCGGGACTATTTATCCACGACGTTCAGGATGTTGCCGTCCGGGTCCTTGAACCAGGCGACTTTCATGCCGGACCCGACATGGATATCGCCCTCGAGCGAAAGACCAGGCATCTCGTAATGTTCGAACGTAACGCCCTTCGACCTTAGCGATTTGACAGTAGCTTCAATTTGGTCGTCGACCGTCCAGGTCACCACCGTCGCCTTGTTGGTTCCCGCGAATTGTGAGTGATAGACATTGATGACCGTATCACCGCTTTTGTAGACGACCAACTCATCGCCAATGTTGTCCACCTGCTTGAGGCCAAGCGTTCCTTCATAAAAGGCCTTTGCTCTCGCCAAGTCCTTCACTGCGATGTTGGCCGTTGCGTTGCTGTTTGCGAGCATAATCGTATCCTTCCCTGATTGTCTCCCCCATGCTGGTCATTGAAATAGGTCGCGCGCCCTGTTTGGCGACGTCCGCTGGAGCTCTCGCTCGCAGAACCCAAGGGTGCGTCGAGGCGGCTGCTTGGTTCTCTCCGAAAACTACATTATCTGAGGTGCCGAACGCTGAGGAAAAGATCATGGCCGTCACCAAGGAAACCGTCATCGAGCGCCTGAAGACGGTCAACGGACCGGATTTCACCGGCAACATCGTCGACCTCGGCATGGTCTCCGAGATTTTCATCGCCGATTCGAAAGTGTTCTTTTCAATCACGGTGCCGGCTGCCCGGGCGCAGGAGATGGAGCCGCTGCGCGCCGCCGCCGAGCGCGTCGTCAAGGCGATTCCCGGTGTCGCCGGCGCCGTCGTCGCGCTGACGGCTGAAAAGAAGGGCGGCGGCATGGAGGCGCCGGTGCCGGCGCGCCCCGCACCCAGACCGGCTCCGCCAACTGCGCCACGCGCGGCTCCGCACGCCCCAGCCTCGCACAGCTCGGGCAAGCGCGGCGTGCCCGGCATCGAGGCGATCATTGCGGTTGCGTCAGGCAAGGGTGGCGTCGGCAAGTCGACCACCGCCGTCAACATCGCGCTCGGGCTCGCCGCCAACGGTTTGCGCGTCGGCGTGCTCGATGCCGACATCTATGGCCCGTCAATGCCCAGGCTGCTCAACATCCATGGCCGGCCGCAGACCGTCGACGGCAAGATCCTGAAACCGATGGAGAATTACGGTCTCAAGGTAATGTCGATGGGCTTCCTCGTCGATGAGGAAACCCCGATGATCTGGCGCGGCCCGATGGTGATGTCGGCGCTGACGCAGATGCTGCGCGAGGTCGAATGGGGCCGGCTCGACGTGCTCGTCGTCGACATGCCGCCCGGCACCGGCGACGCCCAGCTGACCATGGCCCAACAGGTGCCGCTGGCCGGCGCCGTCATCGTCTCGACGCCGCAGGATCTGGCGCTGATCGACGCGCGCAAGGGGCTGAACATGTTCAAGAAGGTCGACGTACCGCTGCTCGGCATCGTCGAGAACATGAGCTATTTCGTCGCGCCCGACACTGGCAAGCGCTACGACATTTTTGGCCATGGCGGGGCGCGGCGCGAAGCCGAGCGCCTCGGCGTGACCTTCCTTGGCGAGGTGCCGCTGGAAATGGGCATTCGCGAAAGCTCGGATGAAGGTGCGCCCGTGGTGGCGTCGAAGCCCGATAGCCCCGAGGCGAAGATTTACCGCGATATTGCTTCGAAGATCTGGGACCGAGTCAACGAAGAACGCGGCGCGGCCGAAGCGGCGGTGCCGAGCATCGTGTTCGAGTGAGAGAGACTTAACCGCCCACCTTCTCGCCGAACGTCGAAAAGAACTGACCCGCCAATTTCTTCGACGTCGATTCGATCAGCCGGCTGCCGAGCTGAGCGATCTTGCCGCCGACATCGGCTTTGGCCGCGTATTTGAGCACCGTCGCATCCGGCCCGTCCGCTGTCAGCGTCACATCGGCGCCGCCCTTGGCGAAGCCGGCAATGCCACCCTTGCCTTCGCCCTGTATGGTGTAGGCGTGCGGTGGCTTGAGGTTTTTCAGCGTCACTTCGCCGTTAAACGTCGCCTTGATAGGCCCGATCTTCAGCACCACGGTCGCTGCCATTTCGGTCGGCGATTTCATCTCCAGGCTCTGGCAGCCGGGAATGCTCTCCCGCAGCACGTTCGGATCGTTCAGCGCCTCCCACACTTTCTGCAGAGGTGCGACAATGCGTTCCTCGCCTTCGATCACCAAAGCCATGCAAACCTCCCCGCACCAGACTGTTCAAAGGCCTAACGCAGCGCTCGATGCATGTCTATCGCACCAAAGTCCGGTTGCGACCGTGCGCCCTCTTGCCTGCTTCCGCGCGTTGCCATATCGATTTGTCTTACAAATACGGAGACCACGATGGCAGGCGCCCCCACCAGGAAGAAGAAATTTCGCTCGCAGGAGTGGTTCGACAATCCCGACAATCCGGGCATGACCGCGCTCTATCTCGAACGCTACCTGAACTACGGGCTGACGCGGGCCGAACTGATGTCGGGCAAACCGCTGATCGGCATCGCCCAGACAGGCTCGGATCTGTCGCCTTGCAACCGCCACCATATCGAGCTGGCCAAGCGCGTGCGCGAAGGCATCGTCTCGATGGGCGGCATTCCCTTTGAATTCCCCTGTCATCCGATCCAGGAAACCGGCAAGCGCCCGACCGCGGCGCTCGACCGCAACCTTGCCTACCTCGGCCTCGTCGAGGTGCTTTACGGCTATCCGCTCGACGGCGTCGTGCTGACTATCGGCTGCGACAAGACCACGCCGGCGCTGCTGATGGCGGCGGCGACCGTCAACATTCCGGCGATCGCGCTGTCGGTCGGCCCGATGCTCAATGGCTGGCACAAGGGCAAGCGCACGGGCTCCGGCACCATCGTCTGGGAATCGCGCCAGCGGCTATCGGCTGGCGAAATCGACTATGACGAGTTCATGGACATTGTCGCCTCTTCGGCGCCGTCCACCGGCTATTGCAACACGATGGGCACCGCCACCACGATGAATTCGCTGGCCGAGGCCCTCGGCATGCAGTTGCCGGGCTCGGCCGCCATTCCAGCGCCCTATCGCGAGCGCGGCCAGATAGCCTATGAGACGGGCAAGCGCATCGTCGACATGGTGCATGAGGATCTGAAGCCGTCCGACATCATGACACGGCATGCGTTCGAGAACGCCATTGTCGTCAATTCGGCCATCGGCGGCTCGACCAACGCGCCGATCCACCTCAATGCCATCGCCCGCCATCTCGGCGTGCCGCTCGACAATGACGACTGGCAGAAGGTCGGCCTCAACGTGCCACTGCTCGTCAATCTGCAGCCGACGGGTGAGTATCTCGGCGAGGACTACCACCATGCCGGCGGCGTGCCGGCCGTGGTGGCCGAGCTTTTGAAGGCCGGACTTTTGCCGCACCCCGACGCTGTGACCGTCAACGGCAAGTCGATCGGCGACAATTGCCGCGGCGTGGCCAACGAGAACCGGGATGTCATCCGCAGCGCCGACAAGCCGCTCAAGGCCAATGCCGGCTTCATCAACCTCAGCGGCAATCTCTTCGATTCGGCGATCATGAAGACCAGCGGCATTTCGCCGGAGTTCCGCGAGCGCTATCTGTCCAACCCGAAAGACCCGGAAGCCTTTGAAGGCAACGCCATGGTCTTCGACGGGCCGGAGGATTACCACGCCCGCATCGACGATCCGGCGCAAGGCATCGACGAGCACACCATCCTGTTCATGCGCGGCGCCGGCCCGATCGGCTATCCCGGCGGCGCCGAGGTCGTCAACATGCAGCCGCCAGCCTACCTCATCAAGAAGGGCATCCATGCGCTGGCCTGCATTGGCGACGGCCGCCAGTCTGGCACGTCGGGCTCGCCGTCGATCCTCAACGCCTCACCGGAAGCGGCTATCGGTGGCGGCCTGGCGCTGCTCAAGACCGGCGACCGCGTGCGCATCGACCTGAACAAGGGCACCGCCAACATCCTTGTCAGCGACGACGAAATCGCCAAGCGGCGCGCAGCACTCCAGGGCAATGGCGGTTTCCACTATCCGCAGCACCAGACGCCATGGCAGGAAATCCAGCGCGGCATGGTCGACCAGTTCGACCAGGGAATGGTGCTGAAGCCGGCGGTGAAATACCAGGATGTGGCGCATACCAGGGGCGTGCCGAGGGACAATCACTGAACGGCGGGTTCCACCGCACAAGCCGACCGGCAAGGCCGTTATGGGCGGCAATTACCCTGGCAGCCTCGCTCTTGCCGTCGGACGCCTCTGCAACAGACTTTCCCGTAGTGGCGAACGGCTGGACCGTCGCCGTTGCGGAACGCTGGTGCAACGCGACCAACCGCGATCCGGTCGAATTCGCGGCGACGCCCTATAATGGCCTGGTCTTCGCGCGCACGCGCGACTCGCAGCGCATCGTCATGCGCGTCTTCTTCTGGCCGGGCGCCTTCAAGGAAGAGGACATGCCGGTCACCCTGACGCTGCAGCTCAAGGGCGTCGATAGCCCGCTGGAAATGACGGCCATGACCACGGTCGATTATATCGCCGACATCGACAACGCTCTGACGGCGGAAGAGCAAAAGGCGATCGCCGATGCCGGATCAATGACGGTGCGCGTTACCGGCGTCGAACAGCCGCTCACCTTTCGCACCGAGGGCCTTGCTGGAGCGCTGAGGCTGCTCGATGAATGTGCCAAGACAATCAAGCGGGGGTGAGTCCTATTCCGTTTCCTTTCGGGCGCGCGGTTCCCATATTGACTGGGAAACGGACAAGGCCATCAATGACGAAACGGCGCTCTTCCCTCGGTTTTCTCGGCATGTTCGGCCGCTCGGGCGACTTGCGGGAACTAGACAGCGCGCTGCGCGGCGCCGATCTTCATCCGGCCCTTGTTCCCGAGGGCGTAAAGCTCACCATCGTAAACCTGATGAAGGATCATTGGCCAGACGAGCCGCCGCCGGACGCCTACCGGTCCGTGGCGCAGCTGTTCAGTTATTGCGTCGCCGGGCCGGAGACATTCGAGCAGGCCAACGGCCCGGAGCGACGGCTGGACGCCGAGCGCCGCATCGAAGCAGCGCTCGAGACCGGCGACAGCCTGGACGCGCAGATCGTGCTGATGGCGCTGCACGGCAAGCTGATCAGCAGCGAGGTCGTCGAGCGTTTTGGACTAAGCGCGGACTGATTTTCGTAAGGTAAGGCTTACCCGCCCATGCCGCTGCGCGGCAACTTGATCATCTCGCCGAAGCGGGCGCGCAACTTGTCGTCGAGCAGCTTCGGCACATGGCGAGGGAAGCGCTCGGCAAGCACCCGCTTCTTCTCGATGATCGCCCGCTGCAGGATGTCGGGCCTGCCCTTCTCGTTCCATTCCTTGGGAGAAAAGCGGTCGCCGACAGCCGGATAAAAGTACTCGGTCTGCATCAGGCGCAGCGTCTGCTCATTGCCGAGATAGTGGCCGGGGCCGTTCATACAGACTTCAGCGATGGTGTCGATCGACAGCGCTTCGTCGGTCACCTCGATGCCGCGCACGCAACGCAGGCAATGGCCGAGCATGTCGTTGTCGATGATCAGGCTTTCCAGGCAGAAGCCGAGCAGCGAGGCATGCATGCCGGCCGATTCATAGACCAGGTTGAGGCCGGCAAGGCCGGCCATCACATCGGTGATGCCCTTTTCATAGCCGGACTGGATGTCGGGCAGTTTGGAATCCGTCATGCCCGCGGCCGAACCACCCGGAAGGTCATAGAATTGCGCCATCTGCGCGCAGGCCGAGGTCAGCACCGCCTGCTCGGCCGAGCCGCCCGACATGGCGCCGGTCCTGAGGTCGGAGACGAATGGCCAAGTGCCGAAGATCGCGGGGTGTCCGGGCTTGATGGCGTTGACATAGACGAGGCCGGCAAGCACTTCCGCCACCGCTTGCACGACAGCACCTGCAATCGCCGCCGGGGCAGTGGCGCCGGCCTGGCCGGCCGACAAGAGCAGGATCGGAATGCCGCCTTCGACGCAGGCTTCGAGCACGCCGCAGGCGTCCTCGGCAAATTTCATCGGCGGCACGACGAAGCAGTTGGAGTTGGAGACGAAGGGCCGGGCGCGGAAATTCTCCTCGCCGCCGGCGATCGCATAGAGCATCTCCAATGCCGGCTGCACGTTCTCGCGCACAGTGAACGAGGTGCCGACATGCTTGGACGTGCCCATCACGCAGGCGTAGAGCGTGTTGAAGTCCATCTCGAGCGGATCGGGAATGTCACGCGGCACCATCGGCCGCTGGAAGAAATGGATGTTGTCGAGGCCTTCGACGAGGCGGGCGGCGTCGTAAATGTCTTGCACCAGCGACTCGCGGTATTCGCGCTTTTCGACATCGACCAGATGCACCGCGGCACCTGCGGTGCCGTAATGCACCCGCTTGCCCTGGATCAGCATGTCATGCTTCGGGTCCTGGCCGTGCAGTGTAAAATTCCGCGCCGCTTTTTTGATCGTGTCCAGCACCAGTGCGCGGGGGAAGCGAATACGCCCATCATCGCCGTAGATGGCGCCGACCCCGGTCAGCGCCTCGATGCACGAGGGGATGGCATTGGCGAAGCCGACGGTCTCCAGCAGCGTTAGCACCGCTTCATGGATGCGCTCCTGATCGTTCCGGCTGAGTGGGCCGTAGCTGCCGCCTTCAAGCCCGGCGCGCACCGGCCTGATGTCGTCGGCCAAGGGTGCGGCCCGCATCGCGCGGCGCGCTTCGCGCCCGCCGGATCGGCGCGAGCGCTGGTCAGCCTCCTGCTTCTCGGGCGCATCCTGCTTCTCAAGAGCCACTGACATGGGAGGCACTCCACCTTATCTTGCGAAACCGGATGCGGTGATTGGTCCACCGTCGCCTGCTTCGTCCCCTCTGTCAGCCGACTATGCCGCCGGTATTGGCCCAGCCTATGGGCCAGCTGCTATGGTCGAATATGCCAGAGAGCTAAAGCGGGGCGATGGTGCCAAGCAAAAGGGAGCCGGCTTGCGCCGGCTCCCTTCACAAAGTCAAGCCGTGTATCAGGCTGCTGCCGGCCTGCGTCCGGCTGCGGTGGCCAGCTCGCGAATGCCTGGTTCGATGTGCTGCAGCGCGATCGAGGAAATGCCCAAGCGCATGAAACGCGACGGCTTTTCGGTGCGGTCGAAGAAGCGGTCGCCGGGCTCGATAATGACGCTGCGCGACGCGGCGGCTTCGGCTAGTCCGCGGGAATCGGTTCCGCGCGGCCCTTCGAGCCAGAGCGATGTGCCACCGGCGGAGTCGGTCGAACGCCATTCCGGCAGGAATGCGGAAATCGCATGGACCAGACGCTTACGGCGTTCGTCGAAGGCCGACGATAGACGCCGCACCAGTGCCTCGTGATGGCCGAGCGACAGGAACAGGGCGACGGCACGCTGGTTGTTTGCCGGCGGATGCCGCAGCATGAAGCGGCGAAGTGCCCTGAGCTCCGCGATTAGTCCAGCGGACGCCACGATGTAGCCAAGCCGCAGGCCCGGAGCCAGCGTCTTCGACATCGAGCCGACATAGATGACGCGGCCCGAGCGGTCGAGGCTCTTCAGCGCCTGCTGCGGCGCCTCGTCGAGAAGCTGGCTGTCATAGCCGTCCTCGATGATGATCTGGTTGTGGCGGTTGGCGCGCGCCAACAGGTCCTGCCGGCGCTCCGCCGACAGCGGCACCATGGTCGGGCAATGGTGGCTGGGGGTGACGAAGACAAAGCCCGAATCCTGCGGAATGGACGACGTCACGATGCCGGACTGGTCGACCGGAACCGGCTGGATGTCGGCGCCCGCCAGCCTGAAGATCGAGCGCGCATCGGGATAACCCGGATCCTCCATTGCCACCTTCGAGCCCTTGGTCATCAGCAGCGTCGCCAGCATGTAGAGCGCGTTCTGGGCGCCCAGCGTGACGATGATCTCGTCGGGATTGGCAAAGATGCCGCGCCGGGGCAACAGCCGCGCCTGGATCTGTTCGATCAACAGCGGATCGTCGCGGTCGACCATGTCCGAGGCCCAGTTGCGGATCTCGAGCACGGCCAGCGCCATGCGGTTGCACTCGCGCCATTCGGCGGTCGGGAACAGCGCCGGGTCGAACTGGCCATAGACGAACGGGTAGGACGACTTGATCCAGTTGTCGTGCTTGGCCGGCGGCGGCATGTCGCTGGCGGCGATCTGCCGGCGCGCCTTCCAGTCGATCTCGTTCTGCTGGTCGGGCGCCTTCTGGTGCGGCTTGGCGGGGGTGGCCAGCACGTCCGGATTGACAAAATGGCCGCGCCGTTCTCGCGCCACCAGGAAACCCTGGTCGACCAGTTGCTGGAATGCCAGCACCACTGTGCCGCGCGCGACGCCGAGTTTCTCGGCCAGGATGCGGCAGGACGGAAGCGGCATCGAAGCCGCGATCTGCCGGTCGAGGATGGCGGCGACGATCGCCTGGCGGATCTGCGCCTGCAGTGTCTGGCCCGATTCCGCAGAAATCCGGAACAGGCCGGACCATATGGCCGTGTCATTACGCTGTGGCATGGAAGATGTTCCTCGATGGCCAAACTTTTTTGCTTGGCTGGACCAGCGGAAGGTAACCGTGGCACAAGGGGTTGCGCCAATCAATTTTTCTGATCGCTGGGATTTATGCCAGTGATCCATCGCGCGACGCCGGCGCGACGCGAAGCGTCGTCGCGTGCGCTGTAAGCAGCAACATCCCCAGCGCGACGCGCAGCGTCGTCGCCCCTTCATCCCGCGCTGCGTCATCCATCCCGCACTGCGTCATCCCCACGCATTGAAACAAATGGAATTCGGCTCAATAACCTTTGCGCGACGACACGCGCCGGAAACATCCGGTCTGATAAGATGTCGTGAAAAAGCGTCAGGAGCCCGGCATTGGATCACTCGTCCTTCGACAAACAGCTTGCCGCCTTGCGCGCTGAGCGAGCGGCCGCATCGGGCACGATGCGCGAGGCTTTTGCCGCTGACCCCAAGCGCTTCGAGACATTCTCGGCCAGCGACGGCGACCTCTTGCTCGACTGGTCGAAATGCGCGGTCGACCAGCGTACGATGGAACTGCTTGAAAAACTCGCCGGCGCCGCCGACCTCGAGGGACGCCGCGCCGCGATGTTTTCCGGCAAGAAGATCAACATCACCGAGGACCGCGCCGTGCTGCACACGGCGCTGCGCAACCTCTCGGGCAAGGGCGTCACCGTCGACGGTCAGGACGTCAAGGCGGATGTGGTTGCCGTGCTCGACGCCATGGGCGCTTTCGCCGATGCCATTCGCTCCGGCAAGGCCGCCGGCGCCACCGGCAAGAAAATCACCGACATCGTCAATATCGGCATTGGCGGCTCCGATCTCGGCCCGGCCATGGCGACGCTGGCGCTGGCGCCCTATCATGACGGCCCGCGGGCGCACTACGTCTCCAACATCGACGGCGCCCATATCCACGACACGCTGAAGGGCCTGTCGGCCGAAACCACCCTGTTCATCATCGCCTCGAAGACCTTCACCACGGTCGAGACGATGACCAATGCCGAGACGGCACGCAAATGGGTGCAGAAGGCACTCGGCAAGGAAGCCGTCGGCAAGCATTTCGCCGCCGTCTCGACCGCACTCGACCTTGTGAAGAAGTTCGGCATCGATGCCGATCGCGTGTTCGGCTTCTGGGACTGGGTTGGCGGCCGCTATTCGCTGTGGGGTGCCATCGGCCTGCCGGTGATGATCGCCATTGGCCCGCGCAATTTCCGCGCCTTCCTCGACGGCGCGCATGAGATGGACGAGCACTTCCGCACCGCGCCCCTGCAGAAGAACCTGCCGGCGCTGCTGGGACTGGTCGGCTGGTGGCATCGCGTGGTCTGCTGTTATCCCGCGCGTGCCGTCATCCCTTATGACCAGCGTCTGTCCAGGCTGCCCGCCTATCTGCAGCAGCTCGACATGGAATCGAACGGCAAGGGCGTTACCCTCGACGGCACGCCGGTGACGACGCCAACCGGACCGCTGGTCTGGGGCGAGCCCGGCACCAATGGCCAGCACGCCTTCTTCCAGCTGCTGCACCAGGGAACCGATTTCATCCCGGTCGAGTTCCTTGCCGCCGCCGTCGGGCATGAGCCCGATCTGAAGCACCAGCACGATCTGCTCCTCGCCAATTGTCTGGCGCAGTCGGAAGCGTTGATGAAGGGCCGCACGCTGGAAGAGGCGCGCGCGCAGATGTTGGCCAAGGGCATGAAGCCGGCCGATGTCGACAAGATCGCTCCGCACCGCGTCTTCTCCGGCAATCGTCCGTCGGTGACCATCCTTTATCGCAAGCTCGACCCACGCACCTTCGGCCGACTGATCGCGCTCTATGAGCACCGCGTTTTTGTCGAGGGCACTTTGTTCAACATCAACTCCTTCGACCAGTGGGGCGTCGAGCTCGGCAAGGAGCTGGCGACCGGCCTGCTGCCGGTTGTGGAAGGCAAGGAGAGCGCCGCCAAGCGCGACGCCTCGACGGCCGGGCTGGTGGCGCGCATCCAGCAATTGCGGGGTGCGGCATGAAAAACCCGGCGGATATCAAGGGCATATTGTTCGACAAGGACGGCACGCTCGTCGATTTCAATGCGACATGGCTCGGCATTGCCGATTTCATGGCCATGGATGCCGCCGAGGGCGATCGCTGGAAGGCCGACAGGCTGCTTTCGGCGGCAGGCTTCGATTTTGTCGCCAAGCGCTTCAAGCCGGATTCCATTTTCGCTTCCGGCACCAACATGGATGTCGTCGAACTGTGGTTCCCGCGCCTGTCCGACGAGGATCAGATGCTGGCCGTCGCCCGCTTCAACGAGATCACCTCGGTGCAGGGTTCATCTCTGGCGGTGGGCCTGCCGGGCATCGTCGAAGCGCTGACGGCGCTGCACAAACGATCCTACCGGCTCGGCGTCGCCACCAACGATTCAACCGCCGGCGCGGAGAAGACCATGGTCACGCTCGGCGTCGCCCAGCTCTTCGACGCCGCCTATGGTTATGATGCGGTGGCCAATCCGAAACCGGCGCCGGACACCATCCTCGCCTTCTGCGACCTGACCGGGCTGCGGCCGGCCGAGATCGCCATGGTCGGTGACAACCGTCACGACCTGGAGATGGCGCGGGCCGGCGGCTGCGGCCTGGCGATCGGTGTGCTCTCCGGCACCGGCACGCGGGAATCGCTGTCGTCGATCGCCGATGTCGTTCTGGATTCGGTTGCCGACCTCCCCGACTTTCTGTCGGCACGGGTCAAGGAGGGGGTCTGACGGGGAAGAGGCCTGGGATCGAAACGGAACGTTGCCGCCAGCACACCGATGTCGAACCGAAACTCGATGGTTCGCAATCAATCCTGACCAGTCTTTCTGGAACCGGCATTAAGGCCGTGCGTCGCTGCGGCAATCAAAGGTCCGAAGTGATCCTCGAACTCGTCCCACAGAAGATCATATAGCCTATCCAGCTGCTTCAGCAGCGCGCGGGTCGAGCGATTGAAGTCCTTTTGCAAACCTACGAGGCCTTCTTTAAACGAGCGGTCGGCATTTGTAGGCCGCCCGACAAGGTTCTTGCCTCTCAAGGCAAATCGCGAGGCCATGCGAAATGTCATGTCGTCCTCGGTAAACGCACGCTCGCTTCCGTGATGTATGCGCGCGTTTCTCTCAAGCCGAAGCGCCTCCTGCTCGTTGAGCATGCTCTGCAGATGGTTGCAAATGGCTTTGGGAAGTCCCAGCTTTTTCAATCTGTCGAAGGAGCACTGCCTGGCATCTACCCCGTGCCGATAAATGCCGTTCACGAGTAGCAGCGAACAATCGATCACCGAAATGTATCGAGTCAGGAATACATCCGTCGTGACGGTTAGCCAGTCATATTGCGTGATCGGGAACGACCCGAAATCCGGAAGCGGGTCGGGCCACAGCATGTCGCCCACCAGGTTGAGAGACTCCACCCTCTGCGCCAGTCCGGAAACCCAGTAGTTCGTATCCAGCGCATACTTGCAGTCCGGATACTTCTCGACTTCTGCGTAGCTATCGAAGTTCAGACCAACGATGCTCAAATCAAAAACACGTCCAATGAAGGCGTGATGATCCGATTCAAGGACGTGCCGCTTGGGAAATCGTGTGCTGGGACGCCTGACACCGGCGCTTTCCTTGACCGCTTCACTCATTGAGGAAAAGCACGATCAGCGGCGCGAACGTATCCCAAAGTGACGCCAAATCCTTGGGTGCGGGTGCAAGGCCCGACGAATGGACGTACTTGTTGAGTGTGTCGATCGACACAATCTCGTCCATCGTGCGGGCCTTCCGAATCACCTGTACATAGCGCTTTTCCACCTTTCCCTTTGCATCCAAGTCTTCGGCGCAGCCGACTATCTTTTTGACGAGAGGGTCAGGTTCCGAAATGGTCGTGATCTTTGACTGGCTGATGTAATTATCAACCGAGAGTTCCAGCAGGACGCGGCACAGAACCGCGATGGCATTGGGATGATGTTCCAGGTCGAGGCTAAATTGGAGCTCGTCCCAAATTGCATGATGGCGCTGGAGACGCCCTGACCAAGCCACGCCATAGTCGGTGTCGGGTATAAGCCGCATCCGCTTTGCCGGCTGGGTTACCTTCTTGGTCTTGGTCGTCTGCTTCTTGTCTTTTGCGGACTTGTCGTCAGCCCGAATTGCGTCGGCGGCAGTCGGCAACACACCTTCGTTTTCAAGGCGGTCGAGATAGACCGATTTGCGATCAACGTCCCATACATCGTCGAGCGTAATCCGCTTATGCGCAAGATCATCGGCAATCCGCGCCAGTGCAGGCATCACCGCTTCCTTCCGGCGCGTGAACTCCAGTTTGCCTTTTGCCGTACTAATTCCGACACGGTTGCGAAATGCCTCTGCCGAGAGCAGCCTGTTCAGGTTGCTGCGTGGCAGCTTCTTCCGTTCGGGAAGAAGCTTTGCCTCCCGAAGTTGCTCTTCAATTTCATCTGCGACATTGAGTTTGCCGCCTTTGCCGGTTCGATTGACGAATGTCGTCTTCATCCGGCCATCCCAGTTGGCCTGCCCGACGCCGCCCTGACTTCCGGTATGTCTGCGGAAAAGGATATCGTCGATCACGTCGCGATCGGTCTCAACCCTGCACATGAGCTTCTTGGGGAATGTTCCGACCCAGTTACCTTTCAGGTCTGCGAAGAATTGCTGAAGTTCGACGCTCGGCGCTCGCTTGGGGTTAGCGAGCAGCTTCAAACAGGTTGTCCGCCGGTTACCGTCAAATACGGTGTACTTAGCTCCATCGAGGTAAACGAGTGGAGGTTCGTACAATCCATTCGACTCCACGACGTCTCGGGCTAGCTTCCTCATCTGAGATTGATGATGAGCAAATAACCACGCGATCGCGGCTGTCTCGTTCTCTAATTCACCGTGCCGGTCATTGGATCGGTTTATGCAAAGATTCTCTAACTCGATAGCATTGTAGCTCATACTCTTGGCCCCCTCCGGTAAATGTAGGCTGGGCTGTTCTACAACCTCAAGGGGGAATATGATCTAATTCGGCCGGCTAATGCATCTGAGCCGCTCAAAGGAACTTCGGCGAATGCTGGCACCTAATGTTAGTGTCTGCATTGAGGCGGTGGGTAGTCGTTCATGTTGGGATCGACGTAAGTCAGCTTTGGGTTGGCCCAGGCCACATTCCAAGCGACTAGGCTTTGCCTGTCTAGTCAGCGCCTTCGACCTCGAACGAAAATACCCCGCTCGGCCTCGCCACTGCATCCTTCGCGTCGCCGACATCCGGCACCTGATATTCGGCGAGCAACCGCAGGCGCGAAAGCGGCAGGTCGGCGCGGCGGGGGTCGCCGACCAGCACCTCGATGCCGGCTGCCAGGCAGCGGTCGAGGAACGGGATAACCCGCAGAGCAACCTCGGGGCCGTAGAACACGTCACCCGCAAGCACGAGGTCGACCGCCGGCGGCGAGCCCGTGGTGATATCCTGGTCGACAATGGTAATCTCGACGCCATTGGCCATGGCGTTGAGACCGATCGCGGCGACGCCGTTGCGATCGATCTCGGCGGCGATCACCGTGCTGGCGCCAGCTTTCGCGGCGGCGATGCCGACAAGACCCGAACCGGCGCCTAGGTCGAGCACGCGGCGGCCGGCCACACTTTGCGGATGGTCGAGTATATGGCGCGCAAGCACCGTGCCGCCGGCCCAGGCATAGGCCCAGTAAGGCGGCGGTGGCTCGGGCGCGTCGTCGACTGGCTCAAGCGCATCGCCATCCGCGTCGCGGCTTTGGTGCGGCTCGACAAGCCGCCTCAAGCCACTGCCCGGATGAGCCGTATAGAGCTGGATTTCAGGAAGCGCGGGAACGGGCGCTAGCCGCAGGTTCGCCTTGATGAACGCTTCCGGATCGAGACGTCGACCAATGTCCACGATCCCGCCTTCGCCGCGGCCGTCATGCAAATCCCCCACTATTCCCGCAACGCCCGGCGCAGGATCTTGCCCACCGGCGTCTTCGGCAGTTCGGTCCTGAACTCGATGTATTTCGGCCGCTTGTAGCCGGTCAGGTTTTCGCGGCAATAGGCGGTGATCGCCTCGACGGTCAGCGCCGGATCCTTCTTGACGATGAACAGTTTTGGCACTTCGCCGGAATGCTCGTCCGGCACGCCGATCGCCGCCACTTCGAGCACGCCCGGATGCTGGGCGACGACTTCCTCGAGTTCGTTCGGATAGACGTTGAAACCGGAGACCAGGATCATGTCCTTCTTGCGGTCGACGATCTTGGTGTAGCCGCGCTCGTCCATGAAGCCCATGTCGCCGGATTTGAAGTAACCGTCCTTGGTCATCACCTTGGCGGTCTCGTCCGGCCGGTTCCAGTAGCCGGCCATCACCTGCGGCCCGCGGATGCAGATCTCGCCGACCTCGCCAAGCGGCAGGTTGTTGCCGTCATCGTCGCGGATGGCGATCTCTGTCGACGGCAAAGGCAGGCCGATCGTGCCGGTGAAATTGCCGTCGCTGAACTTGTTGGCGGTGGCTACCGGCGACGTCTCCGAAAGGCCGTAACCTTCGGTGATCGAGTTGCCGGTCAGCGCCTTCCAGCGCTCGGCGACGCCCTTCTGCACCGCCATGCCGCCGCCCAGCGTCAGGATCAGCGGTTTGAAGTCGAGCTTGCGGAAGTCCTCATTGTTGAGCAGCGCATTGAACAGCGTGTTGAGGCCGGGGAAAATGTGCGCCGGATATTTCTGCAGCTCCTTGACGAAGCCGGGAATATCGCGCGGGTTGGGAATGAGCACGTTCTGGGCGCCCTGTTGCATCCCCATCAGCGCATTCACCGTCAGCGCGAATATATGGTAGAGCGGCAGCGCGCAGATGAAGTTGAGATGCGCCGGTTTCGGCTTGATCGCGTAGGCGTCCTGCAGCCACAGCGTATTCTGCGCGACATTGGACAGCACGTTGGAGTGCAGCAGCACGGCGCCCTTGGAAATCCCGGTGGTGCCGCCGGTATATTGCAGGAAGGCGACGTCGCTCGCTCCCATCTTGGCCGGCTTGAAGGCGATACCAGCGCCGGCCTTCACGGCCGCATTGAACTTGACATGGCCGGGCAGCGACCAGGCCGGCACCATCTTCTTCACCCGGCGCACGACGAGGTTGACGATCGCGCCCTTGAGGCCCCCGAGCATGTCGCCCATCGCCGCGACCACCACATGCTTGACATCCGTCCTGGCAATTACCGCGTCCAGCGTGCTGGCGAAGTTCTCGAGAATGACGATCGCCTGTGCACCGGAATCCTTGAGCTGGTGCTCCAGTTCGCGCGGCGTGTAGAGCGGATTGACGTTCACCACGACATAGCCGGCGCGAAGCACGGCCATCATCGCCACCGGATACTGCAGCACGTTTGGCATCATCATCGCCACGCGGGCGCCCTTCTGCAGGCCCTTCGATTGCAGATAGGCGCCGAAGGCAGCCGATTGCCGCTCGAGTTCGGCGTAGGAGATCGACTTGCCCATGCAAACGAAAGCCGGCTGGCCGGAAAACTGCTTGCAGGCGCCAACCA
Organism: Mesorhizobium sp. 128a; assembly: GCF_053848025.1. Taxonomy (NCBI): domain Bacteria; kingdom Pseudomonadati; phylum Pseudomonadota; class Alphaproteobacteria; order Hyphomicrobiales; family Phyllobacteriaceae; genus Mesorhizobium; species Mesorhizobium sp. 128a. The sequence goes on along the minus strand of NZ_JBSPKY010000001.1, from coordinate 289,346 downwards.
GGAAGTCGCCGATCGAACCGTAGGGCAGGGTGCCGATCTCGGCCGGCACGACTTTCGAGTAGCTTTTGAGCCACGGCTTCTCCGGTAGCCCAGCGGCAAGCGCCGTCAGCGTCTTCGGCAGTTTTTTCGCCGGGCTCGGCGCCGGCTTTACCGCTGCCGGCTTGGGCGCTGGCTTCGTCGCCGCTGTCTTTGTCGCCGGCTTGGCGGCTGCGGGCTTTGCCGTCTTTCTACCAGCCGGCTTGGCCGTGGCTTTCGCGGCAGTCTTCGCTGGCGCGCTGGCTGCCTTTGGCTTGGCGGCGGGAGCGGCTTTGACCGAAGGCGCTTTCGGCTTGGCGGCAGCAGCGGTCGGCTTTGAAGCAGTCCTTGCTTTTGCTTTCGCAGGGGCCGTTGTCTTTGTTGCTTTTGCCACCTCTAGCCTCCCTCAGTCGTTCTGTTGCCTGCTCCATGCTGCATCGCCTTAATATAGTGAGGCGTCCTCCGCTGCAGCGATGTCGCGGATTCCCGGGAAATCCGGCGTATCATCTATCTATTGCGACTATCGGCGGCCGTGCAAGTCTTGCCCCAACGGCAGGACGGCAAAGATTTACGGCCGAAATCCTTCTCGCGACGCCGGCTCCGGAAACGGCATCCTGTCATGTCGGCTGCGAAACCTGAGCCTGTGGATATTTGTGCTCACGATACCGGCAATCAATGAAAAAATGCGGTCGTTAACAATCTCGTGATTAGCAGATTTTGCTATTTCTTTCTGAAATCGAGCAAAAGCCGAGAAATATTTTCTGCTTACGGTGGGGTAGGCAAACAGGGTGTTCCAAAGCCCGAAAAACGGTGCTTATATGCGCGCTTCGCGAGCCTGCTAGAGGGGCTTGGAAGAACATCAGGGAGTGCTCAATGAAAAAGAAACTGACTTTTGCAGCCGCGTTGCTGGCTGCAAGCGTCCTCGGCGGCGTGGCCAATGCCAAGACGCTGGTTTACTGCTCGGAGGCCTCGCCGGCCAACTTCGACCCGGGTACCACGACGGGCGGCAACGACTTCGATGCCTCGTCGCGTACCGTCTATTCGCGCCTGGTCGAATTCAAGCATGGCGGCACCGAGATCGAGCCCGGTCTTGCCGACAAGTGGGAAATCTCCGACGACGGCCTGGTCTATACTTTTCACCTGCATCCGGGCGTGAAGTTCCAGACCACGGATTTCTTCAAGCCGACGCGTGACTTCAATGCAGACGACGTCGTCTTTTCCTTCGATCGCCAGTTCAACAAGGAAAATCCCTGGAACGGCGAAAAATACCTGCCGAACCTGACCTGGGATTACTACACCGGCATGGACATGCCGAAATACGTCGCCAAGTGGGAAAAGGTCGATGACCTGACCGTCAAGCTGACGCTGACCGAGCCGAATGCGCCGATGCTTGCCAATCTCGGCATGGACTTCGCCTCGATCGTGTCGAAGGAATATGCCGACCAGCTGGAAAAAGACGGCAAGATGGCCGACTTCTCGACCAAGCCGATCGGCACCGGTCCGTTCCAGTTCGTCGACTACCAGCTGGATTCGGTCATCCGCTATGCGGCCAACCCGGATTACTTCAAGGGCAAGGAAAAGATCGACGATCTCGTCTTCGCCATCACGCCGGACGCCACCGCCCGCATCCAGAAGGTGCTTGCCGGCGAATGCGACATCGCGCCCTATCCGAATCCTGCCGACATCGGCACGATCAAGGCCAACGCCGACGTGACCCTGATGGATCAGGCCGGCCTGAACATCGGCTATATGAGCTACAACACCACCATCCCGCCACTCGACAAGCCTGAGGTGCGCCACGCACTCAACCAGGCGATCGACCGGGCATCGCTCATCAAGTCGCTGTTCCAGGACGCCGGCGCCACGCCGGCCGAAAACCTGATCCCGCCGACCATGTGGTCGTGGGACAAGGACGTGAAGTCCGACGCCTATGATCCGGAAGCGGCCAAGAAGGTGCTGGCCGATGCCGGGCTGAAGGAGATCCAGCTCTGGGCCTCCGATCGCGTCCGTCCCTACAACCCGAACTTCCAGCGCGCCGCCGAACTGATCCAGGCCGACTGGGCCAAGGTCGGCGTCAAGGCGGAGATCGTCAGCTACGAGTGGACGAAGTACCGGGAGGAAGGCAAGAAGAAGGAACGCCCCGGCGCCTTCCAGATCGGCTGGACCGGTGACAATGGCGATCCGGACAACTTCTTCGCCACGCTGTTCGCCTGCTCGGCCATCGGCGTGTCGAACTACTCCAGCTGGTGCGACAAGGACTTCGAGGACCTGATCCAGAAGGCCAAGAAGACCAGCGACCAGGCCGAACGCACCAAGCTCTATGAGCAGGCGCAGGTGGTCTTTGCCAAGCAGGCTCCGGCCTTCCTCATGGCACACAGCCAGGTTTACGCAGTCGTGCGCAAGAATGTCAGCGGTTACATGATGGACCCGCTCGGTATTCATCGCTTCGACGGCGTCGACAAGGCCGAATAGAACTGTTAGGCGGGCGGCGCGCAATCAAGCGCCGCCCCCTTTTCAAGATGCTCCGATATCTCCTCAACAAAATCGTCTTGGTGCTCCCGACGCTGATCGGCATCACCATCTGTGCCTTCGCTTTCGTCAGGCTGCTGCCCGGCGATCCCATCCTGGCCATGGCCGGCGAGCATGGCGTGTCGCCCGAGCGCTACGCGGAACTGAAGGAACAGTTCGGCTACAATCTGCCGATCTGGCAGCAATACGCGCATTATGTCCGCGATGCCGCGACCGGTAATTTCGGCGTCTCGATCTCGTCCAAGCGCCCGGTCATCGAAGATTTTATGACGCTCTTCCCGGCAACCATTGAGCTCTCTGTCTTCGCCATGATCTTCGCCATGCTGCTGGGCATTCCCGCGGGCATCTTCGCCGCGGTCAAGCGCGGCTCCTGGTTCGACCAGGGGCTGATGGGCACGGCCCTTGTCGGCTATTCCATGCCGATCTTCTGGTGGGGCCTGCTGCTGATCATCTTTTTCTCCGGCTATCTCGGCTGGACCCCGGTTTCCGGCCGCATCGGCCTGCAGTTCTTCATCAAGCCGATCACCGGCTTCCTGACCCTCGACAGCCTGCTCTACGGCAAATGGGATGCTTTCCGTTCGGCATTGAGCCATCTGGTGCTGCCGACAATTGTGCTCGGCACCATCCCGCTGGCGGTGATCGCCCGCCAGACACGCTCGGCCATGCTCGAAGTGCTGGGCGAGGACTATGTGCGGACCGCGCGCGCCAAGGGGTTGTCGTCGTCCCGCGTCATCGGCGTGCACGCGCTGCGCAATGCGCTCATCCCGGTGGTCACCACCATCGGCCTGCAGGTCAGTACGCTGCTCGCCGGCGCCATTCTCACCGAAACCATCTTCGCCTGGCCGGGCATCGGCAAGTGGATGGTCGATTCCATATCCAAGCGCGACTATGTCGTCGTGCAGTCGGGCTTGCTCTTGATCGCCCTTATCGTCATGGCCGTGAACCTGATCGTCGACGTGCTTTATGCCGTCATCAACCCGCGCATCAGGGCAGCGTGATGAGCCAGTCGACCGAAATCGCCCCGATGGCCGCCGGCAATCCTGATCGCCTGACCGGCTTCAGGACCTTCTGGCACTATTTCTCGGTGAACCGCGGCGCCGTCATCGGCCTGTTCGTCTTCATCCTGCTGGTGCTGGCCGCGCTCTTTGCGCCGCTGCTGGCGCCCTATGCGCCCGACATTCAGGACAAGACCGCTTTCCTGCGGCCGCCCTCCTGGCAGGCAGGCGGCAGCGCCGAATATCTGCTCGGCACCGACGCGGTCGGCCGCGACATGCTCTCGCGCCTGCTCTATGGCGCGCGTTTCTCGCTGCTGATCGGCGCCGTCGTCGTCACGCTGGCACTTACCGGCGGCATCATGCTCGGCCTGCTGGCCGGCTATTTCCGCGGCTGGGTCGACGTGGCGATCATGCGCGTCATGGATTTGATCCTGTCCTTCCCGTCGTTGCTTTTGGCGCTGGTTCTGGTCACCATCCTCGGCCCCGGCCTGTTCAACGCCATGCTGGCCATTGCGCTTGTCCTGCAGCCGCATTTCGCGCGTCTGGTGCGCGCCGCTGTCATGGCCGAAAAGAGCCGTGAATATGTGGTCGCCGCCAAGGTTGCCGGCGCGGGACATATCCGGCTGATGCTGCGCACCATCCTGCCCAACTGCCTTGCGCCGCTGATCGTCCAGGGCACGCTGTCCTTCTCCAACGCCATCCTCGAGGCGGCCGCTCTCGGCTTCCTCGGCCTCGGCGCCCAGCCGCCGACGCCGGAATGGGGAACCATGCTCGCCTCGGCGCGTGAATTCATCCTGCGCGCCTGGTGGGTGGTGACCTTCCCTGGCCTCGCCATCCTGATCACCGTTCTGGCCATCAACCTGGTCGGCGACGGCCTGCGCGATGCGCTCGATCCGAAGCTGAGGAGGTCGTGATGGCGCTGCTCACCATCCGCAATCTCGTCGTCGAGTTCCAGACCGCATCCGGCCCGTTCCGCGCGGTCGACGGCGTCTCGCTGCATGTCAACGAACGGGAAGTGCTGGCCATCGTCGGCGAATCCGGCTCCGGCAAATCGGTGTCGATGCTGGCGGTGATGGGCCTGTTGCCGTGGACCGCGACGGTCACTGCCGACGAGATGAGCTTCAACGGCCGCGACCTGCTGAAGCTCAGTCCGGCCGAGCGGCGCAAGATCGTCGGCAAGGACATGTCGATGATCTTCCAGGAGCCGATGGCCAGCCTCAATCCCTGCTTCACGGTTGGCTTCCAGATCGAGGAAGTGCTGCGCTTCCATATGGGCATGGACAAGGCCCAGCGCCGCGAGCGGGCAATCGAGCTGCTGACGCAGGTCGGCATTGCCGAGCCGGCCGAACGGCTGAACTCGTTCCCGCACCAGATGTCGGGCGGCCAGTGCCAGCGCGTCATGATCGCCATCGCCATCGCCTGCAATCCAAAGCTTCTGATCGCCGACGAGCCGACGACCGCGCTCGATGTCACCATCCAGAAGCAGATCCTCGATCTGCTGGTCTCGCTGCAGGTCAAATATGGCATGGGCCTGATCATGATCACCCACAATATGGGCGTGGTGGCCGAGACCGCCGATCGCGTCATCGTCCAGTACAAGGGCCGCAAGATGGAAGAGGCCGACGTGCTGTCGCTGTTTGAATCGCCAAAGAGCAACTACACGCGCGCTCTCCTTTCGGCGCTGCCGGACAACGCCGTCGGCGACCGCCTGCCGACCGTCTCCGACATGCTGTTCGAACCGGCCGCCGGAGTCGCCTGATGAGCATCAAGGTCGTCGAAGGCAAGAACATCAAGCGCGACTATCACGTCGGCGGTGGACTGTTTCGTGGCGCGCGCACCGTGCACGCGGTCAAGGGCGTTTCGTTCAGTGTCGACAAGGGCAAGACGCTGGCCATCGTCGGTGAAAGCGGCTGCGGCAAGTCCACGCTGGCGCGCATCATCACGCTGATCGACCCGGCGACCTCCGGAGAGCTGTTCATCGACGGCAACAAGGTCGATATCGCCAGGAACGGCCTGACCAAGGAGATGCGCCGCAAGGTGCAGATCGTCTTCCAGAACCCTTACGGCTCGCTCAATCCGCGCCAGAAGATCGGCGATGTGCTGGGTGAACCTCTGCTAATCAATACCGATAAGCCGGCCGAAGAGCGGCGCGACCTGGCCATGAAGATGCTGAAGAAGGTCGGCCTCGGAACTGAACATTACAACCGCTACCCGCACATGTTCTCCGGCGGCCAGCGCCAGCGCATCGCCATCGCCCGCGCGCTGATGTTGAATCCGAGCCTGCTGGTCCTCGACGAGCCGGTCTCCGCGCTCGATCTGTCGGTGCAGGCGCAGGTGCTCAATCTGCTCGCCGACCTGCAGGACGAATTCCAGCTGACCTATGTCTTCATCAGCCACGATCTGTCCGTCGTCCGCTACATCGCCGACGATGTGATGGTGATGTATTTCGGCGAAGCCGTCGAATACGGCTCGCGCGAAGAGGTCTTTGCCGACCCCAAGCACAGCTATACGAGGACGCTTTTCGCCGCGACGCCGCGTGCCGACGTCGCCTCGATCAAGGCAAGGCTGGCGAAGAAGAAGGCCGCCTGACCACCCTGGCAATTGCTTTTGCACAATCGGAAATGCGTCGCGGCGGTGTTTTGCCGGCAGGATCGATCGCAATCCGGGAACTGCCGGGCACAAGCCGCGTCGCAGATTCAGGTGCGCCCCATCACTCACCCGCTCCGTGCTGGTAGAGCTCGTCCATGCTGAGCTTTGCCAGCGTTGCGAAGGGGGCCTGTTTCTTCACCCGGCCGCGGCTCAAGATCACCACGTCGTCGCAGAACGAAATGGTGCTGTGGTGATGGCTGATGACAATGGTGGTGCGGCGGCCGGCCCGCGACTTCAGCGTCTCGACAATAGCGGCTTCCGACAGCCCATCCACCGCACTCGTGGCTTCGTCGAGGATGAGGACATCGGGATCGCGCACCAGCGCCCGCGCCAGTGCGATCCTTTGCCTTTGTCCGGCTGACAGGTTGATGCCCCGGTATCCGACAAGTGTCGCGTAGCCGCGCGGCAGGTGCTCGATGAATTCATGTGCCTCGGCCAGCCTTGCGGCCCGCATGGCGTCGCTGGCCGATGCGGTGTCGTGGCCGTAGACAATGTTTTCAAAAATGGTCCCGTCGACCAATTCCAGTTCCTGGCTGGCCAAGGCAATGTTCCGCCGCCACTGGCTTGGGTCGATTTCATCGAGCGGTGCCCCATCGACGAGGATTCTGCCGCTATCGGGGTTGACGAAGCGGCACAGGAGATTGACGATCGTCGTCTTGCCGGCGCCCGAGCGGCCGATCAGCGCCGTCGAGCGGCCGCTGCGGATGTCGAACACGGCCTGATGCAGCACCGCCTCGCGCGCGTCGGGGCCGGACAGGGCACCGGAATAGGCGAAGCTCACATCATCGAACGTGATCCCTTGGCGCAAGCCGTCGAACGGCAGGCTGCCCTGCGGCGCCTCGGGCTTGTCGGAAGGATCGAGCAGCCATTGCACCTCCTCCAGCGAGCCGCTCATGCCTTGCAGCTGACTCCACGACATTTGCAAGGCGCGCATATGAGGCTGCAGTCGGTAGAGCAGGATGAGGAAGGCGACGGTCAGCGGGAAGCTTATGTTCGCCAGCCAGGCTCCGATCACCACCGCCAGGAACAGCATCGCGTGCAGCACCTCGGTCAGTGGCGGCAAGACGCCCTGGCGGATTGAAAGCACGAAAGCCGCCCGCCGCACCCCGTCGGATGCTTTGGCGAAAATCGCCTTTTCGCGGCTCTCCTGCCCGAAGATGCGGATCAGGCGCCCAGCATGCACCAGATGCAGCATTTGCGAAGCGAGTGCACTGTTGCGCGAGACGACGCTGCGGCTCGGCGCCTTCAGACTGGACGACAAAATCCCGTGCGCCAGCTGGACAAGCGCCAGCCCCAGCGTCACCAGCAGCGTCATCTGCCAGGACAGGAGCAGGAGGAAGGTGAGCAGGATGACGGCGGCCGAGGCGCTGACGATCGCGCCGAGCAGGGCCTGGATAGCGTCGGACGCTCGCCAGGATTCGTTGGAGATGATGTTGAGCAGCCGTCCGGGGCTTTGCTGCAGGAAAAAGGGGTAGCCGACCCTGAGCAACTGCTCCGACAATGCGCTGCGGATCGAATAACCTGCCTTGCCGTAGATGAAGCTGGTCAGCAGCGTGTTGGCGAAGGCAAAGACATTCTTCAGCACGATCGAACCGAGGATCGCGGCTGAAATGGCGATCAGCCGCTCGCGTTCGCCGAGGCTCGCTCCAATCTGCTGGAGGAGGGCGGAGAAACCGGCCATGCCTGACGTTTCGCCATGCCCCATAATGATGCCGAGCAGCGGAATGATGAGGCCGATGCCGAGGCCTTCCAGTGCGGCGCCCGCAAGCCCGAGCCCCACTACGACGGGAACGAGCCGCAACAGCCTGCCACCAAGCGCGCGGCGCAGCATCGGCAGGCCTAGCGGAATCAGCGACATTATCGCGCTCTGGCCTCCGCATTGGCTTCGCCGGCTTTCTGTTCCTGGCGCAGCGGCTGCCGTTTTGGCAATCCCATCATGACCAGCAGCGCAAATCTGGCGGCACCTGCCAGATTCATGACGACAATAGGCCAGTGCGACAGATCGAGGTCGCGGTCGAAGCGAGGACGGCCCGCCAGCTCCTTGAACGCGGCCCGCGCGGACCAATAGACATGGCGAAGCAGCCAAGGGGCGTGGCGGACATGTTTCAGGCACAGCGCACCATTACCGAGGCTATAGTCGCGGTGCAGCCTGTCGATCGATTTGCGGTCTCGCCGGCCGTGATGATGCAGGACCGTCATGTCGGGCACATACTCGACCGGCATGCCGAGCAGCATCGCCCGCACGAGATAATCCGTATCCTCGGCCGAGCGTAGCGGGCCACCAGCGCCGAAGCGTTCGTCGAACGACCCGATACGGGCCGCGACGTCGCGGTGCATGGTCATGTTGCAGCCAAGCACGAAGCCGCCCGGGTGGACCGCCGGGGTCAGCCGTTCGCGCGCCTCGCAGCGCTTGATGGTGAAGGGCAGGTCCCGGGCATCGCCGAGCTCGACGCGGCCGCCGCGGATCAGCCACTTCTCGCCGCTCCGATAGTGCCGCTCGAGGTCGCGGAGATAGTCGCGATCGAGCTTGCAGTCATCGTCGATGAACACCAGCACGCGGCCTCGCGCTCGCGCCAAACCGGCATTGCGGGCAGTGGCCAGTCCGGGGCGCGGCTCCGAGACGGCTGTGACTGGGATGTCTGATGCTTCGGCGATACCGGCCAGCCGCTTTGCCGTGCCGTCCCGTGAACCATTGTCGACCACCACCAACTCGGCCGCGAAGGCGGCGTGCGCCCGGCATGCGGCCTGGATCGACGCTATGCAGGCCTCCAGCACAGCGGCTCGGTCGCGCGTGCAGACGATGAAGCTGACCTCGAGCGACGGCCGCTCCGATCGCGGAGCTGTCGGCACGGGCGCGCTCGCAAACGGGTGCTCGCGCAGGAGCGGGTGGGGCCTGTCGTTCATACCTGTCCCCGCTGATAACGCGCAAGCACCGTTTCGGCCGGTGTGGTTTTAAAGAAGTACTCCACCGCGTCCGCCCGCTTTCCGGCCGCTATCGAGGCCAGGCTGAGCCAGGGCGCCCAGACGCCGGGACGCAGCGCATATTTTTCGCGGCGCCGGATGAAGTTCCACCTCGCTGTCCGCGTGAGCAACTCGTGCGTCAGCGGCGGTTCTCCTTCGTCGCTGACGAGCTGGTAGAGGAAATAGAACAGGTTCAGCGCGCCGGCCTCGAAGATTGGCCGCGTGCCGGCCGGCAGCGTGGAAATCCGCTCTTCCAGCGCACGGATGAAATCGGCTGCGCGCGCAACCGTGTCGAAAGAGACGGCCTCGCCGATGTCGCGCAGATCCGTGGTGGCTTCCGCGAGCCCTTCACGCTCGAGATTTTCGGCAACGATCCGCAAATGCGTCCTGCGCATTTCCTTGGCATGCCGCATGGTCACGCTTCCCGGATGGATGCGATAGATGAGCAGGTTATCGGGCGACATCGTCGCCGGGAAACGGCCAGCAAGCCGCCTGAAGAGATCGAAATCCTCGGCGTGCCTGTATCTGGGATCGTAATAGAGATCGTCGTTCCCTATGACCTTTCTGTTGTAGACCACCGTCGGATGCATGAATATCGTGAAGAACATCGACAAAATATCGAGCCGGCCGAACCGGAACACCGGGTCGAGCCTGCCCTTGGCGATACGGCCGTGAAGCAAGGTATCGACGCAGGCGCCACAGAAGCCGAGCTCGGGCCGCCGCTCGAACAGTGCGACCTGGCGCGTGAGACGCCAGGGATAAGCGACATCGTCCGCATCCATTCGCGCAACCAGCTCGCCCTGGGCCAGTCGCAGCCCTTCATTGAGGGTGGCGACGAGGCCGCGGTTTTCCCGTGAGATGACAGAAACGCGATTGTCGGCCCGACGGTACCGTTCGAGGATCTCGAGCGAATTGTCAGTCGACCCGTCATCGATAGCGATGACCTCGAGGCGATCGTAGTCTTGCCGCAGAATGCTCCCCAGTGCAGCGGCGAGATAAGGCCCTGCATTGTAGACCGGCAGCAGGACGGAGACGAGCGGCGCGGCGGTCATCTGTGCGCATCCGTTCGCGGGAGATCGAGCGCGGCGCGGCCATCGGGGCTGGCATAGGCGTCCGCCGCCCTGCCGAGCCAGCCCGCATCGCCAACGTGTGCCTGGGACCGGCGGCGAGCGACATAGGGGAAGCGGCGCTTGAGGCCGTTGAGCGGCCTTTCGAAAACCGTCCACGAGATCGAAGCAACGGCGATCGTGGCGGCGCTCGCGACCAGGAACCGTCCTGGCCCCTGCTCCGAGACATTGAGCGGAATCCAGGGCTGCGACTTGACGGCGAGCGACAGGAGGATCGGATGGTAGAGATAGACGCCGTAGCTGATGCGGCCCAGTGACAGCAGCGGCGGCAGTTCGAAAACCCTGCCCATGGCGCCGCCAAGGCCTGCTGAACAGGCGGCCACAACGGCCACCAGCGGCACCAGGGGCAGGATCTGCAGCAGCGCCCAGCGGGCCCATTCCAGCATGGGATCGGCCGGCGCCGGGACAAGCCACTCAATCGCCAGGAAGATGGCCGCAAGGGCTGGCCAGCCTAGCCGCATCCATTGCGGCAGGCCAACGCCTCTGGTCCGCCGGCAGGCAAGCAAAGCACCCAGCGCCAGCGCATCCATCGATGCAGGCGGCAGCAGGTCGCGCGCCAGCGCCGGGGTGGCGGTGATCGGCCAGTAGAAGCGATAGGCCAGCGACAACAGGATGACGCCGATAGTGATCGCTTCCACGCGTCGGCGCGGTGCGAGAAGCACCACCAGCGGCCAGGCGATATAGAACTGCTCCTCGATGCTCAAGCTCCAGAAATGGCAGAGTAGCCAGGGCGTCCATTCATTGCGCAGCGCGTACCAGAAATTCGACAGGTAGAGCGCATGCCAGACGAGCGACCCTCTGGACTGGTCCAGATCGGTCAGCGAGACGAACCCCAGAACGGCAAAATAGGGCGGGAATATGCGCAGCGCGCGCCTGATGTAGAACGATTTCAATGCAGGGCCGGCTTCGAATTCGGCTGCGGCGCGGGCTTCGAGCAGCAGTCGGGTGATCAGGAAGCCGCTCAGCACGAAGAACAGCCGCACGCCGATATGGCCCCAAAAGGAGGACCCGTTGGGTGCCAGAAAATGAGAATAGAGAACCATCGTGACAGCGATGGCGCGCAGCGCGTCCAGCTGATTGTCACGCGCGACCGCCATCAGCCATTTCCGCCGGTCTGATATCTCCGATGAAGCCGACGGCCCGGTATTCCAGGCCTCAGGTCGAGGCCTGCCAAGGTTGAGCGTGCGCCGACAACCGCAAACCCGCGCCTGGTGCGCGAGGCAGCTTCGAAATCGGTAGTGGCCAGCGAAAAACTCAAGCTGGTCAACTTGGCGGAATCCTCCACGGCGCACGTCTCTGGTATCGAATCCCCCCGGGAAATGGTGCAGTCGGGCAATGGTGCGGTGCAACACAAAATATCTATCGCACTGTAATGTTTATGTGTTTGAACGTTAAAAATGGATATGATTTGCAGATGCGTTGCGTCGCTGACGGTTTTCCCTCGCGCGCCACGCTATCGGATGAGTTGTACCGTATCGGGAAAGATGCGATTTAGTTGCATAATTCGAACCGAGAGCGTCTGATTATCATCGGAGATTTAATGAGGTAGATCAAGATTGTAGGTAGTGTATTTTATAATCAATGTTTATATTGTCGAATAATCGACAAAAATCGAAACCCGCAATTTTGCGCAATGCAACATGACCGACGGTCGAGCCGGCCGCCGCGCGGTTGCGTCGAATGGAGAACTGGTGCCGCTTAGGTGACTCGAACACCTGACCCCATCATTACGAATGATGTGCTCTACCAACTGAGCTAAAGCGGCCCGAGAAGCGCGAGGCTTCCAAGATCGGCTGGGTGATAGACTCAACCGGCCGCTAATTCAAGATGGGCACCCGCGATTTCAAGGCGGTATCTGGCAATTCGTCCCGGCATTTCCCGCTGGCGTGGGAATGAGCTACGTCTCGTTTCGGTTTTCAATGGCGCGGGGGTATCTCGGCGGTCTGCGCGCAATTGCCCGGGAAGATGGTGGAAACAAGCTGATTTTATTGTCAAAAACCCGCGAAACTGGCTTTCGATGCCCGGCCAAGGCAGAATGCGGATGCTCGCCCGTTGATTGATTGGTCGCCTGCGGCTAACGATCATGGCAATGTGAGCGAACGGACAGGGGAAATTCGCTTGGACGCGATCGAAAAAGCGATCCGCAACGCCTTCGAGAAAGGCAATGCCGAGGACCGGGCGTTTCGCGAGAGGGTCTATCGATCGGCCTTTGCGGCGCTTGACCGCGTCCTCCAGGCCAATCCCGGTGTGACGGTGGAAGCCGCCATCAAACGCCGCAAGGCGGTGCAGGAAAAGATCACCGAGATCGAATCCGAATTCCTGCCGGCGGTTCCTGATGTCGCCGCGCAGACGCAAGACGCTGCGCAGACGCAAGATGCCACACAGGCGCCAGGCGCCACCGAAGCGCCCGCAATCGACGCCCCGACAGGCGTCGCAGCAGGGCCATCGCCCGCGATCGTCGTTGACGGACCCGTGCAGCCTGACGCATCCGACGCGCCGCGCTCGCGCGTCCTGCCGGTCGTCCCCGACATCATGCCCGACGCCACGCTGCCTGGCGCCCCAGCGATCGATATGGCTGATTCCACGCCGGCCGAGGTCGCGACGGAAGTGGCGCCTGACCGCGACGAAAGGCGGATAAGGGGCCGCCGCCTGCCGCTGACGGCGATCTTCTTCGGCGTGACGCTGCTCGCCGCCGCCGGCATCGGCCTCTATTTCGCCGTCCAGACTGGCGTCTTCAAGACGCCGGCGCAGCTCGACACGGCCCCGCCTGAGGCGCCGCCGACGGTCGACGATGATGATTTCACGCCGCCCGCCGATACCAACGCACCGCAGCAGCCTGGCGTGCCGCAACAGCCTGGTGCGGCCGAAGAGACGCGTGACTGGATCAACGTGTTTACGCCCACCGATCCGACGCATGTGGCGACGCCCTCCGACGCCAAGGCCGATGTCGTGCAGGACGATACCGGCTCCTTCCTGCGCATCCGTTCCGGCGCTTCCGGCTCGGCCATCAGCTTCGATGTCGGGCAGGGCGTGCTCGAGAAGCTTGCCGGCAAGCATGCCGTCTTCGACATCGTCGCCCGCGCCGAGGACGGCAAGGACACGCAGATCTCCATCGACTGCAATTTCGGCGATCTCGGCGATTGCGGCCGCAAGCGCTATGCGGTCGGCCAGCAGCGCAACGAATATCTGTTCGACGTGAAGTTCCCCGACAAACCCCCGGGTGCGGCCGGCAGCATCGCCATCAACTCCGACTTCGACAAGCAGGGCAAGGCGGTCGATATCTACGAGATCCGCGTCTCGATCGAACCGTAATCGCTGCCTGGACCAATTCCAGGAAAAGTGTGCGCCGTCTTCCGTCCGGAATTGCGCAAGGAAAAAGATCGCGGCTTGCCATCATTGGTGAAACGGTGAATCGCTCTAGCGATCCAGCAGCGCCTGCAGCGTCTCGATGCGGTCGGCTTCGGCTGTCGGCTTGTCCCAGCGCAACCGTGAAATGCGGGGAAAGCGCATCGCGACGCCCGATTTGTGCCGGGTCGAACGGTTCAGGCCTTCGAACGCCACCTCCAGCACCAGGCCTTGGCTGCGGTCGGCGCGCACCGAGCGCACAGGGCCGAAACGCTCGACCGTGTTATCCCGGACATATTTGTCGATCTGCTTCAACTCCTCATCGGTGAAGCCGAAATAGGCCTTGCCGACCGGTACCAGTTCCTCCGCGCCTTCAGGCCCCGCCCAAACGCCGAACGTATAGTCCGAGTAGAAGCTGGAGCGCTTGCCGTGGCCGCGTTGCGCATACATCAGCACCGCATCGACCGTGTGCGGATCGCGCTTCCACTTGAACCACGGGCCTTTCGGCCTCCCGGCGAGATAGGGCGAATCCCAACGCTTCAGCATCACACCTTCGATGATCGGATGCGGCGGCGCACGGCGCAGTTCTTCCAGCGCCTGCCAGTCGGCGAAGTCGACCAGCGGCGACAGATCGAAACGGCTGGGGTCGAGTGTTTTGATGAAGGCCGCCAGACGAGCCCGCCGCTCGCGGAACGGCAGCGCGCGCAAATCCTCGCCATCGATCTGCAACACATCGTAGCAGCGCATGAAGGCCGGGTATTGCTGCCGGATCTTCGGCGTCACGCTCTTGCGGTTCAGCCGCTGCTGCAGGTCTGAAAACGTGCCGGTCGCAGCAGGCTCGCCGACCAGCAATTCGCCGTCAAGGGCGGCGGAAAAATTCATCGCTTCGGCGAGATCCGGAAAGGCGCCGGAGACATCGTCGCCGGTGCGCGAATAGAGCCGGCGCACGCCGCCCTCGCACACCGCCTGGACGCGGATGCCGTCCCATTTCCATTCCGCGGCGTAGTCGGCGGGATCGAGTTTTTCGAGGTCGCCGTCGCCGACCGGGTTCGACAGCATCACCGGGCTGAACAGGGCGAGCGCCGTGCGCTGCGGCTTTTCGGCCTTGCCTTCCAGCCAGGCGAACAACGAGATGTAGGGCGGCGTCAGCCCGTGCCACAACTCCTCGATCTCGGCGACATCGACCTTGCCGAAATCGGCCAGCGCCTGTTTGGCCAGTCGCGCCGAAACCCCAATGCGCAGGCCACCGGTGACCAGCTTGATGATGGCAAAGCGCGCCGAGATGCCGGCACTGTCGAGCAGCCCGGCCAGCACCTTCGGCCCATCGGAGCGGCTTGCCGCCTGCAACTTCGCCACCACATCGCCAAGCGTCGGCTCCCGGTTGGGGATATGCCCCGGCGTTTGCGGCCAGACCAGCGACACGGTTTCGGCGAGGTCGCCGACATAGTCGTAGGAATAGCCGAACAGCACCGGGTCCATGCGCTCGGTGACCAGCGTGCGCAGCATGGCCGGCTTGATCGCGGCGATGTTGAGATCGCCGGTGATCGCCGCCAGCGCCAGGCCGCGATCGGGGTCCTCGACACTGCGGAAATAATCGGTAAGCAGCGTCAGCTTGCCGTTGCGCGACGGCGTCAGCACCAGGCGGTCGAGGAGTTCGGCGAAGCGGTTCAACTCAATCGCCCTCGTCCTCATAGCCGACCAGATGCAGCGGCCGCGCGGCGATGCCTTCCAGTTCGCACCAGCGCACCAGCGCTTCCTCGCGGCCATGCGTGACCCAGATTTCGCCCGCACCCGTCTCCTTGATGGTGGCGGTCAGTTCGTCCCAGTCGGCATGGTCGGAAATGATCAGCGGCAGTTCGACGCCGCCTTGCTTGGCGCGCTGGCGGATGCGCATCCACCCCGAGGCGAAGCACGAGATCGGGTCGGGAAAGCGCCGCGCCCAGCGGTCGGCGAAGGCCGATGGCGGGCCGACGACGATGGCCCCAGTGAAATCCTGCTTGCCGCCGCTGTCGACGGTCGCCGGCTCCAGAGTGCCGAGGTCGATGCCCTGGCTTTGATAGTACTCGCTGAGTTTGGCCAGCGCACCGTGGATATAGATCGGCCTGTCGTAGCCGGCATCGCGCAATAGCCGCATCACCCGCTGCGCCTTGCCCAGCGCATAGGCGCCGACCAGATGCGAGCGCTCGGGAAACTGCGCCGCCGATTTGAGCAGGCGGGCGATCTCTTCCGTGTCGGGCGGATGGCGAAACACCGGCAGGCCGAAGGTCGCTTCGGTGATGAACACGTCGCATTTGACCGGCTCGAACAGCGCGCAGGTCGCATCCTGCTGGCGCTTGTAGTCACCGGAAGCGACGATGCGTTTGTCCCTGTGCTCGACCGCGATTTGCGCCGAGCCCAGCACATGGCCGGCTGGATGAAAGACGACGGTGACATCGTTCAGCGCCATCGCTTCGCCGAGCGTCGCCGCTTGCGTCGTCCCGGCAAAATCCTCGCCGTAACGCAATCCCATAATGTCGAGCGTCTGTTGCGTGGCCAGCACCGAGCGATGGCCGGAGCGGGCATGGTCGGAATGGCCGTGCGTGATCAGTGCCCGGTTGACCGGCCGCACCGGGTCGATGAAGAAGTCGCCGGGCGGGCAATAAAGGCCTTCGGGCCGGGGGTGAAGCAGGTCGCTGGCACGCATCCCGTCAAGATAGTGGCTAATTCCGGCGCGGGAAGCCTGTTGCAAGAGACTGCTGACTCGTCCTACAGCCAGCCACCGGCCGCATCAGCCGGCGGGCCTATCGCCATGCAAACGCTGAAAACCTCGTCCGGCGACCTGACCGCCGACCGCCGTGCCGACTATGCTGAGATGCTTTTCGGCTCGGGTGACCCAGCGGCCGCTGCGGAATTGCTGCTCGGCGCGCTGGAACTGGCGCCGCAATGGGCGGCGGGCTGGTTTCGCCTCGGCGAGATGCAGGAAACGACCGAGCGTCTCGACCTCGCGGCGCAGGCCTGGGCGATGGCGCTGAAACTGGACCCGGCGGATCGCCTGGGTGCGGTGCTGAAGCTGCAGCTGATCGGCGAGGCGCCGGCCGCCGCGGCACCGCCCAGCGCCTTCGTCGAAACGCTGTTCGACCACTATGCCGAAAGCTTCGAGGGTGAGCTGGTCGACAAGCTCGGCTACCGGCTGCCGGAGTTTCTCGATCGCGCCATTCGAGCGGCGAGGTCCGGCCGCTTTTCGCTGGCTCTCGACCTCGGCTGCGGCACCGGCCTGATGGGCGAAAGACTGCGGCCGATCGCCGACCGGCTGGAGGGCTACGACATCTCCGCCGCCATGCTGATGAAGGCCCGCGCCAAGGGCGTCTACGACCTGCTCGCCAAGGCCGATCTGCAGCATTTTGCCTATACCGGTCCGAAAGCCGATCTGGTGGTGGCGGCCGACGTGTTCATCTATGTCGGCGCCCTCGATGGCGTGATGGAGACCGTCGCCGGCATTCTGGCCGGCAATGGCCTGTTTGCCTTTTCCGTCGAGACGCCGGCCGAAGGCGAGGCGGCCGGCGAAGCCAGTTTTGCGCTGCGGCCATCGCGCCGCTACGCCCATTCCCAAGCCTATGTCGAACGTGTGATTGCCGACAGCGGCCTGTCGGTGCTGTCGATGCAGCCGACCGTCATTCGCTGGGACCGGCGTGAGCCGGTCGATGGACTGGCCGTGCTGGCGATGCCTTGGTCCGAGGGCTGATGTCTCGTCCTGTTCGAAAATGTGACTAGGATTTTTGCGGCTGGCGCGGCATCAGATAGGATAGCTGCCCAGAGAAAGTCCGCGGTTTGGCATTGAGGAGGAACAGATGCGCTGGAACATGATGGTCTTGGCATCTTGCCTGGCAATGGCCGGCTGCGTCGGCAATTCGATGTCCGACCGGCAGGACGCGAATGTCCAGTCCTCGCTGCAATATGACAGCGTGCCTTGCGATCAATTGCTGGCTGAGCGCAACGGGCTGGCACAGCAATACAACCTGTCGACGACCGCCAAGCCGAGCTTCTCCAATCCGGCCATGGGCTTCGGCCCGTTCACGCCGGACGTCCGCTCCAAGAGCAAACGCGACACTGACATGGCCAGCGGGAAGATCGACGCCATGAACCGCTCGATGGAACGTCGCGACTGCGGCAAGCCCAACAAGCAGAAGAAGTTCGCTCTGCCGGGTTGAACCGGCGTGCCGGCCTCAATAGCCCGCCTTGCGGTCCACCAGATTGTCAAGCGTTTCGCCGCGCTCGAAAGCATCCATCTGGCGCAGCATGATCGGTGCCAGGTGGACAGGGTCCGAGGTTGCCGCCGCATGCGGCGTCACGAACACCTTGGGGTGGCCCCAGAGCGGGCTTGTCTTCGGCAGCGGCTCGACCTCGAACACGTCGAGACTCGCTTCCTTCAACGTGCCGTCGTCGAGCGCGCGCAAAATGTCGGCGTCCTTCTGCAGCCGGCCGCGTCCGGCATTGATCAGCACCGAGCCGCCGAGACCGTTGCGCTTGCGCAATTCCTTCAGCACGCCGTAATTGATGATGCCTTGCGTGTCCGGCGTCAGTGGCAACAGCACCACCAATATGTCGGTGGCGTTGAGGAAGGGGATCAGCCCGACCTCTCCGGCATAGGTCGAAACCCCTTTCATGACCCTGTCGCTGCGCGACCAGCCATTGACGGCAAAGCCCATTGACAACAGCACCGACGCCGCCGCGCGGCCGAGATTGCCGAGCCCCATAATGCCGACCGAAATGTCGCTTGCCGGCCGCTGCGGCGGCTCGTGCCAGGACTTTTTCGATTGCTGCGCGCGGTAGAGCATGCCCTGGCGGTGGTGATCGAGCACCCGCCAGACGACATATTCGGTCATGTGCTCGGTGAGATTGTCGGCGACGATCTTGACGATCGGCACGTCGGGCAGGCCGGGATCGGCGAAGATGTGGTCGACGCCGGCGCCGATCGAGAAGATGGCGCGCAGATTGGGCAGCGACTTCAGAAGGTTCGGCTTCTGCTTCCAAACCACCGCATAGGTGATCGACGGGTCCGAAGCGCCGTCCGGCTCCAGCACCACCTCGCGCTCGGCCGACAGCAGCTCGCGCCAGCGCTGCGGATGAAAGCCGGTGACGGCAAGCAGGATTTTGCCTTTTTCCATTTGCGGATTTTTCTTCCCTGTTAGTCCGGCCTGAGCAATTCCAGGAAAAGTGTGAAGCGGTTTTCCGTCCGGAATTGCGTTAAAAAAGATATCTATTCGCTGACGATGCCGACCGGCGCCGTCTCGATCCTGAACGCGGCCGAGATCAGCGCTTTGGTATAATCGGTCTGCGGCCGTTCGAAAATCTGTTCGGACGGGCCGGCTTCGACGATCCTGCCATTGCGCATGACGATGACGTCGTTGGCAAGGGCGCGAATGACCTTCAGATCGTGGCTGATGAACAGATAGGCAAGGTCATGCTTGGCTTGCAGATTGCGCAAGAGGTCGACCACTTGCGCCTGCACGCTCATGTCGAGCGCCGACGTCGGCTCGTCCAGCATGACGAAGCGCGGATTGAGCACCATAGCGCGCGCAATGGCGACGCGCTGGCGCTGGCCGCCGGAGAATTCATGCGGATAGCGGTTGCGTGTGGCTGGGTCGAGCCCGACCTCTTTCAGCACGGCGACCACCTTGTCGTCGCGCTGGTCGGGCGACAGCTTCGGCTCGTGGATTTTCAGCCCTTCCTCGATGATCTCCGACACCGACATGCGTGGGCTGAGCGAGCCGAACGGATCCTGGAAGACGATCTGCAGTTCGCGCCGCAGCGGTCGCATGGCGTTGAAGGAAAGCTGGTTGATGTCGCTGCCGTTGAACTGGATCGTGCCGGTCGACGAGATCATCCGCGCCAGCGCAAGGCCGAGCGTCGTCTTGCCGGAACCGGATTCGCCAACCACGCCCAGCGTCTGGCCGGCGCGCACGGTGACGTCGATGCCGTCCACCGCCTTCACATTGTCGACGGTGGTGCGGAAGAACCCCTTCTTGATCGGAAACCAGACCTTGATGTCCTTGCCGGTCATCACCGGCTTGGCGGCGTCGTTGGCGGCCGGCGGCCTGCCTTTCGGCTCGGCCGCCAGGAGGTGCTTGGTATAGGCGTGCTGCGGGTTGGCGAAGATCTCCTTCGTCGGCCCGGTCTCGACGATCTTGCCTTTGGTCATCACGCAGACCCGGTCGGCGATCTTCCTGACGATGCCGAGATCATGGGTGATGAACAGCATAGACATGCCTTTGCGGCTCTTCAGTCCCGCCAGCAATTCGAGGATCTGTGCCTGCACGGTGACGTCCAGCGCCGTCGTCGGTTCGTCGGCGATCAGCAGTTCGGGCTCATTGGCCAGCGCCATGGCGATCATGACGCGTTGGCGTTGGCCGCCGGACAGCTGGTGCGGATAGGCGTCGAGGCGTTTTTCCGGCTCGCGAATGCCGACCTCGTTGAGCAACGCCAGCGTGCGCGCCTTGGCCTGGCGGTCGCCCATGCCCTGGTGCAGCGCCAGGATCTCGACGATCTGCTGCTCGATCGTGTGCAGCGGATTGAGCGAGGTCATCGGCTCCTGGAAGATCATGGTGATCTTGTTGCCGCGCACGCTGCGCAGCTGCTTTTCGTTCATGGCCAGCAGATCGGCGCCCTGGAACAGGATCCTGCCCGAGGGGTGGTTGGCCGTCGGATAGGGCAAGAGCTTCAGCACCGACAGCGCCGAGACCGATTTGCCCGAGCCGGATTCGCCGACCAGCGCCACCGTCTCGCCTTTGGCGAGGTCGAAGGAAATGTGGTCGACGGCTGTCGACTGGTTGCCGCTTTGGGTGAAGACGACACTGAGATCGCGGACGGAGAGCAGGAGCTCGCTCATCGGAACGCCTTGCGCGGATCGAACGCATCGCGCGTCGCTTCGCCGATGAAGACCAGCAACGACAGCATCAGCGAGATGACGACGAAGCCCGATATGCCAAGCCAGGGAGCATTGAGATTGCTCTGTGCCTGTTTGAGCAATTCGCCAAGCGACGCGGTGCCTGGCGGCAGGCCGAAGCCGAGATAGTCGAGCGAGGTCAGCGTCGAAATCGAGGCGCTGACAAGGAAAGGCATAAAGGTCAGCGTTGCCACCATGGCGTTTGGCAGAAGATGGCGCAGCATGATTGTGCGGTTGGACACGCCAAGCGCGCGGGCGGCGTTGACATATTCGAAGTTGCGGGCACGCAGGAATTCGGCGCGCACCACGCTGACCAGCGACGTCCAGGAAAACAGCAGCATCAGCCCGAGCAGGATGAAGAAGCCCGGCGGCAGGATGGCGGCGACGATGAGCAGGAGATAGAGCAGCGGTATCGCCGACCAGATTTCGATGAAGCGCTGAAACAGGAGGTCGGTCCAGCCGCCGAAATAGCCTTGCAGCGCGCCGGCCGCGACGCCGATCACCGACGAGCCCGCGGTCAGGATCAGTCCGAACAGCACGGAAATCCTGAACCCGTAGATGATGCGCGCCAGCACGTCGCGCGCCTGATCGTCAGTGCCCAGCCAGTTCCAGTTGCCGACAATGCAGTCAGGATCGGTGGCGCCCTGCGGATACTGGCTGCATCGCTTCTGCGCGTCGTATTCCCATGACGGTTTTGCCGGAGCGGCGTCGGGGATCGCATTGTTGACGGTGCGATAGGAATAGCGGATCGGCGGCCAGATCATCCAGCCATTGGCGTTGATCTCGTCGCGGATGACCGGGTCGCGATAGTCGGTGACGGCGTAGAAACCGCCGAATTTTTCTTCGGGGTAGGCGACCGCCACCGGGAACAGGATCTCGCCCTTGTAGTAGGCGACGATCGGCCTGTCGTTGGCGATCAGTTCGGCAAACAGCGACAGCACGAACAGGGCGAGGAATATCCACAACGACCAGTAGCCGCGCCGGTTAGCCTTGAAGTTCTGCCAGCGCCGCTTGTTGAGCGGCGACAGCCAGGGCCGCGCGATCCTTGTCGGTGTCGTCTCGGCTGCGGCCTGCGTCATCAGACGTCTCTCCGCTCGAAATCGATGCGCGGATCGACCCATGTGTAGATCAGGTCGGACAGCAGCGTCACGAACAGGCCAAGCAGCGAAAATATATAGAGGTTGGCGAACACGACCGGATAGTCGCGCGCCAACACCGACCTGAAGCCGAGCAGCCCGAGACCGTCGAGAGAAAAGATGTTCTCGATCAAAAGCGAGCCGGTGAAGAAGGCCGAGATGAAGGCAGCGGGAAAGCCGGCAATGACGATCAGCATGGCGTTGCGGAACACATGTCCGTAAAGCACCCGCCGCTCCGACAGGCCCTTGGCCCGGGCCGTCACCACATACTGCTTGCGGATCTCTTCCAGGAAGGAGTTCTTGGTCAGCAGCGTCGTCGTGGCAAAGGCCGACAGCACCAGCGCCGTCAGCGGCAAGGTCATGTGCCAGAAATAGTCGACGATCTTGTCCGGCCACGAAAGCTGGTCCCAGTTATCCGACACGATGCCGCGCAGGGGGAACCAGTCCCAGAACGAGCCGCCAGCGAAAAGCACCATCAGCATTATGCCGAACAGGAAAGCCGGTATGGCGTAGCCGACGATGATCACGCCGCTGGTCCAGACGTCGAAGGCAGAGCCGTCCTTGACCGCCTTGCGAATGCCAAGCGGGATCGAGATCAGGTAGGACAGCAGCGTGATCCACAGCCCGAGCGAAATCGATACCGGCATTTTCTCCAGGATCAAGTTGAGCACCGAGATGTCACGGAAATAGCTGTCGCCGAAATCGAAGCGGGCATAGTTCCAAATCATCATGCCGAAGCGTTCGAGCGGCGGTTTGTCGAAGCCGAACTGCTTTTCCAGCTTCTTGATGAATTCTGGATCGAGCCCTTGCGCGCCGCGATATTTCGAACCGGTGTCGCCGGCCACATCGAAATTGCCGCCGCCGCCGGCATCGCCGCCGCCGCTGCCGAGGCGGTCGCTGCCGCCCTGGTTGGTCAGGCTGGCGATGACCTGCTCGACCGGTCCGCCCGGTGCGAATTGAGTGACGACGAAAGCGACCGCCATGATGCCGAACAGGGTCGGGATCATCAGCAGGATGCGTCGCAGTATGTAGGCTCCCATCAGGCCGCCAATCCTGCGCGAACGGTCATGTCAGGCTTTGCCAATTTTCGCCGCCTTGCCCTTGTCGACCCACCACAGCGCCTCGACCGGAAAGTCGAAATCAGGTTTCCGCTCGGGAAAGCCGAACATGTCCCAGTAGGCGCTTCGGTGATTCGCCAGGAACCAACTTGGAATCCAATCGCGACGTGCACGCAAGACCCGGTCGAGCGCGCGCATGGCAATTGTCAGGCTTTCGCGATCCTCGGCGGCGCCCGCGGCGTCGACCAGGGCGTCGATGGCCGGGCTCGATGTTCCCGGCAGATTGCGTGTGCCGGACAGGGTAGCGGTTCGCGAGTGGAAAAAGGTTTCGAGGTCGTCTCGGGTTGGTGTCGCCGGAAACCGGGCCGCAACCGAGATAAGATCGTAATCGAACAAATTCTGCCGCAGCTGATACTGAGCCGCATCCACCAGCCGGATCGAGGCATCGATGCCGACTGCCTTCATGTTTTCGACCCAGGGCGAATAAACCTGTCCGAAGACTTCGTCGTCGACAAGGATCTCCGCCGACAACTGACCGCCCTTGTCGTTCACGGCGAAATTGCCTGAGCGTTTCCAGCCGGCGTCAGCCAGAAGCCTGGCCGCCTTGCCAAGCAACTGACGGTCGCGGCCGGAGCCGTTCGACACGTCTTGCATCACCGCTTCGCCAAAAGCCTCGGCCGGAATCTGGTCACGCAGTGGTTCGAGAAGAGCCAGCTCTTTCGGTGACGGCATGCCTTCGGCGCGAAAATCGGATTGCTCAAAGCAGGATTGCGAGCGCTCATACGAACCGTAGAAGAAGTTGCGCCGCGTCCATTCGAAGTCGAAGCACAGTCCCAGCGCCTGGCGCACGCGCGGGTCGCGGAATTGCTCGCGCCGCTGGTTCACGGCGGTGGCCTGCATGGATGGCATCGTTTCGGCCGGGAATTCATGTTTCACCACCTTGCCGGCAATGAAGGCGGGGAAGTCGTAACCCGTCGCCCAAATGCGAGACACGGCTTCCTCCTTGTAGAGGATCTCTCCCTTCTTGAACGCCTCGAAGGAAGCGTTGCGATCCTGGTAGAACTCGACGCGGATGCGACCGAAATTGTTTTGACCACGATTGACCGGAAGGTCGTTGCCCCAATAGTCGCCCACACGCTCATATTCGATCCACGCCCCTGCCGACCAGCGGCCAACCTTGTAGGCGGCTGACCCCAGGGGCGGGTTCATCTGCGAGGAATCGAACGGGTTGGCCGTATAGAAAGCCTTTGACAGGATCGGGAACGCGACGACGTTGAGGATGGTCCGGCTTGTCTGCTTGCCCGAGAACTTGAGTTGCACCGTGCGGGCGTCCACGGCGATCGCGTCATCCAGATGCGTCAACGGCAGCGAATAGTCGGGATGTCCCTTGTCCTTGAGCAGCTTGAAAGTGAAGGCGGCGTCCTCAGCCGTCAGTGGCGTGCCGTCATGGAAACGGGCCTGCGGGCGAAGCGAGAAGGTGAAACCGTTGCGGTCGTCGGAAATCGTCACCCCGTCCGCGACCAGCCCGTAGACGGCGTCAGGTTCGTCGAGCGCCCTCACCATCAGCGAGTCGAAGCACATTTCCATGCGCTGCGGCGAATCGCCTTTGGGGACGAACGAATTTAGCGTGTTGAAGGTAAGGGGCGTCTGGTTGGAGCCCCAGGTGCGAGGCAGGAAATTGAAAGTGCCACCTTGCGGCGCATCGACATTGACGTAGTCGAAATGGGTGAAGTCCGGCTTGTATCTAAGGTCGCCGAAAGCGGACAATCCATGCAGTTTCACGCCCGTTGGGCTGGCGGCGAAGGCCTTGCCGCGCAACAGCGCAGCGGCGGTCGCTGCGGCGCCGAGCGCCAGGAAATCGCGGCGAGGAAGCGCAGCCATTAATTGCTGCCCTTGTATTTGGCTGCGAGCGCCTTTTCTTTGTCCGCATCGATCCACCAGGAATCGATGTCGGCGCCACGGTAGCCGGGCTGCTTTTCCGGGATGCCGAACTTGTTCCAGTAGGCGAGCCATACCACGGCGCGGTAGTATTGCGGCACGACATAGTAATTCCACAGCAACACACGATCGAGCGCATGGGTGGTGACGACGAGGTCATCGCGATCCGTGGCAAAAATGATGCGGTCGACAAGTGCATCGACGACCGGGTTCTTGATGCCGGAATAGTTGCGCGATGCCGGTGTGTCGGCGGCCTTGGAGCTCCAGAAGTCGCGCTGCTCGTTGCCGGGCGATTCCGACTGCTGAAGCTGCCCCGTGATGACGTCATAATCGAAATTTCTGACACGGTTCGTGTACTGGCTCGGGTCGACGATGCGCAATGTCGCATCGACGCCGATCTTGCGCAGATTGGCGATCCAGGGGCTGGAGATAACCTGGTCGGTTTCACCCGAGCCGAGGATTTCAAACTTGAATGGCTCGCCGGTCTTGGCGTTGACCATCTTGCCGCCCTTGATCACCCAGCCAGCCTGGGCAAACAGGTCGACCGCCTGCTTCAGATATTTGCGCTCGGCCTGCGGCGAATCGTAGACGGGCAGCTTGAATTCCTGCGTGAATAGCTCCGGCGGCAGCTTGTCGCGGTACTTTTCCAGGATCTCCAGTTCCTTGCCTTGCGGCAGGCCGCTCGAGCCCAGTTCCGTGCCCTGGAAATAGCTGTGTGTGCGGGTGTTGAAGCCAAAGAACAACGTGCGGTTCATTGATTCGAAATCGAAGGGGTAGGTGAGCGCGGCCCTGACCAGACGATCGGCAAACAGCGGATGTCTCTGGTTGAGCATGAAAGCCTGCATCGGCTCAGGTGAGGTGGTCTTGAACTCCTGCTTGATTATGTCGCCCGCCTTGATCGCCGCGAAATCATAAAACGTCGCCCAGCGCTTCGAGCTGTTTTCCGGCTTGATGTCGTCGAGGCCGCCCTTCTTGAAGGCCTCCCAGGAGGCGTTGTCGTCAAGAATGTAGGTGAAATGCTGGGTGTCGAAATTCTCGCGGCCGATCTTCACCGCCAGTTTGGCACCCCAATAGTCGGGCACGCGCTGCCAGACGATCTCCGAGCCGGCTTTGAAGCTTGCGATCTTATAGGCAGCCGAGCCCAGTGGCGGTTCCAGAGTCCCCTTGGTGATGTCGCGCTTCTTGCCGTTGGCGTCGGTGCCTTCCCACCAGTGCTTGGGCAGCACGACGAGATCGCCGAGGATCTTGGGCAGTTCGCGGTTACCCTTCTGGCTGAAATGGAACTCGACCTCGCGGTCGGAGATGGCCACCGCATCGGTGACATTTTCGAAATAGCGGCTGTACATCGGGCTGTTGGCCTTTAGCACCTGGAACGACCAGATCACGTCGTCGGTGGTGATCGGCTGGCCGTCATGCCACTTGGCCCTTGGATCGAGCCGGTAGGTGGCCGAGGAATAGTCGTTCGGGTACTTGTAGGCATCGGCGATGAGCGGGTGGCTGACGCTGCCTTCGTCAGTCGCCTGGTCCATCAGCGTGTCGTAGAGCAGGCCACCGCCAAATGGCTGCAAGCCGGCGGCCGGCGAGCCCTGCACGATGTAGGGATTGAAGCTGTCGAATGTGCCGGAAACCACCGAATTGTAGGTGCCGCCCTTCGGCGCATCCGGGTTCACATAGTCGTAGCGCTGGAAATTCTCGCCATATTTGGAAGGGCCGATCAGTGAAGAGGTGGTGTGCCATTCATCCGCAGCGGCCGCTTGCAAGCCGGCAGCTACAACGACTGCAACCAGCATGGACCTCAGAAGCGTTCGGCCAACCGTCATGCGTTCTCCTCTTCGCGATGCCCGGCGATCCTAGATGATTTGACGCCGGTGAAAACCGCCATGCGCCGGCTTTGTCGCCACATATGCAGTTTTCCTAACAAAAAAGCCGGGCTGAACCCGGCTTTTCTGAGGTCATCGAGATGACAATTTGGTTATTTGGCAGGCGCTGCCGGAGCCGCACCTTCAGCGGGCTTTGCCGGGGCCGCGCCCTCGGCGGGCTTGGCCGGCGCCGTTGCATCAGCGGCGGCACCTGGGGTCGGCAGCGGCTTGGGGCTATCCGACAGCGTGCGCAGATAGGCGATGACGTTGGCGCGGTCCTCGTCCTTCGGCAGGCCGGCAAAGCCCATCGCCGTGCCCTTCACGAATTTCTTCGGCGAGGTGATAAAGTGATTGAGATTGTCGTAGGTCCAGTGCTCGGCGCCGCCCTTGGAAAAGTCCTTCATGCCGGCCGAATAGGCAAAGCCTTCATGCTCGGCGACGGGA
Organism: Mesorhizobium sp. 128a; assembly: GCF_053848025.1. NCBI lineage: Bacteria > Pseudomonadati > Pseudomonadota > Alphaproteobacteria > Hyphomicrobiales > Phyllobacteriaceae > Mesorhizobium > Mesorhizobium sp. 128a. The sequence goes on along the minus strand of NZ_JBSPKY010000001.1, from coordinate 262,368 downwards.
CGGTCGACGATGTCCCACAGGTCCGGGCCGACCTTGTTCGGGCCGCCCTTTTCGCCGGAATGGCAGGCCTGGCATTTCTTGAATACGGCCGCACCCTGCTCGACATTGGCCGTGGCCAGCAGGTCGGCAATCGGCTTGGCTTCAACGGCTGGGCCGGCACCGCCGCCTTCGGCAGGCTCGGTCGCCTCGATGGCGTAGCCGGGCTTTTCCGGAGAGGGCGAGGCAAACAGCGCGTCAGACACCAGACCGACCGAGAAAACGACGAAACAAGTTCCGAGCAATCCGGCGAGCAGCTTGTTGACTTCGTTGGAATCCATGCGCCCCTTGCTCCCTTTTCCGGCGGACCGATCGTCCATTGCGTCCGTCGGTATCCTGACCCGCCCCGTCGAGCGGTCAAATCGGGCGGAAACTAGGTCTTTTGCTCCGGCGTTGCAACACCTATAAGGGCGCTTCCAGTGAGACCTTTTGCCACTTTTCCCATAGCCTTTTCGGACGCCAGCAACCCCTAATGTCCACGCTCATCCTGATCCCAGCCCGCATGGCCTCGACACGCCTGCCGGGCAAGCCGCTGGCCGACATTGCCGGCGCACCGATGATCGTGCATGTCGCCCGCCGCGCCGCCGAGGCCGGGCTCGGCCGCGTGGTGGTGGCAACCGATACGCAAAGCGTGGCGGAGGCGGTGCGCGCGCACGGATTCGAGGCGGTGATGACGCGCATGGATCATGAATCCGGCTCCGACCGCATTTTCGAGGCGCTGAGCGCGCTCGATCCCGGCCACAAGGTCGAAACAATCGTCAACGTCCAGGGCGACCTGCCGACCATCGATCCCGAGATCATCGGCGCGGCGCTGCGGCCGTTCGAGGACGCTACGGTCGACATCGCCACGCTCGGCGTCGAGATCGTCCGCGACGAGGAGAAGACCAACCCGAACGTCGTCAAGATCGTCGGTTCGCCGCTGTCGGCGACGCGGCTCAAAGCGCTCTATTTCACCCGTGCCACCGCGCCCTGGGGCGAGGGGCCGCTCTATCACCATGTCGGCCTCTACGCCTATCGGCGCGCGGCGCTTGAACGCTTTGTGGAACTCAAGCCGTCGCCGCTGGAGCGGCGCGAGCGGCTGGAGCAGTTGCGGGCGCTGGAGGCCGGCATGCGCATCGATGCCGAGATCGTGCAATCGCTGCCGCTCGGGGTCGACACGCCGGAAGACCTCGAACGCGCCAGACAAATTCTTTCCCGAGACCTTTTCAACCTGAGATATCGGCATGCCTGAAAAGACCAACAGAATATCCTTCCAGGGCGAGCCCGGTGCCAATTCCGACACCGCCAGCCGCAACATGTTCCCTTCGATGGAGCCGTTGCCGTGCCCGACCTTCGAGGATGCCTTCAACGCGGTCGAGACCAACAAGGCCGACCTCGCCATGATCCCGATCGAGAACACCATCGCCGGCCGCGTCGCCGACATCCATCATCTGTTGCCGGAATCGAAGCTGCACATCGTCGGCGAATATTTCCTGCCGATCCACTTCCAGCTGATGGTGCTGCCGGGCGTCAAGCGCGAAGAGATCAAGACCGTGCACAGCCACATTCATGCGCTGGGCCAGTGCCGCAAATACATCCGCAAGAATGGCTGGAAGCCAGTGGTTGCCGGGGACACGGCGGGCTCCGCCAAGCTGGTTTCGGAGCTCAAGGACCGCACCATGGCTTCGCTCGCGCCGGCGCTCGCCGCCGAACTCTATGGGCTCGACATCATCGAGAGAAATGTCGAGGACACGGACTCGAACGTCACCCGCTTCGTCGTCCTGACCAAGGACAAGCGATTGGCCGAACGGCCCTCGGCAGATACCAAGATGATGACGACCTTCATGTTCCGTGTCCGCAACGTGCCGGCCGCGCTCTACAAGGCGATGGGCGGCTTCGCCACCAACGGCATCAACATGACCAAGCTGGAGAGCTACCAGCTCGGCGCCTTCACAGCGACGCTATTCTACGCCGATATCGAGGGCCATCCCGACGATCCATTGGTCAAGCTGGCGCTCGACGAACTGCGCTTCTTCTCGCGCGAAGTGCGCATTCTGGGCGTCTATCCCGCTAGTGAGTCGCGCGAGCAGTGGAAGGTGGCGGACTAGACCAGGAGGGTCAGCGGCACATAGTCGATTTCGAGAAATTTCTCGACTTCCGGGACCCAGCGGTCGCGCACGAAGGCGACGTGGTCGGGATGCTCGTTGTATCTGGTGTAGGCGGCCTGATCGACGAACTCCATCGAGAAGCCGAAATGGTAGTCGTTCTTGGGGCTGACTTGCCGCAGCGGCTCGAAATGCGTGACGCCCTTGATGGCGCTGAGGATCCGCTTGGCGTCGGAGAGGAATCTCTTTTCCTCCAGCGAGTACTGCGGGTGCTTCAGCGTGAAAACCACGGTGTGACGGATCATTTTTTGCTCCCGTTATCCCTACTTACTCGCTATCGACCCAGGCGCGGATCAGATGATGCGCGATCGCGCCTTTCGGCGGCGTGACCAGATTGTCCTTGTGCGTCCTCTCCAGCATAGAGCGCACCTCGTCGCGGAAAAACCAGCGGCAATCTTCCAGCTCGTTGAGGTCGGCCTGGATATCCTCGTTGAGCGGTTCGCCGAAACAGCCGATCATCAGCGAATAGGGGAACGGCCAGGGCTGGCTGGCATGGTAGACGACGCGGCCGAGCCTTATGCCGGCTTCCTCCAGGGTCTCGCGGCGCACCGCAGCCTCGATCGTCTCGCCCGGCTCGATGAAGCCGGCGAGCGCCGAGTACATGCCGGGGCCGAAATGCCGGCCGCGGCCAAGCAGGCATTTTTCGCCTGTCACCGTCAGCATGATCGCCACCGGATCGGTGCGCGGAAAATGCTCGGTGCCGCAGTTCGGACAGTGCCGCTTGTAGCCGCCGGCACGCATTTCGGACTCGGTACCGCATTTGCTGCAGAATCGATGGCTGGCATGCCAGGCGAGCAGCGCCGCCCCTTGCGCCAGCGCGCCCGCCGCCGCCTCGTCGATCAGCCCCTGCATATAGACCGAGCGATAGTCAATGGCCTTGATGGTCTCCGGCAACTGCTCCGGCTCGATGCCGACCGGCACAGCCAGCACCGGGCCGCTCCCGGAAAAGCCGAGCAGCACGCCTTGTGCGAGTGATGGTTGCAGCGACTGGCTTTCAGCCAGATCGAACCATGGGTCGAAGCTGCCATCATTTAACTTCAGGTGCAGACGGCCAGCATGCATCAGCAATAGCCTGGCGGCAGGGTCGGCGAGCGCCTTTTCGACGGAATCGTCGGCGCGGTTTTCGGATTGCCGATCGATCGTGTTGCCGGCGAAACCGACGAAGTGGCTCGGCTCGCGCAAGGGCGCGTCAAACAGGCGAAAGGTCATGGAAGCTCAAAACGTCTAGAGCATGATGCCGAAAAGTGTGTAGCGGTTTTCGGACGACATCATGCTCTCTTTCTTTGATTTGGAGGCGGATTCAGATTTCAGGTCGAACGGACCTGAAATCATCCGGCTCCAGGGATGGACACTCGCCGTTTATAGCGCCGCCTTTATCTGTTGCGCAAACCGGCGGATGTCGGGGCGTTGATAGGGTTCGCGCAAGCCGTGGCCCCAGACCGGGCCGGGCCAGCCCGGATCGCCTTCCGAGCGGGCGATGACATGGACATGCAATTGCCGCACGATGTTGCCGAGCGCGCCGGTATTGATCTTGGCGCAGCCGGTGGTTCTTTTAAGTGCCTGCGCCACCATGTTGGTCTCGAAGGTCAGCATCGCCTGGTCGAGCGGTGTCAGGTCGTGGATTTCCTCGATGCCGGGGCGCTGCGGCACCAGGACAAGCCATGGCCAGCGGCGGTCGTTCATCACGCGCAATTCGCACAGGCCGAGCCACATCAGCTGCTCGCTGTCCGCCTCCAGTCTGGAGTCGAGCGTGAATCCGGCCTTGAGGCCCGGCAGCATTGGCGTTTCCCTTGCGTTTCTCGCATTATTTCCCAAACTCAGAACGCTAGAGCGGCTGCACGGGGGCTGCAAGCGATTCATTGAGCGGCGAAGCTCGAGGGTGCCGGATTCTCAATGCACCCTTGCATTTCATCGCTGAATTGCCGATATGGAACCCGGGAGGTTGGTGGTGGACGATCCACTCGCCAACCGGGTCAGGTCCGGAAGGAAGCAGCCCTAACGAGCCCGGAACGGGTCATTGTTCCAGCCTCCCACCTCATCGGCCACTCTCGCGACATTGACGACGCATTGCAGCGCGGGCGAGACTATCAGAGCAATTCCAGGGAAAGTGTGAGCGGTTTCCCGTTCGGAATTGCGTTAAAGCAAAGAGATAGAGCGGTTCGCCGTTTCCAGAAACGGTGAAACGCTCTAGCAGGAATCGGCCAGCCTCGGACGCGGCCTTTTGGAGCTTTACGGGCGAATGAGCGAAGCCGGAAATTCGGGACCAAAAAGCCTGGAGATAGCAAAGGCCGCCGCTTATCGTGTGCTGGCGCGCAAGTACCGTCCGTCGAATTTCTCCGAGCTGATCGGCCAGGAGCCGATGGTCCGCACCCTGACCAACGCTTTCTCCACCGGCCGCATCGCCCAGGCCTGGATGCTGACCGGCGTGCGCGGCGTCGGCAAGACGACGACGGCGCGCATCCTGGCGCGAGCGCTCAACTACAAGACGCCGACAGTCGACCAGCCATCGGTCGACCTTGCCGTTTTGGGCGAGCATTGCCAGGCAATCATGGAAGGCCGCCATGTCGACGTCATCGAGATGGACGCGGCATCGCACACAGGCATCGACGACATCAGGGACATTATCGAGCGTGTGCGCTATGCCCCGGTGTCGGCGCGCTACAAGGTCTACATCATCGACGAAGTGCACATGCTCTCCACCCAGGCCTTCAACGGCCTGCTGAAGACGCTGGAAGAGCCGCCGCCGCACGTCAAATTCATTTTCGCCACCACCGAAATCCGCAAGGTGCCGATCACCGTCCTGTCACGCTGCCAGCGCTTCGATTTGAGGCGCATCGATGCCGGCGCGCTGGTTGCGCATCTCTTCTCGATTGCCGGCAAGGAAGGCATTTCGGTCGACGACGACGCATTGGCGATGATCGCACGCGCCGCAGAAGGTTCGGCCCGCGATTCGCTCTCCATCCTCGACCAGGCGATCGCCCATGGCGGCGGCGCCGTCAGTGCCGAGGCGGTGCGCGCCATGCTGGGGCTGGCCGACCGCGCCCGCATCGTCGACCTGTTCGAACATGTGATGAAAGGCGACGTCGCCTCAGCGCTGGCCGAATTCCGCGCCCAGTATGACACCGGCGCCGATCCGGCCGCGGTGCTCACCGATCTGGCCGAATTCAACCATCTCGTCACCCGGCTGCGCTTCGTGCCGACAGCTGCCGACGATGCCTCTCTGTCCGAGGACGAGCGCCGGCGCGGCGCCGACTTCGCCAAGACGCTGTCGGTCAAGGTGCTGTCGCGGACCTGGCAGATGCTGTTGAAAGGCATCCCAGAGGTGCAGTCTTCCAACCGCCCGGTCAGTGCCGGTGAAATGGTGCTGATCCGGCTGGCCCATGCCGCCGACCTGCCGACGCTGGACGAGGCGCTGAAATCGCTGGAGAGCGGTGCCTACGTTTCGAGCGGCACGCCGCGTCCGAACGGAGCGCCGGCCAGCCCCGGCCCGGCAGCACCAGGCAATGGCGGCGCAAGTGCCGTGGCCCAGTCGCGCATGCCGAATTCCGGGGGCAGCGGCGCGCAGACCATGCGGCTGGTCGAGCCCGAACCGTTGCCGGCGAGCTTCGTTGCAGCACCCGAGCCGGTGGTCGAAACGCCGCCGGTGCCGGTGAAATCGCTGGCCGACATCGTCGCCCTTGCAGACCAACAGCGCGACATGGCCTTCAAGGTACAGGTCAAGCGTTGCGTGCGCCTGGTGCGCATCGAACCTGGGCGCATCGACGTCAGCCTGACCGACGATGCGCCGAAGATGCTGCTCAACGAGCTGACCGCCAAGCTGCGCGCCTGGACCGGCCGCAACTGGCTGGTGTCGCTGTCGAAGGAAGAGGGCGGCCAGACTCTGGCCGAGATGGAATCGACCAAGCGCGAGACCGCTTTCTCCGATGCGAAAAGCGATCCGACGGTGGCCGCCATCCTGGCGCGTTTTCCCGGCGCCAAGATCATCGACGTGCGAATTCCCGATGCGCCGGAAGTCGACACGGACAAGACCGAAGTGCCGGTCGAGCCGCTATCCGACGACGACGAAAACTGACCACAGCACGAATCGGCAAAGGACCCGACCATGAAAGATCTTCTCGGCCTGATGGGCAAGGCGAAGGAAATGCAGGCCAAGTTCCAGGCCATGCAGGACGAGATCGCCACGCTTGAAGCAAGCGGGCAGGCCGGCGGCGGCCTGGTCAACGTCACGCTGACCGGCAAGTTCGAGATGAAGTCGTTGAAGATCGATCCATCGCTGTTCAAGGAGGACGACGTCGAGATCCTCGAAGACCTGCTTCTGGCCGCTCACAATGACGCCAAAAATAAGGTCGAGCAGATTATGCAGGAGAAGACCAAGGCGCTGACTGCAGGCTTGCCGATCCCGCCCGGAATGAAATTGCCGTTCTGAGCCGGCTCCACCAGTTAATTGATTATGAACGGAAATCGGCTGCAGGGGCTATTGTTAAGACTTTCCCCGGCTTTGCTCACGCGGACATATCCGGGCATTTATAAAGTTTTACCTATGCTGCACGAATGCTAATCCTTTAGCCATCTTTTTGCCTTTAAGAGTCTCATTCTTGCCACATCTCGGGACGGGTGGCATCTGGAAAATGAGGCACTTTTGTTGATCGCGACGCGATGGAAGACGCCGCTGTTGCTCGGCATCATCTCTTCCCCCCTGTTTCTGGCGGGTTGCAGCCAGACCACTTCTTCCCACGGCATGTCGGTCGCCAGCCTGACTGACGCCATCACCCCCAGCTTCCTCTCGACGCGCGCCTATGGCCACACGCCGAAGGAGAAGGAATGCCTGGAACGGGCGATGTTCTTCGAATCCAACCGCTCGAGCCGCGACGGCATGATCGCCGTCGGCACAGTGGTGATGAACCGGCTGCGCTCCGGCAACCATGGCAGCACCATTTGCGAGGTCGTCGGCGAACCGGGCCAGTTCGCGCCAGGCGTGATGACGCGGCCGATGAATTCCAAGGCGATGCCCGACGTCGAGGAAGCCGCCGAAGCCGTACTCAAGGGCGAGCGCAAGGCCAAGCTGAAGAACACGATGTACTTCCACACGGCCGGCCTGAAGTTCCCCTACAAGAACATGCATTACACCATGGTTGCCGGCGGCAACGCCTTCTACGAGAAGCGCGGCCGCAACTGGCAGCCGCTGCCGGATGAAGGCACGACCATGGTTGCCTCCGCGACGCCGCGTGCGCCTGTGCCTGAAGCGCCGGTGCAGGTGGCTTACGCCGAGCCGGTGGTGAAGACGATTGTCCGTCCCGATCCTGCCAAGCAGGCCGCTGCGTCTCGCGCGGCCCAGGCAATCGCCGCTCCAGCCGACCAGACCTATGTGACGGCTGCCGCAGCGCCGGCAAAGAGCGGCCGCGTCGCTGCCAAGCAGACGGTAGTGGCGATGCAGGAGCCGATGGCCGAGCCGGATGCCTCGCGTTTCGGCGGCACGCTGAACGCCCGCTACATCACCTCGGTGCCGTCAGCGTCGCAGGAAGCGTCGATGGGCTTCCAGTCGACACCTGAGAACACCGACGCCATCGGCGCGATGATTGCCAACCAGACCCGGCCGGCTTCAGCCTACTGAGGTTTTAGAACAAAGAGCGTCTCACGGCCCGCCATGGCAGTATGGTGGGCCGTTTGCATGTGTGGCGTGTTTCAAACCGCGTCGAAAAATCCTAGATCAATGCGATGTCCAAGCGAATCGCCGGTCCCGAGATCGAACGCCTGATCCAGCTCCTGGCCAAGGTGCCGGGGCTCGGGCCGCGTTCGGCGCGGCGCGCCGCACTGCATCTGATCAAAAAGAAGGAGCAGCTTTTGTCGCCGCTCGCCGCGGCCATGGGCGAGGCGGCGGACAAGGTGCGTATCTGCACGACCTGCGGCAATGTCGATACGGCGGATCCCTGCATGATCTGCACCGATCCGCGCCGCGACGCCGCCACGCTGATCGTCGTCGAGGATGTATCGGACCTCTGGGCGCTGGAGCGGGCGGCGGCCATGAACGTGCGCTACCACGTGCTCGGCGGCACGTTGTCGCCGCTCGATGGCATCGGCCCCGAACAGCTCAACATCCGCTCGCTGGTAGACCGTGTTGCCGGCGGAGAGGTCAAGGAGGTGATCCTTGCCGTCAACGCCACGGTGGAGGGCCAGACGACGGCGCATTACCTCACCGACCAACTCTCCGGGTTTGAAGTCAAGGTGACAAGGCTGGCACATGGCGTGCCGGTCGGCGGTGAGTTGGACTATCTCGATGAGGGTACCCTTGCAGCGGCTCTGCGCTCTCGGACGGCGTTTTGACACGATTGGCGGGGATGCTTCTGAAATGATCGCGTTCCGTCACACCCCCCTCTGTCCTGCCGGACATCTCCCCCGCAAGGGGGGAGATCAGATGTCATCGCCGCTTTCGCCAATCTCCACGGTTGCAAGAAAGAGCGCGACATCAATTTTGCCTATCTCCCCCCTTGCGGGGGAGATGTCCGGCAGGACAGAGGGGGGTGTGAAGGAACGCCACCTTGGTGTGTTCGGCTTTCTCTTTCTCTTTGCCGCACTAAGCTTTTCCTTCCTCTCCCCCGCCTCGGCCACAAAAATCGACGACCAGTTCCGCGCCTGGCTGCAGACCGATCTCTGGCCGGAAGCCCAGACCAAAGGCATCTCCAGGAAAACCTTCGACGCCGCCTTCGACGGTGTGAAGCCGAACCTCAAATTGCCGGACCTCCTCCCACCCGGCGAAAAGCCCAAAACCCCGCAGAAGCAGCATCAGGCTGAGTTCGGTTCGCCCGGCGCCTATTTCGCCGAAAAGACGGTTCGTGCCGTCACATCAGGTGGGCGCACGCGCGAGGCGGCCAACACCAAGACGCTGGCCGCCATCGAGAAACGCTACGGCGTGCCGGGCGAGGTGCTGCTGGCGATCTGGGGTCGCGAAACCGGCTTCGGCGCGGCGAAGATGCCTTACGACGCTTTCGAAGTGCTCGGCACCAAGGCGTTCATGTCGACCAAGAAGGATTTTTTCCGCACCGAAACCCTGGCCGCGCTCGAAATCGTAGAGCGCGGCCTGGCGCCGGTCGGCGCCATGAAATCGTCCTGGGCCGGCGCGCTCGGCCAGCCGCAATTCATGCCGACGTCGTTCCTGAAGCATGCCGTCGATTTCGACGGCGACGGCCGGCCCGACATCTGGAATTCGACCCCGGACGTGCTGGCCTCGATTGCCAACTATCTCGTCCACTATGGCTGGGTGAAGGGGCGTGGCTGGGGTTTCGAGGTGACGGTGCCCGGGAGTGTCTCCTGCTCGCTCGAAGGTCCCGACCAGGGCAAGAAAATCTCAGCCTGGGCGGCGATGGGCATCAGCCGTGTCGGCGGCAAGGCGTTTCCGGCCAGCGAACTGAAGTCTGAAGGCTTTCTGCTCATGCCGGCCGGGCGCAGCGGACCGGCCTTCATCGCGACGCCCAATTTCTATGTGCTGAAAGAATACAACACCAGCGACCTCTACGCCCTGTTCATCGGCCATGGCGCCGACCGCATCGCCCATGGCGATGCGACCTTCGCCGGCAGTTGGGGTCCGGTCGGTGGCCTGCACCGCTCCGACATCGCCGCGCTGCAACGGGCGCTGGAGGCCAAGGGCTACGACGTCGGCAGCGCCGACGGCCTGCCCGGCTTCAAGACCCGCCGTTCGATCGGCAGCTGGCAGGAAAAGAGCGGCCGCGCCGCCACCTGCTTTCCCGACGCCGATCTGGTCGCTGCCCTCAAGTAGCTGAAACTTCGCCGCTTTTTCCGAGGAATTTAGCCGGCGCCGCGCGGTCGCCGGGCTACACCAACTGCCAAGTCTGTTTGTCGTGCAAATGCGCATTGTCGGTTCGAAAGCCGCCGGATATGGTGTTGACCAACTGGACAAAAACCACGACGGTAGCCGGTCGGCGGCGATACGCAGCCTCGAAAGAACACTGCGGCCCAGAGCCGGGAACTCTGGGTCAACAATCAACAAAACAGGGAACGATCATCATGATGTTGGAAAAGTTTGCTCTACGCTCTCGCGCATTGCTCGCAGGAGCAGCGCTGTCGGCGTTGCTTGTAGCGCCCGCCTTCGCCGTGACGCCCGCCGACACGCTGGTCGAGGGTTTCGCCATCGACGACATCATCACCATGGATCCGGGCGAGGCGTTCGAACTGTCGACCGCCGAGGTCACCGGCAACACCTATGACCTGCTGGTCCGCCTCGACCTCAGCGACACCTCCAAGGTCAAGGGCGACCTTGCCGAAAGCTGGAGCGTTTCCGACGACGCCCTGATCTACACCTTCAAGCTCAAGCCGGGTCTGAAATTCGCCTCCGGCAATCCGGTCACCGCGGCTGACGTCGCTTACTCGTTCGAGCGCGCCGTCAAGCTGGACAAGAGCCCGGCCTTTATCATCGGCCAGTTCGGCATCACCGGCGACAACGTCACCGACAAGGCCAAGGCCGTCGATGACACCACCTTCCAGTTCACCGTCGACAAGGCCTATGCGCCAAGCTTCGTGCTGAACTGCCTGTCGGCAACCGTTGCTTCGGTCGTCGACGCCAAGCTGGTCAAGGAACATGTCGCCGCGGTTACGCCGAGCGCCGACTACAAATGGGACAATGACTTCGGCAATGCCTGGCTGAAGACCGGCTATGCCGGGTCGGGCGCCTACAAGCTCCGCGAATGGCGCGCCAACGAAGCCGTCGTCATGGAGCGCAACGACAATTATTACGGCGAAAAGGCCAAGCTTGCCCGCGTCATCTATCGCAACATGAAGGAAAGCTCGGCCCAACGCCTGGCGCTCGAAGCCGGCGACATCGACGTTGCCCGCAACCTTGAGCCGAACGACCTCGACGCCATCGCCAAAAACGCCGATCTGACCACCACCAGCGCGCCGAAGGGCACGGTCTACTACATCAGTCTCAACCAGAAGAACCCGAACCTCGCCAAGCCCGAGGTTCGCCAGGCCTTCAAATATCTGGTCGACTACGATGCGCTGGGATCGACCATCCTCAAGGGCATCGGCGAGATCCACCAGACCTTCCTGCCCAAGGGCGTGCTGGGCGAGCTGGACGAAAATCCGTTCAAGCTCGACGTCGCCAAGGCCAAGGACCTGCTGGCCAAGGCCGGCCTGGCGGATGGTTTCAGCGTCACCATGGACGTGCGCACCGGCCAGCCGACCACCGGCATGGCGGAATCGATCCAGCAGACGCTGGGCCAGGCCGGGATCAAGCTGGAGATCATTCCCGGCGACGGCAAGCAGACGCTGACCAAATACCGCGCCCGCAACCACGACATCTATATCGGCAATTGGGGCCAGGACTATTTCGATCCGAATTCCAATGCCCAGACCTTCGCCTCGAACCCGGACAATTCGGATGCCGGCAAGTCGCACACGCTGGCCTGGCGCAATTCCTGGGACATTCCGGACCTGACGAAGGAGACGGAAGAAGCCCTGCTGGAAAAGGATGCGGGCAAGCGCGCTGCGATATATCAGGACCTTGAAAAGAAGATCCTCGACACCAGCCCCTTCGTCATCATCCACCAGCAGCTGGAAGTCGCGGGCCTGCGCAAGAACCTCAAGGGCTTTGCACTCGGTCCGAGCTTCGACACCAACTTTGTCGGACCGGTTTCCAAGGAATAGCGCCGGCAAACGCGCCGCATGAGCGCGATTCAAAACGAGACGGCGGCAGGGCGCGGCAGCGCCCGCGCCGTCGCCCTTGCATCGGCGATCGGCCGCTTCCTGGTCATTGCGGTGACGACCTATCTTGGTCTTCTCGCGGTCACCTTCTTCATTGGCCGCGTCATCCCGATCGATCCGGTTCTGGCGGTGCTGGGCGACCGCGCGCCGGCCAACGTCGTCGAGCGTACGCGCCGCGAAATGGGCCTCGACCTGCCGTTGATCGAGCAGTTCTATATCTACGTGAAGAATGCGCTGAATGGGGATTTCGGCACTTCGGTACTGACTACCAATCCGGTCATGACCGACATCCGTCGCGCCTTTCCGGCAACCATCGAACTCGCGACTTTGGGCACGCTGATCGGTTCGGTCATCGGCGTGCCGCTCGGCGTGCTGGCCGCGGTTAAACGCGGCAGTCTCATCGACCAGATCGTGCGTGTCATTGGCCTGATCGGCTATTCCGTGCCGATCTTCTGGATCGGGCTTCTGGGGCTCGTGCTGTTCTACGCCAAGCTGCAATGGGTGGCGTTCCCGGCACGTCTCGACGTCGTCTACGAATACACTTTCACGCCGATCACCGGCTTCTATCTTCTCGACGCGGCCATGCAGGGCCAGTGGGACGTCTTCTACGACGCCTACCGCCACATTATCCTGCCGGCAGGACTGCTCGGCTATTTCTCGCTTGCCTATATCAGCCGCATGACGCGCTCCTTCATGTTGAACGAGCTGTCGCAGGAATACATCGTTGCCGCGCGCGCCAAAGGCCTGTCCGAGACCCGCATCATCTGGGGCCATGCGCTGCGCAACGCCGCCGTGCCGATGGTGACCGTGATCGCGCTGTCCTATGCCGGGCTGCTCGAAGGCTCGGTGCTGACCGAGACGGTGTTCTCCTGGCCGGGCATCGGCCTCTACATCACCAATTCGCTGCAGAATGCCGACATGAACGCCGTGCTGGGCGGCACCATCGTTATCGGCTCGGTGTTCATCGGCATCAATCTCCTGTCCGACCTGCTCTACAAAGTGCTCGATCCGAGGACCAAGGTCCGATGAGCGTCCAGACCATCCAGAGCCGTCGCGAGTGGCTGCTCAGCGAGCGGCCGGCCTCGCGCATGCAGGCAAGGCTCGGCCGCGCCTATGTTGCCTGGCAGCGTTTTTCCGCTAACAGGCTGGCGTTCCTCGGCCTCTTGATCATCATCGCGCTGCTGGTCGTGGCGGCCTTTGCAGATGTGCTGGCGCCCTATTCGCCAACCATCGGCGACCTGAAGAATGCGCGCCTTTCGGCACCGAGCAGCGCCCACTGGTTCGGCACAGACGATCTCGGCCGCGACATCTATTCCCGTATTCTCTACGGTTCGCGCTGGACGCTCTATGTCGTCATTCTCGTCGCCATCATCGCCGCGCCCATCGGCCTCCTCGTCGGGACCGTCGCCGGCTATGCCGGGGGCTGGACCGACGCCATCCTGATGCGCATCACCGACATTTTCCTCGCCTTCCCCAAGCTGATCCTGGCGCTGGCCTTCGTTGCAGCACTGGGACCTGGCATCGAGAACGCGGTGCTGGCCATCGCCATCACGTCGTGGCCGCCTTATGCCCGCATCGCGCGCGCGGAAACGCTGACCGTGCGCAATTCGGATTACATCAAGGCGGTGCAGCTGATGGGCGCTTCGCCCTTCCGCATCGTGCTGCGCCACATCATGCCGCTCTGCATCTCCTCGCTGATCATCCGGGTGACGCTCGACATGGCCGGCATCATCCTGACCGCCGCCGGTCTCGGCTTCCTCGGCCTCGGCGCGCAGCCGCCGCTGCCGGAATGGGGCACAATGATTGCGTCCGGCCGCCGCTTCGTTCTCGACCAATGGTGGGTGGCCGGCGCGCCGGGCTTCGCCATCCTCATCGTCAGCCTCGGCTTCAACCTGCTCGGCGATGGGCTACGCGATGCGCTCGATCCCCGGAGTGGTGACCAATGAGCGGCCCGCTTCTCGACGTCGACGATCTGCGCGTCGATTTCCCGACCCGCACCGGACTGGTCCAGGCGGTGCGCGGCGTCTCGTTCTCCCTTGGCCGCGAGCGGCTGGGCATTGTCGGCGAAAGCGGGTCCGGCAAGTCGCAGACCGGCCGCGCCATCATGGGCCTGACGCCGCCGCAGGCGCGTGTCTCGGCCAGGAAACTCGCCTTCGATGGCGCAGACCTGTTGGCCATGCCGGCCCGCCAGCGCCGGGCGTTGCGGGGAAACCGCATCGCCATGATCCTGCAGGACCCGAAATACTCGCTCGACCCGGTGATGAGCATCGGCCGCCAGATCGTCGAGACGCTACGCACGCATGAGAAAGTGTCGAAGGCCGAAGCGCGCGACCGCGCGCTTGCCATGCTGGAAGCCGTGCAGATCCGCGATCCGGCCCGTGTCTTCGACCTGCATCCGCACGAAGTCTCCGGCGGCATGGGCCAGCGCGCCATGATCGCCATGATGCTGATCGCCGGGCCGGAACTGATGATCGCCGACGAGCCGACCTCGGCGCTCGACGTCACCGTGCAGCTTGACGTCCTCGGCATCCTCGACCGGCTGGTTGCCGAACGCGGCATGGGGCTGATCTTCATCTCGCACGATCTGCGCCTGGTTTCCTCCTTCTGCGACCGCGTCGTCGTCATGTATGCGGGCAAGGTGGTCGAGCAGCTCAAGGCGTCTGAACTGCGCGACGCCCAGCATCCCTACACGCGCGGCCTGCTCAACTGCATGCCAAGGATCGGCTACGAACGCCATCCGCTGCCGGTGCTCGACCGCAAGCCGGAGTGGGCGGCATGACGCCAGCCATTTCCATCGATGGGCTGGAGGTGGTGTTCGACCGTTTTCGCGCGCTGAAGGGTGCCAGCCTTGAGGTGAAGTCAGGCGAATCCTTCGGCCTGGTCGGCGAGAGCGGCTCCGGCAAGTCGACGCTCCTGAAAGCAATCGCTGGCCTTGTACCGGCCGCGTCCGGCACCGTCACCGTCAATGGCAAGACACTCGGCGCCCGCCGCGACAAGGCCTTCTATCGCGAAGTTCAGATGGTCTTCCAGGACCCGTATGGCTCGTTGCATCCGCGCCAAACCGTCGACCGCCTGTTGCAGGAACCGCTCGCCATTCACGGCTTTCCCGACGGCGAACTGCGCATCCAGCGTGCATTGGACGAGGTCGGTCTCGGCAACGGTTTCCGCTTCCGCTACGCGCACCAATTATCAGGCGGCCAGCGCCAGCGCGTCGCCATTGCCCGCGCACTCATCCTCGAACCCTCGATCCTGCTGCTCGACGAGCCGACCTCGGCACTCGACGCCTCGGTGCAGGCCGAGGTGCTGAACCTGCTGGAAGAGGTGAGGCGGCGCCGCAAGCTGACCTTCCTGATGGTCAGCCACGACCTCGCCATCATCACCCATATGTGCGAGCGGCTGATGGTGATGCAGAACGGCGAGGCAGTGGAAAATCTGACCGCGAGCCAGCTGATCGGGCACCGCGTGGAGAAGGATTACACGCGGAACCTCCTCAGGGCGAGCGAGGGGTTTGTGCGGGGCTGATAGGGTTCGCGTACCGTTCTGTCGCGCCCCCCTCTGTCCTGCCGGACATCTCCCCCACGGGTGGGGAGATTAGCTGTTGCCGCAGCTTTCGCCAATCGCCAGGGTTTTGCATGATCAGCGCGGCGCCGAAGTTGCCGATCTCCCTCCTTGTTGGGGGAGATGTCCGGCAGGACAGAGGGGGGCGCGAAGGAACTCGACCTTGACCTACGCTACAGCGGCGACGTCTTCCGGGACCGCGCTATCTTGCCCCTTCGGTTCCTTGATCCGGAACCACGTCACATAAAGCGCCGGCAAAAACAGCAGCGTGATCGCGGTGCCGGCGATGATGCCGCCCATCATGGCGTAGGCCATCGGCCCCCAGAACACTTCGCGCGCAATCGGGATCAGCGCCAGGCTGGCGGCGGCGGCCGTCAGCGCGATCGGCCGCATGCGATGCTCGGTCGCCTCGATCACCGCTGCCCATCGATCCTTGCCCTCCGCGACGAGATCCTCGATCTGCACGATCAGGATCACCGAGTTGCGGATCAGGATGCCGATCAGCGCCAGCACGCCCAGAATGGCGACGAAGCCGAGCGGCGCGCCGCTCGGCACCAGCGCCGCCACCACGCCGATCAGGCCGAGCGGCGCTACAGCCACCACTAGGAACAGGCGCTGGAAGCTCTGCAGCTGGATCATCAGGATGGTCGCCATGACGAACAGCATCAGCGGCACTACGGCGGCGATCGGTCCCTGGCTTTTGGCGCTTTCCTCGACCGAGCCGGCGGTGGCGACCGAATAGCCTGGCGGCAGCTTGGCGATGAAGGCGTCGACCGACGGCTTCAATTCGTTGACGACGGTTGCCGGCAGCACATCACCGACCAGGCCGGCGCGCACGGTGATCGTGGGAATGCGGTTGCGCCGCCACACCGTCGGCTGTTCGAGGTCGTAGCGGAAGTTGGCGACCGCCGCGAGCGGGATCGCCTCGCCATTGCCGGTCGGCAGTTGCATGTTCTGCAGCGTGTCGATCGAGCCGCGTTCGGCCTCGCGCGAGCGGGCGACGACATTGATCAGATAGGTGGCGTCGCGCACCTGGGTGATGGTTGCGCCGCCGACCGTGCTGTTCAGCGCGCTGGCGATGTCGGACGAGGTGATGCCGAGTTGCCGCGCCTTGTCCTGCAGCACGTCGACCCTCAGCACGCGCTGCGGCTCGTTCCAGTCGAAGGTCGGCGCCGCCAACTTCGTGTTGACCGAGATCAGGCCGGCAAATTGCTGCGCCAGATCGCGCACCGTTTGGATGTCCGGTCCGCCGACGCGGTACTGCACCGGGCGGCCGACCGGAGGCCCGAGTTCCAGCGGCTTGACGAAAGCATCGGTGCCGACGAACTCCTCGCGCAGCAGCTTCTCCAGTTGCGGCTTCAGCCGGTTGCGGGCTTCGATGCTCTTGGTGACTATGACGGTTTGGCCGAAATAGGGATTGGCCGGCTGCACGTCGAAGGCGAGCAGGAAGCGCACCGCGCCCTGGCCGATATAGGACGAGAAATGGTCGATGTCGGGATTGCCGGCCAGCGCGCGGCCTTCGAAACGCTCGATCTGGTCGCGCGTCTCGGTGATCGACGAATTCTGCGGCAGGTTCCAGTCGACGATCAATTCCGGCCGGTCCGAAGGCGGAAAGAACTGCTGCTGCACAAGGCCGAAGCCGGCTATCGAGCCGGCAAACAACAAGATCGTGACGATGATGGTTAGCCAGTGATACCGCACGGAGCCGACCAGCACACGCCGGAACAGACTGGTGAAGCGTCCCGGTTGCTCGTGCTTTTGCTTCATCGTCGCCGGCAGGATGGTGACGCCGAGCAGCGGCGCGAAAAGCACCGCCACGATCCATGATACCAGCAGCGACACCGCTATGACGACGAACAGCGTAAACGTGTATTCGCCGGCGGCGCTGTTGTTGAGGCCGATCGGGATGAAGCCGGCGACCGTCACCAGCGTGCCGGTCAGCATCGGGAACGCGGTTGAGGTGTAGACATAGGTCGCCGCCTTGCGCAGATTGTCGCCGACCTCCAGCCGCGCCACCATCATCTCGACCGCGATCATGGCGTCGTCGACCAGCAGCCCGAGCGCGATGATCAGAGCTCCCAGCGAGATGCGCTGCAGCGAGATGCCGAGATAGGCCATGACCGTGAAAGTGATAGCCAGCACCAGCGGGATCGACAGCGCCACGACGAAGCCGGCACGCATGCCGAGGCTGATGAAGGACACGGCGAGCACGATGGCGACAGCCTCAAACAGCGCCTGGGTGAAGCCCGAAACCGCTTCCTCCACGATCACCGGCTGGTCGGCGACCAGATGCACGCCGACGCCGACCGGAAGGTCGGCCAGCACCTCGTCCATTTTCTTCTCGAGCGCCGCGCCGAATTCGAGCAGATTAGCATTCGGCTTCATGCCGATGGCGAGTCCGATGGCGTCCTGGCCGTTGAAGCGGAACAGCGCCGTTGGCGGGTCGGCATAGCCGCGCCCGATCGTCGCCACGTCGCTCAGCCGGAAGAAGCGGTCGTTCACGCGCAGATTGATGCCGCGCAGGCTCTCTTCTGAAGTGAACTGGCCGCCGACGCGCACGGAGACGCGCTCAGGTCCGGATTCGATGACGCCCGACGGCGTGATGGCGTTCTGGTCTTGCAGGCTCTTCACGATCGCCTGCTGGTTGAGGCCGAGGGCTGCGATCTGGCGGGTCGAGAATTCGAGATAGATGGCTTCGTCCTGCGCGCCGACCAGATCGACCTTGCCGGCATTGGGTACGGTCAGGATCTGGGTCCTGACATCCTCGACATAGTCGCGCAACTGGCGCGGGCTCAGCCCGTCCGAAGTGAAGGCGTAGATGTTGCCGAAGACGTC
Source organism: Mesorhizobium sp. 128a (assembly GCF_053848025.1). Classification (NCBI taxonomy): domain Bacteria; kingdom Pseudomonadati; phylum Pseudomonadota; class Alphaproteobacteria; order Hyphomicrobiales; family Phyllobacteriaceae; genus Mesorhizobium; species Mesorhizobium sp. 128a. The sequence goes on along the minus strand of NZ_JBSPKY010000001.1, from coordinate 244,081 downwards.
GCCGAAGCGGTCGTTGAAGAACGGCCCCTGCACGCCTTGCGGAAACTGCGCCCAGATGTCGTCGACCATGTTGCGAACCTGGGTCCAGTTCGCAGCGACATCGCGCGCCTTGGTGGTGTCCTTCAGGTTGACGAAGATGACGGTCTTGCCCGCCGTGGTGACTGAGCGGGTGAAGTCGAGGCTGTCGAGTTCCTCGAGCTTCTTTTCGATGCGGTCGGTGACTTGCCGCACCGTCTCATTGACAGAGGCGCCCGGCCAGTTGGCCTGGATGACCATGGTCTTGATGGTGAAGTTCGGATCTTCCTCGCGGCCGAGATTGAGGTAGGCGAAGATGCCGGCGACGACGAAGACCAGCATGAAGTACCACACCAGCGAGCGGTGGTTGAGCGCCCAGTCGGAGAGGTTGAACCCCTTCATGACGCTCCTCCTTGCGGGATTTTGACCTTCTGGCCCTCCACCAGGCTGTGGACACCGGCGGTGACGACGCGCATCCCCGCTTCGAGCCCTTCGGCGACGATGAAGCTGGCGCCGTTCTTCGACGCGATCTTGATGTCGCGCGTCGAGACGCTCGATGTCTTCTCATCGACGATCCAGACCTTGTCGCCGCCATTCTTCTGCAGCAGCGCCGACAGCGGCAGCTCAATCGTTGCCGCCACTTTTGCCACGCGTGTCGCCGTCACCGTCGAGCCGAGCCGGAAGGCCTGCGGCGGATCGGTGAGCGTCAGCCGGACGCGACGGCTGCGGGTCGAAGCATCGGCCTGCGGCGCGATCTCGCGCAATGTCGCCTTTGTCTGGATGGACGGCAGCGATTGCAGGATGACCTCGAACGGCGTGCCGACGGCGAGATCGCCGGTCAGCTGGTCGGGAATGTCGACCACCGCTTCGCGCAGGTCGGAACGCGCCACGGTGACGATCGTCTGGCCGGCCGAAACCGTCTGGCCGACCTCGGCACCGGTCGCGGTGACGACGCCGTCGAAGTCCGAGAACAGCCGGGCATAGCCCAACTGCTCCTGCGATTTGGCAAGGGCCGCCTTGGCCCGCTCGACGCCGGCTTCAGCCGCTTGCCTCGCCTGCTGCGCGGCATCGAACACGGCCTGCGAGGTGTTGGCCGCGGCAAGCAATTGGCGCTGGCGGTCCTCGCTGGCGGCGGCGTTGGCGAATTGCGCCTCTGCATTGGAGAGTTCGGCCTTGGCCGCCTGTACCGCAAGTTCGAGCGCCGTCGGATCGAGCGTGGCGATCGTCGTGCCCTTGCTGACGATATCGCCGACCTTGACGTCGCGCGAGACGACCCGCCCGAGCAGCCGGAAGGCGAGGTCGGCGCTGACCTGCGGCTCGATGGAGCCGGCAAAGCCGAAGGTCTGCGTCGTCTGCAGCTCGATCACCATCGACAGCACCGGCCGAATGATCTCGGGCGGCTTTTCCTCCGACTTCGAACAGGCAGTGAGTGTCGCCAGTGCAACCAGGGCAGGTGCAAAAGACAGGATACACCGCCTCATTGTGCTGCTCCCGAGATCTCGACCGTCTGTCCGGGGCTGAGCAGCTGGCCGCCGGCGGTGACGACGCTCTGCCCGGCCTCCAGTCCCTTGTCGACGACGACCACGCCGGAATCGAAGGCCAGCACATTGACCAGGGCTGTTGCCACCGCCTTGGTCGAGGGATCGACCACCCAGACGGCCGGCTTGCCCTCGATCGAGGTCAGCGCCTGCCAGGGCAGGATGACCGCTTTCGCCGGTATGGCGTTGACCGAGCCGATGACGGTGGCTCCGAGGGGCATGCCGGCCGGCGTGTCGGCAATGCCGACCTTGACCCGGACCGAACCCGAAGCCGGATCGACCGCCGGCGAGACTTCGCGAACCTTGCCTGTCGCCTTTACCTGCGGGTCGGCCAGCAGTGTAATCGTCACCGAAGGCGATGGCGCTGTCTTGGCGACCAGCGTCTCCTGGACGTTGAACACCGCGTCGCGGTCGCCGTCCTCGGCGATGGTGAAGACGGTCTGCGCCGCCTGCACCACCTGCCCGGCCTCGACCTGGCGGGCGGTGATCACGCCGGCCGCACCTGCCTTCAGCTCGGTGAAGGAGAGGTTTTCCCTGGCATTGGAAAGCGCGCTTTGCGCCTGCTCGACACTGCCTTGCGCCACTTTCTGCGCCTGGTCGGCCGAATCATAGTCGCGCCTTGTGGTAAAGCCCTGAGCAAGCAGCGTCTTTTGCCGTTCGAAGGCGGCGGCGGCCTGGGTCAGCTGCGCCTGCGCGGCATCGAGGTCGGCCTGCGCCGAGCGCAAATCGGATTCCTGCTCCTGCGGATCGATACGGGCAAGCACAGCATCCTTGTCGACATGCTGACCAACATCGACGAGACGTTCGGCGACGCGGCCGCCGACACGGAACGACAGATTGTTCAGCGTGCGCGCCGCGATCACGCCGGTCAGCGAGGTCCTCGGCGCATAGTCGGCCACCGCCACCGTCTCGGTGCGCACCATGATCGGCAGTTTCTTGGCGGCCGCCTCCTGCTTCTGGCAGCCGGCCAGAATGAGCGGCGCGATCGCACAGATGAGAAGGATTGGGGAAAACGAAAAAAAACCGGAGGCCGGGGGCTGCGGGGCGGACGAAGTCACGTTCCTGCTCATGGGTCCCTCACCGATCCGAACCGCTCATGACGGGTGAGCTGTCACAGACGTCAGGAGGATAATCGATCCCAAGGAAAAGGAAACCTGTCTCGTACGTGTATCCGGCTGTCGAAGCACCCCGCACAGGTGACAGGCCCAATCGCCGGGCGACCGTGCCAACTTGAGCAAAACGTGAAATAAGGTCAGAAGGGCCTTGGCAATCATCAAACGAGAACGGGCGCCGGCCCGATGAGGGATGAAATGAAGAACGCAGCCATTTCCGAACGGAAGAACCAGTCGATTTCGCGCGGCGTCGGCATGACGACGCAGATCTACGCGGACCGCGCCGAGAATTCGGAGATCTGGGACGTCGAGGGCCGCCGCTATATCGACTTCTCCTCGGGCATCGCCGTCGTCAACACCGGCCATCGCCATCCCAAGGTGATCGAAGCGGTCAAGGCGCAACTCGATCGCTTCACCCACACCTGCCATCAGGTGGTGCCCTATGAGAGCTATGTCCGGCTCGCCGAACGGCTGAACGCCATGTTGCCCGGCAAGTTCGAGAAAAAGACGATCTTCGTCACCACCGGCGCCGAGGCGGTGGAGAACGCCATCAAGATCGCCCGCAACGCCACCGGCCGCCAGGCCGTCATCGCCTTCGCAGGCGGCTTCCACGGCCGCACCTTCATGGGCATGGCGCTGACCGGCAAGGTCGTGCCCTACAAGGTCGGCTTCGGCGCCATGCCGGCCGACGTCTACCATGCGCCGTTCCCGGTGCCGCTGCATGGCATCTCGGTTGCGGATTCGCTGGCGGCGCTCGACAGACTGTTCAAGGCCGATGTCGATCCGGCCCGTGTAGCTGCCATCATCATCGAGCCGGTCCAGGGCGAGGGCGGCTTCTACGATGCGCCACGCGAATTCCTGACCGCGCTGCGCAAGCTCTGTGACCAGCACGGCATGCTTCTGATCGCCGACGAGGTGCAGACCGGCTTTGCCCGCACCGGCAAGATGTTCGCCATGGATCATCACGAAGTCGCGGCGGATATCACCACCATGGCGAAAAGCCTGGCCGGCGGCTTCCCGCTGTCGGCGGTCACCGGCCGCGCCGAAATCATGGATGCACCCGGTCCCGGCGGCCTCGGCGGCACCTATGGCGGCAGCCCGATCGGTGTCGCTGCAGCACACGCCGTGCTTGATGTGATCGAGGACGAAAAGCTCTGCGACCGCGCCAACGCGCTCGGCGCCCGGCTGAAGCAGCGCCTGTCGGCGATCCGCGACGACGTGCCTGAGATTGTCGACATCCGTGGCCTCGGCTTCATGAACGCGGTCGAGTTCAACGACGTCAAGAAAGGCCTGCCGTCGGCCGAGATCGCCAACGCCATCCGGCTGAAGGCGCTCGACAAGGGCCTGATCCTGCTGACCTGCGGCGTCTACGGCAACGTCATCCGCTTCCTCGCCCCGATCACCATCCAGGACAACGTCATGAACGAGGCGCTCGACATCCTGGAAAGCTCGATCCGCGAAGTCTGCGCGGCCTGAGTGCCTACCCTCCCCCTCGTGGGGAGGATAGCTGCGACGCAGCGGGGCGGGGGCGGCGCCAAGCCCCCACCCAGACCTGCGTCCGACCTCCCCACAAGGGGAGGTAAGGAGGCGTCAGCCCGCAGCCCTAGCTGGCTCATCCTGCTGAAACGCCGCCAGCGCAGCCTTCAGCCCCTCAGGACCTTGCGCCACCGTCTGCGGCGTCGGCGAGAAGCCGGCGCCGAGCATCTTGCGGCCCAGCATGTGGTCGCCGGGCCGGTTGACGGATTCGATGCCGAGCAGGCGGCTTCCGGCATAATGGTAGATCGAGAATTTGTTGTCGGGCAGATCGCCCAGCACGACGTGGCTGTCGCCGCCCGAGGTCAGCCCGACCATCTGCAGTTTCATGTCGCCAATGTCAGACCAGAACCACGGCACCGCCGAATAGCTGTCCGTGTGACCAACGATGGTGCGCGCGGCAAGCCGTGCCTGATCGGTGGCGTTCTGCACCGATTCCAGCCGCACGTCGCCGCCGGTCAGCCAGTGACGGTAGGATGCGGCATCGCCGATAGCGAGGATGTCCGGTGCCGAGCTGCGCATCTGCTGATCGACGCGGATGCCGTTGGCGACAGCAAGGCCGGCGGCTTGCGCCAGTTCGACATTCGGCACGGCGCCGATGCCGACGATGACCATGCGCGCCGGCAGCCTTTCGCCTGATGAGGTGAAGGCAGCCGCGACATGGCCGTTTTCGCCGTCGAGCCTGGCAATGGTGGTGCCGGTGAGGATGCGCACGCCGATTGCTTCGAGCCGCTGGCGGACATGGCTCGCCACCACCGGCGCCACCGCCCGGCCGAGCAGCCGGTCGACCGCTTCCACCACGGTGACGTTGCGGCCGGCGGCTCTGAGCGTCGCGGCGATCTCCAGCCCGATGAAGCCACCGCCGAGGATGACGACGTCTTCGCTCTCTACGCTGAGTTCGCGGATCAGTCGCGCATCGGCGATCGAGCGCAGCGACAGCACACCGGAAAGGTCGGCGCCCGGCAGTGGCAGAAGCCGCGGCCGCGAACCGGTGGCGAGGATAAGGCGGTCGAAGGCAAGCGCGCCGCCGCCTGCTATTTCCAGCCTGTGGCCTGCCGTGTCGATGCTGTCGATTCGGATGCCTGGCCTGAAGTCGATGGTGCTGCCTATATAAAAGGCCTCGCCGCGCAATGGCTGCGGTTTGGCCTCGGCATCCTTGATAAAGGTCTTCGACAGCGGAGGCTTGTGGTAGGGCAGTTCGTTCTCGTCACCGATCAGCACGACCGGGCCATCATAACCCTCTTCGCGCAGGCTCGCAGCCGCCTGCACGCCCGCATGACCCGCGCCGACAATGATGACACCGTTCTTCATCGCAAACCCGAATTCCGCTTTTGAATCTAAGCTGTCTCGGTACATGGCAATTGTCTGCCGCCGCCGCAACAAGCCCGTTCCGGGTCGCACCCGGAATGGTCGCCTGTCAATCCGTCTGTCACGGGGCACACCACGCCGCAGTGCGGATTTAAAGTTGATAGTTGCAGTTTAGAATAATTCTAAACTGTTGTTTCAATTGAATTTTTTGGAGTCCGCCAGTTGACTTCCGGCGCCGTCGTCGCTTTATGGAGCCTCGCGCGTCAGCGCATCCCTTTGATGTTTGGGCCTTGAACCCGTTCGATTGGAGGCATTTGGTGTCTTTCTTCCGTGAACCGCGCAGCGGCGCGGCATCCGTTGTGTCCCTCGGCATGCCTATGTCCAGGCACAGTTTGGCACGCGCGCCTTTTACCGAATTTCCTTTGAACTGGAGAATGATGATGACAGCACGATATGGCGGAAGGCTGGCTGCGATCGGTGCCACGGCTATGCTGACGGCTGCGGTTTTCATACTGCCGGCCAAGGCGGCGGAGACCGATGCCAAGGCGGTCATCAAGACCTATTCCGACATCGCGCTGGCCAAATATGAGGATTCGCTGACCACGGCGCAGGCGCTCGACAAGGCTGTCGACGCGCTGCTCGCCGATCCCTCGGCAGACACGCTGAACGCCGCCCGCGATGCCTGGAAAGCGTCGCGCGTGCCTTACCAGCAGACAGAGGTCTATCGCTTCGGCAACAAGATTGTCGACGACTGGGAAGGCAAGGTGAACTCCTGGCCGCTGGACGAAGGCCTGATCGACTACGTCGCCAAGAGCTATGGCACCGAGTCCGATGCCAACGCGCTCTACACCGCCAATGTCATCGCCAACAAGGAAATCGAGATCAACGGCAAGAAGGTGGACGCCTCGAACCTGTCGCCGGAGTTCCTCTCCGGCACGCTGCAGGAAGCCGGCGGCATCGAAGCCAATGTCGCGACCGGCTATCATGCCATCGAATTCCTGCTCTGGGGCCAGGACCTGCACGGCACCGGCCCGGGCGCCGGCGAGCGGCCCTACACCGACTATGACCTCAAGAACTGCACGGGCGGCAATTGCGACCGCCGCGCGCAATATCTGAAGTCCGCCAGCGACCTGCTCGTCTCCGACCTGCAGGAGATGGTCGGCAACTGGAAGGAAGATGGCGCCGCCCGCAAGGACCTCGTAGACGTCCAGCCGAACACCGCCATCTCGGTGATCTTCGCCGGCATGGGCTCGCTGTCCTACGGCGAACTGGCCGGCGAGCGCATGAAGCTCGGCCTGCTGCTGCACGATCCGGAAGAGGAGCACGACTGCTTCTCCGACAACACCTACAACTCCCATCTCAATGACGCCATCGGCATCCGCACCGCCTATCTCGCCAGCTACACGCGCCTCGACGGCACCGTCGTTTCGGGCCCGTCGGCACACGATATGGTCAAGGCCGCCGATCCGGCGATCGACAAGGAACTGTCCGACAAGCTCGATGTCTCGGTCGCCAAGATGGAGGCGATCAAGGCGCGGGCCGTGGCCGGTGAGGCCTACGACCAGCAGATCGCCGAGGGCAATACCGAAGGCAACGCCACCGTGCAGGCGGCAATCGACGCGCTTGTCGACCAGACCAAGTCGATCGAACGCGCCGTCGGCGCCCTGAAGCTGAACAACATCGCCTTCGAGGGTTCCGACAGCCTCGACGCACCGGACAAGGTGTTCAAGTAGCACCCCAACCAACCACCAGCCAAACGGCGCGGAGGAGGCGCCGTCAGCCAGGGCCAATCCATGCTGATCTGCCATTGCAACATCATCGCCGAAAAGGAGATCGAGCAGACGATCGTCGAGCTGCTGGATCAGGATCCCTGGCAGCTCATCGTACCGGCGAAGGTCTACCACGCCATGCACAAGCGCGGCCGCTGTTGCGGCTGCTTCCCAAATGTGGTCGAAACGATCATTCGGGTCACCGAGAATTACCACGCCCGCTCGGAGGCGAGCGGCGTGGACATCGTTTCACATCTGGATCGCGTCAGAGGCCTGCGCGTCCAATACGGGAGCAGAACCCATGAAAGGCGAACCACAGATCATCGAGCGGCTTAACGAGGCTCTGTTCCTGGAGCTCGGAGCGGTCAATCAATACTGGGTGCATTTCCGCCTGCTCGAGGACTGGGGATACGCCAAGCTGGCCAAGAAGGAACGCGCCGAATCGATCGAGGAGATGCACCATGCTGACCGGCTGGTGGCCCGTATCATCTTCCTCGAAGGGCACCCCAACCTGCAGTCCGTGGCGCCGTTGCGCATTGGCCAGAATGTCAAGGAAGTGCTCGAATCCGATCTTGCCGGCGAATATGATGCGCGCACCGCCTACAAGCGTTCGCGCGAGATCTGTGAAGAAGCAGGCGACTACGTGACGATGAAGCTGTTCGAGGAATTGCTCGCCGACGAGGAAGGTCATATCGACTTCCTCGAGACGCAGCTCGACCTGCTGGCCTCGATCGGCGAGGAAAAGTACGGCCAGCTCAACGCCGCATCGGCCGACGAGGCGGAATAGGACCATGCAGGAATGCGGCGCCCCCTAGATTTTCTGCGCCGCTTGCGCCGGGCCGCCGGCCCGCTGCCCCTCAAAAACCCGCGATACCAGGCGTTTCGCGGGCTTTCGGTTGTAATCCTGGCGGCAATTTCGGCTCCGGCCCTGGCCGGATCGTCGGAACCGGTCGGAATCGCCGCCGGCCGCACCGACCTGACGCCGAAGGATCACGCCCGCGTCATTGCCGTTACCAGGCCGACCACGGATTTCTCCAAACCCGAAGCCTTCGAAACGATGCAAGGCGGCGCCGGCACCTCGCGCAAGCAGGTCGACCGCGACGCCTTCTCGCAGCCCGCTGAAAACATCACCTTCGAGGAAGAGGGCAATTTCAAGCTTGGCAATGCGCTGTTTCGCAAGAACTGGGTGTCGTCGCCGTCCTCGACCCAGGCTTCGGATGGTCTCGGACCGCTGTTCAACGAGCGCGCCTGCCAGAACTGCCATTTGAAGGATGGTCGCGGCCGTCCGCCGTCAGCCGACAGCCGCACCACCTCGATGTTCCTGCGGCTGGCGCGCGATGCGAGCACGGCGGAGGAAAAGGCCAAGATTGCCTCGCACAAGGTGCTGAACTTCCCCGACCCGGTCTATGGCACGCAATTGCAGGAACTAGCGGTGTCCGGCCTCAAAGGCGAAGGCCGCATGCATGTCGACTATGGTGAAGAGATGGTCACGCTTGGCGACGGCAGTGCTGTTTCGCTGCGCAGGCCAAGCTATTCGGCCGACGGCCTTGGCTACGGGCCGCTCGACCCGCGCACCACGCTGTCGCCGCGCCTCACCCCGCCGATGATCGGGCTTGGCCTGATCGAACAGATCGCGCCGGCCGATATCCTTGCCCATGCCGATCCGGACGATCGTGACGGCGACGGCATTTCCGGCAAACCCAACATCGTGCGCACGAGCGGCGAACTGACGTTCGGCCGTTTCGGCTGGAAGGCACAGACCGCCTCGATCCGCCAGCAAGCGGCGGATGCCTTTGCCGGCGATATCGGCATTTCGACGCCGGAAGAACCCAACCATTGGGGCGATTGCACCGCAGCCGAAAAGGCCTGCCTTGCCATGCGGAACGGCGTGCAGAAGCGGCTTGGCCCGGTCGAGGCGCCGTCACCCGTGATGGACCTCGTCACCTTCTATTCCCAGAACCTTGCCGTGCCGGCGCGGCGCGATGTTGGCGCTGCCGGCGTGCTCGCCGGCAAGAAGCTATTCTACGAGATGGGCTGCATTGCCTGCCATACGCCAAAATTCGTCACCATGCGCGGTACCCCCAACAAGGCGCAGGCCTTCCAACTGTTCTGGCCCTATTCCGACTTTCTGCTGCACGACATGGGGGCCGGCCTCGCCGACGGCCAGGCGGTAGGCGATGCCACGGGCAGCGAATGGCGCACCCCGCCGCTATGGGGCATCGGCTTGACCAGGACGGTCAACGGCAACACGTTCTTCCTGCATGACGGGCGTGCGCGCACGCTTACCGAAGCGATCCTGTGGCATGGCGGCGAGGGGCAGAAGGCGCGTGACCGGTTTGCCGCCGCCGATGCGGCCGACCGCGATGCCCTCATCAAATTCCTGGAGTCACTTTGATGCTCAAGTGTTTTCTGCCTGCCCTCGCTCTTGCGCTGACCATGTCCTCCCCGGCATCGGCCTCGGTGAAAGCGTCCGACGTGATCCAAAGAGCGATCGACGGCTTTGTCCGCCCCGCCTATGCCAGCCTGCATGACCACACCGGTAGCCTTGCCAAGGCTATGGACACGCTCTGCCAGTCGCCATCACAGGGCAATCTCGATGCCGCGCGCGCCGAATTCTCGGCCACGGTCGCAGCCTGGTCATCGGCCGAAGTCATCGGCTTCGGGCCGATCAAGGAGAACAACCGGCTGGAGCGCATGCTCTACTGGCCGGACCGCAAGAGCATCGGTCTGAAGCAGGTGCAGGCGGCTCTCGCCGGCAAGGACCCGACCGCCACCGATCCGGCGCTGCTGGCGGGCAAGAGTGTCGCCATGCAGGGGTTCGGGGCGCTGGAGTTCGTGCTTTACGGCGACGGTGCCGAGGCGCTGGCCGGCAAGGACGATCCTTACCGCTGCGCCTATGGCGCGGCGGTCGCCAAGAACATCGAGACGATGGCGGCCGAGGTCGATGCGGCCTGGAAAAAGCCGGACGGCTTTGCGGCCCTGTGGGCCAATCCGGGACCCGACAACGCGCTCTATCGCGACGGCACCGAAGCGGTCACCGAACTGGTCGGCGTGTTCATCAATGAACTCGAAATGGTCCGCGACGTGCGCCTCAAAGGCTTCCTCGGCGTCAAGCCGGAGGGCGACAAGCCAAGGCAGGCGATCTACTGGCGGTCCCAAAACACGGGCCTCTCGCTGGCTGGAAACCTCTCCGGCATCGATACGCTTTTTGAGGCGTCAAGGCTCGGCGACGCGCTGCCCGAGGATGCGCGCTGGATGGCGGAATCGATCCATATCCAGCTCACCAACGGCGTCGCCACCGCCAAATCCATCCAGGGTCCGATCAACAAGGCGCTCGCCGATCCGGCGCAGCGCGAAAAATTCGAGCATTTCGCGCTGATCACCTCCAGCCTGTCCGGCCTGATCGGCACTAGGCTGACCGCCGAATTCGGCCTGACCGCCGGCTTTTCGTCGCTGGATGGGGACTGAGCATTGGTTGCGATACGCACACCGCTGATCGACCGCCGCGACTTTCTGAGGACTGCCGGCGCCGGCTTCGTCGCCGCAATGGCGCCGCGAGCCTTGGCGGATACGCTGGCCGCGGACGCTGTCTTTGCCACCGCCTTCCTCAAGCGTGACGGCAGTTTTGGCGCGGCTGTGCTGTCGGAAGCCGGCAAAGTATTGCATGCAATCGACCTGCCCGACCGTGGCCACGATGTCACCTTCGATCCGGTATCGAAGCGCTCGGTGGTCTTCGCCCGGCAGCCCGGGACCTTCGCGGTGGTCTTCGACCACACCGGCCGCGATGCTTCGCAGACCATCGCCAGCGTCACCGGCCGCCACTTCTTCGGCCACGGCGTGTTTTCGGCCGACGGCGCGTTGCTCTACGCCACCGAGAATGATTTCGACAACGCCGCCGGCGTAGTCGGTGTCTATGACGCACGCGCCAAATTCAGCCGTATCGGCGAGTTCCCGACCTATGGCATGGGGCCGCACGAGCTTCTCCTGCTCGGCGACGACAGGACGATCGCAATCGCCAATGGCGGCATCGAGACCCATCCCGATTATGGCCGCGCCGAGCTCAACATCGCGACGATGAAGCCGTCTTATGTGCTGGTCGATCGCATCACCGGTGATCTCATCGAAAAGCACGAACTGCCGGCGGCCCTCCACCAGCTGTCGATCCGCCACATGGACGCTGACCCCACAGGTGCCATCTGGTTTGGCTGCCAGTATCGCGGACCGGGCACCGACCGTCCGCTGCTGGTCGGCCGCGCCGCCCGCGGCAAGGAATTGAAGCTGCTCGACATGCCGCAGGATGTGCTGTCCGGCTTCAGAAACTACATCGGCTCGGTCGCTGCAAATCCGGCCGCCGGAATCATCGCCGTGTCTTCGCCGGAAGGCAATTCGCTGGCCGTGATCGACGCCGCCAGCGGCAAGATCGTTGCCACCAAGGCGCGGGTCGAGGTCTGCGGCCTCGCGCCGGACGGATCGGACTTCATGGCAACCACGGGTGCTGGCGAAATCGTAAAAGGCAGCGGCACGACGCGCTCCGAGCCCGACTATGTCTGGGACAACCACATGCTGCGTATCGAAGCGGTGTAGAGCTTCCCCTTCTCCCCTTCTTGTGGGAGAAGGTGTCGCCGAAGGCGACGGATGAGGGGTGTTCCAGGGAACGCCGACCTCTCACTCCGCTGGAACACCCCTGATCCGTCTCGGCGCTGCGCGCCGATCCACCTTCTCCCACAGGGGAGAAGGAAGAGCGCGCGAAACCAAGCCGCTTAACTTTCCCCTTGCGGCGGCGCGCCATGGCGGGCAGAGGGAGACTGTTCTTCGAACCGGTCGCCCATGAAACTGCTCGCCATCGACTGTGCCGCCAATCTCTGCGCCGCTTGCGTCTTTGACGCAGTGGCCGGCAAAGAGCTCGGCCGCTCCGTGCTCGATCTCGGCAAAGGCCATGCCGAGCATCTGATGGCCGTCATCGATCAGGCACTGAAGGCGGCCGGGACTTCCTATACCGGTCTTGGCGCCGTCGCGGTCTCCGTTGGCCCCGGCTCCTTCACCGGCTTGCGCGTTGGCGTGTCGGCGGCGCGTGGCCTGGCGCTGGCGTTGAAGATCCCGGCGATCGGCGTAACCACGCTGGAGGCGCTGGCCGCTGAGACGAGGTCGGCATTTCCTGGCCGCCCTGTCCTTTCCGTGCTCGACGCCGGCCGCGAGGAGATCCATGCCGCGCTTTACGATGGGGAAGCGATTTTGCGCTATGGTCCGGCGGTGACCACACTTGCGCAAGCCGCGGGAATGGCGGCTGACAATCTTCCGGTCCTGGCCGGCACAGCGGCCGTGCAGATCGCGGCCACGGTCGGGCGCGATTTCGATATCGGTCCGACATCGGCCACTGCCGACATTGCCGTCTACGCTCGACTGGCTGCGGCAAAAGGCGAGGGCGACAAGCCGAAACCGCTTTATCTGCGCGGCGCTGACGCGAAACCGCAGGCGGGTTTCATTCTCTCACGGCAGGACCATGATCCCAAAAAGTGGGACCCGGTTTTTGGGAAAGATCATGGTCCAAAGGGAAAGTCGTAATGCGCATTCCTTTCCTCCAGCCGCGCCGCAGGGACTATGCGCTCGAACCGCTGACCATCGCCGATAGTCCGGCGGTGTCGGTGCTGCATCGCGAGGATTTCGTCCGGCCGTGGACCGATGGCGAGTTCGCCGCGCTGCTCGAGCAAGATACCGTGTTCGGCTATGCCGCGCGTGAGATCGGCCAGGGCGCCAAGCCGCCGGTCGGCTTCGTGCTGGCCAGGCTCGCTGCCGGCGAAGGCGAGATCCTGACCGTGGCGGTGGCGCGCTCGCACCGCCGCCAGGGGCTCGGCTGGCAGTTGATGGACGCGGTGCTGCGCGAATTGCATGCGCAGCGCGCCGAGGCGCTGTTCCTCGAGGTCGACGAAACCAATGTCGCGGCGATCGCACTCTACCGCAGGCTCGGCTTCCGCCAGGTCGGCCACCGCGCCAATTATTACCGCTCGACCGAACATGGCCCGACCGGCGCGCTTGTCATGCGCCGCGATCTTCGTTAGCGAGAGCGGAATAGGGCTGCTAGGCGCATGATCGGAAAAATCAGGATTTTCCTGGCGCTGAGCCTCGTTGTCATCGGCTCGCTTGCGCTTGTGCCGCTGCAGCTTCTGTCGATGAAGACCGGCATCTGGCGCGAGACAGTCATCTTGAAGGTCTGGCACCGGCTTATCGTGCGGACGCTCGGCCTGCGCATCCATGTCAAAGGCGCGTTGTCCATAAAGCGCCCGCTGCTGGTCGCCTCGAACCATATCTCCTGGACCGACATCATGGTGCTCGGCTCCTTTGCCGATGTCACGTTCATCGCCAGGGCGGATATGGAAGGTTGGCCGCTGATCGGCTGGCTGTCGAAGCTGCAGCGCACCGTCTTTATCGAACGCGAGCGCAAGCGCACAGCCGGCGACCAGGCTTCCGAAATCGCCAGCCGCATGGCCAAGGGCGACGCCATGGTGCTGTTTGCTGAAGGCTCGACCGGCGACGGCAATACCATCCTGCCGTTCAAGAGCACCTTGTTCGGCGCCGCCTCGATGGCGATTTCGGAAGGCGCCGCCGAACAGGTCTTCATCCAGCCGGTAGCGATTGCGTACACACGGGTGCACGGGGTGCCGCTCGGCCGCCGGCACCGGTCAATCGCCGCCTGGATCGGCGACCAGGACCTGATGCCGCATCTCAAGGTGCTGATGGCCGAAGGGGCGCTCGACGTCGAGGTGCATTTCGGCGAGCCCATTGCCTTCTCCAAGGGCTCGAACCGAAAGGAAACGTCGAGGCTGATGGAAAGCCAGGTGCGCGCCATGATGCAAGCCGCACTCGCGGACCCGATCCCGAGCCGATAGTCCCGGGCTGCGCCCTCAGGCCCATGCCCAGAATCGTCTGTTTTTTGTCACGGAAAGGCGTTAGAAGCCGCCGGATGGATTTGAACACGATAGAGCGGAACGACGCCGATAGAGCCGCGCAAAGCGCTGGCGTGGCGTCCGCCCCGGCCAAGAAGGTCTTCGTCAAGACCTATGGCTGCCAGATGAATGTCTATGATTCACAGCGCATGACCGATGCGCTGGCCGCCGACGGCTACACGGCGACGGACGTCATCGCCGAGGCCGACCTGGTGTTGCTAAACACTTGCCACATCAGGGAGAAAGCGGCGGAAAAGGTCTATTCCGAGCTTGGCCGCATCCGCGATATGAAGGCCGAACGCGCGGCAGCCGGGCGCGAAATGCTGATCGGCGTCGCCGGCTGCGTCGCCCAGGCCGAAGGTGCGGAAATCATCCGCCGTTCGCCGGCCGTCGATCTTGTCATTGGCCCGCAGACCTATCACCGTCTTCCAGACGTCCTGGCGCGGGCTCGCGGCGGCGAGAAGATCGTCGAGACCGAATACGCCATCGAGGACAAGTTCGAGCATCTGCCGCAGCCGAAGCGCGCCGAGGTGATCAAGCGCGGCGTCACCGCCTTCCTCACCGTTCAGGAAGGCTGCGACAAATTCTGCACCTTCTGCGTCGTGCCCTATACCAGGGGCTCCGAAGTGTCGCGGCCGGTGGCGCAGATCGTCGCTGAAGCCGAGCGGCTGGCCGATGCCGGCGTGCGCGAGGTGACGCTGCTTGGCCAGAACGTCAATGCCTGGCATGGCAAGGGCGAAGACGGCACGGAATGGGGGCTTGGCCGCCTGCTGTTCCGGCTGGCGGAGATCCCCGGCCTGGCGCGGCTGCGCTACACCACCAGCCATCCGCGCGACATGGACGACGAACTGATCGCTGCCCACCGCGACCTGCCAGCCTTGATGCCTTATCTGCATCTGCCGGTGCAGTCGGGGTCCGACCGCATCCTCAAGGCGATGAACCGCAGGCATACAGCCAGGGACTATCTGGCGCTGCTCGAGCGCATCCGCGCCGCCCGCGGCGACATTGCGCTGTCCGGCGACTTCATCGTCGGCTTTCCCGGCGAAACCGAAGAGGATTTCGAGGCGACGATGGAACTGGTGCGTCAGGTCAACTACGCCTCGGCCTTCTCGTTCAAATATTCGCCGCGTCCCGGCACGCCGGGCGCCGATATGCCCGATCACGTGCCGGAGGCGGTCAAGGACGAGCGTCTGCAGCGCCTGCAGGCCCTGCTGCTCAAACAGCAGCAGGATTTCGGCTCGAGCCTGGTTGGCAGCACCATCGATACGCTGATCGAGAAGCCCGGTCGTCAGCCCGGCCAGAAGGTCGGCAGGTCGCCATGGCTGCAGCCGGTTATTGTTGATGAAAAGGCCGGCGAAATCGGTGACATTATTCAAGTGCGAATCACAAGGACAGGCTACAATAGCTTGTTCGCCGAACGGGTCTGATGACCTCGGCAGATGAGGAGAGACGGTTGAGCGCTGCTGAAGTGAAGACTCTGCCCCAGAATCAAGCATCCGGGGCCTCTGACATGGCGCACATCGTTCTGACTTTCGACAACAACAAGCTTGCCAGCGCCCTGTACGGCCAGTTCGACGAGAACCTGGCCCGGCTCGAGCAGAAGCTCGGCGTCGACATCCGCTCGCGCGGCAACCAGCTGACCATCAAGGGCTCGGCCTCAGCGGCCGAGCAGGCGCGCCGAGCGCTCGACAATCTCTATGGCATTCTCCAGAAGGGCACCGACATCGGCCAGTCCGACGTCGACGGCGCGGTGCGCATGGCGATTGCAGCCGACGACCAGCTGACGCTGCCGACGCTGGAGCGCAAGGGCAAGGTCTCGGCCGCCCAGATATCCACCCGCAAGAAGACGATCTATGCCCGCTCGCTCAACCAGGACGCCTATATGCGGGCGCTGGAGCGCTCGGAACTGGTGTTCGGCATCGGCCCGGCCGGCACCGGCAAGACTTATCTGGCTGTGGCGCATGCGGCGATGCTGCTTGAACGCGGCATGGTCGAGCGCATCATCCTGTCGCGACCGGCGGTCGAGGCCGGCGAGCGGCTGGGCTTCCTGCCCGGCGACATGAAGGAAAAGGTCGATCCGTATCTGCGGCCGCTTTACGATGCGCTCTACGACATGATGCCGGCCGACAAGGTCGAGCGCGCTATCGCTGCCGAAGTCATCGAAATCGCGCCGCTGGCCTTCATGCGTGGACGAACACTGGCACACGCCGCGGTCATCCTCGACGAGGCGCAGAACACCACGCCGATGCAGATGAAGATGTTTCTGACCCGCCTCGGCGAGAATTCGCGCATGATCGTCACCGGCGATCCGACGCAGATCGATCTGCCTCCAAGCACCAAATCCGGCCTGGTCGAAGCCTTGCGTGTCCTTGACGGCGTGGCCGGCGCGGTAACCGTGCGCTTCAACGATGTCGACGTCGTGCGCCATCCGCTCGTGGCGGAAATCGTCAGGGCCTATGACCGCGACGCCAAGCTGGCGCGCGGCCTTGGTGCCGAGAATTGATCATGACGATGCGGGCTCATGCCTGAAGACATGAAACCTGGCGGCGGGGATAGTTCGATCCCCGTCGAAATCGACCTGTCGGTCGATGCTGGCGATTGGCCCGACGAGGTGGCGCTGACCCTTCTGGTCGACCGCGCCGTATCGGCCGCCTTTGCCGAAACCGCTGCTGCCGGCCATTCCGAGCTAAGCATCGTCTTTTCCGACGATGCCCATATCCGCACCCTCAACGCCGGCTGGCGCGGCAAGGACAAGGCGACCAACGTCTTGTCTTTCCCGGCTTTTCCCTTCCCCAAGGGCGGCAAATTGCCGCCAATGCTTGGCGATATCGTGCTCGCGTCCGAGACGGTGACGCGTGAAGCGGCCCTGGAAGAGAAGCCATTCGAGAACCATATCACCCATCTCGTCATCCACGGCCTGCTGCATTTGCTGGGCTACGATCACGAGACCGACGAAGAGGCCGAGGAGATGGAAGCCATCGAGCGCGCGGCGCTGGCAAGGCTTGCCATTCCCGATCCCTACACGTAATGACAAAAGACCAATTGACCGGACGACGATGAACGACAAACCAGAAACTGCCGCCCGCCCCGAGGCTGGCAGTGCGCCCAAGCCTTCCGATACGACGGAAGAGGGATCGGGGCCGAGTACCAGTTCCGGCAGCCCCGCTTCTGGCAGCATTGCCAGCGAGCCAACGCCTGCCGGTCCATCCCTGTTCGACCGCGTTTTGGGCCTGTTCCGGCAGCGCAACGGCACCAGCCTGCGCGAGGAGATCGCCGGCGCGCTTGCCGAAACCACCAGCGATGTCGAATCGTTTTCGCCCGGCGAACGCGCCATGCTCAACAACATATTGCGCCTGCGCGAAGTGCGCGTCGAGGATGTCATGGTGCCGCGCGCCGACATCGAAGCGGTCGAGATCACCACGACTTTGGGTGATCTGCTCGGCCTGTTCGAGCAGTCCGGCCATTCCCGCATGCCGGTCTATTCCGAGACGCTCGACGACCCGCGCGGCATGGTTCACATCCGCGACGTGCTGGCGCACATCACCAAGGTCGCCCGGGTCAAGAAGGGCAGGACATCGAGGAAGACGCCGGCAACGACGCTTCTTGATCTTGCCCAGGTCGATCTTGGCCGCACCATCGGCGACCTCAATCTGATCCGCCCGGTGCTGTTCGTGCCGCCCTCCATGCTTGCCTCCGACCTGATGGGCCGCATGCAGACGACGCGCACCCAGATGGCGCTCGTCATCGACGAATATGGCGGCACCGATGGTCTCGCCTCGCTGGAAGACATCGTCGAAATGGTCGTCGGCGACATTGAGGACGAGCATGACGAGGACGAGCCGCTGATCACCCAGACCGGCGAGGGCGTCTTCGTCGTCGACGGCAAGGCCGAGATCGACGAGGTCGCCAAGATGATCGGCGAGGATTTCACCGCCGGTGAGCATGGCGAGTATGTCGACACCATCGGCGGCATGATCTTCAACACGCTCGGTCGCGTGCCCGCACGCGGCGAAGTCGTGCAGGCGATACCCGGCTTCGAATTCCACGTGCTGGATGCCGATCCGCGCCGCGTCAAGCGCGTGCGCATCGTCCAGAACCAGAAGGGCGAGCGCCGCCGCCGCGCAACCGCTCGCACCGAGCAGGCCTGATCTCGCGCCGGATGACGGTCAACGACCCGTTCAAACACGCCACCTTCGGTTCCGGGGTTTTCTATCGGGATCCAAGGGCGGCACTGATCTGGCTTCAGGCGGCGTTCGGCTTCGAGCCGAGCATGGTGGTCAGCGACGCCGACGGACGGCTTGTCCATGCCGAAATGCGTTTCGGCGACGGCTACATCATCGTCGATTCCGAATGGGCCGATCGCGTCGCCAGTCCGGCAAGTGTCGGCGGCAAGAACAGTCGGTCTGTGTGCGACTGAAAGGCGGCCTGGACGCGCATTGCGAACAGGCGAGGGCGGCCGGAGCCGAGATCGTCGAGGAGCCTGCCGACCAGTTCTACGGCGAGAGGCAATATCGGGCGCGCGATCCCGAAGGCCATGTCTGGACCTTCACCCAGACCCTGCGCGCCGTTCCGCGCCAGGAGGCCGAACAGCTGAGCGGCTTCAGCATCGAGGGCTGGCACCGATAGCGCTGCGATTGGCCGGTTCGCAGCGAGTCGCGTTTCAATAAATCTGATAAATCTTGGCTTCTGATTCGCACGACTTGGGAAGTCTGCATGGAGCGCCTGGCCGGCCGGATAATTCTGCTTTGGGGCTGGCGGCGCGCGCTGGTGGCGTTTCTCGCAGGTGCGCTGGCGGTGCTCGCCCAGGCGCCTTACGATTTCTTTGCCGTCTGTTTCGTCTCGTTTCCGCTGCTGGTCTGGCTGCTCGACGGCGCTACCGGCGAGGCCTCCGACAGCTGGCTGCGGCGCCTCCGGCCGGCTTTTGCCATTGGTTGGTGGTTCGGCTTCGGCTATTTCCTTGCCGGCCTGTGGTGGATCGGCGAGGCGCTTCTGGTTGAGGCTGACAGCTTCGCCTGGGCCTTGCCCTTCGCGGTCGTCGGCATTCCTTTGGCGCTGGCGTTTTTCTACGGCTTCGCCGCCGTCGTCGCCCGGCTGTTGTGGACCAACGACATCGGCCGCATCGCCGCCCTTGCCTTTGCTTTTGGTCTGACGGAATGGCTGCGCGGCTTCCTGTTCACCGGCTTTCCCTGGAATGCCGTTGGCTATGCGGCGATGCCCGTGCCGCTGCTGATGCAAAGCGTGTCGGTCACGGGCATGATCGGCATGAACGCGTTGGCGGTCTTTGTCTTTGCCATGCCGGCTCTGCTCGCCGCGCGCCGGCACCTGCGCCTCGGACTGGCATTGCTTGCCGTGCTCGTCACCGCCCATGCCGGCTTCGGCTATTTCAGGCTGGCGACCCCCGACAAGCCGGCAACGCAAAATCTCGATGTCCGCATAGTACAACCGGATGTCGATCTCGGCGAGAAGTGGGACGCCTCGGTGCGCGACCGCATCTTTGCCACCATGATGGGCCTGTCGGCCGCCGCGCCGGATCCCGGTCACAACAAACCGCAGCTGATCCTGTGGCCGGAGACGTCGGTGCCCTTCCTGTTCACCGAGCGCCCCGATGCACTGACGGCGCTCGGCGACATGCTGCAACCCGGGCAGATGCTGATTGCCGGCGTCGTGCGCGAGGAAGGCGGATCGGGGGCCGATGCCGGCAGCCGCTATTACAATTCCGTGGTGGCGATCGACGACAAGGGCGAGATTGCCGACGCCGTCGACAAGGTCCATCTGGTGCCCTTCGGCGAGTATCTGCCGTTTTCCGGCCTGCTCAGCCGTTTCGGCATCGAACAGCTGGTCGCCGGGCCGATGAACTTCGCCGCCGGCAATGAGCGTCACCCGATCGTTTTGACCGGCGGCATCAGCGCCTTGCCGTTTATTTGCTACGAGGTGATCTTTCCCGATCTCGTGGCAGTTGACGCTACGTCATCTCAGCTTATTGTGAATGTCACAAATGATGCATGGTTCGGCGACACGCCCGGGCCGTACCAGCATTTCAGGCAGGCACAGATTCGCGCGGTGGAAAATGGATTGCCCCTGTTGCGCGCAGCCAACAACGGCATTTCGGCCGTTGTCGATACACGAGGACGCATCGTTGACGCCCTGGCGGTCGATGCGCGTGGCGCCATCGACGTGCGGGTGCCCATCTCCGGCCAGGCTTTCATCTCCGCCGCTCGACGCCGCGTTAACGGAATGCTGATCATGTTCCTGTTTGCCGCGATCGCCCTCAGCTTGAACGTAAGGCAACGGCTACGGGTGAATTGACAGTCGACACATTAGAAACTCATACTGTTATCGCCTAATTTTCTCGAAGTCGGTTGGTGTTTCTGTTGGGGCAGTTGGCTCCGGCTTCGTTTGGGCAAGAAAAATAGAAAAGGCCGGAAAAATTCGGCGAGGAAAAAATGACAGAAGAAAACAAGAAAAAACCGAATCCGATCGACATCCACGTCGGAAGTCGCGTGCGGCTTCGGCGCAATATGCTTGGAATGAGCCAGGAAAAGCTGGGTGAAAATCTCGGTATTACGTTTCAACAGATCCAAAAATATGAAAAGGGAACGAACCGCGTCGGCGCCAGCCGTCTGCAGGCAATAGCCTCGATACTCAGCGTGCCTGTCGCCTTCTTTTTCGAAGATGCGCCAGGGCAGGAGCCGGTGGGTAATAGAGGATTTGCCGAGGACGCTTCGATGGCTTTCGCCGTCGAATTCTGCGGCAGTCCGGAAGGACTTCAGCTCAACCGCGCCTTCGTCAAGATCGCGGATGTGAAGGTGCGCCGCCGGATCATCGATCTGGTGAAATCCCTTTCTGCCGAAGATGCCGAGTGATTCGGTGGGTCGATTGACCCATTGGCCCGAGTAGCCTCGACGCTCGACTGCCGGCGGCACGTGCCGCCGGTGGTACATGATATATTGCCGCAACATTCATGCCAAAGCCGCTGCACCGCTTGACGAGCGGCGCCCGGCACCGTTAACACGTGGCGCGCCAAAATCGGCAGCCCTGCCGATCGTTTTTTCAAGAGGGGACACCCGTGACGCGGCAGAACTACTTCTTCACCTCGGAATCCGTTGCTGAGGGTCATCCCGACAAGGTTTGTGACCGCATCTCCGACGAGATCGTCGATCTGGTCTATCGCGAGGCCAAGAAGACCGGCATGGACCCGTGGAAAGTCCGCGTCGCCTGCGAGACGCTCGCAACCACCAACCGTGTCGTCATCGCCGGTGAGGTCCGTGTTCCCGAGACACTGTTGAAGAAGGACAAGGCCGGCAAGATCCTGATGGATGCCGCCGGCCACCCTGTCGTCAACCCGGCCAAGTTCAAGTCGGTCGCCCGTAAGGCGATTCGCGAAATCGGCTACGAGCAGGCCGGCTTCCACTGGAAGACGGCAAAGATCGAGGTTCTCCTGCACGGCCAGTCGCCCGACATCGGCCAGGGCGTCGACAACGCCGCCGACCGCCAGGGCGAAGAAGGTGCCGGCGACCAGGGCATCATGTTCGGCTATGCCTGCCGCGAGACGCCGGACCTGATGCCGGCGCCGATCTATTACAGCCACAAGATCCTCGAACTTCTCGCCGCCGCCCGTCACGAAAACAACGGCGAGGCCGGCAAGCTCGGCCCCGACGCCAAGAGCCAGGTCACCGTCCGCTACATCGATGGCAAGGCGGCCGAAGCGACACAGATCGTGCTGTCGACGCAGCATCTTGATTCGTCCTGGGATTCCAAGAAGGTCCGCAAGGTCGTCGAACCTTACATCCGCGAGGCGCTCGGCGACCTCAAGATCGCCGACGATTGCATGTGGTACATCAACCCGACTGGCAAGTTCGTGATCGGCGGCCCGGACGGCGACGCCGGCCTGACCGGCCGCAAGATCATCGTCGACACCTATGGCGGCGCGGCCCCGCATGGCGGCGGTGCTTTCTCCGGCAAGGACACCACCAAGGTCGACCGCTCCGCCGCCTATGCTGCGCGCTACCTCGCCAAGAATGTCGTGGCGGCCAAGCTCGCCGACCGCTGCACCATCCAGCTTTCCTATGCCATCGGCGTCGCCCAGCCGCTGTCGGTCTATGTCGACCTGCACGGCACCGGCAAGGTCGATGAGTCCAAGCTCGAGGATGCGCTGCGCACCGTGATGGACCTGTCGCCGTCCGGCATTCGCCGTCATCTCGACCTCAACAAGCCGATCTACGCCAAGACCTCGTCCTATGGCCATTTCGGCCGCAAGGCCGGTCGCGACGGGTCTTTCTCCTGGGAAAAGACCGATCTCGCCAAGGCACTCAAGGACGCGGTCGCCGCCTGAGGGCGGCGCGCGACCCGGCCATGGATCCACAGGACAGGCGAAGCCGCGCGACCGAAAGGTTCTTCGGCCGCCGGCACGGCAAGACCATTCGCCCGCAGCAGGCGGCAGCGCTGGAAAGCGGCCTTGCGGCCTATGGCCTAGACCTCTCCACGGAAGCACCGGCAGAGTTGCGCACGCTGTTTGCCGCGGATGTTTCAACGGTTCGGCTGGAAATCGGCTTCGGCGGCGGTGAGCATCTGCTGCATCGCGCCACGGAGGACCCGGCGGCCGGCTTCATCGGCGTCGAGCCGTTCGTCAACGGCATGGCCAAGCTGATGATGGCGGTGCGGGAAAAGCCGCTCGCCAATCTTCGCGTTCACAATGACGACGCCACGCGCCTGCTCGACTGGCTGCCGCAGGCCTCGCTCGACGGTATCGACCTGCTCTATCCCGATCCCTGGCCGAAGAAGAAGCACTGGAAGCGGCGTTTCGTCAGTCGGCTCAATCTCGACCGGTTCGCACGCGTCCTGAAGCCAGGCGGAAAATTCCGCTTCGCGTCCGACATCGATACCTATGTGAACTGGACCTTGTTGCGCTGCCGGGTGCATGGCGCGCTCGTATGGCAGGCGCAAGACGCGGCCGACTGGCACCGGCCCTATGAAGGCTGGCCGGGCACACGCTACGAGGCCAAAGCCATTCGCGAGGGCCGGCGGCCGGCCTATCTCACCTTCACCAGAAAATAACACAGATGCGGCGGGGTTAATGATCCCGCATCACTGGCAGCCTTAGAAACGGCCCATCTTGTCGAAGGCGGTCGGGTCCATGCCGAGCTTGCGCAGATCGTTGGCGCGCGGCTTGCGGCCGGCTTCGACGGCGCGCGAGGCGGCAACGGCGCTGCCGAACAGGGCGAAGGCATCGCCTATGGCGGAAAACACATTGCGGTTGTTCATTGTCTTGACCTTTCGCGCGTCACCGCGCGCTATCTCTGTTTGTGCGATGCAACATAGATAGGGATGCCATGCCGGGAATCACAGTGCCGTTACCGCATGGGCTGCATGCGCTCGGTGCAATCCTGGCCTGGCTGCCTTCGGCCGTGCTTTGCTCGACCCGTTAACAGACTTGAAACACCGGCCGGGATCGTCTATATCAGCCTCAAATTCTTGGTCGGTATGACGAAGAGTGGGTCCACCCGGTCCCGCTCTTTTTTATTACCTGCCGGTCAGTATCAGAGCATGATCCCGAAAGGTGGGACCCGGTTTTCGGAAAGATCATGCTCCGGCAAGCAACGACAGGAACCTCATGACTGCAACGGCAAGCGAAGCCGACGACCGCATCATCCGCGAAAGCGGCATCGATGCGCGCATCGCGCTGATCGTTCAGCCGGTGTTGCGCGGCATCGGCTTTCGCCTCGTGCGTGTGCATCTGTCGGGCCAGAATGGCCTGACGCTGCAGATCATGGCCGAGCGCGAGGACGGCACCATGACCGTCGAGGATTGCGAAGAGGTCAGCCGCGCGGTGTCGCCGGCGCTCGATGTCGACGATCCGATCGAGAAGGCCTATCATCTCGAAGTGTCGTCGCCAGGCATTGACCGGCCGCTGGTGCGCAAGTCGGATTTCGTCACCTGGACCGGCCATCTGGTGAAGATGGAGACCTCGGTGCTGGTCGCCGACCGCAAGCGCTTCAAGGGCAAGATCGCCGAAGCCGCCGAAGACGATGTGCTGATCGAGCGGGACAAGGCCGCTTATGGCGAAGAGCCGACGGTGCGTGTTCCCTATGACGCGATCGCCGATGTGCGGCTGATCCTCACCGACGACCTCATCCGCGACGCCCTGTCGAAGGACAATCGGGAACGCAAGGAAGCCAAGAAACGCCGCGGCGAGCCGGAAGACGATGTTTCCGAAGACGCCACGGAAGAACACGAACAGGAATGACGATTGAGCTGCCGGGCCGAAGCTCCGGCACTTGAGTTCGGGAGATAAAGACATGGTTGTAAGCGCCAACAGACTTGAACTGCTGCAGATCGCCGACGCGGTCGCGCGTGAAAAGTCGATCGACAAGTCGATCGTCATCGCCGCCATGGCCGATGCGATCCAGAAGGCCGCACGCTCGCGCTACGGCCAGGAAACCAACATCCGCGCTGACATCAACGCCACCACCGGCGAGATGAAGCTGCAGCGGCTGATGGAAGTTGTCGAGAAGGTCGATGACTACGCCACCCAGATCGCCATTTCCTCGGCCCGCGAGCGCAATCCCGACGCCCAGCTCGGCGACTTCATCGCCGAACAGCTGCCGCCGATGGATTTCGGCCGCATTGCGGCCCAGTCGGCGAAGCAGGTCATTGTGCAGAAGGTGCGCGAGGCAGAACGTGACCGCCAGTATGACGAATACAAGGACCGCATCGGCGAAATCGTGAACGGCACCGTCAAGCGCGTCGAGTATGGCAACGTCATCGTCGATCTCGGCCGTGGCGAGGCGATTATCCGCCGCGACGAGCTGATCCCGCGCGAAAACTACAAATATGGCGACCGCGTTCGCGCCTATGTCTACGACGTGCGCCGCGAACAGCGCGGCCCGCAGATATTCCTGTCGCGTACCCATCCGCAGTTCATGGCCAAGCTCTTCACCATGGAAGTGCCGGAAATCTACGACGGCATCATCGAGATCAAGTCGGTCGCCCGCGATCCGGGCTCGCGCGCCAAGATCGCCGTCATTTCGCGCGATAGCTCGATCGATCCGGTCGGCGCCTGCGTCGGTATGCGCGGCAGCCGCGTCCAGGCGGTGGTCGGCGAATTGCAGGGCGAAAAGATCGATATCATTCCGTGGTCGCCTTCGGCCGCCTCCTTCATCGTCAATGCGCTGCAGCCGGCGGAAGTCGCCAAGGTCGTGCTCGACGAGGATGCCGAGCGCATCGAGGTGGTGGTTCCCGACGACCAGCTGTCGCTTGCCATCGGCCGCCGCGGCCAGAACGTGCGCCTTGCCTCGCAGCTCACCGGCTGGGACATCGACATCCTGACCGAGGCCGAGGAATCCGAGCGCCGCCAGAAGGAATTCGTCGAGCGTTCGTCGCTGTTCATGGAAGCGCTCGATGTCGACGAGATGGTCGGCCAGGTGCTGGCCTCCGAAGGCTTCACCAGTGTCGAGGAAGTCGCCTATGTCGATTCGGGCGAGATCGCTTCGATTGACGGCTTCGACGAAGACACCGCTTCGGAGATCCAGACCCGCGCCCGCGAGTACCTGGAGAAGATCGAAGCCGAACATGACGAGAAGCGGAAGGCGCTGGGCGTCACCGACGAGCTGCGCGAGATCCCCGGCGTTACCACCGCCATGATGGTGACGCTCGGCGAGGATGGCGTGAAGACGATCGAGGATTTCGCCGGCTATGCCGCCGACGATCTGACCGGCTGGAAGGAACGCAAGGACGGCGAGACCAAGGTTTATCCGGGCGTTCTCGCCAATCACGGCGTGTCGCGCGCCGATGCCGAGCAGATGGTTCTGGCAGCCCGCCTCAAGGCCGGCTGGATCACCGAAGACGAGCTTGCAGCCGAACAGGTCCCGGCTGACGAAGCTGTTGGTGCGTGAGGTGAAACCGCATCGCACACAACCCGCCCCAGGACGAGATGAACGATCGCACCTGCATCGTTACCCGCAGGCAAGCCGAGCCGGATGAGCTGATCCGTTTCGTCGTCGGCCCGGATTCGGCCGTCGTTCCGGACATCAAGAGAAACCTGCCCGGCCGTGGTTGTTGGGTGAGCGCCGACCGCCTACATATCGACAAGGCGGCGGCGAAGAACCTGTTTGCCCGCGCCTTCAAGGCGCAAGTGACCGTGCCGCCCGATCTCGGTGGCATGGTCGACGGACTGCTCGCACGATCCGCTCTTGGCATGCTCGGCCTTGCCCGCAAGGCCGGCGCGATCGCTCTCGGCGCCACCAAGGTCGAGAGCGCGGTGCGCAGCGGGCTGGCGCTTTTCGTGCTCCACGCGACCGAAGCGTCCGACGACGGCGTGCGCAAGATCAACCAGGCGCGGCGGGCAACTGTCCACCTCGGCGGGCCCGCGGTTTTTGCCTACAAACTTTTCTCCGAGGCCGAGTTGAGCTTGGCATTGGGGGGCACAAATGTGATACATGCTGCCGTTCTCGCGGGAGACGCGGGCAAGGCGGTTGAGAAGCGCATGGTTGCGCTCGACCGATATCGGGGCGGAACCCCCGACGATCTGGCAATGCTTGCGGCCGTTGCTGACGAAGATGATGCTGCAGAGGATATGGAATGAACGATACGAAATCGGGCGACGACAAGACGTTGAGTGTTACACCGAAGAAGACCTTGACGCTGAAGCGCCCCGGTACCGAGCAGAGCGTCGTGCGCCAGAACTTCTCGCATGGCCGCACCAAGCAGGTCCAGGTCGAGATCAAAAAGCGTAAGTTCTCCATGCCCGGCGACAAGCCGGAGCCGGTGGCTGCACCCGTTTTGACGCCCAAGCCCGCGGTTGCGGCGGCCCCCGTGGTGCAGGAAGCGCCCAAGGTGCCGCCCCCGCCGCCGCAGGTCGAACGCAGCGGCATGGTGCTGAACGAATTGTCGCGCGGCGAAATGGAAGCCCGGCGCAGGGCGCTCGAAGGCTCCAAGGTTCGCGAAGTTGAGGATCGCCAGCGCGCAGCCGAAGACGCCAAGCGCCGCGCTGAGGACGAGGAGCGCCGCAAGCGCGAGCGCGAGGACTCCGCGCGCCGTCAGGCCGAGGAAGAAGCCCGCCTGCAGACCGAGGCCGAGTCCCGCCGCCGTGCCGAAGAAGAGGCGCGTCGCCGCGCGCCGCTGGCTGCCGAGCTGGTGGCATCGGACGACGAGGAAGAGGTCAAGCCGAAGCGCACCGGCATCGGCGTCCCGGTTCGCCGTCCGGTCACGCCCGAAGTCGCGCGTCCGGCCAAGCCGACCAAGGCAGAGGAAGACCGTCGTCGTGGCAAGCTGACCCTCAACACGGCGCTTTCCGACGAGGATGCGCGCGCCCGCTCGCTGTCGTCGATGCGCCGCCGCCAGGAAAAATTCAAGCGCGCGATGCACAATGAGCCGCGCGAGAAGGTTATGCGCGAAGTGATCCTGCCCGAAACCATCACCATCCAGGAACTGGCGCAGCGCATGTCCGAGCGCGCCGTCGATGTGGTCAAGTACTTCATGAAGCAGGGCCAGATCCTGAAGCCGGGCGACATCATCGACGCCGATACGGCCGAGCTGGTCGCCACCGAATTCGGCCACACGGTCCGCCGCGTCGCTGAGTCCGACATCGAGGAAGGCCTGTTCAACATCGCCGACAATGCCGAGGACCTGGTGTCGCGTCCGCCGGTCGTGACCATCATGGGCCACGTCGACCACGGCAAGACCTCGCTGCTCGATGCCATCCGCAACGCCAATGTCGTTTCCGGCGAGGCCGGCGGCATCACCCAGCATATCGGCGCCTATCAGGTCGAGAAGAACGGTCAGAAGATCACCTTTATCGACACGCCTGGCCACGCCGCCTTCACGGCGATGCGCGCCCGCGGCGCCCAGGCCACCGACATCGCTATCCTGGTGGTGGCGGCCGACGACAGCGTCATGCCGCAGACCATCGAATCGATCAGCCATGCCAAGGCGGCCGGCGTTCCGATCATCGTGGCGATCAACAAGATCGACAAGCACGGTGCCGATCCGCAGAAGGTGCGCTCGGAACTGCTGCGCCATGAGGTGTTCGTCGAATCCATGGGCGGTGAAGTGCTGGACGTCGAAGTGTCGGCGACCAAGGGCACCAATCTCGACAAGCTCTTGGAAGCTATCCTGTTGCAGGCCGAAATCCTCGACCTCAAGGCCAATCCGGACCGCACCGCCGAGGGCGTCGTCATCGAAGCCCAGCTCGACAAGGGCCGCGGCCCCGTCGCCACAGTGCTGGTGCAGACCGGCACGCTGATGCCGGGCGATATTCTCGTCGCCGGCAACGAATGGGGCCGGGTGCGCGCGCTGGTCAACGACCGCGGCGAGCAGATCAAGGAAGCGCCTCCGGCCATGCCGGTCGAGGTGCTTGGCCTGCAGGGCACGCCGCAAGCCGGTGACCGCTTCGCCGTGGTCAACAACGAGGCTCGCGCCCGCGAAATCACCGAGTATCGCCAGCGTCTGGCGCGCGAGAAGGCGGTGGCTCGCCATGCCGGTCAGCGCGGCTCGCTTGAACAGATGATGTCGCAGTTGCAAACGAGTGGGTTGAAGGAATTCCCGCTGGTCATCAAGGGCGACGTGCAGGGCTCGATCGAGGCGATCAACGCCGCTCTCGACAAGCTTGGCACCGACGAGGTGCGTGCGCGCATCGTTCATGCCGGCGCCGGCGCCATCACCGAAAGCGACGTGTCGCTGGCGGAAACTTCCGGCGCCGCGATCATCGGCTTCAACGTCCGCGCCAACGTGCAAGCACGCGCGGCCGCGGCGGCCGCGGGCATCGAGATCCGCTACTACTCGATCATCTACAACCTCGTCGATGACGTGAAGGCGGCGCTCTCGGGCCTGCTATCGCCGGAACGTCGCGAGACCTTCATCGGCAATGCCGAGATCCTCGAGATCTTCGACATCACCAAGGTCGGCAAGATCGCTGGCTGCCGTGTCACCGAAGGCAAGGTCGAGCGTGGTGCGGGCGTGCGCCTGATCCGCGACAACGTCGTCATCCACGAAGGCACGCTGAAGACGCTCAAGCGCTTCAAGGACGAAGTTGCGGAAGTCCCGGGTGGCCAGGAATGCGGCATGGCCTTCCAGAACTACGAGGACATGCGCGTCGGCGATATCATCGAGTGCTTCCGCGTCGAGATGGTGACCAGGACGCTCTGAGTTCGTATACTGTCGATACGACCGGGCGGTGGTCGAAAGGCCGCCGCCCAAACTTTATGAGACATGCGGCACGGTCCCATCCCGCGCCTCACGCTTTCAGGATTGAGAAAAATGCCCCGTCCAACTGTCTCCAGCCCATCCCAGCGCATGTTGCGCGTCGCCGAACAGGTGCGCCATGCACTCTCCGAAACCTTGCAGCGGGGTGAGATCATCGATCCGCTGATCGAGAATACCGTGGTATCGGTCTCCGAAGTGCGCATGTCGCCTGACCTGAGGGTTGCCACCGCTTTCGTCTCGCCGCTCGGCGCCAAGGATACCGGCGCGGTGATCGATGCGCTGAACAAGCATGCGAAGTTCGTGCGCGGCCGCGTTTCCGGTGCGTTGCGGCAGATGAAATTCATGCCGGAGTTCCGCTTCAAGCTCGACACGTCGTTCGACAATTTCGCCAGGATCAACGATCTGTTGAAGTCGCCTGAAGTCGCGCGTGATCTCGGGCCGGAAGACAATCAAAACGACAAGGACGAGAAATAGTGGGGCGCCGCGGCAAGAAGAAGGGCCGGCCGATTTCCGGCTGGGTGGTGCTGGACAAGCCGGTCGGCATGGGTTCGACCGAAGCCGTCTCCAAGATCAAATGGCTGTTCCAGGCCGAAAAGGCCGGCCATGCCGGCACGCTCGATCCGCTGGCCTCCGGCATGCTGCCGATCGCACTCGGCGAGGCGACCAAGACCGTGCCTTATGTCCAGGACGGCGCCAAGATCTATCGTTTCACCGTCGCGTGGGGCGAGGAGCGCTCGACCGACGACCTCGAAGGCCCGGTGACACAAAATTCCGACCGGCGCCCGGCCGAGGCCGACGTCAGGGCGCTGCTGCCGAACTACACCGGCGTCATCATGCAGACACCGCCGCAATTCTCGGCCATCAAGATCGCTGGCGAGCGTGCCTATGACCTTGCCCGCGAGGGCGAGACGGTCGACATACCCGCGCGGGAAATCGAGATCGGCCGCCTCGATATTGTCGAGCACGCCGCCGATCGTACGCTTTTCGAAGTCGAATGCGGCAAGGGCACCTATGTGCGCTCGCTGGCCCGCGACATGGGCCGCGACCTCGGCTGCTTCGGCCATATCGCCGAGTTGCGCCGGGTCGAGGTCGAGCCGTTCACCCGGGAAGATTTCGTCACCGTCGCCGAACTGGAAGCCGCCCGTTTCGGCGAACAAAGCGAAGCTGACGGCGATGGCGCTGCCGATGCGCCGATCGACTTCGGCGCTATCGATGCGCTGCTTGTCGACACGGCGGCGGCGCTCGACTGCCTGCCGCAGATCGCCATCAGCGACGAAGCGGCGACCAAGATCCGCCTTGGCAATCCAGTCATCATCCGCGGCCGCGACGCACCCGTGGAAGCCGAGGAAGCCTGCGCCACCGCGCGAGGCAAGCTGGTCGCCATCGGCGCCATCGAGCAAGGCATGTTCAAGCCGAAGCGGGTCTTTGCCGGCTGACCACTCTCGTCTAGTTTTACGTCGAGGTTACATCCGAGGGGCAGATGGCAAAGGCTGAGGCGGTGGAGAAGCGGGCGCCGGTGAAAACGCGGCGGCCGCCGGTCGGCGCCTCGCCGGGCACGCTGATTGCCGATCCGGCGGCGCGCCGCTCCGAGCTCCGGCTGACACTGATCTCGCCGGAAAAATACAAGACCATCGAACAAGCCAGCATCGATGATCTCAACAGCCATTGCGACAACTGGCCGGTCGTCTGGCTGGACTGCACCGGGCTCGCCAACATCCAGCTGATCGAGGAGATCGGCCGGATTTTCAACCTGCATCCGCTGGCTCTGGAAGACGTGGTCAACACCGGCCAGCGGCCGAAGGTCGACTTCTTCGAAGACCACGCCTTCGTCGTCATGCGCATGATCGACGACGTCAAGGTGCATCGCTACGAGCAGATCGCGGTGTTCTTCGGCAAGAATTTCGTCGTCACCTTCCAGGAGCGCGAAGGCGATCCGTTCGACCCCGTGCGCAAGCGCATCGCTGCGGCGCTGCCCAACCGCTTGCGGTCGCGCGGCGCCGACTATCTGGCCTATGCGCTCATCGACTCCATCGTCGACAGCTATTTCCCGCCGATCGAGGCCGCTAGCGAGGAAGTCGATGGCATCGAGGACGAGATGCTCAACACGCCGCACAAGCATCAGATGCGCCAGCTGCACGAATTGCGGCGCGATGCCAATGTGCTCAAGGGCGTGCTGTGGCCGATGCGCGATGCGCTGGCGACGCTGATCCGCAACGACGTGCCCTATGTGAAGGCCGAGACGAAGATCTTCTTCAACGACACGCTCGACCACGCATTGCGGCTGATCGAGTTGGTCGAGAACCAGCGCGACATGCTGACCGGCCTGATCGAAATGCATCTGTCGCTGAGTCAGGCGCGCACCAACGATGTCATTTCTTATCTCACCATCGTCTCGGTGATCTTCATGCCGCTCACCTTCCTGGTTGGTATCTGGGGGATGAATTTCGACCCCGAAAGCTCGCCGTGGAACATGCCGGAACTGAAGGCCTATTATGGCTACCCGACTTCGCTGCTGTTCATGCTGGCCATTGCTGTCGGCCTGATCGTCTTCTTCAAAAGCAAGAAGTGGTTATAGGCGTCCAGCATCAGGGAAATCTTGGATTCCCCAGCAAAAGCCTGCGACAAGCCGGCTTTATGAATGGGGCTGGTGTTTTCCGGGGAATTGCCCTATATGCGCCGCAGCATCGCGCCATGTCGCGTTGCTTGCACCGGCCCCTGCTGGACGACATCCCGGCTGAGGGCGACCCGTTTCCTCAAACAGATAAGGAAAAACACGATGTCGATTACTGCCGAGCGCAAAAAGGAATTGATGGGTGAATTCGCAACCGCCAAGGGCGATACCGGGTCTCCGGAAGTCCAGGTGGCCATCCTTTCCGAGCGCATCAAGAACCTGACCGACCACTTCAAGGACCACAAGAAGGATAACCATTCCCGCCGTGGTCTGCTCGCTCTCGTCTCCCAGCGCCGCAGCCTGCTTGACTATCTCAAGCGCAAGGACGACGCGCGCTATCAGACGCTGATCGAGAAGCTCGGTCTGCGCCGTTGACGAATTGACCGGCGGGCTTTCGAAGGAGAGCCCGCCGGTCGCGCATTCTGCCAGTCGTATCGATTGGCCAGACCCGGTTTCGAGCGTGCAGAGGGCCACTCGAAACCGCCCATGGACGGTCATGGGGCAGGATTGCAGGACGCTCGTGCGCTGACCAGCGCCCGAGCTTCCCGTTGTCTTGCCCGTGGCTGCCCGAGAAAGGAAGCCAGGGAAAGGGCATCCGCGCACCGTGAAACGGCGCGGCCCTTTCCGCTTATTAAGGACAAGACATGTTCAATCACCACAAAGTGGAAATCGAATGGGGCGGCCGTCCGCTCATCCTGGAAACCGGCAAGATCGCGCGTCAGGCTGACGGCGCGGTGCTCGCGACCTACGGCGAGACCAAGGTTCTCGCCACTGTCGTCTCGATGAAGGAGCCGAAGCCGGGCCTCGATTTCTTCCCGCTGACCGTCAACTACCAGGAAAAGACCTACGCCGCCGGCAAGATCCCGGGTGGCTACTTCAAGCGCGAAGGCCGTCCGAGCGAAAAGGAAACGCTGGTTTCCCGCCTGATCGACCGCCCGATCCGCCCGCTCTTCGCCGACGGCTACAAGAACGACACCCAGATCGTCGTCACCGTCGTCCAGCATGACCTCGAAAACGATCCGGACATCCTGTCGATTGTCGCCACCTCTGCCGCGCTGACGCTCTCGGGCGTCCCCTTCATGGGCCCGGTCGGCGGCGCTCGCGTCGGCTACATCAACGGCGAATATGTGCTCAACCCGCATGTCGACGAGATGCAGGAATCCAAGCTCGACCTCGTTGTCGCCGGCACCGCCGACGCCGTTCTGATGGTCGAGTCCGAAGCCAAGGAACTCGGCGAAGAGCTGATGCTCGGCGCCGTCATGTTCGGCCACAAGGGCTTCCAGCCGGTTATCGACGCCATCATCAAGCTGGCCGAAGTTGCCGCCAAGGAGCCGCGCGATTTCACTGCGCCGGATTATTCCGCGCTTGAAGCCGAGATGCTGAAGATCGTCGGCGACGAGCTTAGCAACGCCTACAAGAACGTCGACAAGCAGAAGCGCTACGCCGCCGTCGACGCCGTCAAGGCCAAGGTCAAGGTAGCGTTTGCCCCGGCCGAAGGCGAAGACGTCAAGTACACGTCCGAGCAGATCGGCTCGGTGTTCAAGGAACTGCAGGCCAAGGTCGTGCGCTGGAACATCCTCGACACAGGGTCGCGCATTGACGGCCGTGACCTCAAGACGGTCCGCAAGATCGTCTCCGAAGTCGGCGTTTTGCCGCGCACCCACGGTTCGGCGCTGTTTACCCGCGGCGAGACCCAGGCGCTGGTCGTTGCCACGCTCGGCACCGGCGAGGACGAGCAGTATGTCGATTCGCTGACCGGCATGTACAAGGAGAAGTTCCTCCTTCACTACAACTTCCCTCCCTACTCCGTCGGTGAGACCGGCCGCATGGGTTCGCCGGGCCGTCGCGAAATCGGCCACGGCAAGCTGGCCTGGCGCGCAATCCGTCCGATGCTGCCGAGCGCTGACCAGTTCCCCTATACGCTGCGCGTCGTCTCGGAGATCACCGAGTCCAACGGCTCGTCGTCGATGGCGACCGTTTGCGGCACCTCGCTGGCGCTGATGGATGCCGGCGTTCCGCTGGCCAAGCCCGTCGCCGGTATCGCCATGGGCCTGATCAAGGAAGGCGAGCGCTTCGCGGTTCTCTCCGACATCCTTGGTGACGAAGATCACCTCGGCGACATGGACTTCAAGGTCGCCGGCACCGCCAACGGCATCACCTCGCTGCAGATGGATATCAAGATCGAGGGCATCACCGAGGAGATCATGAAGATCGCGCTGGACCAGGCCAAGGATGGCCGCCAGCATATCCTCGGCGAGATGGCGCATGCCCTGACCGGCGCCCGCCCCGAACTCGGCGAGTTCGCGCCGCGCATCGAGGTCATGCATATCCCGACCGACAAGATCCGCGACGTTATCGGCTCCGGCGGCAAGGTCATCCGCGAGATCGTCGAGAAGACCGGCGCCAAGATCAACATCGAGGATGACGGCACGGTCAAGATCGCTTCGGCCAACGCCAAGGAGATCGAGGCGGCCAAGAAGTGGATCCACACCATCGTCGCCGAGCCGGAAGTCGGTGAGATCTACGAAGGCACGGTCGTCAAGACCGCCGACTTCGGCGCTTTCGTCAACTTCTTCGGTCCGCGTGACGGCCTCGTCCACATCTCGCAGCTTGCCAATGACCGGGTCGCCAAGACCTCGGACGTCGTCAAGGAAGGCGACAAGGTCTGGGTCAAGCTGATGGGCTTCGACGAGCGCGGCAAGGTCCGCCTGTCGATGAAGGTCGTCGACCAGGCCACCGGCAAGGAAATCGCCCGCGACAAGAAGGCCGAAGGCGAAGAAAACGCCGCCTGAGCGGTCTGATAGTGACATTGAAACGGGCGCGGCATAGGTCGCGCCCGTTTTCGTTTGGAGCAATTCCAGGAAAAGTGTGAGCGGTTTTCCCGGGAAAAGCGCGTAGCGCTTTCCCTTGGGAATTGCGTCAAAACAAGAGAGCAAGAATGGCCGCTGAGCCGCTGAAGACACTGTTCCATCCCTTCGAAGCCGAGGCGCTGCCTTTGCCGCAAAAGGGCGAACGCGTCCTGTTCCTGGGTGCGGAACCTGGTTTCCGCCTGCCTGAAGGTTTCGAGGCGGCGCTCCATCTCGTGCAAGGTTTCCGGCCGCATTTCCGCGCCCTGGAGCGTGCTGGCTACACGGTGACGCCGCAGCCTGGAGGCGACGCATTCGATGCTGCCCTCGTGCTTGCCGGCCGCCATCGCGGCCAGAACGAGATGCGCCTTGCCGAGGCAATCGCACGCGTCGCACCCGGGGGGCTGATCGTCGTCGCCGGTGGAAAAGACGACGGCATCGACAGCCTGCGCAAGCGCATCGACGAGCTTGTCCCGCTCGAAGGGCATATGCCGAAGCATCACGGCGTTGCCTTCTGGCTTCGCCGTCCTGTCGATGTGGCCGCTGCGGAAAAACTCCGGACCGCCAACCCTGCCGCGCTGATCGAGGGCCGCTTCCGCACAGCACCCGGAATGTTTTCCTTCGACCGTATCGACGCCGGTTCGAAACTTCTGGTCGATAACCTGCCCAAAGACCTGCGCGGCCACATCGCCGATTTTTGCGCCGGCTGGGGCTATGTCGCAGCCGAAGTTGCAGCCCGCTCACCTGGTGTCACGGGGCTCGACCTCTATGAAGCGGATTTCGACGCGCTGGAGGCTGCGAAAGGCAATGTCGGCCAGGCAGGCTTCGAGCCAGGCTTCTTCTGGATAGATCTGCTGAACGAGCCGGTCGAGCGGCGCTATGATGCCATCGTCATGAACCCGCCCTTTCATCGCAGCCGCGCCGCCGAGCCCGAAATCGGCGCCGGCATGATCCAGGCGGCGGGCAAGACGCTGAAGCCGGGCGGGCGGCTGTTCATGGTGGCAAACCGTCAGCTGCCTTACGAACCGGTTCTGAAGGCCGTCTTCTCCAGCCATGCCGAACTCGCCCGCGATGGCATGTTCAAGGTCTTTGCCGCGCGTCGGTAGGACATGGTCCCAAGAAGATCATCCGCGGACAGAACTGCCTCAATGCATGCTGACGATGCGCGCCGGCTCGTGGACGGGAATGGTCGCTCTGATCTCGCCGGGCTTGATCCTGAGTGGCGCCGGCCTGCCGAACAGATAGCCTTGCACCATCTCGCAGCCGGCCGCCCGCAGGAGCGTCGCCTGGTTCTCGGTCTCGACGCCTTCGGCGATGATGCCGACACCAAGCGCGCGTGACAGACCGACGATGGTCGAGACGACGGCACCCGAATTGGAATCGGTGTCCATGCGGCTGATGAAAGAGCGATCGATCTTCAGCTTGCCGAAGGCGAAGTCGATCAGATAGCTCAGGTTGGAATAGCCGGTGCCGAAATCGTCGACGGCCACTGAAATGCCCATGTCGGCAAGCTGTTGCAGGATGATGGCGGCGCGGTCGCGGTCCTGCATCATCGCCGTCTCGGTCAGTTCGAGCTCCAGCCGTGATGGCTTGATGCCGGTGCTGGCCATAGTATCACGCACGATACCGACGAAATCCTTGGTCATGAACTGGACCGGCGAGATGTTGACGGCAACGAAACAGTCCTCGGGCAAATGGCGGGCGTCGCTGCAAGCCTTGTGCAGCACCCAATTGCCGATCGGGTGGATCATGCCGGTCTCTTCGGCGATCGGAATGAACTCCATCGGCGGGATCATGCCGCGTTCAGGATGCTTCCAGCGGATCAGCGCCTCGTAGCCGACGATGCGGCCGCTCGGCAGGTCGAGCTGCGGCTGGTAGTGAAGGTCGAAATCGCCGCGGTCGAAAGCAATGTGCAGCTCGGATTCGACCCAGTGGCGGTAGTCGGCGACCTGGCCCATGTCGGAATGGAAGACCGACCAGTTGCCCACTCCGCCGGCGCGGGCATTCTGCAGTGCCAGGTTGGAGCGACGCAGGATGAGGACCGGATCGATGCCGTCCTTCGGCATCGCCACGATACCCACTGACAGGCCGATCGATTGCAGGTGGGAATCGAGCTGATAGGGCTTGAGCATCTCCTCGATCAGGGTTTCGACAGTGGCTTCCATCGATCCCTGGATCTCATGTTCCGACACGAGGACGGCGAATTCGCCGGCGCCGATGCGCCCCATCACCGTGCCTTCAGGCATGGAGGCCCTCAGCCGCTTGGTGAAGGCACTTATCAGTTCGTCGCCATGGCTGTAGCCGATAGCGTCGTTGATCTGCTTGAAGCGGTCGATGTCGATATCGATGAGGAACACCGGCTCGCCGGTCTTGATCGTCGCCGACGCCGCGTCGGCAATCTTGCCAACCATGGCCGGCCGCGACAAAAGCCCGGTCAGCTTGTCGAAATGGGTTTCGTTGAAGACGTAATCCACCGATTCATCAACGCCGGCGAAGAAGGACAGGGCCGCACCGGCGGCGGCCAGCGCGCACAGGGCCGACGCGATGCCGACCATGGTTCCCGCCTGCATGCCGGCAAAGCCGTCACCGAAACCGAACTTGAGACCCCAGAGCCCGAGAACGAAACTGCCAAGGCCCGAGGCGGCGACGGTGAGCAGTCGGAACACAGGTGTTCGCTTCGGGTTGCTGACAGCAGGCATCACTCAGTCCCTGTTGCATGATCCCAAAAATCAACTCGACTTTTCCGGAAAGATCACACGCAAATTCATAAATCCTAAAGCATCCTTTGCGCCCAGCAAGAACGCGCAGTGCCCTAGCTACAGGACTTATAGCGGATATCTCCTTAAAATGAGTTTCCGCCAATGCATCTAATTTTACTGGAAGAATCCAGAGCTCTATCGCGAAAAGTGGTCTCTGGTTTTCTCCGACAAACGGGAACCGTTTGTCTGGAGATCATGCTTAACCAAAGAGATGGCGCCCACCCCGATTCCATCGGGATGGAACGGGCTCTAATCGCGTCCGCTGTCGGTCTGCTTCAACTCATCCAGTGTCGGCATCGACACGATGTGATAACCGGAATCGACATAATGGATCTCGCCGGTGACGCCTGACGAGAGGTCGGACAAAAGATAGAGCGCCGAGCCGCCAACCTCGTCGATGGTCACGGTGCGGCGCAGCGGCGAGTTTCGCTGCTGGTAGGAGTACATGTGCCGCGCATCCGAAATCCCCGCGCCGGCCAGCGTGCGCACCGGCCCCGCAGATATGCCGTTCACCCTGATGCCGCGCGGGCCGTAATCATTGGCGAGATAGCGCACGCTGGCTTCCAGCCCGGCCTTGGCGACTCCCATGACGTTGTAGTTCGGCATGACGCGGACGGAGCCGGCATAGGTCAGCGTGATCATCGCGCCGCCGTCGCTCATCAGCGGGGCGGCATGGCGGGCGATCTCGGTGAAGGAATAGCAGGAGATGACCATGGTGCGGACGAAATTGTCGCGGCTGGTATCGGCGTAGAGCCCCTTGAGCTCGTTCTTGTCGGAAAAGCCGATGGCGTGCACGACGAAGTCGAGCCCGCCCCATTCCTTGCCGAGTGTCTCGAAGGTGGCCACGACCGATGCGCTGTCCTCGACGTCGCATGGCACGACCAGTGATGCCCCGAGCTTCTCGGCGAGCGGCTTGACGCGGCGCCCGAAGGCGTCGCCCTGATAGGTGAAGGCGAGGTCTGCCCCATGCTCGGACAGCTTCTTGGCAATGCCCCAGGCGATCGAATGATCATTGGCGACGCCCATGACAAGCCCACGCTTGCCCTTCATCAGTCCGTCCATGCCCGGCAAATCCTTATGCGGAATAGCGCTGGAAAATCAGCGTTGCGTTGGTGCCACCGAAACCGAACGAATTGGACAAAACCGTGTCGATCCTGGCGTCGTCGATACGCTGGCGCACAATCGGCATGGCCTCGAATTCCGGATCGAGGTTTTCGATATGGGCGCTCTCGCCGATGAAGCCGCCCTGCATCATCAGGATCGAGTAGATCGATTCCTGCACGCCGGCCGCACCCAGCGAATGGCCGGTCAGCGACTTGGTCGAGGTAATGAACGGCATCTTGTCGCCGAACACCTCGCGGATGGCGCCCATCTCTCGGGAATCGCCGACCGGCGTCGAGGTGCCGTGCGTGTTGATGTAGTCGACCGGCGTCGACACGGTCGCCAGCGCCTGGCGCATGCAGCGCACGGCGCCTTCCCCCGACGGCGCCACCATGTCGTAGCCGTCCGACGTCGCGCCGTAGCCGACGATCTCGGCATAGATCTTGGCGCCACGCGCCTTGGCGTGTTCGAGTTCCTCCAGGATGAGGACGCCCGCGCCGCCGGCGATGACGAAGCCATCGCGATTGGCGTCATAGGCGCGAGACGCGGTTGACGCCTTGTCATTGAATTTGGACGACATCGCGCCCATGGCATCGAACAGATCCGACATCGTCCAGTCGAGGTCTTCATGGCCGCCGGCAAACATCACGTCCTGCTTGCCCCACTGGATCAGTTCGTAGGCATTGCCGATGCAATGCGCGGAAGTCGAACAGGCCGACGAGATCGAATAATTAACGCCGTGGATCTTGAACCAGGTGGCGAGCGTCGCCGAAGCAGTCGACGACATCGCCTTCGGCACCGCGAACGGACCGATGCGTTTCGGACTGTTGTTCTTGAGCGTGATCTCGGCCGCCTCGACGATGGTGCGGGTCGAGGGGCCGCCCGAGCCCATGACGATGCCGGTGCGCTCATTGGTGATGTCGCTTTCGTCAAGCCCCGCATCGGCGATCGCCTGGTCCATTGCGACATGATTCCAGGCAGCGCCCTGGCTCAGGAAGCGCATGGCGCGGCGGTCGATCATGGCCGACGGGTCGAGCGTCGGCGCGCCCCAGACCTGGCAGCGGAAGCCGTGTTCGGCGAAGGAATCGGAGAAGCTGATGCCGGATTTGGCATCGTAGAGCGAGGATTGCACCTCGTTGGCATTGTTGCCGATCGACGATACGATGCCGAGGCCTGTGACGACGACCCTTCTCATTCGCAACTCCTTCCAGCGGATGATCCCGAAACCGTAGTCGGTTTTCGTCGGCGATCATACGCAAAATCAAAGTGCTGCAGCGTCATTGCGCGTTTCGGGAAACGCCCTGCTGCAGTGGCGCCGGTCAGGCGGCCGTTTGCTTGGACAGCCCCACCTTGAGGTCCGCCGCCGCGTATATGGGTTCGCCGTCGGCCTTGAGCCAACCATCGGCGATGCCGAGCACCAAGCGCCCGCGCATGACGCGCTTGAAATCGATGCCGTATTCGACCTTCTTGACCGACGGCGTCACCATGCCCTTGAACTTCACTTCGCCGGTCGACAGCGCCATGCCCTTGCCTGGTTCGCCGAGCCAGCCGAGGTAGAACCCCGTCAACTGCCACATCGCGTCGAGGCCCAGGCACCCCGGCATGATCGGATTGCCGATGAAATGGCAGGCGAAGAACCACAGGTCCGGCTTGATGTCGAATTCGGCGCGGATGAAGCCCTTGTCGTGGGCGCCGCCGGTCTCGCTGATTTCAGTGATGCGGTCGAACATCAGCATCGGCGGGTAGGGCAGTTGGGCGTTGCCGGGCCCGAACAGCTCGCCGCGGGCACAGGCCAGCAATTCCTCATAACCGTAGCTGGATTTCGAACCCGCCATCAATCTCGTCCCCATGATAGTCCCGGGCGGTGGGCGCCCTTGTCGTTGGTTTCCTAACACAATCCATTTCGAGCCGGAAACCGGCGTTTGCGCTTAACCCGCCCGTCTGCCCGGGTCAATGCGCGCTATTGATCGCATTCGGCCAACAGAATATATGTCGAGAGGTATCCAATCTCGGTGGTTGACGTTTTTTTGCCACTCTGGGCGTGTCTTGAGGCAGAACTGTGGGCTTGGACGGATTGATGGATCTGGGCTGCCGGAAGGAAAATGTCGCTGTGGACAAGCGGGTTCGCGAAGCCGGCCTAAGGCCGACACGCCAGCGCATCGCGCTGGCCGATCTGCTGTTTGCCAAGGGCGACCGCCATTTGTCGGCCGAAGAGCTGCATGAGGAGGCGATCGCTGCCGGCGTGCCGGTCTCGCTCGCCACCGTCTACAACGCCCTGCACCAGTTCACCCAGGCCGGCCTGCTGCGCATCCTGGCGGTCGAGGGGTCCAAGACCTATTTCGACACCAACACCTCCGATCACCATCATTTCTACATCGAAGGTGAAAACCGGGTTTTCGACATCGAAAGCGGTCCGGTGACCGTTTCCAACCTGCCGGAGCCGCCTGCGGGCATGGAAATTGCCAATGTCGACATCGTGGTGCGGCTGCGCCCGAAACGCAGCATCTGAGCAGCACCTCAATGAAAGCACTAGATCTGGCGGTCCGGCTGGAATGGATAACGATCGCCGCGGTGGCTGTTGTCCTTTATGCCGCCTCAGGTGTTTCCTGGTGGCTGTTTGTCCTGCTCATCCTGGCGCCTGACCTGTCGATGCTCGGCTACTTTGCCGGGCCGCGCGTCGGCGCCATCGCCTACAACGCCTTGCACATCCTGATTGTCCCGCTGCTGCTGGCGCTCGCCGGATACATCCTTGCCAACTCGATAGCGATCGCGATTGGTCTGATCTGGATCATTCACATCGCCGTCGACCGCGCGCTCGGCTACGGCTTGAAGTTATCGAGCGGCTTCCAGGACACGCATCTCGGCCGCATTGGCCGCTAGGCGACCTTTCCAGCAATCTCAGTTCTTGACGTGCTCGCCGGGATAGGCGCCCCACACCTGCGACTGGGCGATCCAGCCGGTGTGGCCGTCGAAGGTCATTTCGCACCACTGGCCGTCGCAGGATTTGATCGTACCTGTCACGCCCGGCTCGATAATGGCGACGACGCTGGCGTCCTTGTCCGCATCGTCGAGCAGATTGATTCGGCCACCCTTGCCGCGCTGCCAGGGCGCCACGATCGCTGTGCGGCGGCCCGACAGCAGCGACTGGTTGATCCAGCCTTCCGAACCGTCGGCATCGCGCACGCGCCGCCAGGTGTCGAATTCCTGGATGATTTCCATCGGCAGGCCGGCCTTGGTGTACATCCAGTCGACGGAATAGTTGGCGCCGGGGCCGACGCGCGAGTTGACGCGGGCCGATTTCAGACTGACGAAACGCGGCAGCGGCAGGCCGCTCGGGCCGAGCGTGACCGTCTGCACAGGTGCCGCGGCACCTTGCGCCGCGGCTTGCGGGGAATGCAGGAGAGCGCCGAGAAGCGCTGCGCTGAGGACCAGCCGAAGCGACGCGAAACCAGACACTTTCGTTCCTTTCGGCGCGTGCCCTTTGGCCTCGGCGCCCCTTTTTCTTTGTCTTCGGCGGCACCGCTTGTTACAGGAGTGGCAGGCACCGCGACCGGTATTCAGTTTCGCCTGTCTTGGTTAAAGAGGTCTCAACGAGATCGGGTTCGAGGAAACAATGGCAGGCAAAAAACGGCCTCTCGTCGTCATCACACGCAAGCTCCCCGATCCGGTCGAGACCCGCATGCGCGAACTCTTCGACGCTAGGCTGAATGTCGAGGACAGGCCGATGACACAGCCGGAGCTGGTCGCGGCGATCAAGGAAGCCGACGTGCTGGTGCCGACCATCACCGACCAGATCGACGCGGCGCTGATCGCCCAGGCCGGCGACAATCTCAAGCTGATCGCCAATTTCGGCAATGGCGTCGACAAGATCGACGTGGAGGCGGCGGCCAGGAAAGGCATCACCGTCACCAACACGCCGAACGTGTTGACCGAAGACACCGCCGACATGACCATGGCGCTGATGCTGGCGGTGCCGCGCCGGCTGGCGGAAGGCGCCGCCGTGCTGACCAGCGACAAGAAATGGGCCGGTTGGTCGCCGACATGGATGCTCGGCCGACGCATCTGGGGCAAGCGGCTTGGCATTGTCGGCATGGGCCGCATCGGCACCGCCGTCGCCAGGCGTGCCAAGGCGTTCGGCCTGTCGATCCACTACCATAACCGCCATCGCGTGCTGCCGGCGGTCGAGGAAGGGCTGGAGGCGACCTATTGGGAAAGCCTCGACCAGATGCTTGCCCGCATGGACATTATCTCGGTCAATTGCCCGTCCACCCCGGCGACCTTTCATCTCCTGTCGGCGCGCCGGCTGGCGCTGCTTCAGCCCACCGCTTACATCGTCAACACCGCGCGCGGCGACATCATCGACGAGGAGTTTCTGGTCAAGCTGATCCAGGACGGCAAGATCGCCGGCGCGGGGCTCGACGTCTACGAGCACGAACCGGCGCTGAACTCAAAACTGCTGAAGCTGGCGGCCAAGAACAAAGTGGTGCTGTTGCCACATATGGGCTCAGCGACGCTCGAAGGCCGAATCGACATGGGCGAGAAGGTCATCATCAACATCCGCGCCTTCGTCGACGGCCACCGCCCGCCGGACCGCGTGTTGCCGCTACGGACGTGAGATAAGCGATCAGGCAGCGCTCGTCAGG
This sequence comes from Mesorhizobium sp. 128a, assembly GCF_053848025.1. NCBI lineage: Bacteria > Pseudomonadati > Pseudomonadota > Alphaproteobacteria > Hyphomicrobiales > Phyllobacteriaceae > Mesorhizobium > Mesorhizobium sp. 128a. The sequence goes on along the minus strand of NZ_JBSPKY010000001.1, from coordinate 200,647 downwards.
GCGCCGTCCTCGGCCACGCGTACATGCCTGCCGCGATAGGCCTCGAAAGCATCGCGCTCGAGCCTGAGTGCCACCGGTGTCTGCCAGCCCATTTCCCGGGCAACAATCAGCCCCAGCAGCAGAATCGCGTCCGGCTCATGCAGCACGAGTGCTGCCGGCGCATGGCCATTGTGGACGAGCTCCAGCAGCACGGCGGAGGCCGAGGACGAGCCGATCGTGCCCGGCAGGAACAGCACGCGGCCCGAAACGGTCTCGCCATGCTGCGGGTGGCGGACATCGGCGATGTGACCGCTCCTCGGGTCTACGCCGCCCCAGAAGCTGATCGGCGCGGTCAGCACCAGTGCTTCGCCTTCGCCACCGCTGCCCGGCACCAGGATTTCGGCGACGGTGCTCATGCGGCGATATCCGTAAATCTTGGCTTGCCGGCAACCGCGCTTTCGACGCAGTCGGCCAGCGAGCCATAAAGCACGGCGTAGCCAGTATTGCCCGGCCCGTATTGCGCGAATTTTCCCGAATTGGTCATCAGCACGCCGCCGGCAAGGTCCGGCAGGATCGGCGTCACCACCACGCAGGTGTCGGCAACGATGATGACGCCGCTTGCCTCGAGCGTCTTGCGCTGGCCGTTCTGTTCCAGTGTGGCGAGCACATGGCGGCCGGTGCAGGCATAAATCGGCACGCTAAGACGCCGCCCGCCGATCAAGCGCTCCAGCGCTTCGAATTCGGCCGAAGACAGGTGCGGACTGCCGATCGCCACCGCATCGATGGCCGTTTGCGTGGCCGCCGTGGATAGGCCGGCGCGGGCCTTCGTGGCCATCTCCGGCGTGACGCGGATCATCGTTTCCGGCCTGTTGCCGGCCAGGATGGTCGCGGCGTCGGGCGCCTCGGGTGTCACGCCGGCAATGTGAAACAGGCCGACGGCGCCAGACGATGCCGCAGACGCGCCAAAAGCTTTCAGCGCATCCTCGCCGGGATGACCGGTCACGCCAGTGACGACGCCGACCGCGTTGCCCACCTCGCGGCCATACAGGCTGCCTAGAACTGGCCAGGCGACCTCCGAGGCGAGGAAGGATGGCGACAGGCCCGAAACATCGAAAATGAGCCGCGCCCGGCGGTTCTCGTGCCGATGCAGACCATAGTCCGGCGCGCGGCCGACAATCGCGCAGGCGATGTCGAGGAAATCGCCGTAACGGTTGGTGCGCGCGCCGAGCACCGAATTGCAGAACACCACGGCATTGGATTCGCCCCAGGCGACGTCAGTGCCCTGGGCTGGCCGGTGGCCGGCCTGATAGGGCGCGCAGGTCCAGCTCTGCTCGCAGCCCAGTTTGCGGTAGGCCTCCATCATCCGCCGCGCCATGCCGAGCGCCGGCTCTTCGAGGCGCACGCGCGAGCACCCCATCAAATCGAGTGCGCCGACATTGAGCGTCGAACGCACGGCGACGCGCGCGCCGCCCTCGACCAGCCTTTCGGCAAACAGCGTGCCGGAATCGCCGTGATAGAGCGCGCCGTCTATGTGCGCCGAGGCGATCGGGATAAGCCGCGGCGCGCCGAGCAGGGCGGCACTTTCGGCAACGATGCGCATGGCCATCGCCGCCCCGTCATGGCCGGAGGCGACGGCCTGCTCCTGCGCGCTGAGGGCGAGGCTCACTTGAGCTCCTTGCGCATGGTGATCGAAGTCGGCCGGTCATAGCCCTGATGCGCCGTGCGCGCGGTTTCGCGAAAGCCGAGACGGTCAAAGGTTGCGTGATTTGCCGTGAGTTCGATCCTTGTCTGGAGTTCGATGGCGGCCTTGTTGCGGCCTCGGGCAAATTCCTCGACAGCCTGCATCAGTTGCCCGCCGATGCCTTGCCCCTGAAAATCAGGCTCGACGGCGAGCTTGCCGACATAGACATCGGCGGTCCTCTCGAGAGCGAAAACGCAGCCGGCGATCCGGCCGTCCTGCAGAGCCAGGAACACCGTCTCGCGTCCAGCCCTGTCCCTTAGATTTTCTACGTTCAGCAGATACGCCGAGGAGGGCGGGTCGATGACACCGTCCATCGGCGCGAAAGCCCGCATGATCAGGCCAAGCAGTTCGTCCCAGCGATCGAAGCCGGGGCCAAGCTGAGTGACCAAAACGCCCGCGGACTGACCCATGCGCTCAGCTTCTCTTGTAGCGGATCGTATCGAAATGCGCCGCCAGCGCATCGTAGAGCAGCAGCCGGCCGACCAGCGGTTCGCCGATGCCGGTGATCAGCTTGATCGCTTCCATCGCCTGCAGCGTGCCGATGACGCCGGTCAGCGCGCCGACGACGCCGGCAACTGCGCAGGAGGGTACCAGCCCTTCCGGCGGCGCTTCGGGAAAGAGGTCGCGATATCCCGGGTTCGGTCTGCCGTCGGCGCCGGTCTCGAACGGCATCAGCACCGTCACCGAGCCGTCGAAGCGGCCGACGGCGGCATGCACCAGCGGCCGCCTTTCCGCCGCGCAGGCATCGGCCACGACGTAGCGCGTCTCGAAATTGTCGGAGCCGTCGACAACGATGTCGTAGCGCGCAATGAGGGCAGCGGCATTGTCGGCCGTCAGCCTGAAATCGTGCGGTTCCACCGCGACATGGGGATTGATGCGGGCGATGGCCGCTTTGGCGCTTTCGGTCTTGGCCGTGCCGATCGTGTCGGTGGCGTGGATTACCTGCCGTTGCAGATTGGAAAGCGAGACGGTGTCGTCGTCGACGATGCCGAGCGTGCCGACACCGGCGGCTGCAAGATATTCCAGCACCGGCGCGCCGAGCCCGCCGGCGCCGATGACCAGCACCCTGGCCCGCTTTAGCCTCTGCTGGCCGGCGCCGCCGATCTCGGGCAGCACTATGTGGCGCGCATAGCGCTCAAGCTCTTCGTCGGTGAGGGCGGCAGGGGTCATTGCCGAACCATATAGCGGGTAAAAAACCTTGTCAGGTCCTAATGCATGTCGCCCAAAAGTGTGTATCGGTTTTGGGACAACGACATGCATAAACAAAGGTTTAGGCTGTTGGTCCAACCGTGCCATGGTCGACCGTGAGGAACTGCGCGCGTCCCCTCAGGCTGGAAAACAGCGCCGCATCGGTTCCGGTCATGAAGGCCTGGCAATTCAGGTCTTCCAGGATCGAGAACAGCGCGGCGCGCCGGCCGGCGTCGAGATGCGCGGCGATCTCGTCGAGCAGCAGGATCGGCGTCATCCCCGACATCTCGCCGGTCAGCCTCGCATGCGACAGCACTATACCCACCAGCAACGCCTTCTGCTCGCCGGTGGAGCAGAGTTCGGCCGGCATCGCCTTGGGGCGGTGGCGCACCAGAAGATCCGAACGGTGCGGACCGTCCAGCGTGCGTCCTGCGGCGCGGTCGCGCTCGCGGCCATCGGCGAGGGCGGCGCGATAGCGTTCCTCGACGTCGACGGCTGGCGAAGTGGCCACATCGCTTTCCAGGTCGCCGAAAAGACTGACATCGGCTTGCGGAAACGGCCCGCTGGAAGGCAGCCTGTCGATCATGGCGGCGAGCAGGCGCACAAGTTCGGCACGCGCGGCGGCGATAGCTACGCCGGTTTCTGCCATCTGCGTCTCGATGGCCTCGAACCAGGCGCCGTCACGCGAGCCTTCTGTAAGCAAACGGTTACGCCCGCGCATCGCCTTCTCATAGTCGAGCGCCCGCTGGCCGTGGCCGGGATCGATCGCCAGCACCAGCCGGTCGAGAAAGCGCCGCCGGTCGGCAGCGGGTCCCGGAAACAGGCCGTCCATGGCTGGTGTCAGCCAGACGACGCGCAGCCACTCCAGCATGGCGTCGGCCGAGCGCGCAGGCGCGCCATTGATGCGCACCTTGCGGCCGCCCTCACCGGCGGCATCCCCACCGGTGATGCCGGTGCCGATCTCGACCTGACCCTCCGGCCCGTCTAGCCTTGCATGCAGTGCAAAACCGCCATCGCCACCTTCGCGCGCAACGTCGGCATAAGGCGCGCGGCGCAGGCCGCGGCCTGGCGTCAGCAGGGAAATGGCTTCCAGGAGATTGGTCTTGCCGGCGCCATTGTCGCCGGAAAACACCACTGCGCCCGGAGAAAGGTCGATCGACAGCGCCGCATAGTTGCGGAAATTGGTAAGTGTTAGCTTACTTATATGGCTGGGCTGAGGCAACCGCTATCCGCCTGTAGAAGTCGCCGCAATCGTTGCAGTGCTGCGCCGCAGCGGCTACACCCGCATCGGCATCAGCACGTAGAGTGCGGTCTCGTCGGCCATGTCGTGGATCAGCGTCGGCGAGCCGGCATCGGCAAGCATGAATTTCGCTTCCGTGCCGGTCAATTGCGCGGCGACGTCAAGCAGATATTTGGCGTTGAAGCCGATCTCGATCGGGTCGGACGAATAATCGGCCGCCAGTTCCTCGGTGGCGCTGCCCGAATCCGGATTGTTCACCGCAAGCGTGATCTGGCCTTCGGTGATCGAAAGCTTCACCGCGCGGCCGCGTTCGGAGGAAATGGTCGAGACGCGATCCACGGCTGCGGCGAAGCTTTGCCGGTCAATGATCAGCTTTTTGTCGTTGCCGGTCGGGATGACGCGCTGATAGTCTGGGAAGGTGCCGTCGATCAGCTTCGAGGTCAAAACCACGCTGCCGATAGTGAAGCGGATCTTGGTGTCGGACAATTCGGTGGTCACCGCGACATCTGGATCGTCGACCAGCTTCTGCAACTCGCTGACGGTCTTGCGCGGAATGATGATGCCCGGCATGCCCTCGGACCCAGCCGGGGCGTCGATTTCGGCGCGCGCCAGGCGGTGGCCGTCGGTCGCCACGGAGCGCAGCTTCAGCTTGCCGCCCGTCTCATGCGTGTGCAGGTAGATGCCGTTCAGATAATAGCGCGTCTCCTCCGTGGAGATGGCGAACTGCGTCTTCTCGATCAGGCCTCTCAAGGCGACGGAATCGAGCCGGAAGATATGCGAGAAGGATCCGGCCGAAAGCTCGGGGAAATCGGACTGCGGCAGGCATTGCAGACGAAAGCTCGAGCGGCCCGACGTCACCGTCATGGCGTTGCCGTCCTCGTCGGTCTTCAGCATCACCTCGGCGCCGTCGGCGAGCTTGCGCACGATGTCGTAGAGCAGGTGCGCCGGAACCGTCGTCGCCCCGCCGCGCTCGACCTTTGCTGGTGTCGCTTCGGTCACTTCGAGGTCGAGGTCGGTGGCTTTCATTTCAAGGCTGGCGCCCTCGGCGCTGAGCAGCACGTTGGACAGGATCGGTATGGTGTTGCGCCGTTCGACCACGCGATGAACGTGGTTGAGCGACTTCAGAAGATTTGACCGTTCCAGGATAACACGCATGACGAAACAGGCTCGCTTGAATGAATGAACGGGTCACCAGTGGGCGGCGCCCCGCGAAAGGTCTGAACAGGCTCAGAATCTATGCAAACTGACAGGAAAAAGCCAATAAACGCAAGCCTGCGCCACCGGTTCGCGCCGGTTACGCAGGCTTTCTGGGGATAAAGCGGGCGAACCCCGCCAACCGGCTACTATCGCGCCGCTCAGGCCTGGTCGTTGATCAGCCTGCGCAACAGTTCCAGTTCCTGCGCCAGCGTGTTGTCGACGCCGGAAAGGTCCTCGATCTTGCGCACGGCATGCAGCACCGTGGTGTGATCGCGACCGCCGAAACGCCTGCCGATCTCCGGCAGCGAACGCGGCGTCATCACCTTCGACAGATACATGGCGACCTGCCGCGGCTTGACGATGGTGCGCGTGCGCCTGTTCGACAGAAGCTCTGTTTTCGACACATTGTAATGGCGCGCCACGATGCGCTGGATGTCCTCGATGCGCACCCGCTTGGGCTCGCCGGAGCGATAGATGTGGCCGAGGATTTCATCGATGCGGTCGATGGTGATCGCCGGCTCGAACGACTGACGGAACAGAAGCTGGTTGAACGCGCCTTCCAGTTCACGCCCGCTGCCGGTCACGGTGCGGGCGACATGGTTGAGGATCTCCTCAGAAATATCGAGCGACGCATCGTCGACCTTGGCTGTCGCAAGCCGCAGCTGGAGCATGCCGATGCGCATGGCGAAGTCCGGCGCCGACATTTCGAGCGCGACACCGCCGTTGAGGCGCGAACGCACGCGCGGCTCCAGCGATTCCAGTTCCGACGGCGGCCGGTCGGCGGCGACCACCACCTGCTTGGCGCTATCGAGCAACATGTTGATGAGATGGCAGAATTCATGCTGGATCGACTTGCCCTGCAGGAACTGCATGTCGTCGATGATCAACAGGTCGATGTCGCGCAGCTGTTCCTTCAGCGTCAGCGCATTGTTGTCGCGGATCGCAGTGGCGAAGCGCCACATGAAATATTCGGCCGTCAGGTAGACGACGCGCGATTTCGGGTTCTGTTTGAGCGACTCCGCCGCGATCGCCTGCAAAAGGTGCGTCTTGCCGAGCCCGACGGTGGCATGGAGGAACAGCGGATTGAAGCGCACCGCGCTCGACTGCGATTCCGCCACCGCTTTGGCGGCAGCGAAGGCCACCCGGTTCGACGGGCCTTCAATAAAGGAACCGAACGTGTAGCGAGGATCAAGCGGGGACCCCAGCACATTGTGCCGGAACTCGGCCTCGATCGGCGTACCGGGGCGAGGGGCGGGCGCCCGCTCCACCCGGCCTGGACCCGCCGTTCCGGCCGCCAGTGCGGTCTGCGTCTGCTTGGTCATCTTGCGCGCAGGCACGGCTTCGGGCTCGACGCCATTGCGTGCCGGACGGGTCGCGGTGCGCACCACGATCTCGATCTTCAGGACCTCTGGATCCTCGTGCTTCCACAGATCGGCGATGAGATCGAGATAGTGGCCATTGATCCACGAGCGCAGGAAGGCCGTGGGCACCGAGATGCGTACAATGCCCCGGGAAGCCTCCGCCACCTTCATCCGCCCGAACCAGCTCGAATAGACCTCGGTTCCCAGACGCGCTTTCAACTGGGCCTTGACCCGGTCGAACTTCTGGTCCGCGTCGCTGGAAGCCGCCATGTCGTGCGCTCCGACCAATGTTCCAGGAAATGGCAGGTCGCCCGTAAGATCCCGCTCGATGCCGCTCTGCATGATTGTGCGTCCCTTGTTCTTTTGTACCTTTTTTCCGCCGGGAGTGCGCCTCCTGCACCCATGTTTCCGACGACCGTATCTTCGCTACAACACCGCCGCCGCCGCCGGCGATGACGTTGCCTCGTCAGCAAGGGATCGGTCCCGGCTGCTTAAAGCCAGTCCGTCTGACATGTTCGGGCAAAGCGACACCACCCGGCGAAAACGCCGGTGCGCCATCGATCTGCCATGTACAAATTACGCCAGTCCCCTACCGCATCGAAAAGACAAACCATACCCGTTCGCGGAATTGATCCGCGTCATGAATTCCGCCACTGTGAGCTGGCCGATTCAGGCTGGGTTATGGGCTAATGGCCCGTCCCTTTCGATGGACAGACCTTACCGAAATCGCTGTGGATAGGGCAAGGCCACGTCTAACGGATTTTTAAGGAATCTGGTTACTGATGAAGGGTTCGGGTCCCGTCCTGGAACCGCAGATTTTGACAAAGCCATTGTGATTCAAACCCTTTTGCCGCGAATATGAAAATGGCTGTGCGGTTTGAAATTTTCTGAAATAATTCGCTTGACACCAACTTGCCGCCTGTCGCCCACAGGCGATGTGAACAAGCTGTGGATCACTTCCAGCAAGTCATTGAAAAATATCAGTAATTTGTGACAGCCAAATTTATTGGCGTGGGCCGTTTCGGCGGATTGGAAGATCACTGGCAGTGTATGTGCCGGCAAACCATTCCGAACTCTGGAATACAGGCCGGGCGCGGTTTGCAGGCGTTCTTTTTTAAGTGCTTGCCGGCAAACGAAAAAACCCGGCGCGATTGGCCGGGTTTGAAAGAACGACAGTTCAGGAACGGTCGATCAGGCCGACAGTACCTTGAGGCGGTGAGCCAGACGCGACACCTTGCGCGATGCCGTATTCTTGTGGATCACGCCCTTGGTCGCGGCGCGCATCAATTCCGGCTCTGCGGTCTTGAAGGCTTCCAGCGCGGCTGCCTTGTCGCCGGCAGCCAGTGCCTCTTCGACCTGGCGGACATAGGTGCGCACGCGTGAGCGGCGGTTCTTGTTGATCGCTGCGCGGCGGGCGATCTTGCGCGTTGCCTTTTTGGCCGAGGAGGTATTGGCCATGGTGCCTCTCTTCTGATCTGGTGAGCGCATGCGGGATGCCGCAGGGCGCAAAAAACAAACGGGCAGCCAACGGCCGCCTCGGTTGGAGCGGCTTATAGTTCAGCTTTCCCGGCACGTCAACGCCGCTTTGGCTTCTTTTTGGCCTCTGCCGCCGGAGCATAATGCCGAAAACTGTGAAGCGGCTTTCCCGGACAAACGGGAAAGTTTTGTCCAGGCATCACGCTCCAACGCATTGACGCTAGCGGTTGGTGAAATTCGGCTTCCGCTTCTCAGCAAAGGCCGCCATGCCTTCCTTCTGGTCGTCGAGCGCAAACAGCGAGTGGAACAGCCGGCGCTCGAAGCGCAGACCCTCGGCCAGCGTCGTCTCATAGGCGCGGTTGATGGCCTCCTTGGCCATCATCACCGAGGGCAGGGAAAATTCTGATATCCGGGCCGCGGCCTTCAGTGCTTCCTCGACCAACTCGGCGGCCGGCACGACGCGCGACGCCAAGCCGCTCCGCTCGGCCTCGGCGGCATCCATCATCCGCCCGGTCAGGCACATGTCCATCGCCTTCGACTTGCCGACAAAGCGGGTGAGCCGTTGCGACCCGCCCATGCCGGGAATGACGCCGAGCGTGATTTCGGGCTGACCGAACTTGGCCGTGTCGGCGGCAATGATGAAATCGCACATCATCGCCAGCTCACAGCCGCCGCCCAGAGCATAGCCGGCGACAGCCGCGATCATCGGCTTGCGCGTGCGTGCGAATTCCTCCCAGCCGACGAAAAGATCCTGCACATAGGCGTCGGCGTAGGCGATGGTCTGCATTTGCTTGATGTCGGCGCCCGCCGCAAAGGCCTTCTCGGAACCGGTGATGACAATGGCGCCGATGCCGGGATCGGCATCGAAGCCCTTTGCCGCCGCCAATATGTCCGCCAGCACCTGGGCATTCAGCGCGTTGAGCGCCTTGGGCCGGTTCAGCGTGATCAGGCCGACCTTGCCGCGCGTCTCCACGATGATGGTTTCATAGCTCATGGGCTGGCCTCCACGTTCCGCATTGAAGAGACCGGTCTAGCTCACCGCTGACAGGTCCGGCAATAGAAGGTCGAGCGGCCGCTTTGCACGATGCGCTCGATGTGGCCGCGGCAGCCAGCCGTCGGACAGGGCTCACCCTCGCGATCGTAGACCGCGAAAGAATGCTGGAAGTAGCCCAGCGACCCGTCTGTCTGTACATAATCGCGCAACGACGATCCACCGGCGGCGATCGCATCGGCGATGACCGAACGGATCGCCTCGGCCAGTCGTTCACTCTGTTCCCTGGCCTTCTTGCCGGTTCCGGCGATGGTGCCCGCCTCGCGCAATGGCGACAGGCCGGCGCGCCACAGCGCCTCCGACACATAAATATTGCCGAGTCCGGCAATCAGCTTCTGGTCGAGCAGAGCCGCCTTCAACGGCGATCTGCGGCCCTTCAGCAGCGAGGCGAGCAGGACGCCGTCCAGCGCATTGCCGGTCGGTTCGACACCCAGTCCCGCCAGCATTGGATGCGCGTCGGCCACCCCTTCCGCAAACAGCATGAAGCCGAAGCGGCGCGGATCGTTGAAGATCACGCGGGATTGGACGCCGGCTGGCGACACGACTTGGAACACGACATGGTCGTGCTTGGCATCCTTCGAGCGCTCGTGATGGAACGCGCCCGGCGTCGCACTGTCGCCAGCGGTTTCTATACGAAACGAGCCCGACATGCCGAGATGGCAGATCAGCACCGGACCGCCGTCCAGATGCATGGTCAGATATTTGGCGCGGCGGCCAAGCGCGGTAATGGTCTTGCCGGTCAGCCGCTGCGCAAACTTCGCCGGAAATGGAAATCTGAGATCAGGCCGGCGCGCCTCGACACGCACGATGCGCGTGCCTTCCAGAACCGGCTGAAGGCCACGCCGGACCGTTTCGACCTCAGGCAGTTCAGGCATGGTTGCCTATCGTCGCATGGAAGGAGGTACCGTGTCGGCCACGCGCCAGCTTGAGATGTTCGGCCACGGTCTCACCGATATCGGCGAAGGTGGTTCTGAGCCCGATGTCGCCGCCGGTCAGACCCGGTGCAGTGCCGATAACCGGGATGCGTTCACGCGTGTGGTCGGTGCCGCGCCATGTCGGATCGTTGCCATGGTCGGCGGTGAGGATGAGCAGATCGCCTGGCTTCAGTTTCACCAGCGCCTCGGGCAGCCGGCGGTCGAAGGCTTCGAGCGCCGCCGCATAGCCGGCGACGTCGCGGCGATGGCCGAACTCGGTGTCGAAGTCGACGAAATTGGCGAATACCAGGTCGCCGTCGCCGGCATCGTCCATCGCGCCCAGCGCCTTGTCGAACATTGCCATGTTACCGGCCGCCTTGCGCACTTCCGAGATACCGCGGTGGGCGAAGATGTCGCCGATCTTGCCGACCGCGATCACCCTGCTGCCGCGCCCTGTCAGCCGGTCGAGCAGCGTCGGCTCGGGCGGCGGCACGGCGTAGTCATGGCGGTTGTAGGTGCGCTCGAAGGTGGCCGTTGTTTCGCCAAGGAAAGGCCGTGCGATCACCCGTCCGATTTTCAGCGGGTCGACCAGCCGGCGCACCGTCCTGCAGAACTCGTAGAGCCGCTCCAGGCCGAAATGAACCTCGTGCGCTGCTATCTGCAGGACAGAATCGACCGAGGTGTAGCAGATCGGCTTGCCGGTACGGATGTGCTCCTCGCCGAAGCGCTCGATGATCTCCGTACCCGGCGCATGGCAGTTGCCGAGAATGCCCGGCACCTTGCCCTCGCGGATCATCGCTTCGGTCAGTTCGGCAGGGAAGGCGGGCACCGTATCGGGGAAATAGCCCCAGTCGAAGCGCACCGGCAGGCCGGCGATTTCCCAGTGACCCGACGGCGTATCCTTGCCGCTCGAAATCTCCTGCGCGGCGCCATGGAAGGCGGAGGCTGATACAGCGCCGGCCTTGCTGTCGAACCGGAAGCCGGTTGCGGTTTGCGCGGCGCGACCGAGACCGAGCGAAACCATGTTGGGTACCAGAAGCGGTCCCTTGCGCAGGCCATCGCGATCGCCGCGGCCGTCCGCGCAGCCTTCAGCGATATGTCCGAATGTGTTCGAGCCGGCGTCGCCATAGCGTTCGGCATCGGCGGCGCCGCCAATGCCGAAAGAATCAAGAACGAAGAGGAAAGCGCGCGCCATAGGTGCCGTCATTGCCAGTCTGGGTGACCAGACATAAGGTCCCGTCGCGGCATTGGCAAATCGCAAACCAGGCGGCAGTGACCTGGCGCGATAGTCGCGATGGCGGTCTGGCGCGGTACGCATCCTTGCGGGGTGCGACGTGCTTCGAGGAACGGCGGTACGAGGCATGGATCGATGAGACGGGCGCATCTCGCGATAGGGCCGGGTTGGAGGGCATTGGCGACCACCGTGGCGTTGCTGGCCTTGCCGCACGCCGCGCACGCCGACTGGCGCGACCAGATCGGGACGTTTCGGATCGGCATCGTTGCCGAGCCGGGCGCCGGCAACACGGTTCCGGGTCTGGCTCTGCTGACAGACGCCTACGGCAAGGCGCTCGGCATGAAGGTGGAATTCGTCGTCGCGCATGACTATGCGGCGTTGATCGAGGCCCAGGCCAATGCCAGGATCCAGTACGCGGTCTATTCGGCGACCGCTTACGCCACCGCCTCGGAGCGTTGCGGCTGCGTCGAACCTCTGGTGGCGCCGGTCGATGCCGACGGTGCCACCGGCATCCGTTCCGTGCTTTTGACGCGCGACAGCAAGCTTCCCGATCTCGCAGCCATGCAAACGCACCGCATAGCGATGGCGCCTTCCGATAATGTCGGCAGTTCTCTTCTGCCGCTCGCCGGGCTGGCCGCTGATAGCATCAAGATCAGCCAGGATGCGCCATTCCTCACTCATGCCGGCTCGGCCGCCGCTGCCGAAGCGATGCTGGTCGATGGCCAGGCCGATGCCGTGTTCGGCTGGGAGCGGGCCGCGGCGGGAAACCGGGCAGCGATTGCTGGCGATCAGCCGGCTGATCCGGACGGCACGGCGGCGCGGCTGGAGGCGGCGGGGATTCCAGAAGCCGCGCTCCAGGTCATCTGGACCTCCGGCCTGCTGCGATACGGTCCCCATGCCGTCCGCAGCGATCTCGACCCCGAGGCCAAGCGCCGGTTGACCGTGTTCCTCACCAATCTCAGATCGCAGTCGCCGGAAGTCTACGATCTCGTGGAAGCGAAACATTCCGGCGGCTTCGTGTCAGCCGGTGCTGGCGACTATGCGATGGCAAGAGCTATCGTGCGCCTGCTGTCAGATAGCAGCGATAGCAGCGGCCAATAAAGCCGGCGCTTCAGCAGTTGCTGCAGGGAAGCGTCAGGACCCGGCGCGGCCTGAGATAATAGGTCTCGCCCATGTTGATGGTGCTGAAGAAGGAGGTGGTCAATCCAACCCGTTTCGCATTGTCGACGTCCCATGCGATCATGGGCTCGTAGCCGAGCTGGCTTTCGACGCGGATGAGGAAGGTGCCCGCGATCCTGAGCGTGGGAGGAACTGTCGTGATGCTTTTTTTGTCGGCGCCGGCGCTGTAGGTGCCCTCGACCAGTTTGCGCGACCACACGACTTCTACCCTTGGCGGCGTGTCGGTCGTGACCTGTATCGCCGTGACGAAGATGTTCGGCGTTGAGCGGTTGTAGGGCTGCAGGGTCGAGGTGCCGATCTTCATGATCGCATCGATATCGGCAGCTGTGACGGTCGTCTGCTGCGTGACCAGGTCCGCGACCATGGAGCCGATGCGGCTGACCTTCTTGCTGGTCTCGATAGCCTGCGAGGCCTCCATGGTCACAAAATACATAACCAGGAGCACAGGCACGATGAAGGCGAACTCGATGGCCGCGACGCCGCGGCGATCCGAGCAGAATCGCATCGCTCTTGTCCAGATACCCGAAAATCCCTGATGTGCCCCCGCACGATACATGCCTGTTTCCCTTTTAAGCCAAAATAACGCTGAGTTCTCAATCGTCGAACGGTTCGTTCTGCCAGGTCACCGATGCGAAATGCAGCGTGTTGCCGTCTTTCAGATTGGCCATCGATTTGGCCATGAAATCGGTCATGACCGGCCATTTGTAGAAGACCCTCAGCATGTTCTTCGATTCCGCCAGGCCCGGCGTCACCGCGAAGCTCATCGAATTCGTGCCTTGCGTCAGCACGATCTCGCCATTGACGATCTTGAATCCAGCCGTGGCGGCATCGGCAAAGGTCGGATATTCGCGCAGATCCACCAGCAACCCCGGGCAGGTCTTGGCGACCATGATCTCCAGTCTGCCGCAGATGCGGTCCCTGAGTTTGGTCCCGGTCAGGTCGGCCGGCTTCAACTGGCCGGTACGCACCTGGCGGGCGATATCGTCGGTGATGTTGGCCATCACTTCCTGTCCGGCAAACGAAATGCAGCTCTCGAGGATGGCGAAGACGAGAAGCGCAAACGGGATCGCCAGCATGGCGAATTCCATCGCCGTGCTGCCGCGACGATCGCCAAGAAAGCGGCGGCCGAGCTTCGCCGGTCCCGCACTTGCTTTGCCGATTTGCGGTGTTGAATCTTCGCCCATGTCTCGTCCCTGCCGATCCCGATACAATACCGTCAGCAGCAGTAGCGAGAACCCATTGAGGTCCGGTTTGGATGACCGTTAAATTTGGCGGGAAAGCATTAACCCGCCGCTAACCGATGCGACGTTTTTCGGGGATACAGCAGCCCAGACGCTTACTGGCCGGCGCTCATTTCGGCTTCGGAGGTCTTCTCCGACTCGCTCTTGAACGAGCTCTCGCAATAGGGCGTGCAGGACATGGTCTGTACCGAAGCGCGCCTGTAGATACGCACCGACGATGCGTCCTGACGCACCACGGTTACCTGCTCGTCAATGATTGGGCTGCCATCCTGATCGAGCACAACCAGATTCGTGACGCCGAAGCCCTTGCCCGTCAGCACGATCGTCGATGAATCCTGGACGGAAGCGTCGGCAATCGCCGGATTGCCAACGACGATGGTGTCGGCCGGACGCGTCAATTTGACGATCTTGGCCTGGTTCATCGTCACTTCGATGCCGGCTCCGGCCTTGGCCGGCAGCACAAAAGCCGGGACGGCGAGAAGCGCTGCAAGCAGGAATGACGATTTCACGACGGTCATCGAGGCGCTCCAAGGCGGCAACTTGTTCAACGGAACATGAACGAGATTGGTGAACCAACGGTTAAGCCGATGACCGGGCCTGGGATATCCGCGCGCATTTTGTCCTCGGCTAATATAAGAGCGTCCTGCTGACAGCCGCGAAGTTCCAGCTTTCGCGGCCTTTTAATGGGCAGGCGAGCCGCCGTCTGGCGTTTAGTTTACGGTTAACCACGCAAGCTGTTCGGGGCGCGAAAGGAATCGGTAAGGCTGTTTATTAAGCCGATTGAAAGAGCTTCTCCCTAGATTGGCAGCATCCGATCAACCACCACAGAAGTTGACGGAAGTGCTGTAACACGTGGAGTAGGAGCTCTCGAATGTCTAATCTGATCGCACGTTTCGTGAAGGACGAGTCCGGCGCGACCGCTATCGAATACGGTCTGATCGCCGCTCTCATCGCACTTGCCATCATGGTCGGTGCTGGTTCGCTCGGCAATGCGCTGAACAACAAGTTCACGGCCATCGCCACTGCGGTGAATGGTTCGTAATATCCAAGCAACCTGGTTGCTTTAGAGCTAAGGGCCGCCTCATTGGCGGCCCTTATTTCATCGTCTCGGGCGATTTTGAGTTCCCGGCCTCATCGATCGTTAATCGTATATGTCTAGGCTGAAGTCGGATTCAGTTGGCAACAGGGTGCCGCGCCGATGCTTGAAGCGCTGATCTTCGTCGTCTTTCCTTTCTGCATGCTCTTTGCCGCGATCTCCGACATGCTGTCGATGACGATCGCCAACCGCGTGCCGGTGTTGTTGCTGGCGGTGTTTGCCCTGGTTGCGCCGCTGACGGGCATGGACTGGGCAACCTATGGCTGGCATTTCGCCGCCGGCGCCCTTGTGCTGGCCGTGACGTTCGGTCTGTTTGCGCTTGGCGGCATGGGCGGCGGCGACGCCAAGCTGCTCGCCGGTACCGCTGTCTGGATGGGATTTAACAATCACCTTGTCGAGTATCTCGTGATTTCGACGTTCATCGGTGGCCTGCTGACGCTCGCCATCCTCGTCTATCGGAAATCGCCGCTGGCGACTTACACCAGCCACAATCCGTTCCTGCGCCATTTCGCCGACGACACGACTGGGGTTCCCTACGGCATTGCACTCGGCATTGGCGGGCTACTGACCTATCCGGATTCACCTTTAATGGTATGGGCACTGGCACAGCTGGCGACCTGATAAAGCGAACCTCTTTTGCCGCTCCGGCATCAATGACAAAGAGGCGGCTTGGCCGCCTTTTTTGTCGCAGCGTTGGATGCGTCTAATTTATGTAAACCTTAAATTAATCACGATCGTAAGCATTACATTAACCTTGTTTTGACGATTGCCGCTGCAAAGTCCGGCCTGGCTAGGTGGTTTGCCTAAAGGCGAGGGTTCGGACAGATGCCAGCATCCCGACTGATCATTCTGGGCGTAGCGGTGGCTGCGGCGGGTGGTGCAGGTTACGTTGCCAAGAACATGGTGGCGGTCTCGCCGCCCCAGCAGGTCGTCGTCGACGCGCCTCAGGCGCCGGCCATCGCCTTGCAGGACGTGCTCGTGCTCTCCGGCGACGTCGCCATGGGCAGCCCGCTTGACAACAACATCAGCTGGGAGTCCTGGCCGGCCGAAGGGATCAACGCGAATTTCATCACTCGCGCTGTCGAACCCGACGCGCTGGACAAGCTGAAAGGCTCCGTCGCCCGCGTTGCGATGTACACCGGCGAGCCGTTGCGGCGCTCCAAGCTGATCGGCGAAGGGCAGAGCTTCATGTCGTCGATCCTGCCCACCGGCATGCGTGCCGTCGCCACCGCGATCTCGGCCGATACGTCGGCAGGCGGCTTTATCCTGCCAAACGATTTCGTCGACGTCATCATGACCCGCAGATCCGACACGGGTAATGCCGGCAGCGGATTCACCACAGAAACCATCCTCAAGAACATCCGCGTCCTGGCGATCGACCAGACCATCCAGGAGGACGAGGAAGGCAAGAAGACCAGGGTCGGACAGACAGCGACGCTGGAGCTGACGCCGCAGCAGGCCGAGATCATCACTGTCGCCCAGCAGATGGCCGATCGCCTGACGCTGGCGCTGCGCTCGATCACCGACAACAAGGAAAAAGGGACCGATGAAGCCGACTACCTCGTTTCCGGCAATGGGCGGCGCGGAACGGTGCGGTTGATCAAATCGGGCGAAGTTTCCGAAGTAGGGGCAAGGAAATGAGGTTAATCGCTAAACTGCCGGTCACCATGGCTGCGGCAATCGGCCTGCTTTTCCTCGGAGCCCATGCAAGTGGCCCCCTCGAGGCCAAGGCCGCCGGCAAGAGGGCCGGAGTCACGGCCTCAACGGCCACGCAACGCGTCAAGCTCGGCCTCAACAAATCGGTGGTCATCGACCTGCCAAGCGACGCCTACGACATTCTTGTCGCCAACCCCGCGGTCGCCGATGCGGTGACCCGCACGGCAAGGCGCATCTATCTGTTCGGCAAGGCCGTGGGCGAAACCAACATCTTCGTCTTCGGTCCCAATGGTGAGCAGATCGTCAGTCTGGATCTGGCCGTCGAACGCGACGTCGCCGGGTTGGACGACTATCTCAAGCGCTTCCTGCCGACGGCCGACATCAAGGTCGAGTTGCTGAACGACAACGTCGTCCTGACCGGCACGGTGGATACGCCGCTCGATGCCAAGCGCGCCGTCGATCTGGCAACCATCTTCGTGTCAGGCGGTGAAGCGACGACCGGCCAGTATTCGCAGACCGCGGCCGGTGGCAATGCCAATGGCGGCGTCGACATCAACAATCCGGACGCCGAGCGCCGGGTCTCGAAGATCGTCAACCTGCTGCAGATCATCGGCGACGACCAGGTGACGCTGAAGGTGACCGTGGCCGAAGTCAGCCGCTCGGTGATGAAGCAACTCGGCGTCAATATGGTCGGCAACGGCAGCATCGACGGCATTTCCTATGGTGCGCTCAGTTCGCCCAACTACGGGCTGGGCAAACCGCTTTCGCAGAATTCGGCGCTGAATCTGCTGGGTGACGGGAAAGGCAATGGCCTTCAAGCCTACATCAACGCCATGGAGCAAAGCGGCGTCATGAAGACGCTTGCCGAACCGACCCTCACGGCGGTTTCGGGCGAGAAGGCAACGTTCAGGGCCGGCGGCGAATTCAATCTTATCACCGCACGTACGAACAACGTTTCGACCGATAACCAGACCGGCCAGGTAACCTACACCAACGAAAAGCTCGAATACGGCATAGGCCTCGAGTTCCAGCCCGTTGTGCTGTCGGCGGGCCGGATCAGCCTCAAGGTCAGGACCTCTGTGTCGGAGCCGACCACGGAAGGTGCGACCACCCTGGAAGGCGCCGCCAACTTGCCCGGCACGACGCTCCTGTCAATCCGCAAGAGGCTTGCCGACACCACCGTCGAATTGCCGTCAGGCGGCTCGATGATGATCGCCGGCCTGGTTCGCGACGACGTCCGCCAGGCTGTATCGGGTCTGCCCGGCCTGGCCAAGATCCCAGTGCTCGGCACGCTCTTCCGCAGCCGCGATTTCGTCCACAACGAAAGCGAGCTGGTAGTCATCATCACGCCCTATCTGGCGCGGCCGGTGGCGCGCAACGACCTGGCCAAGCCGGACGACAATTTCAATGCCGCCGGCGATGGCCCGGCCATGTTCCTTGGCCGCGTCAACCGCGTGTACGGCACCATGCAGACCGACAAGCCCAACGGCCGCTACCACGGCGTTGTCGGCTTCATCTACAAGTAAGCGGGGAGCGGACATGTCTCAGTCAGCATCGAAGGCAATGGCGGTCGCCGCAACAGCGCGGTCCGGTGGTGCCCGGATCCGCCGATCGGCAATGCCGATCCTGGCGATCGCGATCGCGGCCTCGCTCGCCGGTTGCGCCAAGCGCGACAGTATCACGGTTGGGGCAATCCCCGACGATTATCGCACCACGCATCCGATCGTGATTGCCGAGAAGAACCAGAAGATCGACCTTCCGGTCGGCGCCGGTGATCGCGGCATGACGGGCTCGCAGCGCGACACGCTTCTGGGCTTCCTAGACGGCTACGACAAGAGCGCCGCCCCGGCGCTGACGATCGCAACTCCCATCGGCTCGGCCAATGAGGTGGCAGCGACTGCCGCGGCGCGCGATTTCGCCAGGCTGGCGATTGCCAGCGGCATCAAGCGAAACCGGATCGTCGTGACCTCCTATCAGTCGGTTTCCCCGGAAGCCTCGGCGCCTATCCGCGTCTCCTATATTTCGGTGAGAGCCCAGACCGACAAATGCGGGCGCTGGCCCGAGGACCTGTTCGAGACCTCGGAAAACAAGCACTACGCCGATTACGGCTGCTCGTCCCAAAACAACCTCGCCGCGCAGCTCGCCAATCCGGCTGATCTGCTCGGGCCAAGAAAGCCGTCCGATATCGACGCCGAGAACCGCGGCGCGGTGATCGACGTCTATCGCGGCAGAGGTATTTCGGACGAGTTCCTCGGCAATTCGGAAGTGACGTACTAGGAGCGCCAGCCCCGCGTAGAGACTGGAAAGAGAAGTCACGGAAAGAGCATGACGATGAGCAATCTTGCCTACGACACGCCCGTAGACGGCGGCGACAGCTCGCAAACGGATATTGCCGCGATGCAGGCGCTGCGGCCGGTCCCGCGTATTTCGATACAGGCATTTTGCGAGACGGAAGGTGTCGCGCATCCGGTCGAGCGGGCCGCCGAGGATCGCCGCATGGCGAAGGCGCATCTGAAAGTGCATATGGGCGGCATCGCCACGGCGATCGAATTCTACCAGTCGGCGCCGACGCCGAACCTGATCCTGCTGGAATCGCGCAGCGAACCGAAGCAGCTGCTGGAGCAGCTTGCCCAGCTTTCCGAATATTGCGATCCCTCCTCGAAAGTCGTGGTGATCGGCCATTACAACGATGTCGGGCTTTACCGCGAACTTATCCGCTTCGGTATTTCCGAATATGTCATAGCGCCGGTGTCGATGGCCGATGTCGTCTCCGTGGTGTCGTCGATCTTCGTCGATCCGGAATCCGAGCCGATCGGCCGCTCCATCGCATTCGTCGGCGCCAAGGGCGGCGTCGGCTCGTCGACCATCGCCCATAATGTGGCGTGGGCGATGTCATCGCTGTTCAAATCGGAAGTGGTCGTCGCCGATCTCGACCTGGCTTTCGGGACGGCCAACATAAATTTCGACCAGGACCCGGCGCAAGGCATCGCCGAGGCCGTGTTTTCGCCCGAACGGGTCGACGAGGTCTATCTCGACCGGCTGCTTGCCCAGTGCGCCGATCACCTATCGTTGCTTGCTGCGCCCTCCACTCTCGAACGGGTCTACGACTTTGATCCCGATGCCTTCACGCAACTCATCGACACCGCGCAGCGCAGCGTACCGCTGCTGGTGCTCGACGTCCCCCATGTCTGGACCGGCTGGACCAAGAACACACTGATGAAGGCCGACGAGATTGTCATCACGGCGACACCGGAACTGGCCAATCTACGCAACACCAAGAACATGGTCGATATGCTGCACCGGCTTCGCCCGAACGATCCGCCGCCGAAGCTCATCATCAACCAGGCCGGCGTGCCGAAACGCCCCGAGATCTCCGCTTCCGACTTCGCCGAACCGCTCGGCATCACGCCGATGTCGGTTATCGCCTTCGACCCGTTGCTGTTTGGAAACGCCGCCAACAACGGCCGCATGCTGGGCGAGATGGATGCCAAGAGCCCGGTCGTCGGCATGATCAATGAAATCGCGCATGTGCTGACCGGCCGCAGCGAAATCAAGGCCAAGAAGAAGGCAGGCCTTGGCGGTCTGCTCGGCAAGCTCTCGCGTAACAAGAAATGACGCTTCTCAAGCGGAATTGGTAGTCGATCATGTTTGGTAAAAGAGGCTCCGACGACGGCGGCCGGTCCACCCCGGAATTCCGTCAGCCAGCACCGCCGCCTGCGGCCCCGGCGGGTGCGAAGCCTGCGGACACGGCGGTTCTTGCCCGGCCCGCCGCAGCGCCGCCGCCTGCTGCGCCGGCAATGCCGCCCGCTCGCCGTGCCGTTGAGGCGCCGCCGATGGCGCCGGAGCCGGCAAGAAAGGTTCAGCGCGAGCGCAGCGAGACCTATTACGACACCAAGAGCCAGGTCTTCTCCGCGCTTATCGACACCATCGACCTGTCGCAGCTCGCCAAGCTCGATCCCGAGAGCGCCCGGGAAGAAATCCGCGACATCGTCAACGACATCATCGCCATCAAAAATTTCGCAATGTCGATCGCCGAGCAGGAAGAGCTGCTCGAAGACATCTGCAACGACGTGCTGGGCTACGGTCCGCTGGAGCCCTTGCTCGCCCGCGACGATATCGCCGACATCATGGTCAACGGCTCCAAGAACGTCTACATCGAAGTCAACGGCAAGGTCGAACAGACCGGCATCCGCTTCCGCGACAATCAGCAGCTGCTCAATATCTGCCAGCGCATCGTCAGCCAGGTTGGCCGCCGGGTCGACGAATCGAGCCCGATCTGCGACGCCCGCTTGCCCGACGGCTCCCGCGTCAACGTCATCGCTCCGCCGCTGTCCATCGACGGCACCGCGCTCACCATCCGCAAGTTCAAGAAGGACAAGCTGACGCTCGATCAGCTGGTCAGGTTCGGCGCGATCTCGCCGCAGGGCGCCGAGATCCTCAAGATCATCGGGCGCGTCCGCTGCAACATCGTCATCTCCGGCGGCACCGGCTCCGGCAAGACGACGCTGCTCAACTGCCTGACCAACTATATCGACCGCGAGGAACGCGTCATCACTTGCGAGGATTCGGCCGAGTTGCAACTGCAGCAGCCGCATGTGGTGCGTCTCGAAACCCGCCCGCCCAATCTGGAGGGCGAAGGCGAGGTGACCATGCGCGACCTGGTCAAGAACTGCCTGCGCATGCGGCCCGAACGCATCATCGTCGGCGAAGTGCGCGGACCGGAGGTTTTCGACCTGCTACAGGCGATGAACACCGGCCATGACGGTTCAATGGGAACGATCCACTCCAACAGCCCGCGTGAATGCCTGAACCGTATCGAATCGATGATCGCCATGGGCGGTTATTCGCTGCCGCAGAAGACCGTGCGCGAAATCGTCGTCGGCTCCATCGATGTCATCATCCAGGCAGCGCGCCTTCGCGACGGGTCGCGCCGCATCACCCACATCACCGAGGTGATCGGCATGGAAGGCGACGTCATCATCACGCAGGATATCGTGCTCTACAACATCAAGGGCGAGGACTCGAACGGAAGGCTGCTTGGCGAGCATGTGTCGACCGGCATCGGCCGACCGCATTTCTGGGATCGCGCCCGCTACTATGGCGAGGAACAACGCCTCGCCAATGCGCTGGAATCGATGGAGAAACGCGCTGACTGACGCATCTGGAGGCGTGGGGACCGAGGTTGATGTTCGGAATTGATACAACCGTACTGGCGTTCATCGTGCTCGCCGGCTTCAGCGCCGGCGCGGTCGCCTATGCGTTCCTGTTCACCCGGATGAGCAACGAGAAGCAGGCCGGCAAGCGGCTCGAGACGATCAAGGCCGCCGAGACCGATCGTTCGGTCGTCAGGGCTTCACGCGACCGTGCCGCGGAGGCGGTCAAGCGGCGCAAATCCGTTCAGGATTCGCTGAAACAGCTCGATGAAAAGCAGAAGACCAACGAACGCGTTGTCAAGAAGCCACCGCTGAAGGCCCAGATTCGTCAGGCCGGCATGCAGGTCTCGATGGAGCGTTTCTATCTCTACTCCGCCTTTTGCGGCATCGCGCTGACGGCGCTTGCCTATTTCGCCGGGGCGCCGATGCTGGTCCTGCCAGGCGCCCTGCTGGCCGGCGCGCTCGGCCTGCCGCGCTGGTTCGTCTCGTTTCGCCGCGCGCGCCGGGTCAAGGCCTTCCTCAACGAGTTTCCCAACGCCCTCGACATCATCGTACGCGCCGTCAAATCCGGCCTGCCGCTCAACGACGCTATTCGCCTCATCGCCAATGAATCGCCGGAGCCGGTCAAGACCGAGTTCCGCCGCATCGTCGATTCACAGCAGGTTGGCATGTCCATCCCCGATGCCACCTTGCGCATGGCTGAAACCATGCCGTGCAGCGAGGCAAGCTTCTTCGGCATCGTCATCCAGATCCAGTCGCAGGCCGGCGGCAACCTCTCCGAGGCGCTGGGCAACCTTTCGCGCGTGCTTCGCGATCGCAAGAAGATGAAGGCCAAGGTCCAGGCGCTGTCCATGGAAGCAAAGGCGTCGGCCGTCATCATCGGTGCCCTGCCTTTTGTCGTCGCCCTTCTCGTCTACCTGTCGAGCCCGAATTACATCATGCCGTTGTTCACCACGAGCACCGGCAATCTGATCCTCGGCTGTTCCGGTGTCTGGATGTCGATCGGCATTCTGGTGATGCGCAAGATGATGAACTTTGAGGTTTAGGCCCGACCTCGGAAAGCTCGAACGAAAAGACTGAAAACGAATGACCGACCAAGTCGTCAAATCGCTGACCGATCCTGCCTTCCTGATCGCATTGCTGGTCGGCATCGCGGTATTCGCAACCGTCTTCACGCTGCTCCCGGCCCTGAGTGGCAACCAGCTCAAGGCACGCATGAAATCGGTGGCGCTGGAGCGTGACGAACTGCGCGCCAAGCAGCGCGCACGGCTGGCCAACGAAGCCGATCGCCGCCGCAAGGGCCTGCGCGAGGAACAGTCGATCGGCATGCGCAATATCGTCGACAGGCTGGACCTGCGGCGTGCGCTGGCCGATGAAGGCACGCTGCAGAAGCTCAAAGTGGCTGGCTTTCGTGGCCAGAATCCGCTGACACGCTTCCTGTTTTTCCGTCTGGTCCTGCCTTTTGTCGGTTTCGCACTGGCGGCGATCTATCTGTTCGTGCTCGGCGGACTGCCGGACCGGCCGGCTTTCGTGAAACTGTTCGTCTGCATCCTTGTGGCCTATGCCGGTTTCTACGCGCCGATCCTCTACGTCAACAACCGTGCCGCCAAGCGCAAGCAGTCGATCCAGCAGGCGTGGCCGGATGCGCTCGACCTGATGCTGATCTGCGTTGAGTCGGGCATGTCGGTGGAGGCTGCAATGCGCAGGGTCGCCGATGAGATCGGTTCGCAGTCGGTGGCGTTGGCGGAGGAGTTCGTGCTGACCAATGCCGAACTCTCTTATCTGCAGGAGCGCAAGCAGGCTTATGAAAACCTCGCGGCTCGTACCGGCCTGGAATCGGTGAAGTCGGTGTCCCAGGCGCTGGTCCAGGCCGAGCGCTACGGCACGCCCGTGGCGCACGCATTGCGCGTGCTGGCCTCGGAAAGTCGCGACATGCGCATGAATGCCGCCGAGAAGAAGGCCGCCGCCTTGCCGCCGAAGCTCACCGTGCCGATGATCCTGTTTTTCCTGCCGGTCTTGTTCGCCATCATTCTTGGACCGGCCGGCATGCAGGTCAGCCAGCGCGGCATCTTCGGCGACCAGCACAATTCCTCAAGCCAGTAACGGGCTTGTCGCAGCCAGACAAAAGAGCCGCACTGCAAATGCAATGCGGCTCCTGGCTTTTCAGCTTTGGTGTGTGGATGGATCTTGCCCAGCGCGGAGGATGCGTTCGGCGCCTATGCGGCGCTCAGTTGGTCGCCGGCTTGCCCTTGTCCTGATCCTTGAGCTGGCTCCAGGCGTTCTGCTGGGCAAGCATCTGGCGAAGGTAGGCCACATTGGCCTGCGCCTGATCGGGCGAAAGCTCCTGCGAGGCGATCTTCTCGGCCTCGTCGAAACGGCCCTGAAGTCCCACGACCAGCGCCAGGTTCTGGCGCACCCGGCTGTCGGCATTCGGTTGCTGGGCGGCCGAGCGCATATAGGTCTCGGCGGTGCGCAGGTCGCCTTCCAGCACATAGGACATGCCGAGATTTGAAAGGATCGAGGGTTCGTTCGGTTTGAGGTCGAGCGCCTTGCGGTAGTTCTGGCGTGCTTCATCCTTCTGGCCGATCTGGTCGAGGATGGCGGCTTCGGCCGACATGAGCTTCCAGTCCGGATATTCCGGCGTCTGCGCCCGGCGCACGGCGTCGAGGGCGGGCTCGAACTGACCGTTGGCTGCGAGCGCCTTGCCATAGGCGGCAAGCACGTCGCGATCCTTGGGGTAGGCGATCGCCAGCTTGCGCATCACGGCAAGCGACTGGTCGGCATCGCCGTCCATCTGCAGTGCCGCCGCAAAATTTGTCGCCAGCCGCTTGTCGTTGGGGTTCCTTGCGTAGGATTCGCCGAGCCGCGTGGTCGCGCTGTGCAACTCGCTGGCCGACATGGTTTCCAGCGGTTTGCCGCTGGTGCGCCCGATCGAACCGGTAGTGAGCTTGCTGGTTCCGCACCCGGCAACACCGGCGGCGAGCGCCATCAGCAACGCCGCGGTGACCAACCGTTTGCCCGTAACGTTCATCCTGCGGTTGGTCGGCATCGGCACGGGGCTCTCCATTCCTGCGCGTGGCCATTGCGTGGCCATCTTCATTCCCCCAGAAATATTCTGTTAACCCTAACGGATAGTTAAAAAGCGTCCCGTTGAGATCGTTACGCGGCCCGCCGGAAGCCATTGGCTTGGCATTTTCCTATGCCTGGCCCCTGTGCATAGATGTTGAAATCATTCGACGTCCCTGTCAGGTGACTGAGGACGACTTGCAAGCCTGCGCCGGAGACCATCGAATGCCCGTCGAACTCTTCGAGACACTAAACACGGCCCTGCCCGTCCATCTGGTCGCGAGGGATGGCCTTGAGGCCTTGAGGCTTTCGCCCTCCACGATGGCCTGGGCGGACGCCAATGGCTTTTCCGGCGAAGCCGGCAGGACGCTCGCCCTGCCCGGCGAAAACGGCGCGGTTGCCGGCGCCCTGTTCGGCATCGGCAAAGGCGAGGGGGCGCTGGCGATCGGTGCGCTGGCGAGAGCCTTGCCGGAAGGCGACTGGCACCTTGCGTCAGCGCCCGCTGAGCCGGAGCTCGCGGCAATAGGCTTGGTTCTCGGCGGTTATGTCTTCACCCGTTACGGCAAGAAACCAGGCAAGGCGCTGCGCTTTGCGCTGCCGCCCGGCGTGGATGCAGGCCGTGTTCGCCGTATCGCAGACGGCGTCTTCCTGACACGCGATCTGGTCAACACGCCGACCAGCGACATGGGACCGGACGATCTGGAGAAGGCGGTGCGGACCCTGGCGGCCACACACAACGCCGAAATATCGGTGATCAAGGGCGATGATCTGTTGAAGCAGAACTTCCCGATGATCCACGCGGTCGGCCGCGCCTCGGTCGGCGCGCCGCGCCTGATCGACATGATTTGGGGGCCGGACGACGCGCCGAAGGTGACGCTGGTCGGCAAGGGCGTCTGTTTCGACACGGGCGGCCTCGACATCAAACCGTCGTCGGGCATGCTGTTGATGAAGAAGGACATGGGCGGCGCCGCCAATGTGCTGGGCCTTGCCTCGATGATCATGGCCGCCGGACTGAAAGTGCGGCTGCGCGTCCTGATCCCGGCGGTCGAGAATTCGATTGCCGGCAATGCCTTCCGGCCTGGCGACGTGCTGGTGAGCCGCAAGGGTATCACCGTCGAGATCGGCAACACCGACGCCGAGGGGCGGCTGGTGCTCGCCGATGCGCTGGCGCTGGCCGATGATGAAGAACCTGACCTTTTGATCGACATGGCAACGCTGACCGGCGCCGCGCGTGTCGCGCTCGGGCCAGACCTGCCGCCTTTCTACACCGGCGACGAGACGCTGGCATCCGAACTGGCGGCGGCCTCGGTGGCCGTAGAGGATCCGCTGTGGCGCATGCCGCTGTGGCGGCCCTATGACGCCAAGCTGGCGTCGAAGATCGCCGACATCAACAACGTCACCACGGACGGCTTCGCCGGATCGGTCACCGCGGCGCTGTTCCTCAAGCGCTTTGTCGAGCGGACGGCGGGCTGGGCGCATTTCGACATCTTTGCCTGGAACCCGTCCGACCGCCCCCACGGCCCTGCGGGCGGCGAGGCGCAAGGCATCCGCGCGCTGGAACGGGTCATTTCGAAACGCTTTGGCTAGGGTTGTCCGGGCGTTGCGCGCCGGCTGCCAAAACTGAAACGGAACCGAAACAATTTGCCGTCATGCTTGTGCGATGTCGATCTCGATGCGTCCGAGCCAGGCGATGCGGCTGTGGCAGCAGGTGATGCTGTCACAGGTGCGCGACGACGCGCCCGATCTCACCATGCGCCAGACGGCGATCCTGTTCACCATCTATCTCGATCCGCCGCCGCACACCGTGCGCGGGCTGGCCGCCCGCCTCAACGTCACCAAGCCGGTCATCACCCGCGCGCTCGACACGATGGGTGCGCTGAAGCTGGTGTCGCGCCACCGCGATGAGTTCGACAAGCGCAACGTGCTGATCCGGCGCACCGTCGAAGGCGCGCTCTTTGTCGAGCGCTTCGGCGATGGTATCGTTGCCAAGGCTCACGAACTGCCTATCTGACCGATACCCGATTTGACTGGATGACACATTGACTGCCAGGGATGCCCGCCTTCACGCCTTCCGTTCCGACCTCGCCGATGCCAGGCTGAAAGGCGAGGTGTCGGCCGATCGTTTCGTCACTGGACGTCCGGCGCGCATTGCTGCCTCGGTGGCTGACATCCGCAAGGCGCCGCGCCCCGACGCTGGCGTCAACACGCAGGTTCTGTTCGGCGACGATGTGCTGGTCTTCGAGGAGACCGAGGGCTGGGCCTGGGTCCAGGCCGATCGCGACGGTTATGTCGGCTACGTCGGCGCAACAATGCTGGGTACGCGCGAGCACGCGCCGACGCACATCGTCTCGGCGCCGCGCACCTTCCTCTATCCCGGCCCGGATCTGCGCTTCCCGATCCGCGGCCAGTTGTCGATGGGCTCGACGGTGACAGTGACCGGCGCTGCCGAAACACGCGGAACCCACTATGCGCTGCTCCCCTCCGGTGAGGCGCTGATCGCCGGCCATCTGCGGCTGCTCGGCGATGTCGCCGCCGACTATGTCTCAGTGGCCGAGATGTTTCTCGGCACGCCCTATCTCTGGGGCGGCACCTCTGGCTTCGGCATCGACTGTTCGGGCTTGGTGCAACTCGCCATGCGCATGGCTGGCCGCAACGTGCTGCGCGATTCCGACATGCAGGCGGCAGGCCTCGGCGCGCCGCTCGATCCCGGCCCGGACTTCGCCGGGCTGGAGCGCGGCGACCTGGTGTTCTGGAAGGGCCACGTCGCGATCATGACCGACATCAACGACATGATCCACGCCAACGGCCACACCATGCTGGTCTCGCGCGAAGGACTCAAGGACGCGCTTGATCGGATTGGGTATCTGTACGGCGGGCCGACTGGGTTTCGGCGGCCGTAGCGGAAGCGCCTGTCCTTCTCCCCCTGTGAGAGAAGGTGGCCTCGCGAAGCGAGGTCGGATGAGGGGTGTTCCAGGGAACGCCAACGCATCACTCCGCTGGAACACCCCTCATCCGTCTCGACGCTATCGCGCCGATCCACCTTCCCACCTCGATCACCTTTTGTTCCGATTTTCCTTGGCGTTCGCGCGTCGTCGCGCTACCTCTTTCGCGTGACCGAGCAGCCGCGCCTTGCAGAACAGAATGCCGCCGTCGCCTTGCCCGAGCCGTTCATCAGATGGTTCGGCGAAAAAGGCTGGTCGCCGCGTGCCCATCAGCTTGAGCTGCTGGCCAAGGCGCAGGCCGGACAATCGGTGCTGCTGATCGCGCCGACCGGGGCCGGCAAGACACTGGCCGGGTTCATGCCTTCGTTGACCGAACTGGTCAACCGTCCGAAGCGCAAACCCGGCCAGGCGCATCGCGGCATCCACACGCTCTACATCTCGCCGCTGAAGGCGCTGGCCGTCGACATCGAACGCAATCTCGGCAAGCCGGTGGAAGAGATAGGGCTTCCCGTCAGCATCGAGACGCGCACCGGCGACACGCCTTCGCACAAACGTGCGCGGCAGAAATTGGCGCCGCCTGACATTCTGCTGACCACGCCCGAGCAACTGGCGCTGCTGATCGCGGCATCCGATGCGAAGCGCTTCTTCGAGGACCTGCGCTATGTCGTGCTCGACGAACTGCACTCGCTGGTGACTTCGAAGCGCGGCCACCTGCTGGCGCTTGGCTTGGCGCGGCTGCGCAGCATTGTGCCCGGCCTGCAGACGATCGGCTTGTCGGCGACGGTGGCCGAGCCCGATGAATTGCGGCGATGGCTGGTCAGCCAGAATCCACCCAAAGGTCTGACAAGCATCGACATGTCTGAGCTGATCGTCGTGACCGGCGGCGCCAAGCCGGAAATCTCCATCCTCGATTCAGAGGAGCACGTGCCATGGGCCGGACATTCGGCGCGCTATGCCACGCCGGAGATCTACCGCGAGATCAAGCGCCACAAGACGACCCTGCTGTTCGTCAACACGCGCAGCCAGGCCGAGCTCTTGTTCCAGGAATTGTGGCGGGTCAACGAGGACACTCTGCCGATCGCGCTGCATCACGGCTCGCTCGATGTCGGCCAGCGCCGGCGCGTCGAGAAGGCGATGGGCGAAAACGCTTTGCGCGCCATTGTCGCCACCTCGACGCTCGACCTCGGCATCGACTGGGGCGATGTCGATCTGGTCGTCCATGTCGGCGCGCCCAAGGGGGCCAGCCGCCTGGCGCAGCGCATCGGCCGAGCCAACCACCGCATGGACGAACCATCCAAGGCGATCCTCATTCCGGCCAACCGCTTCGAAGTGCTGGAATGCCGGGCAGCCCTAGACGCCAACTATCTCGGCGCGCAGGACACGCCGCCCTTGGTCGATGGAGGGCTCGACGTGCTGGCGCAGCATGTGCTGGGCTGCGCCTGCGGTAGTCCGTTCCGCGCCGATGATCTCTACGAAGAAGTGCTGACAGCGGCGCCCTATGCCAGCCTAGATCGGCCGACATTCGACCGCGTCATCGATTTCGTGGCCACCGGCGGCTATGCGCTCAAGAACTATGAGCGCTACGCCCGTATCCGCCTGAACAAGGACGGCATGTGGCGGGTCTCCAATCCGCGCGTCGCGCAGCAATACCGGCTGAATGTCGGCACGATCATCGAAGTGCCGGCGCTCAATGTGCGCTACGTCAAGGCCGGCAGCAAAGGCTCGGCCTCGCGTGGCGGCGCGGTTCTTGGCAAGATCGAGGAGGCCTTCCTCGAGACACTGACGCATGGCGACACATTCATGTTTGCCGGCAAAGTGCTGCGTTTCGAAGGCATTCGCGAGAACGACTGCTTCGTCTCGAACGCGCCGGGAAGCGACGCCAAGGTACCCTATTATGGCGGCGGCAAATTTCCGCTTTCGACATATCTCGCAGAACAGGTCCGCATCATGCTGGACGATCCGCAACGCTGGAAAAAACTGCCCGAGCAGGTGTCGGACTGGCTGCGGTTCCAGGCCGACAAATCCGTATTACCCAAACGCGGCGACCTGCTGATCGAGACCTTCCCGCGTGGCAATCGTCACTATCTCGTGGCGTATCCGTTCGAGGGCAGGCTGGCGCACCAGACGCTCGGCATGTTGCTCACCCGCCGCCTGGATAGGGCCGGCGCCAGGCCGCTCGGCTTCGTCGCCACCGATTATGCGCTGGCCATATGGTCGCTGGGCGATATGGGGGCGATGTTCAAGGCGAGGAAGCCGTCGCTCGCAGCGCTGTTCGACCAGGACATGCTGGGCGACGACCTCGAAGCATGGCTGGCCGACAGCTGGCTGCTCAAACGCACCTTCCGTAATTGCGCGCTGATTTCGGGCCTGATCGAGAAGCGCCACCCCGGCCAGGAGAAAAGCGGTCGCCAGGTCACCGTCTCGACCGATCTGATCTACGACGTGCTGCGCAGCCATGAACCCGACCACATATTGCTGCAGGCGACGCGCGCCGATGCGGCGGCTGGCCTGCTCGATGTCAGCAGACTTGCGGACATGCTCTCGCGCATCCAGGGTCGAATCGTGCATAAGGCGCTCGAACAGATATCGCCGCTTGCCGTGCCGATCATGCTCGAGATCGGCAAGATGCCGGTGAACGGCGAGGCCGACGAAACGCTGCTGATGGATGCGGCGACACTGGTCGAGGAAGCCATGGGGCCGGGGATGGTTGAGGCCGGGAATGGTTGAAGAATGAATTTTTCGCTGGCGCGCGCATCGTTGATCGCCGAGGCCGACTTTGTCGGCATCGCCGGCGAGCGCGCGGTCTGCGATCCGCGCGGCGTGCTTTATTTCCCTGATCTGCGGCTGCTTGCGGTCTCCGACCTGCATCTGGAAAAAGGCTCGTCCTTCGCCAGGCGCGGCGCGCTGATCCCGCCCTATGACACCGGCGCCACCTTGCTCAGGCTGCAGGCGGTGATATCGGACTACCAGCCGGCGATCGTCATCAGCCTTGGCGACTCCTTCCACGACGGCGGTGGCGCCGAGCGCATGCATCAGTCCTTCCGCGAGCGCCTGGAAGCGCTGATGGCCGGCCGCGACTGGTTCTGGGTCGCCGGCAACCATGACCCGGAGGCGCCCGCCGACCTGCCCGGAGAGACGGTGCGCGAACTCGCCATTGGCTCGCTGCTGTTTCGGCACGAGCCGTCGAAGGTGAGAAGCGAGGGCGAAGTCGCGGGCCATCTTCACCCTTGCGCGCGCATCGTCCAGCGCGGCCGCTCGGTGCGGCGGCGCTGCTTTGCCGGCGATGGCGGACGCATGATCATGCCGGCCTTCGGCGCCTATACCGGTTCGCTCAACGTGCTCGACCGCGCCTATGCCGGCCTGTTCCGCCGCGAGACGCTGATGGCCTATATGCTCGGCGCCGAGCGCATCTTCGCCATTTCCCACGCCATGCTGCGGCCGGGCTGAACGGATCTGCTTTAAGGCAGCAGAACTGTTGCGCCGGTCGTCTGCCGTGCTTCGAGACGGCGATGCGCCTCGGCCACTTGCGCGAGCGGCATCCGGGTATGCACGGGGATTTTCACCGCGCCGCTCAGGACGACATCGAACAGTTCCTCGCTCATGGCGACTACGTCCTCGCGTTTGGCAAGATGATGAAACAACAACTGCCAGGTGGCGAACAGCGAGCCTTTCTGCATCAAAAGCATGATGTCGAATGGAGGGATCGATCCCGACGCCGTGCCGAAGCTGACGAAGGTGCCGAAGCGCCGCAGGCAATCGAGCGAGGCGGGGAAGGTCGCCTTGCCGACGCCGTCATAGACGACGTGGCAGCCCTCGCCATTGGTGATCTCTTTCACCCGCGCGGCAAAATCTTGCCTGCTGTAGTCGATGACATGGTCGCAGCCATTGGCCAGGGCGAGCCCGGCCTTTTCGGGCGAGCCGACCGTGCCGATGACGGTGGCGCCGAGGTGCTTTGCCCATTGCGTCAGGATGAGGCCGACACCGCCCGCCGCGGCATGCACCAGGATAGTGTGCCCCGCCTCGACGCGAAACGTGCGGCGCAGCAGATATTGCGCCGTCAGCCCTTTCAGCATCATCGCGGCACCGGTCTCGAAATCGATAGCGTCGGGCAGACGCACGACGAAATGAGCTGGCACGATGCGTTCCTGGGCATAGGCGCCGAGCGTCTCGACATAGGCGACGCGATTGCCAGGCTTGAAGTCGCTGACGCCTTCGCCGACCGCGATGATTTCGCCGGCGCCTTCATTGCCCGGCGTGAATGGCAAAGTGGGCGGGGCATATTCGCCGGTGCGGAAATAGATGTCGACGAAGTTGAGGCCAACCGCCCGGTTGCGCACGCGGACCTCGCCCGGTCCGGGCCGGCCAATGTCGACATCCTCATAGGCGAGTACCTCTGGCCCGCCATGGCGGTGAACACGGATCGCTTTCATGGTTTTCTTCCTCGCGCTGTTCTCTTGAATGGGAGATAGCGCGCGGCGTGATATCATTGTAGGCTGATATCGATGACATCAGAGTACAAAAAAGATGATATCTGAACAGATCGGCCTCGACCTTCTTCGCACCTATGTCGCGGTCTGCCGGCAAGGCAGCCTGAGCAGGGTGGCCGCACAGACCGGCAGAACCCAATCGTCGCTGAGCATGCAGATGCGCCGGTTGGAGGGTCTGCTGCAACGGCATTTGTTCCAGCGCACCGGCCGCGGTGTCGTGCCGACCGCGGAGGGGGAACTGTTTCTGGGCTATGCGACCCGCATCCTCGCTCTCGGCGATGAAGCGGTGGCCCGTCTGCAGCAGGCTGGCATTGGCGGCGGCGTGCGCATCGGTCTCGCCGAGGAAGTCACCTCCGCCGCGCTCTCGGCCGCACTCGGGCGGCTTCATCGCACCTATCCCGACATCAGCCTCGACGCGGTGGTCGAGCACAGCGTCGCGCTGGGACGGCTCTGGAGCGAGGATGCACTGGATGTCATGATTGCCCCGACATCGGTCGTAGCAGCCGACGCCTTGACGACGTGGAACGTCGAACTGCAGTGGGTCTGCGCCCAGGACTATGTGCTGGATCCGGAACGGCCGCTCGATCTCGTTGCTTTCGGCGCAACCTGTCCGTGGCGCAGGCGGATGACAGAGGCACTGGTCGCCGCCGGCCGGCAGCACAGGATTGTTCTGTCGTGCCAGAGTGTCACTGGCCTGCAGGCGGCGATCGAGAACGGGCTGGGCGTCGGGCTGCTTCCGCCGGAATCCGTTCGCACCGGCTCAATGCGGGTGCTGAAGACGCCGGCCGGCCTGCCCGAGCCGCTCATCGTTCAATACGGTCTGTACGCACACGACCGTCGGACAGCCGTCGTCGATGCCGCGATCGAAATCCTGCTGAAGGACTTGCCCGTGGCGCCGCCGGCACGAGCCGCGTGACGATGCTCTACCGGCCGTAGTACAGGGTCACGGTGTGCTTGGCCTCGGCGAAGAAAAGCCAGCGCTCCACTAGCATACCTCCGAACTGGGCAATGGCGGCGAGCACCGACAGCCCCGCCGCGAGCGGCCAGGGCAAGGCAAATGCAACAACGAGCAACAGAGCAGGCAAGACGAAGGCCAGCACCTGCGCAATGTGCCGTAGCTTGGCGCCGTGCTTGCGGGCGATGCGAAAGCCCATTTCCTTGAGCAAATAATTTTCTTCGGTGTGCGGCCACTCCAGCGAGCGCACCGTACCTCCGGTGAGCCCGGTGGCGGTGTTGGCAGTGGTGGCAATCTTCAGCGCATCATTGTAGCGCCACGTCGCCAGCTTCCAGCCCCAGCCCAGCAAGGTGAACAGCAGGGCGGTGGCGGCAATTGCGGTCGAGCCGATAGCGAAGGCCTGCAGCAGCGCGTTGAGCAGCACGCTACCCGTCATCGCGGAAAAGATGAGATAGCCGGGCAGCGTATAGGGGCTGTGCCACTGCGCGATCGGCTTCAGTGAGGCATAGATCATACCGGTGGTGCAGACGGTGACGATTGCGCCGATCGTTGCGAGAAACCCGGCGATGGCCACCCAACCGCCGGTGCGGCCAAAAAACACCCAGCCGATGCCGAACAGCCCCGCCGGAATGAAGGTCGCCACCGAGGCCACGCCCTCGCGCGACAGCCAGGAACTGCGCCATTGCGAGAAGGCGCGCCAGGCCCGTTCGGGCCGGCCGAGATGGCCGGTCGAGGACAACAGGCCGGCGGCAATCAGCCCGAGCGCCAGGCCCATGCCAATGAGGCCGAGCCAGAAATCGGCCGGGATGAATCCTAGCCCGGCAAGCACGCCAAGCAGCGCCAGCAGGCCGTAGCCCGCTCCTGTGGCAGTTGTGAAGAAGACGACGGAGAAGGCTGGATGCATTGGTCAGTTCGAAAGCATGCGGTCGACCCAGCCGAGGAAGCCGCCTTCGGCCTTGACCGGCTCGAGCCTTGGCTCCGGCACTGAAGCTGCACGCTCGGTGTGGGCGCGTGGCGGCAGATATTTGTTGGTCGGTCTGTAGCCCATCTCCGGCATCAGCTCGACGCCGCTGCGGCTGGCCACCAGTTGCGACACCGCCGAGGCGGGATCGCCGAGATCGCCGAAATGCCGAGCGCTGGTCGGGCAGGCGGCAACGCAGGCCGGCACGCGGTCTTCCTCCGCCAGATTGTCGTTGTAGATGCGGTCGACGCAGAGCGTGCATTTCTTCATCACGCCGACGTCGGTATCGAATTCGCGCGCGCCATAAGGGCAGGCCCAGCTACACAATTTGCAGCCGATGCATTTGCTTTCGTCGATCAGCACGATGCCGTCCGATGCCCGCTTGTAGGACGCGCCGGTCGGACAGACGGTGACGCAGGCCGGCGTCTCACAATGCAGGCAGGAACGCGGGAAGTTGACTGTGCGACCGCCCGCCTCGGTCGTGTGTTCGTAGCTGTGCACGCGGTTGAACCAGACGCCGTCGACATCGCCGCCATAGGGGTCGATGTCGGTCAGCGGCGCCATGTGGCCGCCGGTGTTCCATTCCTTGCAGGCGGTGACGCAGGCCTGGCAGCCGACGCAGGTGTCGAGGTCGATGACCAGACCCAGCTTCTTGTCGTTATGGGCGGGAAGGCAGGTCATTCCACGGCCTCCCTGTTGATGCGGAATTCGGCGCCGTAGCGAAGGATGTCGGGGGATGGCTCGACATTTGGCGGTTGGCTGAAACGCTCGAATTGCGGCTCGGTGAAGCCGGCGTCTTCCGCAGCGCATTTGACGATGCGCACGCGTAAATCGAACCATGCCGCCTGTCCGGTGACCGGATCCGAATTCGAATAGCGTTTGCCGTTGGCGTCAGCCGAGGTCTGGTCGCCGATGATGTGGTTGAGCAGGAAGCCGCGATTGCTCTCGGCGGCGTCGTCCTTCAGCCCCCAGCTGCCGCGCCTCTTGCCGATGGCATTCCAAGTCCACACCGTATCCGCATTGACGCCGTCGACCAGCTTGATCTGCCCCTTCACACGGCCATTGATGCTTTCGATCCACACCCAGTCGTCGTCAATCAGCTCAAGCTTTGCCGCGGTCTGACGATGCACGAATAGCCGGTTCTGGCTGGTGATCTGCCGCAGCCACGCATTCTGCGAGCCCCAGGAATGATACATGTGCATCGGCCGCTGCGTCAGCGCATGCAGCGGATATTTTTCGAGATCGACGGCGGCCTCTTCGAACGGCGTAAACCAGAACGGCAGCGGGTCCATATAGGTCTCGATGCGGTGGCGCTCACTGTCGGGCGGCTGGACTCGACCATGGCCGCGCGCGGCGAGGCGAAAGCGCTGCATCGGTTCGGAGTAGAGCTGGAAGACGATGGGCTCGGCCCTGGGGATGAACCCCATCTGCTCCGCGAAGTCGAGATAGGAGCGGTTGGCCATCTTGTAGTAGCGCTGGTCGGCGGCAAAATCCTGGTGCCAGAAGCCGCCATTGTCGATGTAGCGCTGCAGCTGGTCAGGATTGACTTCGCCCTTGCCGACAGAGGTGCCGTCCTTGCCGCGCCAGCCGGCGAGCGGGCCTATGCCTGGCGTACGCTCATGGTTGACGATGTAATCGGCATAGTCGCGGTATTTCGCCGAGCCATCGTCGTTGACGAAGCAGGGCAGGCCGAGCCGCGCGCCAAGCTCGATCAGCACGGACTGGAACGGCCTGACGTCACGGTCCGGCTCGACCACCGGATGGCGGATGGCGTCGCCCGGTCCGTCGGCATGGCTGATCGGCCGGTCGAGGAGGCTGATGCAGTCGTGACGTTCGAGATAGGTGGTGTCGGGCAGCACCAGATCGGCGAACGGCACCGTCTCCGAGTAATAGGCGTCCGAATAGATGATGAAGGGGATCTTGTAGTTGCCCGCCTCGTCATGGTCGGTCAGCATCGCAATGGTCTCGACGGTGTTCATCGAGGAATTCCACGCCATGTTCGACATGTACATCATCAGCGTGTCGATCGGGTACGGGTCGCCGGCCCAGGCATTGCGGATCACCGTATGCATCAGCCCGTGGGCGGCGAGAGGCGCCTCCCAGGAATAGGCCTTGTCGATGCGCAAGGGCGTGCCGGCCTCATCGACCAGCAGATCATCCGGCCCGCAGACGAAGCCGAGCGGCATCCCGTCGAGGGGCGTCATCGGCTTTGCGGTTTTGCCGCAAGGCTTCGGTCCCGGCGGTGCCGAGCGTGGGTAGGGCGGTTTGAAACGAAAGCCACCGGGAACATCCACTGTGCCGAGCAACACCTGCAGCAGGTGGATAGCGCGGCAGGAGTGAAAACCGTTGGAGTGGGCAGAAATGCCGCGCATGGCGTGCATCGACACCGGCCGCCCCTTGATCGTCTCGTGCCGGCGGCCGGCCCAGTCGGTCCACGCAATCGGCAGTTCGATCGTCTGTTCGAAAGCGACATGCGCGAGTTCGGCGGCGATGCGGCGGATGGTGTCGGCCGAAATTCCGCATCGTGCCGCGACCGCGTCGGGTGCGTAGCTGTCATCGATGTAACGGTCGGCGATGAGTTGGAACACCGGCACGCAGCGGCGGCCATCGATCATATAGCTGCCGGTCAGCGCCGGTTTCGCATCGGCATCCTCCGCCTTGGCGGGGGTCTTTGCCACTCTGTCCCAGGCGAGAAGATTGTTGTCGCTGTCACGCAGGAAAAGCCCGTCATCGGCGGCGCCCGGCTCCTGGATGACCAGCACATGCGCGTTGGTGTAGCGCAGCAAATAATCGAGATCGACGCGGCCGGCCTTGAGCAGTTCGTGGATCAGGGCGGACACGAACAGGCCGTCGGTGCCCGGCCTGATGCCGATCCAGTCGTCGGCGATGGCATTGTAGCCCGTCCTGCACGGGTTGATCGACACCACCTTGGCGCCGCGCGCCTTGAGTTTGCCGAGCCCGATCTTGATCGGGTTGGAATCATGGTCCTCGGCGACGCCGAACAGCATGAAGTATTTGGTGTTGTCCCAGTCCG
The DNA here is from genome assembly GCF_053848025.1 of Mesorhizobium sp. 128a. Classification (NCBI taxonomy): domain Bacteria; kingdom Pseudomonadati; phylum Pseudomonadota; class Alphaproteobacteria; order Hyphomicrobiales; family Phyllobacteriaceae; genus Mesorhizobium; species Mesorhizobium sp. 128a. The sequence continues at coordinate 163,496 of NZ_JBSPKY010000001.1, read as the reverse complement.
GCTCGCCGAACTCCCAGAACGAGCCGCCGATCGTATAGAGCCCTCCGGCCGCCATATTGATCGAACAGAAGCCGCCATGGGCGGCGAAGTTCGGCGTGCCGAACTGGCTTGCCCACCAGCCGGTCAGCGACTGCGACTGGTCGCGCCCGGTGAAGAAGGCAAGCTTTTTGGGATCGGTGCGGCGTATGTTGGAAAGCCGTTCCGTTGCAATCGCAAACGCTTCCTCCCACTCGATCTCGCGGAACTCGCCCGAGCCGCGCGGACCGGTGCGCAGCAGCGGCTTCTTCAGCCTCGCCGGGCTGTAATGCTGCATGATGCCGGAACTGCCCTTGCCGCAGATCACGCCGCGATTGACCGGATGGTCCTTGTTGCCGTTGATGTAGCGCACCTTGCCGTCCTTGATGTGGACGTCGATGCCGCAGCGGCAGGCGCACATGTAGCAGGTGGTCTTGGCGATGCTGTCGGAAACGGTGGGCGAAGTGTCGACGCCGTCGCCTTCATCCGGCGCGCGGGTGTTGGCCAACGGCTGTTGCGACGGTGCGGAATTGGCCCCGCGCGGCGCTGTGTGGTTCATAGGCCAGGGGTGCTTTTGCGGTCCGCGAATTTGGCCCGCGTTTTCGGTCCGGGGCCGCGCATATAATGCTCTTCAGGGTGATAGCGGTCGCCGGCCAGCCGCCGCCTGAGGCCACGGGTCCAATGCGCAAGCAGGGATCTGAACCGCCCGATCATTTTGCTGGCTGCGATCTGTTGGCGAATTTTTTCTAACTTCACCTGAAAAAGTAGAATAAAGCTATCGATCTGTCTAATCAGTTGTTCTTGTAAATTCGATCGAAATTGGTTCTTAATGACCGCATGACCCTCGACCAGTTGCGCATTTTCGTCGCCGTCGCCGAGCGTGGCCATATGACCAAGGCGGCCGAGCTTCTGGGCATTTCCCAGTCGGCTGCCTCGGCCGCCATTCGCTCGCTTGAAGAGCAGCATGGCGTCCATCTGTTCAACCGGGTCGGCCGCAACATCGAGCTGGCCCAGACCGGCCATCGCTTCCTGCCGGAGGCCAAGGCCGTGCTCGAGCGCGCCGCCGCCGCTCGCAATGTGCTGGAGCATGTCTCGCAGACCGTTGCCGGCAGCCTCTCGATCGCGGCCAGCCTGACCATTGCCAGCTACTGGCTTCCGCGCCGGCTGGCTTCTTTCCACGAAGCCTACCCGGCGGTGCGGCTGAGCGTCACCATCGGCAACACCAGGCAGGTGGAGGCCAATGTGCTGGACGGTACTGCCGATCTCGGTCTGGTCGAGGGGCGCACCGAATCCGATATCCTTCGCCGCACCAAGGTCGACGTCGACAGATTGATGTTGGTCGTCGCCGCCTCGCATCCCGAGATCACCGAAATCGCGCCGGGCCGCCCTGATATCAGGGGCTTGCGCTGGATAATCCGCGAGGGCGGTTCGGGCACGCGCGAGGTTCTGGAGGATCTGGCGCGCCGCGAAGGGATTTCACTTGCCGACCTGCAGATATTCCTGGTGCTGCCGAGCAACGAAGCGGTTCGCCAGGCGGTCGAGGCGGGCGCCGGCGCCACCATTATTTCCGACCTCGTTGTCGGACGCGCCGTGGCCGAAGGCAGTCTCCGGTCGGTACCGCTCGAGCTGCCGAAGCGCGACTTCGCCATGATCACCCACCGCGACCGCCAGGCCAGCCTGGCGCAGATGGCGTTGAAGGCGCATCTCGGCGCCTCCACGGATCACGGTTGAGGGATTAGCCGAACTTCCGTTGCGCATCCAGCGCCAGGCCAAGCCCGACCGAGCCGAACATATCGCCCTCGATGACAGCGGCCTCCGGCACCAGCGACAGGATTTCGCGTCTTGCCAGCGGGATCGCGGTCGAACCGCCAGTGAGGAACACGGCTGTGATCTCAGACGCCGTCACGCCGGCATCGGCAATCGTGCGCCGCACGGTCGCGGACACCCGCTCGATGTCGGCGGCAATCGTTTCCTCCAGACCGCCTCGGCTGATCTCGGCTGCAAAACGCGCGGCGGGCAGGGCCACCGCCACTTCGGCCGAAGCCTGCTCCGTCAGCGCGATCTTGGCCCGTTCGACCAGGCCGGCCAGCGCATGGCCGTAGCGATGCTCGACGATGTGGATGAAGCGGTCGACCAGGTCGGCGCGGACGGCCTCGAAACGGATTTGCTTGAGATGCGTCATCGCCTTGGCGGTGTAGACGAGATTGATGCGCTGCCAAGTCGCCAGGTCGATGAAATAGCTCGCCGGCAGATTGCGTTTGCCGTCCTTGGTCGGCGTCAAATAGCCGAGCTGCGGCATGACATGGGCAATGCTGAGCAGCCGGTCGAAATCAGTGCCGCCGATGTGGATGCCGCGATTGGCAAGGATGTCGTCCTTGCGATCACTTGAGCGGGGGCGCTGCGGCGAAACCCGCACGATCGAGAAGTCGGACGTGCCGCCGCCCATGTCGACGATCAGCGCCAGCTCCTCGCGCTTCACGTTCTGCTCATAGTCGAGCGCCGCCGCGATCGGTTCGAACTGGAAGGCGATGTGCTTGAAGCCTTGCGCTCGCGCCGCCTTTTCAAGCTCGCCCTGCGCCTTGGCATCGGCTTCCGCATCGTCGTCGACGAACTGCACCGGGCGCCCGAGCACGACGCTCTCCACCGGAGCGCCGGCATCTTCTTCAAGCCGCTTCTTCAAATGGCCGACGAACATTCCGACAATGTCGATGAAACCGATCTGGCGTGCCTTGATGCGCGTCTTCTCATGCGCCAGCGAACTGCCGAGCACGCTCTTCAGCGACCGCATCAGCCGGCCTTCTATGGCGTCGGTGTAGTCGGCAATCGCGCGGCGGCCGAAATAGGTGTGGCCGTCCTCGAAGTTGAAGAAAACGGCACTCGGCAATGTCGGCTGTTCCCCTTCCAGCGCCACCAGCCGTGCCTGGCCGTTGCGGATCACACCCACAGTAGAATTGGACGTGCCGAAATCGATGCCGCCAAATGCCTGATGCATTGCAGCCTCCTGTCATTGGGTCGCGGTGGCCAGCCGAAGAGCACTGTCATCCGGATGTCCGGACCGCTAGCCGAATTGATTGTGCGTATTTGCCCGAGGGTTGGGAGGCGGCGATCTATCCCATAAACGGGAAAAGGGGAACCTTGTTTTTCCGGGAATGGGCTTTCCATTTCCCCACGGGGCGTCAGTCCTTGCGGAAGATCAGCCTGCCCAGCCAGCCGGTGATCATGGCCAGCGACACGGCGAAGACGCCGTAGAGAAAGGAATAATCGTGCGCGACGCGAAAGATCGACTGTTCGAAACCCGATTTGCGGATTTCGAGCTGGGCCGAGCTTTCCTTAAGGAACAAGCCGCTCTTGAACAGGAACGCGCGGGCTTTATGCGTTCCAACTGGTACGTTCGGCGCCAGCCGCACCGTGGCGCGGAAGAGGTTTTGCGACAGGAACTGCACGCCGCCGACATTCTCGCTGTAGAGGCCGGTCGCCGCCTTGCGCTCGCGCAGCGCCACGGTGAATTCCTCGATCGTCGCCGGGCTGTCGGTGGCGTCGGCCGGCTTCATGTAAAGGTTGGAGGCTCCGAGCGAAAGCTGCTTGTAGCTGTTGGGTTCGGTGATGTCCTGCAGCGGCCGCGTCGTGGCGACGGAATAGGACACCGGCACATTCTCGAAGGTCTCGGATTCCAGATTGACCCAGACGCCGAGCACCCGGTCCTTGCGACGCACCACCACCGGCCGCGGCGGCCCTTCGAGCACGACGATGACGTCATAGCGCCCCTGCCGCGCGACCAGCGGGTCGGGGTTTTCCAGCGACCCGAAAATGGTCAGGTCGGCGCCGGAAAAGCCGGCGGTGATCGATACGGCGTCCGTGGAAAGACCGATCTGGATGCCTTCCGGCAGCGGGTTCGGCGACTGTGCTGTCGCCGGCAGGGCGAGGGCGAACAGCAAAGCGGCGGTCGCGAACGTGCTCCACCGCCGCATCAGTTCAGGCCTGCGGCGGTCAGCGAATAGAGGTCAGGCGGCGTGACGAAGAGATCGATGGCCAGCCGGATGGCAACCGCCAGCACCAGCAGCGCCAGCAGCGCCCTCAGTTGTTCGCCGCGCAGCTTCTGGCCTGCCTTGGCGCCATATTGCGCACCGGCGACGCCGCCCGCCATCAACAGGAAGGCAAGCATGACGTCGACCGTCTGGTTGGTGGTGGCGTGCACCAGCGTCGTGTAGGCCGAGGTGAAAATGATCTGGAACAGTGAGGTGCCGATGACGACGTTGGTCGGCACTTTCAGCAGATAGATCAGCGCCGGCACCATGATGAAGCCGCCGCCGACGCCCATGATCGACGACAGGAAGCCGATGCCGGCGCCGAGCCCAAGGACCGGAATGACGCTGACGAACAGTTTCGAGGCCCTGAACCGCATCTTCAGCGGCAGCCGGTGGATCCAGTTGTGCTGGCCGGATTTCTTCAACACCGGGGCGGCACCGCTGCGCGTGGCGCGCAGCGCATTGACGCTTTCGACCAGCATCAGTCCGCCCACGGTGCCGAGCAGCACGACGTAAAGCAGCGAGATGAACAGATCGAGCTGGCCGAGCCGGCGCAGCAAGGCAAAGACGAAGACGCCGCCGGTCGAGCCGACAATGCCGCCGGCCAGAAGCACCCCGCCGAGCTTGAAGTCGAGCGTGCCGCGCTTCATGTGCGACAGCGCGCCGGAGAAGGAGGAGGCGATGACCTGGTTGGCGCCGGTGGCGACCGCGATCGCCGGCGGGATGTTGTAGAAGATCAGGAGCGGCGTGATCAGGAAGCCGCCACCGACCCCGAACATACCCGACAGGAAACCCACCGCCGCGCCCATCGCCAGCAGGACGAAGACGTTGACGGAGATTTCCGCGATCGGGAGATAGATGCCCACCCGTCAGTCTCGATCAGTTTGCCTGTCGGCGATTGCAGCCATTCGCGGGCATTGTCGCACCGAAAAGCCAATTTTTTCTTGCGCCGCCGGGGCGGCCGGGTCAAACCCCGCCGCCCTGCCGAAACAAAAAACATCTCAATCAGTTAACAGGCAAATGTGTGGCAAGGGCGTCGCGTTAGCGACGCATCTGCCGTTATTTGTGCGCCAGCAGCGCCTTCACCAGCTTTTCGTCGATTTCGCCGGTCGCCTGCATCTTGTTGTCGGTCTGGAAAGCCATGATCGCAGTCTTGGTCTTGCCGCCCATCACGCCATCGGCGCCGCCGGCATCGTAGCCGTTTTTGTTGAGGATGAGCTGGATGTTCTTGACCGCCTTCTTCATGTCGATGCTGGCGGTCGTCTGCGGCGTACCTTCCTGCCAGGATTCAGGGATGTCGGCCGAGTTGGACGCCGGGTCGAGTGGCTTCGGCTTCCACAGTTCGGTGGCGGCGCGTGCTCGCTCGAGCTGTTCGGGCCTTAGCGCACTGGCGACCTCGTCACGCTTGGTCGCGGCATCCTTGTCGCCGGTCTTGGCGACAAGCGCGAACCATTTGTAGGATTCTTCCAGGCTCTGCTTCATGCCGACACCCTTGGCCGCCAGGATGCCGAGATTGAACTGGCTGTCCTTGACGCCGACATCGGCCGCGGCCTGGAACCAGTGCGCGGCCGATTCATTGTCGGTCACGCCGTCCGCGGCCATGGCGAAGAGCACGGCCAGATTGTGCATGGCGCTGGCGTTACCTTGCGCGGCGGCGAGCTGGTAGAAAGTCTTTGCCTTCTTGATGTCGCGCGTGACGCCGATGCCCTTCTCGTAGAAATTGCCGATGCGGTATTCGGCCGGTGCGAAGCCCAGTTCGGCCGATTTTTCGTACCATTTGGCGGCCGCCGTCATGTCTTCTTTCACGCCGCGCGATTCGGCATAGCGCGAGCCGAGCTCGAACAGCGCCTTGGCGTCGCCGCCGGCGGCCGCGTCGCGCAAAGCCTGTGGGCCGGCATCGGTCGGAATGTCGATCTTCGCGACGACAGGCGTTGCCGCGGTGTCAGCGGGTGGAACGGTGCCGGTCGTATCCGATGCCGAGGGCGCCGTGACGGCAGCCGCGGGCTGCGCGTCAGCCGCCGCCGGTTCCGCAGTGGCGGTCGTCGGCAGCATTGCGTCTGGCGTCGGGGCCGGATCGGCCAAAGCCATCGGCGCGGACGCGGGTTCGAAGGGCGGTCCTTCGGGAGCGGTGACCGAGGCTGCATCCATCGGTGCGTCGTTGCCAGCTGCCGGCTGCGAGGGCTCCACCTGCCTGACGATGCGAGCCGGCGTGTCCTGCACGGCTGGCTGCGCGTCTGCCTTGGGTTGGCTGGCAGCATTAACCGAGGCGATCTCGACCGGCTGCGATGCGACAATCGGCGCTGTATCGTTGCTTGCGACCTCGACCGGGTCGGCGAAGAAGGCCTTGCCCAACTGCAGGCCGGCAAGCGCCAGCATGATCGCGATCGCTCCCATCAGGATCGGCTTGCGACGCGCCTTGAGCAGGTCGCCGATCCGCAGCGCTTTCACCGGGCCCTTCATGGTGGACTGGCGTTTCAGCGCGTCGGCCTCGGCGGCAGCTGCCTGCGCCGCGCGCCGGGCGGCGGCGATGAAGTCGGATTTCGATGCATCGCCGGTGCTTTGGCGCGCCGGCGGCCCGCGCTCATCGCGCACGCGCTTCATGATGGCGTTGAGGTCGGGTGCGCCTGAGCCTGGCTCCAGCGGCCGGTTGGCGAGCTTCGGGTCGAGCGGCTCGTCGAGATCGACGCTCGGCATGTCGACATTGGGCGCAGAGCCGGCAAGCGGCGGCATGTCGGCCTGCTTCTTGCCCCTGAAGGCGCGCGCCAGTCCGCCGAACAGCGACTTCTTGGCCGTGCCTTCACCCTTCTCGGTAATCGCATCGGAACCGAGCGCCGCCTGGGCAGCGGCCGCGGCAGCCTCGGCTGGCGAGCGCCGCACCGGCTCGCTGCGCATGTCTGGTTCGGCGCGCATATCGGGCTCGCTGCGCATGATGGCGGCGGCGCGGCCGTCGAGGTCGGCCATGTCTCCGGTCAGCGGCAGCGGCTGGTCGATGTCCATCGACGGCGCATCCTGGACCGCGATCTTGGAGGCGCGGGCCGCGCGGGCCCGCCGCGCCGGTTCGGCCGGCGTATCCAGGAGTTCGCTCACCGCCTCGACCGGCTCGCTGGTCTCCAGCGAGCCCAGGCGGTCGACGATCTTGAGCAGCGTGTCGTGAATGGCCTCGAATGTCCGCGAATTGCGCTCGTCCGAACGGCGCGTCAGCGCTTCCAGCGTCTTCAGATCCTGGGCGAGGCCGGTGACGGCCGCAGTGTTGGCATTGGAATCGGCCAGCGAGCGCACCGCGCTCTCGGCCGCTTCGCGTGCCGCGCCCATGATGGACTCGCGGGTTCCGGCCAGCGATTTCTCGATTTCGTTGAGTCGCGGGCTGATGTCCTCGAATTCCGGCAGCGGCGTGCCGGGCTTCGACAGATGCGCCGACAGGCCGGAGACCTGAGCCTCGAGGCTGCGGATCAGCGCCGGATCGATGCCGGCGACCTGCGCGGCCGACGAGTCCAGCCGGCTTGAAATGTCTTCGAGCCGGCTTTCCAGGCCGCGGATCGCCGCCTCGTTGGCAGGATCGGGAACACGCGTCTCCATGCGTTTGGCAAGCGCGGTGAAGCGGGCGTCGATGGCGTCCATGATTTCGGTGTTGTCGGCTTGCGGCTGACGCTGGTCCAGCCGGTCGGCGACCTCGTCCAGCCGCCGCTCGAGGTCACGAAACAGCATGTTGCCCTGCTCGATGGCGTCGCCCTGCCGGCGTTCCATCATGCCCGACAGCACGTCGAAGCGCTGTTCCAGACCCTGGAAGATATAGTCGGCGTCGGGCATGGCCGGGGCGCGGTCGATCTTGTCGGCAATCATCGCGATCTGCTTGCCGAGGCGCTCCATCGCCTGTTCCGGCAGATTGGCGCGGCCGGCGAGGTCGTCGACCCGGTTCGACAGCATGCTGAGACGGTCGAGAACCTCGCCGCTCGGACGAACCTGCATGACTTCCTCGATCTGCTGCGCCAGCGAGGCGATCCGCTTCTCAATGCGCTCGAACGGCTCGGGGTCGAAGGAATTGGCCTGGGCGGCCACGGTCGAGGCGACGATGGCGCGCGTAATCTCGTCAAGCCGTTCGTCGATCAGGCCGAGCGTGTCGCCGCCGCGGTTGTTCTGCTGGCTGACGAAGTGATCGACGGCGCCGGCAAGCGTGCGGACCTTTTCCTCCATCGAGCGCAGCGACAGCGATTCCGGCAGATTGTTGACGGCATTGCTGATCTGCTCGAGCCGGTCGGTCAGGGCCGAAAAACCGGGGCCGTCCGCGCGGTTGCGCTGATCGGCGTCGACGCGGTCCTCGAACGCGCTCCAGCGGCGGTCGAAATCGTCCCAGCGGCGGTCGACCTTCAGCACGCTTTCCTCGCGCGCCAGCGTGTCGAGCGCGGTCTTCACCTGCTCGAGTTCGAGCCGCAGCATGTTGACGCTTCTGTCGTCGCTCTTCTCGGCCAGCGTCTGGATGGCGCCGGACAGCCGCTCGAATTCGAGGCCGAGTTCCGCGCTGCCCTTGCCGGGCAAGCCGCCTGACTGGTTGCCCGCCTGGAATGCCCGCTCGATATCCTTGCGCAGGGCGGCAAATTCGCGCTGCAGGCCGGCAGTCATCTGATGGCGCAGTTCTTCGCGCAAGCCGCGCAATTCGCCGGCGATCTTGCCGACCACGGCGACACTGTCCTCCTGGCCGCGCACTCGGTCGATGTCGCGCGCGATCGCCTGATAGTTCTGGTCGAAGCCGGCCGGCGCCGGGCTTTTCGGCCGCGGCGCGGGCTGCGGATCCTCATACCAGCGCGGCGGGGCGTAGGGCTGCGCGCTGGCGTAGCGCGGCTCGACCGGTGGCCGGCGCGGATCGAAGCGCTCTCCCGCGTCCTCGCGCTTGCGTTCCAGCCGCTGCTCCAGCGTTTCCAGCGAGCGGTTCAATTCATCAAGCGTGGTGTTCGGCCTGCGTGGCCTGCCGGCGTTGAGTGTATCGAGATAGGACCGCTTGCTGTTCATCGATGCGCCCGTTTTTCAGAATGGCCGGCTTGCTGCCAGTTTTCCCCAAAGTGCCTGTCGGGAACGAAGGCGGCCGCGCGGCTGTGCTGCGGCGGAAGACGAGCTTCCCGGGCCAGGCCCGCGCTCCGAAAAACCGTGAAAAATTCGCTACAGGATAAACACGGATGACCGACATGCGCACATTTCACCCATCGTGGTAAACAAGGCGTTAACCAAGCTTAAGAAGTTACCGCATTGCTGAAATACAGGCAGCGCCCGTTCGGACCTGCACCGGGGGGTGCGGCATAAGGTTTCGCAATCCCAGAACGCCCTTGCGTCATGAGGCGGCTATCGATATAGAATTGACGTAAACGTAAGAGGGGCGCTTTTCGTGCCTTTTGCGATGAATTAGTTGAAACCCACGACTGGAAGCATGCCCCCGCTTCCACTCAGGCGTTGCAAGGTCCGAGACCGCGACGCCACTACAGGGGAAAGCCAGTGACCATGAAACTTGTTTCGCCCGGCGAAGCCGCGGCCAACACCAACAATATCTCTGTCGAAGCCGGCGAGGAACTCGTGCGCATCGGCGAAATGGCCAAGAAATACGGCGTGACCCTGCGCACGCTGCGTTTCTATGAAGACAAGGGCCTGCTCAATCCGAAGCGCGACGGGGCAACGCGCCTCTACACGCGTCGCGACAAGGCGCGGCTGAAGCTGATCCTGCTCGGCCGCAAGGTCGGGTTCTCGCTGCGCGACGTCAAGCAGATGATGGATCTCTACGATCCGACGGGATCCAACACCAAGCAACTGCGGCTGGCCCTCGACAAGTCGGAGAAGCAGCTTGCCCGCCTGCAGAAGCAGCGCGCGCTGATCGATGACGCGATCAACGAGCTGAGCGGCTCGATGTCGGCCGTGCGCCAGATGCTGTCCGAGCGTTCGGCTCCAGCCAGCGCCGCGAGCTGAACTCGCTGCGCCATTTACGGCGCAAGCTTCGATGAACAAGAGCCGTGCGGTCAGCCGCGCGGCTCTTTTCGTTTGCCATCATACGCGCTTGCGCAACCCATGCGTCGCTGGTGTCCGTCACCTCGTGCCGATAGGCTGGCAAAAGGAAATTTTGTCGCGGCAATAAAATTGACGTTTACGCAAACGTCAATTTTTGCTATCCCGCTTTCAACATTGGTCCGCATGCTGCCCAGAGCTCATTTTCGGGGCCTGATCCCGCGACCAAGACCCGCATGGTGGAGGAAACACATGCCGATCTACAGGGCTCCCGTCCAGGACACGCTGTTCGTGCTCAATGAGGTGCTGGGCTACCAGCGCTATTCCAATCTTCCAGGATTTGCCGACGCGACGCCCGATGTGGTCGAGGCGATCCTCGCCGAGGGCGCCAAGCTCGCCGAAAACGTCATGCATCCCTTGAACCGTGTCGGTGACATGGAAGGCTGCGTGCGCCACGACGACGGCTCGGTGACAACACCGAAAGGTTTCAAGGAGGCCTACGACCAGTATCGCGAAGGCGGCTGGATGGGACTGGCGGCGCCCGTGGAATTCGGTGGCCAGGGCCTGCCCTATGCGGTGCACACCGCGGTTGCCGAATACATGGTGTCGGCCAACATGGCGCTGATGATGTATCCTGGCCTGACCCAAGGCGCGATCGCGGCGATCATCACCCATGGCACCGACGAGCAGAAGGCGACTTGGCTGCCGAAGCTGGTCGAGGGTTCCTGGACCGGCACCATGAACCTGACCGAGCCGCATTGCGGCACCGATCTCGGTCTGCTGCGCACCAAGGCGGTGCCGAACGGCGATGGCACCTACAAGATTTCCGGCCAGAAGATCTTCATCTCGGCCGGCGAGCACGACATGTCGGACAACATCGTCCACCTCGTGCTGGCCCGCATCGAAGGTGCGCCGGAAGGCGTCAAGGGCATTTCGCTGTTCATCGTGCCGAAGCTCAAGCTCGATGCTTCGGGCAATCCAGCCGGCAAGAACACGCTCTCCTGCGGCTCGATCGAGGAGAAGATGGGCATCCACGGAAATTCGACCTGCGTCATGAACTATGACGAGGCCGAGGGCACGCTGCTCGGCGAGGCAAATGGCGGCCTGAAGGCGATGTTCACGATGATGAACGAAGCCCGCCTCGGCGTCGGTCTGCAGGGACTGTCGCTGTCCGAAATCGCCTACCAGAACGCGGTCTCCTACGCCAAGGACCGGCTGCAGGGCCGTTCGCTGTCGGGCGCTAAGGCGCCGGACAAGAAGGCCGACCCGATCATCGTCCATCCCGATATCAGACGCTCGCTGATGACCATGAAGGCCTTCAACGAGGCCGGCCGCGCGCTGGCGCTGTGGACGGCGATCAAGTCCGACATCGCCCACCGCTCCGATGACGACAAGGATCGTCAGGCCGCCGACGACTACACCGGCCTGCTGACGCCGGTGATCAAGGGCGTGCTCACCGACAAGGGTTTCGACCACGCCGTCATGGCGCAGCAAGTGTTCGGCGGCCACGGCTATATCGAAGAGCATGGCATGAGCCAGTTCGTGCGCGATGCCCGCATCGCCATGATCTATGAAGGCGCCAACGGCATCCAGGCGCTCGATCTCGTCGGCCGCAAGCTCGGCCTCAACGGCGGCCGTGCCATCCAGGCCTTCTTCAAGGATGTCGGCGAGTTCTGCGAGGAGAACCGTGCCGACGAGAGACTGGCGCCGTTCACCAAGGCCCTGAAGAAGGGCCTCAACGACCTGCAGGCGGCCACCATGTGGCTGCTGCAGAACGGCATGGCCAAGCCCGACAATGCCGGCGCCGCGTCTACCGACTACATGCATCTCTTCGGCCTTGTGGCGCTGGGCTATATGTGGGCGCAGATGGCCAAGGCGGCTCTCGGCAAAACCGGCGCCAATGGCACCCAGTCCTTCTACGACAACAAGGTGGTGACGGCGCGCTTCTTCATGGAGCGGATCATGCCCGAGACGTCGGCACATCTCGCCCGCATTTCCAGTGGTGCGGATACGCTAATGGCGCTGCCTGCGGAAGCGTTCTAGGTTTGTCGGGCCGGCGCCGCCGGCCCACATTGTCGGAACGCGGAGGAAATCGTGGCGACAAATCCAGCCGAAGTGCTCTCTTTGCCGAAGCCTGCCTGGGCGGCGGAAGAGGTCGGCATGCTTTACGACATGGCGCATCGCTTCATGTCGGAAGAGATCGCGCCGCGCTACGACGAGTTCGAGAAGAACGAAATGGTCGACCGCGAGAGCTGGCGCAAGGCCGGAGCCGCCGGCCTGCTCTGTGCCTCGATGCCGGAGGAATATGGCGGCTCCGGCGGCACGTTCGCGCATGAGAGCGCCATCATCGAGGCGATCGGCCATGTCGGCGTCGACGGGTTCGGCATCGGCCTGCACAATGCCATCGTCGCCCCTTACATCCTTCACTACGGCTCCGAAGAGCAGAAGAAGAAGTGGCTGCCGAAACTGGCCACCGGCGAACTGATCGGGGCCATCGCCATGACCGAGCCAGGCGCCGGCTCCGACCTGCAAGGCGTCAAGACGCGGGCCGAGAAGGACGGCAACCAGTACAAGATCAACGGCTCCAAGACCTTCATAACCAACGGCCAGCTGGCCAATTTCATCATCGTCGTCACCAAGACCGATCCGGCCAAGGGCGCCAAGGGCACCTCGCTGATCGTCATCGAGACCGACGCGGTCGATGGCTTTGAGCGCGGCCGCAACCTCGACAAGATCGGGCTGAAGGCCAACGACACGTCGGAACTGTTCTTCAACGATGTGCGGGTGCCGACCTCCAACCTGCTCGGTCATGAAGAGGGGCAAGGCTTTATCCAGTTGATGCAGCAATTGCCGCAGGAGCGGCTGCAGATCGGCACCGGCGCCATCGCGATGATCGAACGCGCGCTTGCGCTGACCATCGACTACGTCAAGGATCGCAAGGCCTTCGGCAAGGCGATCATCGAGTTCCAGAACACCCAGTTCAAGCTCGCCGAATTGAAGACCGAGGCCACCATCGGCCGCGTCTTCTACAATGACTGCGTCACCCGCCATATCAATGGCGGTCTCGACCCGGTCACCGCCTCGATGGCCAAGTACTGGCTCTCGGACCTGCAGGGAAAAGTCGTCGACGAATGCCTTCAATTGCATGGCGGCTATGGCTACATGAATGAATATCCGATCGCCCGCATGTTCCGCGACGCCCGCGTTCAGCGCATCTACGGCGGCACCAACGAGATCATGAAATTGCTGATCGGCCGCTCTCTCTGAGAGCCACGACCGGCAAACCCAAGGAGCAAGAAAATGGCCGAAGCTTATGTCTACGACGCCGTGCGCACGCCGCGCGGCAAGGGCAAGAAGGATGGCTCGCTGCACGAAGTGCCGGCGGTGCGGCTCGCCGCCAGGACGCTCGAGGCGCTGCGCGACCGCAATGGGCTCGATACAGGTAATGTCGACGACATCATCTTCGGCTGCGTCGATCCGGTCGGCGAGGCCGGCTCCGTCATTCCGCGCGCAGCCGCCTTCGAGGCCGGATACGACAACAAGGCGCCTGGCATGCAGATCTCGCGCTTCTGCGCATCGGGTCTCGACGCCATCAACTTCGGCGCCGCCAAGATCGCGCAGGGCGCCGACGAGATCGTCATTGCCGGCGGCGTCGAATCGATGTCGCGCGTCGGCATGGGCGCCTCCGGCGGCGCATGGTTCATGGACCCGTCGGTCGGTCTGCCCGGCTGGTTCGTGCCGCAGGGCATTTCGGCCGACCTGATCGCCACCAAATACGGTTTTTCGCGCGACGACGTCGACGCCTATGCGGTCGAGAGCCAGAAGCGCGCCGGCAAGGCGTGGGCCGACGGACGCTTCAAGAACTCCGTCATCCCGATCAAGGACCAGAACGGCCTGACCATTCTCGATCATGACGAGCACATGCGGCCCACGACCGATATGCAGTCGCTGGCCTCGCTCAACCCGTCCTTCGTCATGCCCGGCGAAATGGGCGGCTTCGACGCCGTTGCCGTGCAGAAGCATCCCGAAGTGGAAGAAGTGAACCACGTCCACCATGCCGGCAATTCGTCCGGCATCGTCGATGGCGCTGCCGCCGTGCTGCTCGGTTCGAAGAAGGCCGGCAAGACCATGGGCCTGAAGCCACGCGCCCGCATCCGCGCCTTCGCCAATATCGGCTCCGAGCCGGTGCTGATGCTGACCGGTCCGGTCGACGTCACCGAAAAGCTGTTGAAGCGCGCCAAGATGAAGCTGTCGGATATCGATCTGTTCGAACTCAACGAAGCCTTCGCCTCGGTGGTGCTGCGCTACATGCAGGCCTTCGACATTCCGCACGACAAGATCAACGTCAATGGCGGCGCCATTGCCATGGGCCATCCACTCGGCGCCACCGGCGCGATGATCCTGGGCACGATTCTGGACGAGTTGGAGCGACGCGACCTCAACACCGCCTTGGTGACGCTCTGCATCGGCGCCGGCATGGGCACCGCAACGATCATCGAACGCGTCTGATTTTCGGCCGGAAGGAGAGAGACATGCCTTACACAAACTTCACGGTCGACACCGACGCCGACGGCATTGCGCTGGTCACCTGGAACATGCCGGACCGCTCGATGAACGTCTTCACCGAAGAGGTGATGAACGAACTCGACAAGATCATCGATCAGGTGGTGGCCGATGCCGGCATCAAGGGTGCAGTGATCACCTCGGGCAAGGACAGCTTCTCCGGCGGTGCGGATCTCACCATGCTGCAGAAGATGCTGACGGTCTTTGCGAAGGAGAAGACCAAGGATCCGGAGAAAGCGGCAAAGTTGCTGTTCGACAACGCCGGCCGCATGGGTGCCCTTTGGCGCAAGCTCGAAACCTCGGGCAAGCCTTGGGTTTCGGCGATCAATGGCACTTGCATGGGCGGCGCTTTTGAGCTGTCGCTGGCCTGCCATGGCCGCGTGGCCGCCGACTCCGAAAAGGTCAAGATGGCCCTGCCGGAAGTCAAGGTCGGCATTTTCCCGGGCGCCGGCGGCACCCAGCGCGTGCCGCGCCTGACCGACCAGCAGCAGGCCTTGCAGATGCTGACCACCGGCCAGAACCTGTCGCCGCAGAAAGCCAAGGCGATGGGCCTGATCCACGAAATCGCCGAACCGGCGAAGCTGATCGAGACCGCCAAGGCATTGATCAAGAACGGCCTGAAAGCCGTCCAGCCCTGGGACGAGAAGGGCTATAAATTGCCCGGCGGTCAGATCTATTCGCCCGCCGGCTTCAACCTGTGGCCGCCGGCCATCGCCATCCTGCGCCGCGAGACCTATGGCAATTATCCGGCCGCCGCTGCCATCCTGAAATGCGTCTATGAAGGCCTGTTGGTGCCGTTCGACACCGGCTTGAGGATCGAACAGCGCTATTTCACCGAAATCATGCAGTCGAAGGAAGCGGCGGCGATGATCCGCTCGCTGTTCGTCTCGCTGCAGGAGCTGAACAAGGGCGCCCGCCGTCCGGCCGGAGTGTCCGAGACGAAGTTCAAGAAGATAGGCATTCTCGGCGCCGGCTTCATGGGCGCCGGCATTGCCTTTGTCACCGCCAAGGCCGGTATCCCGGTCGTGCTGCTCGACCGCGACATGGCGTCGGCCGAAAAGGGCAAGGCGCATTCCGACAGCCTGATCTCGGATCAGGTCAAGAAGGGCCGCGCCAAGCCCGAGGATAAGGACAAGCTCCTGTCGCTGATTACGCCGACGGCGGACTATGCTGACCTCGCCGGCTGCGATCTGGTGGTCGAGGCGGTGTTCGAGGATTCAGCCGTCAAGAAGGCTGCCACCGAACAGGCGGAAGCGGTGCTGAAATCGTCGGCGATATTCGCCTCCAACACCTCGACCATCCCGATCACCGCGCTGGCCAAGAATTCGACGCGGCCGAAGAATTTTGTCGGCATCCACTTCTTCTCGCCGGTCGACAAGATGATGCTGGTCGAGATCATTCTGGGCAAGAAGACCGGCGACAAGGCGCTTGCCACAGCCATCGACTTCGTGCGCGCCATCAAGAAGACGCCGATCGTCGTCAACGACACGCGCGGCTTCTACGTCAACCGCTGCGTGCTGCGTTACATGTCGGAAGCCTACAAGATGCTGATCGAGGGCGTTCCGGCGCCGATGATCGAGAATGCCGCCAAGGCCGCCGGCATGCCGGTCGGCCCGCTGGCGCTGACCGATGAGACGGCGATCGACCTTGCTCAGAAGATCATGAAGCAGACCATCAGGGACCTCGGCGACAAGGCCGTCGATCCCAAGCAGATGGCGCTGATCAACACGCTGGTCGATACCCATGGCCGCTTCGGCCGCAAGAACGGCAAGGGCTTCTACGACTATCCGGCGAAGCCCGCCAAGAAGAAGCTGTGGCCGGGCCTGAAAGACCTTTACCCGCAGCTGAAGGCCGAGAAGGTCGACTATAAGGAGCTGCAGCAGCGCCTGCTGGTCACCATCGCGCTGGAAGCAGCAAGGGTGATGGAAGAAGGCATCGTCACCGATCCACGTGAGGCCGATGTCGGCTCGATCCTGGCCTTCGGCTTCGCCCCGTTCACCGGTGGCGCGCTGTCCTATATCGACGGCATCGGCGCCAAGGAGTTCGTCAGGATCGCCAAGGGCCTGCAGAAGAAATACGGCGCCGAGTTCAAGGCGCCCAAGCTGCTCCTCGACCTGGCCGAGAAAGGCGAGACCTTCTACCAGCGCTTCGACCCCTATGCGAAGGGTGAGGTGAAGAAGGCCGCTTGATCTAGCGCCCCATGTACGTCTGGGGGCGTCTGGCGCGCATGATGGCCACGGCAAGGCGCCGTGGCCCCTATGTGGTCGGTAGCGAAAGCCGGCTGGCTTTCCGCTGCCTGCCAACCGACATCGACTTCAACAGCCATCTCAACAACGCCCGCTACATGATGCTGGCCGATCTTGGCCGCATCGACATCTTCCTGCGCATTGGCCTCATCGCGCTGGCGCGCAAGAAAGGCTGGGCGCCGATGATCGGCGGGCTGCAGGTGGCCTATGTGCGCGAGATCAGGTTGTGGCGGCGCTTCGAAGTGGTGTCCTCGATCGAAACCTGGGAGGGCACGCAGGTCATCGGCAAGCACCGCTTTGTGCTCGACAATGGCGAGACGGCCGCGCTGATCATGACCACGGGCGGCGTCTACGACCGTGGCGGCCGTCGCTTTGTCGACATAGACGAAGTCGTGGCGGCACTTGGCCATTCGACAGCACCGCGCCCGCCGACGGAGGTGGAGCGGATTTTCATGACCTCTCACCAAAATTTGCGCAGCCTGGCCAAGTCGGGCGACTGAACCGCCGGTGGACAAAGCCGTGGCCGAGCGCTAGAAGGAAAAGGTATTTTTTCCTGTTTCGAGGGAGAGCGGATTGCTCTCGCATGATCGTGTTTGGGCCGCCATCGACGCTCTCGCCGAGCGTTATTCGCTGTCGGCCTCGGGTCTGGCCCGGCGTGCCGGGCTTGATTCGACCGCGTTCAACAAGTCGAAGCGGCTGTCCTCGGATGGGCGGCCTCGCTGGCCCTCGACCGAATCGCTGGCCAAGATCATCGAGGCGACCGGTGCCTCGCTCGACGAATTCACCGGGCTGGTCGAAGGCCGCGCCAAGACCGCTTCAGGCCAGGCAGCCGCGCAGCGTTCAGCGGTGCCGCTGCTCGGCTTTGCCCAGGCCGGCGCCGGAGGCTTCTTCGACGATGCCGGCTATCCCTCCGGCCAGGGCTGGGATCTGGTCGAGCTTCCGGCGCGGGCGACGGAAACCTCCTATGCGCTGAAGGTGCAGGGCGATTCCATGCTGCCGCTCTACCGCAATGGCGATGTGCTGATCGTCGAGCCGGGCGCCGCCACCCGTAAGGGCGACCGCGTCGTCGTCAAGACCAATGCCGGCGAGGTCATGGCCAAGGTGCTCGACCGTCAGACCACGAAGTCGATCGTGCTGATCTCGCTCAATCCCGACCACCCGGACCGCGACATCGCGATGCGCGATGTCGAATGGGTGGCGCGGATCGTCTGGGCAAGCCAGTAGTGCGGCTGCTCCAACTGGCCCTGGCTGTGCTGGCGATCCCGGCGATGGTGGCCCTGGTTGTCGCTGGCGGCCGCGTCCTGCAGCCCGAGCAGAGAAGCGTCGTCATCGACCAGATCGACCCGGGCATTGACGCCGTGCCCGGGGAGCCGGCAACGTCGGCCATTCCCGAAACCCAGCCCGCCAAGCCTGCCGCGCCTTCGCCTCCGGTGCATTCGAGGGCGATCGATCCCGAGGCAATCGCGCCGCCGCCGCTGCCGCCAGAGGAACTCGAACGGGTCGAACCGCGGGCACCGCTGAGCGATCTCGCGCTGGCCGGACCGCCTAGGCCGCGCCGGCCGAAAGCAGTCGATGACTGGGGCGGGACAAAACTGTTCCAGCCGGTTGCATCCGCCGCCGGCCTGATCGACGCCAATGGTTATTCCGTGGCCGTCTCCGGCATCGACATCGTCAAGGAGGACGAGACCTGCACCGATGACGGCAAGTCCTGGGCTTGCGGTGTTCGCGCGCGCACCGCATTCCGGTCTTTCCTGCGCGGCCGGGCCGTGGCGTGCAAGGTGCCGCCGGAGGCCGACAGCGCGCTGATCGCCGCCGAATGCCGCATCGGCAAGCAGGATGTCGGCCAGTGGCTGGTCGAAAACGGCTGGGCGCGTGCGGTCTCGGGCGGCCCCTATGTCGAAGCGGGCGACAAGGCGCGCGACGCCAAAAAGGGCATCTTCGGCGCTGCGCCCGATCTTGGCGGCCTGCCGCCGGCGCCAACGTCGGTTGCCGCACCGACGGCGTCGCAACCGATCCTCGATGCCCCGGCGACAGACACGCCGCCGGTCGGGACGGAAATTATGCCGCCAGCTGACCAGCCAGAGCCCGCTCAATGAGCGCGCGCGTCTCGGCAATGCCGTAAAGCGCTGCGAACGAGCCGAAGCGCGGGCCGCGTTCCTGGCCGATCAGCACCTGGTAGATCATCTGGAAGAAGGCGCCGGAAACGCCGGGACCGCCGTCCGGGCTCTGCTTGGAATGGTCCTGGTAGCGCTCGATCTTGCGCGCGACGTTGAGCGAAGCGTTCTGGATAGCCTCGCCGTCAGCACCGGCCGGCAGGGCGGCCAACGCCTCCGACAGCTTCGTCAGTGCCTCGCGCTCGACCGCGTCGGCGGTTCGATAGACCTTGGCCGGCCGCACGAAATCGTCGAAGTAGCGGATGGCGAAGCCGACCAGCTGGTCGAGTTCGGGATGCGTTGACGGCGTCACGCCGGATGTGTGGCGCAAGATGAAGCCCCACAGCACATCCTTGTTCTGCGCATTGGAGGCACTGACCAGGTTGAGCAGCAGCGAAAACGGCACCGGCAGGTCGATCGCCGGCGGCTCGCCGCCGTGCATGTGCCAGACCGGATTGCCCAGCCGCTCCTTCCAGTCTTGGCGCGGATAGGCGCCGAGGAAGGTGTAGTATTCATCGACGGCGCGCGGGATGACGTCGAAATAGAGTTTTTTTGCCTGCCTGGGCCGCTGGTACATGTAAAGGCCGAGGCTTTCGGTCGGCGCATAGCGCAGCCATTCGTCGATGGTCAGCCCGTTGCCCTTCGACTTCGAGATCTTCTGGCCGTTCTCGTCGAGGAACAGCTCGTAGACGAAATGCTCCGGCGCGCGTCCGCCGAGGATGTTGCAGATGCGGTCGTAGACCACGGCGTTGGTCTGGTGGTCCTTGCCGAACATTTCGAAATCGACGCCAAGTGCTGCCCAGCGCATGCCGAAATCCGGCTTCCACTGCAGCTTGACCCTGCCGCCGGTCACCGAAAGCGTGGTCTCGGTGCCCTCATCGTCGAAGGTGATGGTGCCCGCCTTGGCGTCGACATGCTTCATCGGCACGTAGAGCACCCGGCCGCTCTTCGGCGAAATCGGCAGGAACGGGCTGTAGGTCGCTTGGCGCTCCGGCCCGAGCGTCGGCAGCATCACTGCCATGATCTGGTCATAGCGCTCGGCGGCGCGCACCAGCATCGCGTCGAAGCGGCCGGCCTTGTAGTACTGCGTAGCGCTGGCGAACTCGTAGTCGAAGCCGAACGTATCGAGGAAGCGGCACAGCATCACATTGTTGTGGTCGGCAAAGCTTGCATAGTCGCCGCCGAACGGATTGGGCACCGAGGATAGCGGCATGTGCAAGTATGGCTCAAGGGCGGCGCGATCCGGCACATTGTCCGGGATCTTGCGCATGCCGTCCATGTCATCGGAGAAGCACAGAAGCTTGGTCTTGATCTTGTTTCCGGTCAACACGTGGAAGGCATGGCGCACCATCGAGGTGCGCGCCACCTCGCCGAACGTGCCGATATGCGGTAGGCCTGACGGACCATAGCCGGTCTCGAACAGGACGGTCTCGGGAAAGTCGGCGCCTTTGTAGCGCTCGATGATCTTTTTGGCTTCCTCGAACGGCCAGGCCTTGCTTTCGGCTGCCGCCGCAAGCATTTCGGGGTTGAGATCGGCGATGTTTGATCCCGTCATGTCGCTGTCTTCCAAATTATGCACCGGCATCGCCGGATCGGAGTTTTTCAACCGGTCTCTAGGCGTGCACGCCTTGGGCGTCAACGCGCGCGGCGGTTTTTCCTTGCGGCGCGGAGACCGCGCTCCTACCTTCGAAACCCAATATCAAGGAGTTTTGAATGCCGCTGCCGTCCACGCATGAAGCCCTGATCTACCTGATGGTCATCACCTCGGCTTCCGACCGCGACATGACCGATGTCGAACTGGCGCGCATCGGCGACGTCGTCCGCAGCTGGCCGGTTTTCGAGGATTTCAAGCAGGACAGGCTGATTGCCATCGCGCAGGATTGCCAGAAGATGCTGAATGAAAAGGACGGGTTGGAAGGCGTTCTCGAGCGTGTTGGCAAGGCTTTGCCCGAGCGGCTGCACGACACCGCCTATGCCGCCGCCTTCGAGGTCGCCGCCGTCGATCTCGAAATGCGCATGGAGGAATTGCGGGTGTTGCAGCTCATTCGGCGCCAACTCGATCTCGACACGCTGACCGTCGCGGCAATCGCCCGCGGGGCCAAGGCGCGGCTACGCACGCTGACTTGAAAGTCTCGCTGGTAGGGGCTGTTGAAATTCAGGTCAGGCCGAGTCGAGAATGGCTGATGCCGAGAACCGGAGCGGAGCGTACTTGAAGTATGTGAGCGCCTGAAGCGCAGGTGTCAGCCCGTTCGCAGGCCGGCATCCTCTGAATATCAGCAGCCCCTAGAAAAAGCTGACCGGGAAATAGCGTAGATAGAATTCGGCAAAGGTGCCCTTCACCGAGATTTCCTGCAGCGCGTAGTCCATCGCCGCGGCCAGCGCCGGATCGCCGGCCCTTGTGGCGATGGTCATGCCGGAACCCAGATATTCCGGGGCAAGGTACGGACCGCCGGCAAAGCGGCAGCAGCCGGCCGCGTCCTTGCCGCCAAGCCAGAAGGAAAACCGCATGCCGTCGCCGAAGGCGGCGTCGATCTTGCCGCTTTTCAAATCGCTGTAGAGGTCTTCGGGGCTGTTGAAGGGGACGATCTGCACCGTGCCGAAATAATCGCGCAGCATCTTTTCATGCGCCGCGCCAGCCAGCACGCCGACCCGCTTGCTGCGCAATTTGTCGAGGATAGGCTCGGCGAAGGCCTTGGTCTTCGGCATGATGAAGCGTGCCGGAAACTGCAGATAGGAGCGCGAAAAACTGTATTTCGCCCGTGATTCCGGCGTCGCGGCGATTCCGGCGATGATCGCTTCGCCTTCGCCCTTCTGCAGCGCCTCGTCGAGTTCGGCCCAGGGCAGCGCCTGGATCTGGCATTTGTCGGCGATGTCGAGTTCAGCGCAAATCGCCCGCGCCAGGTCGATGTGGAAGCCGGACAGCCGGCCAGCGCCGTCGAGAAAGTTGAAGGGCGGGAAATCGGTTGTGGTCAGGAATCGGAGCCTGGGTAGCGCCGAGAGATCCGGTTTCGGCAGCCGTTCCTTGGCGTCCCAAAGCACCGGCACCTGCGGTCCCGCCGCGCGCGCAACGCCGGCAAACGGCTGCGCTCCGGCCAGCAGCGACAGCAAGGCAACGGCTATCCAGCGAAATGTCACGAAAGAACTCCGACCGTTCTGCCATTGGCTTTTGGTACGAAAACGGTGCAGGCACAATTGTTTTTGATTTCAAGTGGCAACTTTCGGGTTATGCTTTAGTGAGGTTGCAAATAGCTGCGCAGATTCGGTCCGAGGGCAAACGGTCGCTGCGCTAGAAAAACCAAATATGCGACTTGCAATCCGGGGTTGATGGCGAAGTGCGGATCAGGCACGTAACATCAGTCTCAAGAGCAGTAGGCAACATGGGGTTGATGTTGCGATGGGTCATTTTGACCGGACACTGGAATATATTGACCAGGTGCAGCGTGCCGGCACGGCGGCTGAGGTGTGCGAACGGCTACTCAATGTCACCTCGAATTTCGGATTGACGGCCCTGATAGCCGCGACAGTGCCGCAGCCCGGCATGTCAAGCAGCCAGCAGAAGGACCATGTGCTGCTCTGCGATTGGCCTAATGAATGGCTGGAGCGTTACCTGACGCGCAACTATGTCGACCACGATCCGGTCGTCAGCCACTTGAAACAGTTGCGGGCGCCATTCCAATGGCGCGAGGCCGTCCAAAGGATGCCCGCCGACAAGAGCAGCGACGAGGTGATGCGCGACGCTCGCGAATTCAAGCTGCGTGATGGCCTCGCCTTCCCGCTGATCACGCTCGAAGGCCAGATCGCGCTGGTTTCGCTGGGCGGTGAGGCGGTCGAGCTGTCCTACGCCGAATTCGCAATGGTCTCGCTGGCCTCCACCTATGCCCTCGGCCGCGCCATGCAGCTTCAAACGACGGCCAGCAAGGTTATCGATCACATTGAATTGACGCCGCGCGAGCGCGAATGCCTGCAATGGGCGGCGGTTGGCAAATCCGAGTGGGAAATTTCGCAGATCCTCGGCATCTCGGAGCATACCTCGGAGAAACACCTTCTCAACGCCAAGAGCAAACTGGGCGCCGCCAATCGCGTGCAGGCAGTCGCCGAGGCAATCAGACACGGCTATATCAGCTAGGCCGGTTCTGGCGGCCCCGAAATTATTGGCCGCCCCGTTGGCCTAATTATATTCAGGAAAGACCGACCCTGTCGTCCTCTTGAGACGGCTAATGCTTTCTTAACGCCAAATGCAGACTGGGCGCCGCCAAACGGGCAAGCCGTCGCGGAGGCGATTAGGCACGGCTATATTAGCCATGGCGGCTGTGGCAGCCCAGAAATTCTTGCCAACACCTTCGCGCAATTTTTTCGGGAAACCCGACCGTATCTTCCTCTTAAGCCCAGGAGACGGCCAATGCTATTTTCCCTCAACACTCAACAATTGATGGAGCGTCCCGACCTTTGGGAGGCGGTCCATCGCCTGCGTTACAAGGTCTTCGTCGATGAGATGCGGTGGACCGATCTCGATCGCCCGGACGGCCTCGAGATCGATCAATTCGACCATGATGCAGCCGAACACCACCTTGTCATCCGCAATGGCGAGCTTGCCGGCTATCAGCGCATGCTGCCGACCACGCGGCCGCATCTCCTGAGCGACGTGATGCCGGAACTCTGCGAGGGAAGGCGCCCTTCGGGACCGAATGTCTGGGAGCTCACCCGCTACGCGGTGGCGCCAGGCTTTCGCGATGGCAAGCGCGGCGTGTCTACGGTCGGCACCGAGCTGATCGCCGGCTTCGTCGAATGGGGCCTTGGTCGCAATATCAATCAGGTCATTATCGAGGTCGAGCCGGTGTGGGTGCTGCGGACACTGCAACTGCATTTCCTGGCAACGCCGCTCGGTTACCAGCGCACCTATGGCAACCAGCAGGTCGTCGCCACCTTGCTGACCTTCAACGACCACACGCTCGATGTCGTGCGCTCACGCCGCAACCATCACGCCCCCGTGTTGGCCAGAGGCACGCCCGACATGATCGGCATGCGGCAGGCGTCGTGAGATCGGAGACGACGAGATGAGCTTTGACGCCCCAACCCGAACTGCGCGGCCCCACACGCTGGTCGTCACCGTGTCGTCGCATGACGGCCGACCGTTCTGGACAGGCGCGCCTATGCAAGCTTGGCCAGGGCCTTCCATGAAGCCGCCGTCACCGACATGTTCCGCACACTGGCGACGTTCCCCAAGCCGGTGCTGGCCTGTGTTGACGGCGATGCCGTCGGCGTCGGCGGCACCATCCCGTTCCAAGGCGGCTCTGCAGGACGACACCACGCTGAAGCGGCTGCAGCGGATCGCCCGCCTGGCTGCATGACGCCAGCACGTTTGCAGTAAAGCCAGACAACAGAGCCCATCCTGTATCAGGGATGGGCTCTGTGCCTTCAGCCTCTACTTCTCCAGGAA
Organism: Mesorhizobium sp. 128a; assembly: GCF_053848025.1. NCBI lineage: Bacteria > Pseudomonadati > Pseudomonadota > Alphaproteobacteria > Hyphomicrobiales > Phyllobacteriaceae > Mesorhizobium > Mesorhizobium sp. 128a. The sequence goes on along the minus strand of NZ_JBSPKY010000001.1, from coordinate 139,075 downwards.
TGACGGCCCTTCGCCGATGATCTTCTTGTCTTCCTTGCCGATGGCGTCGAGATCGCGCCCATCATAGGGCAACGACAACAGGATGCGCCGCATGGCGGCCAGCCGCGAGCGTCGTTTGTCGTTGGCCCGCAGGATGATCCATGGCGCGAACTGCTTGTGCGTGCGCTCGACCATCTGGTCGCGGGCCTTGGTGTAATCGTCCCATTTGGTGATGCCGGCAATGTCGATCGGCGAGAACTTCCAGTTCTTCAGCGGAGACCAGCGGCGGTCGTGGAACCGTTCGAGCTGGGTTTCGCGGCCGATGTTCAGCCAGAATTTGAAGAAATAAATGCCTTCATTGGAGATCATCCGTTCGAAATGCGGCGTCTCGTCGAGAAATTTCTCATGCTGCTCCGGCGTACAGAAGCCCATCACCGGCTCGACGCCGCCGCGATTGTACCAGGAGCGGTCGAAGGTGACGAATTCCCCCGATGTCGGGAAATGGTCGACATAGCGCTGGAAGTACCACTGCCCGACTTCCGTCGGTGTCGGCTTGGTCAGCGCCACGTTGCGCGCGGTGCGAGGGTTGAGATACTGGCGCAGCACGAAGATGGTGCCGCCCTTGCCGGCGGCATCGCGCCCCTCGAACAGCGCGATCACTCGCTTGCCGGTCGCCTGCAGCCAGGCCTGCGCCTTGACCAGCTCGATCTGCAGCCGCTCCAACGTCTCGTCATATTCCTCGCCCTTCATTTTCTTGTCGTAGGGATAGTCGCCGGCGGTCAGCTTGTTGTCCTCGATCCAGCTGGGAAGCTCGGGGTTCTCGATATCGAACTCCCGCTCCTTGCCGTCGATCCTGATCTTTAGCGGACCTTTTGCCGGCTCTGCCGCGGGACTTTCCTTGGGTTTTTTCATCGAGACAAACCTTTCCAGCTTGCGGACTCATGCTATGGGGGGCCACTACAGCGCCGCGCGTCCCGTTTGGACGCGCAAAGGACGCTGTAGCATTTTTGATTTGCGCATGATCCTTTCCGAAAATCGATTCCGATTTTCGGGGTCATGCGGGAAGCCGGTCCAGCGGAAGTTTCATTCGGCCGGCGCAAGGTGCAGGACGCGCGAATGGCTGACACCGGCGCAGAGCGGATAACCACGGCGCGGGCGCTAAGGGCCAGGGTGTGGAACGGCCGCTGGCTGCTCGCCGCGGGCATCGTTGCTGTCGCGGCCGTCTATGGTTTCGCCGGCATGTCCGTCTATGTCGTTCTGCTCGCCTGTGCGGTGCTGCTTGCCGCCGCGATGCTGCCGACCGGCGGCGCCAGCCAGTCCATCCAGAGCGATGCCGCGATCGAGTCGAGCGGGCTGCAGCGGCTTTCCGGCGAATATCTCGCGGCAGCCGTTGCCGATCCGTTGATCATCTTCGACCGCACCGCCACCATCGTCCATGCCAACGCCGCAGCCTTCGCCGCCTTTGGCGGGATCGCGCCCGGCCTGTCGCTGTCGTTGAAATTCCGCGCCCCTGAGATGCAGGCACTGCTGGACAGCGTGCTGTCGGGAACGGTCGCCTCGGATGCCGTCGACTACACCGAGAAACTGCCGGTCGAACGGGCCTACCGGGTCAGCGCGTCCTCGGTCGGCCACGCCACCGATCTCTTTGTGCTCGTGTTCAAGGACCAGAGCGAGACGCGCCGAATCGACCGCATGCGCGCCGACTTCATCGCCAATGCCAGCCATGAGTTGCGCACCCCGCTGGCCTCGATCTCAGGCTTCATCGAAACGTTGCGCGGTCCGGCCCGCAACGACCCGGCGGCGCGCGAGCAGTTCCTGCAGATCATGCAGAACCAGACCGGCCGCATGGCACGCCTGATCGACGACCTGCTGTCGCTGTCGCGACTGGAAATGAAGCCCTATCTGAAGCCAGGCACCGAGGTCGATCTGCGCCAGACCATCGACAGCGTCATCGACTCGCTCGGCCCGCTCGCCAGGGAAAACAGCGTCGTCATCGAGCGCGACTATGCCGAGGGGCCGCTCGACGTGCCCGGAGACCGCGACGAGCTGTTCCAGGTGTTCGAGAACCTGTTGGAAAACGCCTGCAAATACGGTCAGCCGGGCGGACGTGTCACGGTGTCGATCGGCAGCAGCGAGGCCGGTCCCGAACCAGGCATCGACGTCACCATCAGGGACTACGGTCCAGGCATCCCCGAAGAGCACATCCCGCGCATTACCGAGCGCTTCTACCGCATCGATGTCGAGAGCAGCCGCACCCAGAAAGGCACCGGTCTTGGCCTGTCCATCGTCAAGCACATCTTGACGCGTCACAACGCCAGACTTTCGATCAAGTCGGAAGTCGGCAAGGGCGCGGCGTTCACGGTCCATTTGCCGGCGCGCTGAGGCAGTACTATTTGCTAACTGCCTGTTTCTTCTTTCTGTCATCAGGCAAGCGTATCAGCACAGGATTCGAGGAAACGACTCAAAAGGCCAAGGATTCCAGGAAGGCATTTGATCCATGCAGTCCGTACACATCGTCAGCGCCTATGACGAAGAGCTGAAATACCTGTCGAAACGCATCGCTGCGATGGGCGGGCACGCCGAGCGTATGGTCGAGCAGGCAATCCAGGCCCTGGTCAATGCCGATCCCGGCCTCGCCCAGAAGGTCATCCGCGACGACATTGTCCTCGACGAGGGCCAGCGCGAAATTGACGATAAGGCCATCGTCATCATCGCCAAGCGCCAGCCGATGGCGACGGATCTGCGCGAGATTGTCGGCGCGATCCGTATTTCCGCCGACCTCGAACGGGTCGGCGACCTCGGCAAGAATGTCGCCAAGCGAGTGGTGAGTGTCATTGACGGCCGCCAGCCGACCAGCCTGTTTCGCGGTCTCGAGGCTCTGGCCGAGCTCGCATTGACCCAGCTCAAGGAAGTGCTCGACGTCTATGCCTCGCGCTCGGTCGACAGAATAGGCTTCGTTCGCGATCGCGACGACCAGATCGACGCCATGTACACCTCGCTGTTTCGCGAGCTTTTGACCTACATGATGGAAGATCCGCGCAACATCACGCCGTGCACGCATCTGCTGTTCTGCGCCAAGAACATCGAGCGCATCGGCGACCACGCCACCAACATCGCCGAGACCATCTATTACATCGTCACTGGCGACCAGTTACCGGCCGAGCGGCCGAAAGGCGACAAGACCGACAAGGTTGCGCTTCCGCAGACGGTGCCGGTCAAGTGAACGGCCGCCTCTCGAACGCTTAATCATATTGCGCTAAGCTATCGCAGCGTTAAGCTTCTCAGGTTCTGCTTCCGGAGGCTGCGATGGAATATGTCCGAGAGTTCAAGCCGGCGCCGGCATTGTCCGGCATCATCGCGTCGAGCGTCTACACCGCTGGCAAGCGCATCGCCGACATCCCGATCGAAGAGGCCGGCGACTGGGCGAAGAAATCCGGCCATGTCGTCTGGATCGGGTTGCTCGAACCCGACCGCGAGCTGTTGCTGCGCGTCAAGGCGCAGTTCCATTTGCACGAGCTGGCGATCGAAGACGCCGAGCATCCGCATCAGCGGCCAAAGATCGAGCAATATGGCGATGCCCTGTTCATCGTCGCCCGCACCGCCCAGTTGATCGACGGCCGCGTCACCTTCGGCGAAACCCATCTGTTTGTCGGTTCAGGCTATATCGTCAGCGTCAGGCATGGTCCGTCGACCTCCTATGCCGCCGTGCGCCAGCACTGGGAAAGCTGCCCGCACTCGCTGGCCAAGGGCGAGGACTTCGTCCTCTATGCCATTCTCGACTTCATCGTCGACAATTACATGCCGGTGCTGGAGCAGATCGAGGACGAGGTCGAGGCGATCGAGGACAAGATCCTGCTGAAGCCGATGACCGGTCCCGACATAGAGCGGCTCTATATGCTGCGCCGCGATCTGTTGCGCCTGCGCAATGCCGCACTTCCCTTGGTCGAGGTCTGCCGCCGGCTGACCAGCGCCGAACTGCCGCAGATCCATGCCGCCATGCACCCGCTGTTTCGCGATGTGACCGACCACATCCGCACCGTCCAGGAAAAAATCGACAGTCTGCGCGAGGTTCTGGCCTTCGCCTTCGAAGCCAGTCTGCTGGTCGGCCAGAGCCAGGAAACGGCGAATACCAAGAAGCTGGCGTCATGGGCCGCCATACTGGCGGTGCCGACGGCGTTCGCCGGCATATACGGCATGAATTTCGATGACATGCCGGAACTGAAGATGGAATACGGCTACCCGGTAGTGCTGACCGCGATCGCCTGCATCTGCGTGTTTTTGTACTGGCGGTTTCGCAAAAATGGCTGGCTGTGAAAGAGAGCGAGTAGCGAATAGCAAAAACAGCTTGCTCCTGTCATAGAAGCCAAGCCGTTTCTATTCGCTATTCGCTATTCGCTATTCGCTATTCGCTATTCGCTATTCGCTATTCGCTATTCGCTATTCGCTATTCGCTATTCGCTCACCGGCTCCGCCGCCGCTCCGAAGCCGGCTGAAACGCGACCCTTGCGTGATATTTGCAATAGGGACCGGTTTCGGCCGCCTCGTTGCCGCAGAAGTTGAAGTCTTCCGACAGCGGATCGCCATTCGGCCATTTGCAGGTGCGCTCGGTGAGGTCGGTAAGCTGCAGATGCCGCGAGATCGGCACGACGACGTTTTCGACCGGGCGGATGTAGTGGCGAGCCACCGGCTCGGCGTCGAACTGCGCCTGCAGCGCTGTCGCACCGATCGAGGTGGTGACGTGGCGTTGCGTGGTTGCGGCGCGCGACACAGACTTCTGGATGGACGATCCCTGCGCCGTCTTCTTCTGGCGCGCCGGCGTTGCGGTCGAGCGTCCGCGGCCCGACAGCTTCAGCCGATGCACCTTGCCGATGACGGCGTTGCGGCTGACCCCGCCAAGTTGTGCGGCGATCTGGCTTGCGCTCAAGCCCTCCGACCACAGTTTTCTGAGAAGTTCGACCCGCTCGTCAGTCCAGTTCATGAGACCGCGCTCCTGCTAAGCGTGCGGCAGCCGGAATCCATTCCCGACCCGGCAACCTTTGCCGGGGCAGACACCACATATATTAGGTGATTAGGTCCGCCGCACGAAATCTAGTTATTTCCCGACTACAATTACCTCATGTGTTGACTCGGTGACAAGAGTCCCAGGTGCAACACGAATCGGTTTTTTCGGTTTTCCCCAACTTGCCCGGTCGCTTATGAGCCGGCGTCCCGTCGGGGAGCTTGCCGCGCGCCTTTGCACGACGTTTTCGTTGACTTCATGGCCGAAAAACACGATAAGCCGCACAAGGCCGCCGCTTTGGCGGCTTTTTTGATTTTCCGGTACCGGAGACGCATATAATGAGCGGTTCGGCGCTTTACGAGACCTTTACTCGCGCACCCCTGGCCTTCGACCATGGCGAAGGCACCTGGCTGGTTACCGACAAGGGCGAGCGATATCTCGATTTTGCTGGCGGCATCGCGGTCAATTCGTTGGGCCACGGCCATCCGCATCTGGTGTCGGCGCTGACCGAGCAGGCGGCCAAGCTCTGGCACGTCTCCAATCTCTACGAGATCCCTGGGCAGACCCGGCTCGGCGAGCGGTTGGCTGAGGCCACCTTCGCCGACAAGGTGTTCTTCACCAATTCCGGCGCCGAGGCGCTGGAATGCGCGATCAAGACGGCGCGGCGCTACCAGTTCGTCAAGGGCCATCCCGAGCGCTTCCGCGTCATCACCTTCGAAGGCGCCTTCCATGGCCGTACGCTGGCGACCATCGCCGCGGGCGGTCAGTACAAATATCTCGAAGGCTTCGGGCCCAAGGTCGAAGGTTTCGACCAGGTCGGCTTCGACGACATCGATGCCGCCGAGAAGGCGATCACGCCGGAGACCGCGGCGATCCTGATCGAACCGGTGCAGGGCGAGGGCGGCATCCGCCCGGTGCCGACGCAATCGCTGAAGCGGCTGCGCCAGCTCTGCGACCGGCACGGCCTGCTGTTGATCTTCGACGAGGTCCAGTGCGGCATCGGCCGCACCGGCAAGCTGTTCGCACATGAATGGACCGGCGTGACGCCCGACATCATGGCGATCGCCAAGGGCATTGGCGGCGGCTTCCCGATGGGCGCGTGCCTCGCCACCGACGAGGCAGTCGTCGGCATGACGGCAGGCGTGCATGGCACCACCTTCGGCGGCAATCCGTTGGCGATGGCGGTCGGCAATGCCGTGCTCGACGTGGTGCTGGAAGACGGTTTCCTCGAAGACGTCCAGCGCAAGGCATTGCTGATGAAGCAGGGCCTGGCGGCAGTCGCCGACGAATTTCCCGATGTCATCGAAGGCATCAGGGGTACCGGCCTGATGCTCGGACTGAAATGTGCCATGCCCAACACCAAGGTCAACATGGCGTTGCGCGACCAGTATCTGCTGGCAGTACCGGCCGGCGACAACGTCATTCGCCTGCTGCCGCCGCTCACCGTCACCGATGCCGAGATCAAAGAGGCGCTCGACCGCATCCGCGCCGGCGCCAAGGGCCTGGCCGACGCCATCACCGCGGCCGCCGCGAAGTAACCCCGGAACCATTCCTGATGTCACTTCGCCATTTCACCGATCTTTCCGCCGTTTCCGAAGGCGATCTGCGGTTCATGCTGGACGACGCGGTGGTGCGCAAGGCGCGCCTCAAGGCCGGCGAGCGCACCAGGCCGCTCGAAGGCAAGGTGCTGGCCATGATCTTCGACAAGCCGTCGACGCGCACGCGTGTCTCCTTCGATGTCGGAATGCGCCAACTCGGCGGCGAGACCATCATGCTGACCGGCACCGAAATGCAGCTCGGCCGCTCCGAGACCATTGCCGACACCGCCAGGGTGCTGTCGCGCTATGTCGACGCCATCATGATCCGCACGACGTCGCATGAGCGGCTGCTCGAGCTGACCGAGAATGCCACCATCCCCGTCATCAACGGGCTGACCGACGACACCCATCCCTGCCAGCTGATGGCCGACATCATGACCTTCGAGGAACATCGCGGTCCGGTTGCCGGCAAGACCATCGCCTGGACCGGCGACGGCAACAATGTGCTGCATTCGCTGCTCGAAGCCTCGGCGCGCTTCCGCTTCAACCTCAATGTCGCCGTGCCGGAAGGCAGCGAACCGGCGCAGAAGCATATCGACTGGTCGAAGACCAATGGCGGCAAGCTGCATTTCACCCGCTCGCCCGAGGAAGCCGTCGACCAGGCCGATTGCATCGTCACCGACTGTTGGGTGTCGATGGGCCAGGAACACCGCGCGCGCGGCCACAATGTCTTCTCGCCCTATCAGGTCAATGCGGCACTGATGGCGAGGGCCAAGCCCGACGCCCTGTTCATGCACTGCCTGCCGGCGCATCGGGGCGAGGAAGTCACCGACGAGGTTATCGACGGGCCGCATTCGGTGGTCTTCGACGAAGCCGAGAACCGGCTCCACGCCCAGAAGGCGGTTTTGGCCTGGTGCTTGGGCGCGTGAAGTGTCTGGGCGCTTGATCTGCGGGGGCGCGATGCCTATTTGCGCCGCATCACGCAAATCAAGCGCGTTTGGACGCATGCACCCCTCCGGGCCGCATGGCCGCGCCCTGGAGTATTGTCATGTTGGAAACGCATCAAGTGACTGAACACCACCCCAAACTCGGCGAGTTCGGCTACGCCGGCGACGATCATGTCGTGCCGTTCGAGGTCGGCCCGCTCGACGTGCGCGGCCGCACCGTGCAGCTCGGGCCGATGCTCGACGCCATCCTTGGCCGCCACGACTATCCCGAGCCGGTCGCCCGGCTTCTGGCGGAAGCCTGCGTGCTGACGGTGCTGTTTGGCACCTCGCTCAAATTCGAGGGCAAGTTCATCCTGCAGACCCGCACCGATGGGCCGGTCGACATGCTGGTTGCGGATTTCTCCACGCCCTCGGCATTGCGCGCCTATGCGCGCTTCGATGCCGACCGGCTGGAGGCGCTGGTCGCCGCCGGCGAAACGTCGCAGCAGACGCTGCTGGGCAGTGGCGTGCTGGCGTTGACCATCGACCAGGGCGCGCACACGCAGCGCTACCAGGGCATCGTCCAGCTCGACGGTGAGACGCTGGAAGACGCCGCGCGCACGTACTTCCGCCAGTCGGAGCAGATCCCGACCGATATCAGGCTTTCGGTTGCCAAGCTCCTGACGCCGGGCCCTGGCGGGGCGCGCGAGCAGTGGCGCGCCGGCGGCATCCTGGCGCAGTTCCTGCCGCAGTCGCCCGAGCGCATGCGCGTGCCCGACATTTCGGGCGGCGACGGCGATCCGCGCGACGTGACGAACGAGCCGGCCGACAATTCCTGGCAGGAGTTGCTGGCCCTGCTCGGCACCATCGAGCCGACCGAACTGATCGACCCGACCATCGGCGCCGAGCGTCTGCTCTACCGGCTGTTCCACGAACATGGCGTGCGCGTCTTCGGCGGCGTGCCTGTCGCCGACCAGTGTTCCTGCTCGCGCGACAAGATCCGAGGCATCCTCGAAGGCTTTTCGGCCGAAGAGATCAGGGAGAGCACGCAGGATGGCGGCATCCACGTCGCCTGCGAGTTCTGCTCGACCCAGTACGACTTCGACCCGGCGGAGTTTGCGAAGCAGTGAGGCTTCTTCCTTCTCCCCGTTTCACGGGGAGAAGGTGCCCGAAGGGCGGATGAGGGGCAGCGCCGACTTCGGCGGTTGGCCGCGCGCACATCCGTCATTGCGTGGAAGATAATCTCATCAGCCCGGCGCCGCCCCTCATTGCCCTGCCGGGCATTTCTCCCCGTGAAACGGGGAGAAAGAGGCTAATTCACCGTCCGTCTCGTCCCCGGCAGATCCAGCGAAAACGCCGGGATAGCGATATCGAACGTCTCGCCCCTTTTGTTGCGCATCGTGTAGTGCCCGACCATGAAGCCTGACGGCGTCGAGAGCGGGCACCCTGACGTATATTGGTAGCTGTCGCCCGGATTGAGTTCGGGCTGGTCGCCGACCACGCCGGCGCCGCGCACCTCTTCGACCCGGCCGCTGCCGTCCGTGATGTGCCAGTAGCGCGACATAAGCTGCACGAACTCGTCCGACTGGTTGTCGATCGTCACCTGGTAGCCCCAGACATAGCGGTTCTCCGACGGATCCGAGCGATCCTCCAGATAGAACGGTCTGACCTGCACTTCGATGTTGCGCGTGACTGCGCGGTACATGGGCTGCTCCAAACGATACGGACGAAATCGTCGACGCTCTCCCCCCCGCACAGTCAACCGTGCGCGTCGTATTCTTGGCCAGACCCCTGGTGGGGGCCTGATGGGCAGGTGCCGAACAACAATGTCATTTAAGTGACACATGACAATGATGGTGTGCACGAACCGTGTCGGGCGACTCAGCGCTCTGTCGAACTGTTGAAAACGGTCCCTCGTGGCCGCTTTTTCCCGGAGTGACCAGATCTCGATGGAACTGACATTCATAGCAGCGCTGCTTTCGATACTCCTGCTCCTCTCCAACCTCGCCAGCATTGTGCTGGCCTCGCTTAGCCTGAAGCGGCCGCTCCTCATCACGCCGCCCGCTGCAAAGGCGGCACCAGTCTCGATCGTCGTGCCGTCGCGCGGCGTGGAGGCTTTCACGCGGGAGACGCTTCAGCGCGCCTTCTCCCTCGACTGGCCGCATTACGAGCTGATCTTCTGCGTCGCCCATGCCGAAGACCCCGTGGTCAAGCTTATCAACGCTGCAATCGCCCACCATCCCGAGATTCCGGCACAGCTCCTCATCGGCGATGACCGGGTCAGCGCCAACCCGAAGCTCAACAACTGCGTCAAGGGCTGGCTGGCGGCGCAGCACGACTGGGTCATCCTGGCCGATTCCAACGTGCTGATGCCTGTCGACTACGTACAGCATCTGATGGCGGCCTGGCGGCCGGACACCGGGCTTGTCTGCTCGACCCCGATCGGCTCGCGGCCGGATGGGTTCTGGGCCGAGGTCGAATGCGCCTTCCTCAACACGCTGCAGGCGCGCTGGCAATATGCCGGCGAAGCCCTTGGCCTCGGCTTTGCCCAGGGCAAGAGCATGCTGTGGAACAAGCCGATGCTTGACGCCAATGGCGGCATCGAGGCGCTTGCCGCCGAGATCGCCGAAGATGCTGCCGCGACCAAGCTGGTCAATGGGCTCGGCCTGCACGTCAATCTTGTTGCCTCGCCGTTCGAACAGCCGCTCGGCCAGCGCACCTTTGCCGAGATCTGGTCGCGCCAGACGCGCTGGGCGCGGCTGCGCCGCGTCACCTTCCCGCTGTTCTACACGCCCGAAATCCTGACCGGCGCGGCGGTGCCGTTGCTGCTGGCGCTGGTCGCAGGGGCAAGCGCCGGCGTCAGCCTGCCCACCACGGCCTTGGCTGTCCTGGCCTTTGCCTACGTGCCGGAATGCCTGCTCGCCTGGGCCAAGGGCTGGTATTTGTCGCCGCGCATCGTCACCGCCATGATCGTGCGCGATGTGATGCTTCCCGCCATCTGGGCGCGGGGCTGGCTCGGCGGCGCGGTCGAATGGCGCGGCAATGCCATGACCATCCGCACCAAGGCGATGACGGAACTGGAAGAGGCCTCGTCGGGCGCCTGATCGACGCCGGGCTTTTGCCTCGCTTTTCGGACCAGGCCGCTACTTGGCCGCCTTCAGCGCCTGTTCGACGTCATCGAGCAGATCATCCGTATCCTCGAGACCAACCGACAGCCTCAGCGTTCCCGGCCCGATGCCGAGCTCGGCGCGCGCCTCGTCGCTGAGGTTCTTGTGCGTCGTCGTCGCCGGATGGGTAATCAGGCTCTTGGCGTCGCCGAGATTGTTGGAGATCAGCACGATGTCGAGCGCGTTCTGCAAGGCGAAAGCCGCCTGCTTGCCGCCCTTGACGTCTAGGCAGATCAGCGTCGAGCCGCCAGTCATCTGCTTCTTGACGATATCGGCCTGCGGGTGGTCGGCGCGGCCGGGATAGATGACGCGGGCGATCTGCGGCTGCCCGGCCAGGAAATCGGCGATCTTGGCCGCACTTTCCGTCTGCTGGCGCACGCGCACGGGCAATGTTTCCAGGCCCTTCAGCAGCGTCCAGGCGTTGAACGGCGACAGGCTCGGACCGGTGTGGCGGAAATAGTCGTGCAAATTCTCGTCGATCCACTTCTTGTCCGACAGGATGATGCCACCCAGGCAGCGACCCTGGCCGTCAATGTGCTTGGTGGCGGAATAGACGACGATGTGGGCGCCAAGCTGCAGCGGCTTCTGCTGCAAGGGCGTGGCAAAGACATTGTCGACGATCAGCCTGGCGCCGATCGAGGTCGCCAGCGATGCGACGGCGGCAATATCGACCACTTCCAGCGTCGGATTGGTGGGGCTTTCCAGGAAGAACAGTTTGGTGTTCGGCCGCACCGCCTTTTCCCAGTTGGCAATGTCGGTGCCGTCGACCAGCGTCGCCTCGATGCCGTATTTCGGCGCCAGCGTCTCGACCACCCAGCGGCAGGAGCCGAACAGCGCGCGCGCTGCAACGATATGGTCGCCGGCCCTGGCGCTGCACAGGAGCGCTGCCGTCACCGCCGCCATGCCCGATGCGGTCGCGCGGGCATCTTCGGCGCCTTCCAGCGCGCACATGCGCTTTTCGAACATGTCGACGGTCGGGTTGGCGTAGCGCGAATAGATGAAGCCAGGCTCCTCGCCCTTGAAACGGGCTTCGGCGGCCTGTGCCGTCTCATAGACATAGCCCTGGGTCAGGTACATCGCTTCCGACGTTTCGCCGAACTGGGAACGCAGCGTTCCCCCGTGCACGAGTGCGGTCTGAGGCTTCCAGTTACGCTTCTTGGTGCTCATCGTTTTTGTTCCAGACACAAAAAAACCGGCCGCGAAAGTCGCAACCGGTCCATACGGCCTTGCGGCCCGACGGTCCTTTAGCGACTTGTTTAACGTGGCTGCAAGCCGACCGGCCAAATCACCACGGGATAACGACCCTTTAGACCTCAGCCATGCTTGCGTCAATTGCCGGCTTCATTAAGAGGTTTGTACCAGTTGGAACGGAGCCAGCCTTTTGCGGCAGACAGGCATTCTTCCCGATCAGGACATTTCCGCGCTGTTTCAGTCCGGCGCGCTGAAGTCGCCGCGCGCGCTCGACGCCGACCAGGTCCAGCCGGCCAGCCTCGATCTCAGGCTCGGCGACAAGGCTTTTCGGGTGCGCGCCTCCTTCCTGCCCGGCCCTGACCATCTGGTCGCCGACAAGCTTCATCGGCTGAAACTGCATGAGTTCAGCCTCGCCGAGGGGGCGGTGCTGGAAACCGGATGCGTCTACATCGTGCCGCTGATGGAAAGCCTGGCACTGCCTGCAAACGTATCCGCCTCGGCCAATCCGAAGAGTTCGACCGGGCGGCTCGACATCTTCACCCGGGTGATGACCGATCGCGGCCACGAGTTCGACAAGATCGCCGCCGGCTATCATGGTCCACTCTATCTCGAGGTTAGCCCGCGCACCTTTCCGATCGTCGTGCGTGCAGGCTCGCGGCTGTCGCAGATCAGATTCCGCACCGGCAATGCGCTGTTGTCGGAGGCAGAGCTGAACGAATTGCACCGCGCCGAGATGCTGGTGGCGACCGAGCCGCCCAACATTTCCGGCGGCGGCATTGCGCTGTCCATTGACCTCGACGGCGATCAGAACGGCCTGGTTGGCTATCGCGGCAAGCATCACACTGGGCTGGTCGACGTAGACAAGCGCGCCGCGCAGGACGTCGTCGATTTCTGGGAGCCGCTTTACAAGAGCGGCGCCGGCGAACTGGTGCTCGATCCCGACGAATTCTACATCCTGGTCAGCCGTGAGGCGGTGCACGTGCCGCCGCTCTACGCCGCCGAGATGACGCCCTTCGATCCGCTGGTCGGTGAATTCCGCGTCCACTATGCCGGCTTCTTCGATCCCGGCTTCGGTCATTCGGCGGCCGGCGGCACCGGGAGCCGGGCAGTGCTCGAAGTGCGCAGCCACGAAGTGCCGTTCATCCTCGACCATGGCCAGATCGTTGGCCGGCTGGTCTACGAACACATGCTGAAGCGGCCGCAGGCGCTCTACGGCACCGATCTCGGTTCCAACTACCAGGCGCAAGGCCTGAAACTCTCCAAGCATTTCCGCACCGCCGGGTGAACCTCGATCACCGCCAGGCAAAATACTTGCCTGCGTTGCCCCGCCATGCTTGGCTGCCTTTCGGTGGCCGGCAAGAGACCGGCGTGTAAGGGGAACCAAAAATGCAGATATCAAGATGGATCATATCGGCAGCCGGCGCTGCCATGCTGGTGATGGCGGCCGGCTCGCTGGCGCAGGCGCAGGAAAAATTGAAGATCGGTACTGAGGGCGCCTATCCGCCGTTCAATACCATCACTGCGGACGGTAAGGTCGAAGGCTTCGACATCGACATCGCCAATGCGCTCTGTGCGCAGATGAAGATTGAATGCGAGATTGTCACCCAGGACTGGGACGGCATCATTCCGGCGCTGCAGGCGAAGAAATTCGACGCCATCATCGCCTCGATGAGCATCACCGAGGAGCGCAAGAAGCAGGTTGCCTTCACCAACAAATACTACACCACGCCGCTGGCGCTTGTGGCGCCGAAGGACACCGACCTCACCTCCACCGAACCGGCCGCCCTTGCCGGCAAGACGGTTGGCGCGCAGGCCTCGACCACCCAAGCTGACTACGCCCAGAACGCCTACGGCAAGGCCGGTGCGGAGGCAAAACTTTACCCGACCCAGGAAGAGGCGATCACCGACCTGCAGAATGGCCGCCTCGATGCGGTGATTTCGGACAAGTTCGTGCTGATGGACTGGCTGAAGAAGGCGAGTGACGGCTGCTGCAAGCTGGTCGGCGACGTCAAGGGCACCGAGACGCAAGCGGGCATCGCCGTCCGCCTGGAAGACACCGCCCTCCGCGACAAGCTCAACGCGGCCATCGACGCGATTGTTGCCGATGGCACCTACAAGAAGATCCAGGCCAAGTATTTCGATTTTGATATTTATTGAGGGAGGCACCTTCTTCCTTCTCCCCTTGCGGGAGAAGGTGTCGCCGAAGGCGACGGATGAGGGGTGCTCCAGCGGAGTGAGACGTTGGTGTTCCCTGGAACACCTCATCCGTCTCGGCGCTGCGCGCCGATCCACTTTCTCCCACAGGGGGAGAAGGGAAGGGCGCTACGTCACAACGCCTTCACCGCCACCTTCACCGGCTGCTCGATTTCCAGCGGGTTGCGCAGCGGCAGGCCGAAATCCCCGGCTTCGATCTCGAAGACGTCGCCGGCTTCAGTCCTGATGCCGTCGGCGAAGGACAGCGTCGCCGTGCCGAACATGTGGACATGCACGTCGCCTGGCTGGCGGAAGGCTGAATATTTGAAGTGGTGATGCTCGAGATTGGCGATGGTGTGCGACATGTTCGCCTCGCCCGACAGGAACGGCTTTTCCCACAGCAGATTGCCGTCGCGCAGGATGCGTGAGGCGCCTCTGATGTCGGCCGGCAGGTCGCCGATCAGGATCTCCGGTCCGAACGAGGCGTTGCGCAGCTTGGAATGCGCCAGGAACAGATAGTTCACCCGCTCGGTGACGTGGTCGGAAAACTCGTTCGACAGCGTGAAGCCGACGCGGAACGGTGCACCGTCATCGCCGATGACATAGATGCCGGCGATTTCCGGCTCCTCGCCGGCGTCCTGCGCGAAGGCCGGCGACATCAACGCCGCACCCGGCGCCACCGCCATGGTGCCGTTGCCCTTGTAGAACCATTCCGGCTGCACGCCGGTCTGGCCCTTGGCCGGCTTGCCGCCTTCCAGTCCCATGCGGAACATCTTCATGGAATCGGTGAGTTGTTCCTCACCGCCATCGCTGAGCTTCTTGTGCATGGAATCGCGCGTCGCCGCCGAGCCGAGATGGGTCAGCCCGGTGCCGGTCAGATGCAGATGCGCGGGATCGGGATGGTTGATCGGCGACACCAGCCGGCCCTTCTTGTAGGCGGCGTCGAGGTCCACGGCCTCACCGTATCCCTTGCGCTCGATCAGTGCGGCGAGACCGGTGCCGGTGCGCGCGGCTTCCATCGCCAGCGAATAGACGCTGCGGGCGCCATTGATGATCCTGGTCTTGCCGCCGCCGTTGCGGGCGACGACGCGGATCGTCTCGGCGTCGTCGAGGATCTGGGAGATCAGCATGATGAAACCCTCTCTCATGTGCCTTGGCCCGGTTGCCTCTTGGCAAACCTTGACCTGCGCGGCTCGGACCACGCCGCGCCACGGGTTGAACTCTTCGTCCGGATTGCGCTCGCGGGCTCGGTCCCTCAGGGGACTTGCTGATGTCGGCAGGTTGCCGGCAACATCGCGATCTTGACCCGTATGCCTTCTTCGTTGCCTCGCCTAAGCCTGTTCAAGCCTTGTTCTTGTTGTAGACGTCGAAGATCACCGCGCCGAGCAGCACCAGGCCTTTGACCACCTGCTGCCAGTCGACATTGACGCCCATGATCGACATGCCGTTGTTCATCACGCCCATGATGAAGCCGCCGACGACGGCTCCGATGACCTGGCCGACGCCGCCCATCGCCGAGGCGCCGCCGATGAAGACGGCGGCAATGACGTCGAGCTCCGAGCCGAGACCCGCTGCCGGCACCGCCTGGCCAAGACGAGCCGCGATGATCAGGCCGCCGAGCGCCGACAGCACGCCCATATTGATGAACACCATCAGCGTCAGCCGCTCGGTGTTGATGCCCGACAGCTGCGCCGCCTTGGCGTTGCCGCCCATCGCATAGATGCGGCGGCCGATGGTCATGCGCTTGGTGACGAAGACGAACAGCGAGATCAGCACGCCCATGACCAGCAGCACGACCGGCAGGCCCCTGTAGCTGGCGAATTCATAGACCAGGAACAGCGCCAGCGCGCTGGCGACCAGCGTCTTGACGATGAAAAGGGGGAAGGGCTCCGCCTCATAGCCATGGCGTTCGCGCTTGCGCCGGGTGCGAACCCCGAAATAGGCATAGGCCAGCACGGCGATCAGGCCGAGCACGACCGTCGTCATGTGCAGCGTCAGGCCGCTGCCCAGGATGGTCTTGCCGGCGGCGTTCACCGTTGGCGGGATCAGCGTCAGCGGGCCGATCACGTCTGGGATGAAGCCGGAGCTGAGCGCCTTGAAGTCGCCCGGAAGCGGACCGACCGAGGATCCGCCGCCGAGCAGCGCCTGGCAGATGCCGCGGAAGATCAGCATTCCGGCCAGCGTCACGATGAAGCTTGGTATCCGGTGATAGGCGATCCAGTAGCCTTGCGCGGCGCCGATCAGGCCGCCCACGATCAGGCAGACGATTGAAACCACCAGCGGATTGCTGAGCGGGCCGAGCTGCCAGATGACCATCATGTTTGCCGCCAGCGCGCCGATGAAACCGGCGACCGATCCGACGCTGAGGTCGATATAGCCCGATACGATCACCAGCAGCATGCCCAGCGCCATCACGATGATGAAGGAGTTCTGCTGCACCAGGTTGCTGAGGTTGACCGGCTTGAACAGCGTTCCCGACGTGGTGAACTGGAAGAACAGCATGATGACGATCAGCGCGATGATCAGACCGTATTCGCGCAAATTCGTCGTCAGCGCCGAAACGGCGATGCGCGGACGCTGTTCTTCAGCGACGTTGCCCTGCGGGGCGGGGGCGGTTTCGGTGCTCATGCTGCTTTTCCTTCTCCCCGAACGATGGCGCGCATTATTTTTTCCTGGCTTGCGTCCGTCGCGGGCATTTCGCCGACGATGCGGCCTTCGTTCATGACGTAGATGCGGTCGGTGATGCCTAGAAGCTCCGGCATTTCCGACGAGATGACCACGATCGCCTTACCCTCCGAGGCAAGGCGGGCGATGATCGTGTAGATTTCGTACTTGGCGCCGACGTCGATGCCGCGCGTCGGCTCGTCGAGAATCAGCACGTCCGGATCTGCGAACAGCCATTTCGACAGCACCACCTTCTGCTGGTTGCCGCCGGAAAGATTGCCGGTCATCTGATAGACGCTGGAGGCCCGGATGTTGGTCTTCTTGCGATAGTCGTTGGCGACCGCGAGTTCGCGCAGATCGTCGATCACGCTGTGGCGCGACACGCCGCCGAGATTGGCGAGCGTAATGTTGTGTTTGATGTGGTCGATGAGGTTGAGACCGTAGGTCTTGCGATCCTCGGTCACGTAGGCAATGCCGTGCTGGACCGCCTTGCTCACCGTGGAGACATCGACCGGCTTGCCCTTGAGCAGCACCTCGCCGGTGATGCGGCGGCCATAGGAGCGGCCGAACAGGCTCATTGCGAATTCGGTGCGGCCGGCGCCCATCAGCCCGGCAATGCCGACCACCTCGCCCTTGCGCACATTGATGTCGATGCCCTTGATCACCTGCCGCTCGGCATGGAGCGGATGATAGACCGACCAGTTCTTCACCTCGAACACGACTTCGCCGATCTTCGGTTCTCGCGGCGGATAGCGGTCATCGAGCGAGCGGCCAACCATCGAGGTGATGATGCGGTCTTCCGAGATGTCCTTCTTGGCCAGCGTCTCGATGGTGCGCCCGTCACGGATGACCGTGACCTTGTCGGCGACCCGGTTGACCTCGTTGAGCTTGTGCGAGATCAGGATCGAGGTCATGCCCTGGCGCTTGAATTCGAGCAGCAGGTCGAGCAGCGCCTGGCTGTCCTTTTCGCTGAGTGACGCCGTCGGCTCGTCAAGGATCAGCAGCTTGACCTCCTTGCTCAGCGCCTTGGCGATTTCGACCAGCTGCTGCTTGCCGACGCCGATATTGGTGATCAGCGTCTTGGGGTCCTCCTTGAGGCCCACCTTCTTCAACAGCGCGCTGGTGCGCTGCTCGTTGGCGTCCCAGTCGATGACGCCGTAATTCGCGTGCTCGTTGCCGAGGAAAATGTTTTCGGCAATCGACAGCATCGGCACCAGCGCAAGCTCCTGGTGGATGATGACGATGCCCTTGCGTTCGCTGTCATGGATGCCTTTGAACTGGCATTCCTGGCCCTGGAAAATGATCTGGCCGTCATAGGTACCTGCGGGATAGACGCCCGACAGCACCTTCATCAGCGTCGATTTGCCGGCGCCGTTCTCACCGACCACCGCATGGATCTCGCCTTCCTCGACTCTGAGGTTGACGTTCGACAGCGCCTTCACGCCAGGGAACGTCTTGGTGATGTCGCGCATCTCCAAAATCGTCGAGGTCATCAGGGCAAGCTCCTCCGAGGCCGGTAGAAAACAATACCGGGCTCGCTGGTGAACGAAAAGGGGCCCTGCGTTGCGCAGGACCCCTGATTTTACAACCGGATTACTTCAGTTCGTCGGCCTTGATGTAGCCGGAGTCGACGACCAGTGCCTGGTAGTTCGACTTGTCGACATCATGCGGCGTCAGCAGGATCGAGGGAACGACCTTGACGTCGTTGTTGTAGGTCTTTTCATCGAGGCCTTCCGGCTTGCCGCCCGAGAGCACCTTGTCGACGAGCTCGACGGTGGCCTTGGCCAGTTCGCGGGTATCCTTGAACACGGTCGAGTACTGCTCGCCCGAGATGATCAGCTTGACCGAGGCGGTCTCGGCGTCCTGGCCGGTCACGATCGGCCATGGCTGAGCGTCGGTGCCGTAGCCGACGGCGCGCAGCGAGGCGGTGATGCCGCGCGACAGGCCGTCATAGGGCGACAGAACGCCATCGACGCGGCTGCCATCCGAGTAGTTGGCGGAGAGCAGGTTGTCCATGCGCGCCTGGGCGGTGGCGGCGAGCCAGCGCAGCGTGCCGACCTTGTCCATGCCGGTCTGGCCGGACTTGATCTTGATCGAGCCGTCATCGATCAGCGGCTGCAGGACGGAGATGGCGCCGTTGTAGAAGAAGAAGGCGTTGTTGTCGTCCGGCGAGCCGCCGAACAGCTCGACGTTCCAAGGCTTGGTGTTCGGGAAACGCTCCTTGAGACCCTTGACCAGCGAGTTCGCCTGGATCACGCCGACGCCGAAATTGTCGAAGGTGGTGTAGTAGTCGACATTGGCGGTCTTCTTGATCAGGCGGTCATAGGCGACGACGACGACGCCGGCGTCAGCGGCCTTCTGCAGCGCATCCGAGAGCGTGGTGCCGTCGATCGAGGCGATAATCAGCGCCTTCGGACCCTTGGTGATTTCGTTTTCCAGCTGGCTGAGCTGGTTGGGGATGTCGTCCTGCGCGTATTGCAGGTCGACCGTGTAGCCGAGAGCCTCGAGCTGGGACTTGACGGCGTCGCCGTCATTGATCCAGCGCTGCGAAGTCTTGGTCGGCATCAGCACGCCGACGAGACCCTTGTCGGCGGCGTGCGCCTGATAGCTCATGGCAGCAATGCCAAGGGCCGCGACTGCGGCCAGTGTCTTGATGATTTTCACGTAAAACTCTCCCTGGTTGATGGACGCGACACCTCGGGGCTTCGCGGGCCGCGCAGTCGGGCGGATGCGCCAAAGCGCCGCCGCCGTCATATCGATCTCCGGTATCCTCCCAATCGGC
Organism: Mesorhizobium sp. 128a; assembly: GCF_053848025.1. NCBI lineage: Bacteria > Pseudomonadati > Pseudomonadota > Alphaproteobacteria > Hyphomicrobiales > Phyllobacteriaceae > Mesorhizobium > Mesorhizobium sp. 128a. The sequence goes on along the minus strand of NZ_JBSPKY010000001.1, from coordinate 119,636 downwards.
CCTCAGTACCTGATTTCAATCGATACGATTCTGCTCGTCATCGACCGTCAAGTCTTGAGGACGCGCGAAGGGTGTGTCCCTTTGCCATAACTGTCAAATGCGATCTTCGGTGGTTGCTATACCGAAACCGGTATATGACTGATGCGGATCGGAACCGTGGCGGGAGCGGGTAAGAGCATGGCGGCGTTGGGAAATCATCGGGGAATTTCAGGCAGTTACGATGAATTGCCGGGCGATGGTGAAACACTTCTGCGCAGTGGGCTCAGCCTGCGCCACATGCGTATGATCGCGGCGCTCGACGATCACGGTCGGGTGAGCGCGGCGGCGCAGGTGATGAACATCTCGCAACCGGCGGCCTCGCGCATGATTTCCGAGATGGAAGCAGTGCTTGGGGTGAAGCTCTGCGAAAGGCTGCCGCGCGGCATCACCTTGACGCCTTACGGCAAGGCGCTGGCCAGGCGCGCGCGTTCGATCCTGCTCGAAATGCGCGAGGCTGACCGCGAAATATCCGAACTCAAGGCCGGCAAGGGTGGTTCGGTGTTCCTCGGCGCGGTCACCGCGCCGGCGATCGAACTGGCGGTGCCGGCGATTCGCGAGATCCGCCGCCTCTACCCGCGCATCGAGATTACCATGCAGGTCGAAACCTCCAACGTGCTGGCGCGCGAGCTGATTGCCACGCGCCATGATTTCATCATCGCGCGCATCCCCGACGACCTCAATCCGCGCCTGTTCGAATCGCGCGTCATCGGCGTCGAGAAGGCCTGCCTGATCGTGCGCCGCGGCCATCCGCTGAGCAATGGCAAGGCGGTGCGGCTGGAGGATACCGCCGCCTATGACTGGGTCTTCCAGTCTGGCGGCTCGCCATTGCGCCAGGCGATGGAAAGCAATTTTTTGAACCGCAGCATCGCGTTGCCGGACCGCATCCTCAACACCAGCTCTTTGCTGCTCACCCTGGTCATGGTGGCGCAGTCCGACGCCATCGCCCCGGTGTCGATCCAGGTGGCAAAATTCATCCAGAACCCCGACGGTCTCGCCGGCGCCATCGACGTCGTCCAGACCGAGTTCGACATCGAGGTCCGGCCCTACAGCCTGATCACGGTAAAGAACCGCGCGCTGTCGCCGGCAGCCAAGATGCTGCACGATTTCATTTTGCGCGAGGTGGGGTAGGGCCGGAGCTGCGGCCGGAAGCGAAGGCCGAGCGGCGCCGTGCTTGCGCGCGAGGGCCGCTCGGAGGATGCGCTCGCGCTCGTGTAACAGCCCGATCGGAAGATTGATGAGCGTTGCCTAATGTTAACCATCTTGATGCTAGCCTAGGCCCCGCGAGACAAACGCGAGACCCCGGAATGAAAATCGATCTGCTGCCTGCAAAGCTTGAATGGACGTTGAAGACCTTGGCGATTGGACTCTTCGCCGCCATTCTGACGACGCCGCCCGCGAATGCCGAAACGGTCGGCGACAATCCCGGTGGCCAGATCGTGAACTTCGCCCTGCACATCGCCAAACTGCGCGCCGCCGACGAGCCGGTGAGCTTCGAGGGCGCGTGCGACAGCGCCTGCACGCTCTACCTGTCGCTGCCCGTCGAGCAGCTTTGCGTGACCCCGCACGCCTCCTTCGGCTTTCACCTTCCTTTCGGGGTCGGCGCGCGGCAGAACGCGATCGCCGCCAACTACCTGATCTCGCAATACCCGGACTGGGTGCGGCAATGGATCGATGAGCATGGCGGCCTGACGCATACCATAGTGCGCATGGAAGCCGACGAGGTGGCAAAGCACCTTCCTTTGTGCGGCGTGCTGGCATAAACGGGCCGCGGCGGCGCCGGACAGGTTGCCGGCGCGCCTAACCAGACGGCGCCCGGCCTGCGGCAGGGCGCCGGAAAGGGTCCACCCAATCGTTTGATTCTGCTGGAGCGGGTAGAGGGAATCGAACCCTCGCGTTCAGCTTGGGAAGCTGACAAGCTACCATTACATCATACCCGCGTCGGTCTCTCGATATCATGATGGGCCTGCATCGGGCAATCGCCCTTGGACAGCTGTTGGGAAACGGCTGTTGGAAACCTCGCCAGCGGGAGCATCACTTTCGCCCGGGAAGTTCCGTGCGCACGCGCGCGCCGCGCCATGAACCATCCAGAATCCGGATCGTCCCGTCATGCAGCCCGGCGATCTGGCGGGCGAGGTTGAGGCCGAGGCCGGCGCCGCGCGATTGCGGCTGCAGACGACTACACGGTCGGGCCTGAGGCACAGGTCTTTTCGGCAACCTGACGCTCTATGGGCAAGCCTTCTACGGCAAGGTCGATCTGGATTTCGACAATCCGACCGAGTGGGGCGTTCGCGGTGTTGCGCGCTATTTCGTGCAGCCGAACCTGCGACTCGACGGCGAAGTTGCCTTCAACAGGGTTGGCTTCGATTTTGCCGATTTCGATACGGTCAGTCTTGCAGCCCAGGCCACGTATCGGTTCGAAGGTACACCATGGTCGCTGTTCGGCCGCTACCAACACGACCGAATTTCGGTCGAATCCGAAACTTTCAACACCAGCAACAAGTACATGATCGGTCTGCGCGCCAGCTTTGGCAGCAGGACGCTGTTCGACGAAGATCGCAATGGCGCGACGATGGACACCTATCGGTCCAATTCCATCTTGCCCTTCGGCGGGGCAAGCTAGGTAAGCATTGGCGAAGATCGAACCGCAGCGGCTGACCTCACGGCTTGTCCGCAATATGTCGGAGGGATACCTGCTAGACGGTGCTCGGCGACTGCGGAGCCGCCGCGGCTTGATGCAAGGCGGCCAAGTGCGTATCTCTGAGCCTGTGCCCGAATCCGGCACCCGAATCTGGAGGCAGGCCCTTGTCCGCACTGACGCGCTTTCTCGGCGACTCGCCCGTCAGGGTGATCGTCAAGCTGTTGGTCGTGTCGTTCCTCGTCGGCCTGGTGATGAACGCGTTCGGCTGGACGCCGATGGACGTGTTCTACCGCATCCAGGGATTCTTTATCGATCTGTGGAATCTCGGCTTCAACGCCGTCTATCGCTTCTTCGGCTATATCCTGCTTGGCGCCGCGATCGTGGTGCCGGTCTTCATCCTGCTCAGGGTTGCAAATTACCGGAAGTGAGTCGGGAGCATGATCCCGAACCGCAGGTCCGCGTCAGCGAAACTTGGAAGCCGGTTTTCGGAAAAGATCATGCTCAAATCTGAGGTTCCTCAGGCGTAAACTGACGCTACCTCGAACAGGATGGCGTGGCGTGCCGCCAGTGCCGCCACATCGGTCGAATAGCCGCCGCCAATGACGCCGCAGACCGGAATATCCAGCGCGCGGAAATGGCCGATCACCATTTCGTCGCGGGTGCGCAAGCCGTCATCGCTAAGCGAGAGCCGGCCAAGCCGGTCCTCGGCATGGACGTCGACACCGGCATTGTAGAAGACGATGTCCCAAGGCGCCTTGGCCGAGAGCTCCGGCAGGAGGACGCCCAGCCGCTCGAGATAGACCGCATCGCCGGTGCCGTCCGGCAGCGCGACGTCGAGGTCGGAGGCGATCTTGCGCACGGGATAATTGCGCTCGCCATGCATGGAGAAGGTAAAGGCGCGTGGTTCGTCTTTCAGGATGTCCGCGGTGCCGTCGCCCTGGTGGACGTCAAGATCGACGACCAAGATGTTCTGCACGGCACCTTCGCCGAGCAGCACCAGCGAAGCGACGGCGACGTCGTTGAAGGTGCAGAAGCCGGCGCCTTGCGCGCGCCGCGCATGGTGGCTGCCGCCGGCGCTGTTGCAGGCAATGCCGCTGACCAGCGCCAACCGTGCCGCCAGCACCGTGCCGCCGGCGGCGAGCTGCGCTCTCAGCGAAACGCGTGGCCCGACGGGAAAGCCGATCTCGCGCTCGATCTTTTCAGGCACCGCACAAGCGATCACCTGGTCGACATAGTCGGCCGCATGGGCAAGCTTCAGCCAGGAGGCCAGCGCCGGTTCCGGCATCGACAGTGCGCTGGACCCGATCAGACCTCGCGTATGCAAGGCCTGCATCAGCAGCGGATATTTGCTCATCGGAAAACGATGATTGACGGCAAAGCCGGCATCGTAGTCGGGGTGGTGGACGATCTGCAGGGGCATCAGGGCTCGCGCCAAGGTCGATAATTCGGTTGGCCATTGCGGCGTGAGTGATTGCGCGGTGGCCGGAAAATGGGGCACATCGGCTGTTCGATCAAGCAGCAAGGCAGCAATCTCTTGGACCAGGGCGCAATCCCAGCCGACGCGAAGCCCTTCGCCGTCACCAACAGTTCGGTGCTTGCCATCGCGGTGCCGATGACGCTGGCCTATCTGACGACGCCTCTGCTCGGCATCGTCGATACGGCGGTGGTCGGGCAGTTTGGCGACGCGGCCCTGCTCGGCGGCCTGGCGGCCGGCGCGCTGGTCTTCGACGTCGTCTTCAACACCTTCAATTTCCTGCGCTCCGGCACCACCGGCCTCGTCGCCCAGGCTTTCGGCCGCGGCGACCAGTTGGAGGAGCAGGCGGTGTTCTGGCGCGCCGTGCTGATCGCGGTCGCCGCCGGCATCGCGCTTGTCGCCCTTGCGCCGCTGATAGCCATCGCCGGCCAGAAATTCATCGGCGCCGAACCGCGCGTCAGCGAGGCGATGGGCGTCTATATCAGGATCAGGATGCTCGCTGCCCCCTTCGCGCTGATCAACTACGCCATCCTCGGCTATGTGCTGGGGCGCGGCGAGGGCGGGCTTGGGCTGATGCTGCAGGCGGTGCTCAACGGCATCAACATCTTGCTCTGCATCCTGCTCGGCCTGAAGCTCGGCTGGGGCGTCGCCGGCGTCGCCTGGGCGACCGTCACCGGCGAGTTGCTGGCCATGCTGCTTGGCCTCGCCATCGTCGTCTGGCGCTTCAGGGCCGCGCCCGTTCTGCCGCGCCATCGCCTGCTCGACATGGCCGCCTTCCTGCGCATGCTCTCGCTAAACCGCGACATCATGATCCGCTCGTTCTCGCTGCTCGCCGCTTTCGCGCTGTTCACCCGCCAGGGCGCGCAGTTCGGCACGCTGACGCTGGCCGCCAACGCCGTGCTGATGAACTTCTTCCTCGTCGCCGGCTATTTCCTCGATGGCTTCGCCACCGCCGCCGAACAACTGGCCGGACGCGCCATCGGTGCCCGCGCCGAAACCTCGTTTCGCCGGGCGGTGCAATTGACGCTGTTCTGGGGTTTCGGCCTGGCGGGAACCGCCACGCTGATCTTCTGGCTCGGCGGCGCCGGCCTGGTCGCGCTGATCACCACATCGCAGAACGTTCGCGACGTCGCCGATGTCTATCTGGCATGGGCCGCGCTAACCCCGCTCAGCGGCGTGCTGGCCTTCCAGATGGACGGCGTCTTCATCGGCGCAACGTGGTCACGCGACATGCGCAACATGATGCTGTTGTCGTTCCTGGCCTTCAGCGCCGCCTTGCTCACTCTGGGGCCGGCCCTGGGCAATCACGGCCTGTGGGCGGCGCTGCATGTCTTCCTGCTGGTGCGCGGCATCAGCCTGCTGACGATTTTGTCGCGAAGGGTGCGGACGGCGTTTTAGCGCTCAGAAACGGCCACTGGCCCAATTTCGCGTCAGTTCGCCCGCCGCCTCGCAGACGTTGATGGCAGTCTTGGGGGCGGAAGGCGCAAGCGCCGCTACAACTGAATCGCAGCTCCTGACGGGGTGCCCGGCATAAGGCATATCGGAATAGGCAAGGAAACAAACGGCCGCTGACTGCAATGCGGTTGTCGACGACGCGTTCTCGGGCAAGGCTTTCCTAGCTGCCTCATGGCAAAGTTGCCGCACATAGGGCTCCAGTTGACCATCGCCGAAGGGGCCAACCATTGACGCAAGAATGAAAATCGCTGTCAATTGCATTGCTGCCTCGCTTGTCAATCGAAGAAGCCGACAGGTCTTGTGTGTTCTAACTATGGCGCGAGACGGACTGAAACTACGCGCGCGGCGGATAGTCGGGGCGGAAAAATCAAAGCCGTTTGGCCGCCCAGTTTTTGAGTCGACTGTCGCGCAAATCGCGCAAGGACTTCAGCCTTTCCCGTTCCGCAAAGCGCACCATGCCGGCAAGGATGCGGCCGGGCAGAGCGGGGCCGGCATAGATCATGCCGGTGTAGAGCTGGACGAGATCGGCGCCCGCGCGGATTTTTTCCAGCGCAGTCTCGGCCGAATCGACGCCGCCGACGCCGATGATGGCCCGCTCCGGCCCGAGCAACTTGCGCATCTTGGCCAGCACGATGGTCGAACGCTCGAACAGCGGTTTTCCCGAGAGACCACCGGTTTCGCCCGCTACGGCCGTGCTGTGCAATCCGGCCCGCGCGAGCGTCGTGTTGGAAACGATGACGCCATCGATCTGCTTTTCGCTTACCTCGGCGGCGATGTCTTCCAGCTCTGCCTCGACCAGATCCGGCGCGATCTTGAGGAAGACGGGCGGCTGCGCCGAAGCTGCTGCACGCGCCGACATGACCCGAGACAACAGATCGCCGAGTTGTTCGCGCGCCTGCATGTTGCGCAGGCCGGGCGTGTTGGGCGACGAGATGTTGACGGTGAGATAGCTGGCGTATTTCGCAAAGCGGGAGACGCCCAGCTCATAGTCACCGACACGATCGGCGCTGTCCTTGTTGGCGCCGATGTTGACGCCGACAATACCGCCGCGTCCCTTACGCGCGGCAAGGCGCTTCTCGGCCGCCTCGTGGCCCTCATTGTTGAAGCCCAGCCGGTTGATCACCGCATCGTCCTCCGTCAGCCGGAAGATGCGCGGCTTCGGATTGCCCGACTGCGGCAGCGGCGTCACCGTGCCGGCCTCGGCAAAGCCGAAGCCGAGACCAAGCAGTGCATCCGGCACTTCGGCGTTCTTGTCATAGCCGGCGGCCATGCCGAGCGGGTTCAGAAAATCGAGACCACATAGGCTGACCTTCAGCCGGTCGTCGCGCACCGGCCGCGCGCCGACCGGCAGACCGCATCGCAGCGCCGCGATCGACATGCCGTGCGCCGTTTCGGGATCGAAGGTGAACAGCAGTTTCTGGCCGATGCGGTCGAGCACGCTCATTCACCCTCCAGCGCCGGAAACTGGTGCGCGCCACCAGGGCCGAGCGGCAATGGCCGCACCCACAGCACGGCGTTCGTTTCGAGCACACCATAGAGATGGGGGAACAGCGCGCCGCCGCGCGAGACCTCGTATTTCAGCGCTTCGCCCAGCCGGGCCCCATCGATGGCGACCAGCACCAGATTCGTCTGGCCGGCGAAATGCTTTGCCGCCGTTTCCCTGGCCTGGGGTCCGGTGGAGAAATGGATGAAGCCATCGGCGATATCGATCGGCGCACCGGTGAAATGGCCGTTTTTCTCGGCCTCGCGCCAAAGGGCTTCGGGCGCGATCTTGTAGATAATCTGAGACATAGCTGCGCTATAATCCGGATGGCTCATGCGGGGAAGGGCAACTCTTCCGCATTTGCGGCGCAAAGCTGTGATAGGCTCTCGCACACTGGCTCATGGAGGATGGAACATGCGTCTGCAGCAAATACTGATCCCCGCCGCGCTGGTCTCGCTGGTCGCGGCATCGGCCTGGTCCGAGGAGACCGATCGCTACCGGCTGGAAAAATCGGCCAACGGCTACGTCCGCATGGACACACAGACCGGCGCCATGTCGATCTGCGAGGAACGTTCCGGCCAGCTCGTCTGCAAGATGGCGGCCGACGAGCGTGCAGCTTTCCAGGACGAAGTTGACCGTTTGCAGGCCTCGATGAAGGCCATGGACGAACGCGTCACCAAGCTGGAGAATTCGCTGTCCGCCCGCCTCGAATCGAAACTGCCGAGCGAGGAGGATTTCGACAAGACAATGAACTACATGGAGCGCTTCATGCGTGGCTTCATGGGCATCGTCAAGGAGATGGACAATGGCGACGGCGCCAAGCTTGACGGGCAAAAGACCTGAGCTGGCGTCGTGGCTGGGGAAAATTCAGCGGCCGGCCATTGCCGCTTGAAAATGCAACACTTCGCCGCATAATCGTCCGGTCCCGCAAAAGCAGACAATGATAACGGGATTTGGGAGGAATATTTGCCGTCGGGCTACACCTTCGTCATCGCCGACGACCATCCGCTTTTCCGCGGCGCGTTGAAAGAGGCGCTTGCCGGCGTTGGCGATGTTGCCGCCATCCACGAGGCCGGCGATTTCGAGAGCGCCAAGGCACTGGTCGTCGCGCATGAGGATGTCGACCTGGTGCTGCTCGATTTATCGATGCCGGGCGCCAGCGGCCTGTCCGGCCTGATCTCGCTGCGCGGCATACATCCCGCGGTGCCGCTGGTGGTGGTTTCGGCGCATGACGACCCGGTGACGATAAGGCGTGCGCTCGATCTCGGCGCGTCCGGCTTCATCTCCAAATCGGCCAGCATGGAGGAGATTCGCAGCGCCGTGCAGACGGTGCTGGCCGGCGATATCGCCGCGCCCGTCGGCATCGATCTCGGTGTCGAGCGCGACCCCGAGATTTCAGATCTGATCAAGCGGCTACAGGCGCTGACGCCGCAGCAGACGCGTGTGCTCGGCATGCTGGCCGAAGGGCTGCTCAACAAGCAGATCGCCTATGAGCTCAGCGTCTCCGAAGCGACGATCAAGGCGCATGTCTCGGCCATCCTGCAAAAACTCGGCGTCGACAGCCGCACCCAGGCGGTGATCCAGCTGTCCAAGATCGGCAACGACCCGCTGCAGCCGGTGGGTTGAGCGCCGAAGGCGCTCAGCTCTGTTCTGTCCCGGCCAAGCAGTCCGCCGGCGGCCTTAGCGCAACTTCACCGACAGTTCGACGTCGTCGCCGAACGGCGTCGACATGTAGCCTGATGCAGGCGCGCGTACGCGCTCGAGGTATTCGGGGTTGAAATCGGCGTTGTCGGCGATCACCAGCGCGCCGGGCCTGAGCCGGCTTTCGACCAGGCTCAATATCTCAGGGTAGATCGCCTTGGCGCCATCGAGCAGCAAAAGATCGATCGTTTCGGGAAGATCGGCGCTCAGCGTTTGCAGCGCATCGCCCTGGCGGACTTCCACCAGATCGATGAGGCCGCCCTCGGTCAGATTGGCCTTGGCCCGCATCACCTTGGATGGTTCGAACTCGGTGGTGATCAGACGGCCGCCGCCATTGTCCCTGAGTGCCGCGGCAAGATAGAGCGTCGAGATGCCGAACGAGGTGCCGAATTCGATGATGACGCGGGCGCCGCTGCTGCGCGCCAGCATGTAGAGCAGCGTGCCGGTCTCCGGCGAAACCGCGAGCCACAGGTCCTTCAGCCTTCCGTAGAAATCGACATATTCGGTCTTGCTGTGCAGCAGGCGTTCCCTCTCGTCGGGCGAGAAGCCGGCCGCTGCGGGGCTCGACGCTGCTTCCGCCTCCTTGAACAGGCGGGCGAGCAAGGGCGCGAGCGGGGTGAGGGTGGTCATCGAAGTCTCCAGTCGGAAAAACATTGCGTTCTTGTGTCGTGCTGAAAATACGAATAATCCTTCAGGTTTCCAATTCGCATTGCCGGACAGGACCATGACGGAACGTCCAAGCCATTCTATTTCCTTGCGAAAGCAGCCCAAGCAGGCTCGCGCGGTCGAGCTCATTGCGGCGATTTTGGAAGCTGCTGTTCAGGTTCTGGCGAGCGAAGGCGCGCAGCGTTTCACCACCACGCGCGTGGCCGAAAGGGCCGGCGTTAGCGTCGGCTCGCTCTACCAGTATTTCCCCAACAAGGCCGCCCTGCTGTTCCGGTTGCAAAGCGATGAGTGGCAGCAGACGGGCGGCCTGCTGCGCACCATACTCGAGGACAAACAGCGGCCACCGCTGGAGCGGTTGCGCAGGCTTGTCCATGCCTTCATCCACTCGGAGTGCGATGAGGCTGCCGTGCGCGGGGCGCTCAATGACGCCGCTCCGCTTTATCGCGACGCCCCCGAGGCGCACGAGGCAAGGGACGCTGGCGTGCGCACCGTTCAGAACTTTCTGGATGAAGCCTTGCCTGAGGCCCCGGAAGCCGTCCGTACGCTGGCCGGTGGCGTGATCGGCGCGACGCTGAGCTCCGTGGGAAAGGACTTTTCAGGAAGCCCCCGCGCCGACGCCGAGATCGAAGCCTATGCCGATGCCATGGCCGACATGTTCTGCGCCTACCTCGTAAGCCTTGGACACCGCTGAGACGGGCCGGCGTGGCTATTCCGCCGCCGAAGCCAGCGGCCTGACCCTTGATAGCATCGAGCGCAGCACGGCCGGCTTCAGCGGCTTGTTGATCACCGGCACATCGAGGGCGGCGGCAGCGGCACGAACCTCCGTGGAGCGGTCGGCGGTGACCAGCACGGCCGGCAGGTCCCGGCCGTGGATGTCACGCAGCCGCACAATCACGTCGAGGCCGCTCCTGCCGTCGAGATGATAGTCGGCAAGCACGATGTCGGGACGATGGATGTCGACCCTGGTGAAATCCTCCGATCCGGAGAACGTGCCGACGCTGCAGCCCCAGCCTTCGAGCAAAAGCCGCATGCCGTCGAGAATGCGGGCGTCATTGTCGATGCACATGACGCGCAGCCCAGCAAGCGAATTCGCGGTGCGGGCAGGCGCCTTGGGCTCAACCTCGCGCCGCGGCGCCTCAACGGCAGCAATCGGCAGGATGACGGAAAAGCGCGTGCCCTTGCCGGGGTGGGAAAAGATCTGGATCTCGAGCCTGAGCACACGGGCGATGCGGTCGACGATGGAGAGGCCGAGGCCGAGGCCTTCGGCCTCGCGCACGCCTTCATCGAGCCGGGTGAATTCGCGGAACACCGTGTTCAGCTTGTCGCCGGCAATGCCGATGCCGGTGTCGATCACCTGGATCTCGGCGAGCTCGCCGCGCCGCCGCACGCCGACCAGGATGCGGCCATGGCGCGTGTATTTGATGGCGTTGGAGACCAGGTTCTGGATCAGCCGGCGTAACAGATTGCGGTCCGTCATCACGCTGAGCGACGAGGCCATGATCGTCAGGTCGAGTTTCTTTTCGGCGGCGAGTGGCTGAAAATCATTGCCGATCTGGCGCAGCAGCCCGTCCAGCCGGAAGGCGCTGTCATCCGGCTTCATGGCGCCAGCGTCGAGGCGAGAAATGTCGAGCACGGCGCCCAGGATCGTCTCGACCGATTCCAGCGAGGATTCGATGTTGACGGCGGCCTTGCCAGCCGGGCCCTTTCCGGCCTTTTCGATCAACGACGAGCAGTAGAGCCGGGCGGCATTCAAGGGCTGCAGGATGTCGTGGCCGGCGGCGGCGAGGAAGCGCGTCTTGCCGAGATTGGCCTCCTCGGCCAGCATCTGCGCCTGCGCCAGTTCCTCATTGACGCGCGTCAGTTCGACGGTGCGCGTCTTGACCCGCTGCTCCAGTGATTCATTGGCCCGCTTCAGCGCCAGGTCCTGCTCGACGCGCCCCGAAATGTCGGCATAGGTGGCGACGATGCCACCATCCGGCATCGGATTGGAACGCAATTCGAGGATGCGGCCGCTGGTCTTCAACTCCATCTGCCACGGGCTGACGAAGCTGGTCAGACGGTTGAGCATCGCCACACGCTGGTCGGCCGGAATGTCGCCGCGCTCGGCGAGATGCCGCAGGATGCGGTCGAGCGAGACACCGACTTGGCCCATCTCGTCGGGCAGGTCGAACAGCGCGCGATATTGTCTGTTCCAGCAGATCAGACGGAAATCCCGGTCGAACACGGTAATGCCCTGTTCCATCTGGTCGAGCGCGATCTGAAGCAAGTCGCGATTGTGCTGCAACGCCTCGGTGGCGTCGTCGAGCAGGCGGAACGCATCCTTGGATTCGCGGTCGTTGCGGCGAAACAAAAGCGACAGGATCAGCCGCGCCGACGACGAGCCGACCGCGCTCGCCAGCAGCTGCTCGGAAAAGCGGATGACGTCCATGCTGGCCTGCTCATTGCCGTAGAGCGAGACGCCGGTGCTTTTCTCGAAGGACTGGAAGGAGCGCTCGGTGCGCTCGACGCCGAGATAGCGCGAAATGGTGTCCTTCAGCACGTTGACGGTGATGGCGGTGCGGAAGCGGCGCAGGCTTGGCATCGGACTGGCCTCGCGCGGCACAAAGATGGACGCCTGGATGCGTTCCAGCGGCACCGACGCGCGCGACAGCGAGCCAAGGACGAAGAACAGCGTATTGACGGACAGGCTCCAGAGCACGCCGTGATTCAGCGGCTCGGCGACGGTGCCGAACAAGGCCCGCGGCCGCAGCGCTTCGAAACCGAACAGGCCATGCACGACAATGTCGGCGTCGGCTGCCGAGAGCGAAGGCAAAAGCAGCGTGTAGCCCCAGACGAGGATGCCGGCAACCATACCCAGGGCCGCGCCCCGGCCATTGGCGCCGCGCCAGATCAGCCCGCCGATCAGCGCCGGTGCAAACTGGGCGATGGCCGCAAACGACATCAGGCCGATGGAGGAAAGCCGCGCAGAGTTGGTGCTCTCGCGATAGTAGAGGAAGGCGATGAACAAAAGGATGAAGATCGCACCGCGCCGTACATTGAGGATCAGCGTCGACCAGTCCTCATTCTCCGAGGTCGTTGTCTTGAGCAGCCGGCGCACGAACAGCGGGATGATGAGATCGTTGGAGATCATGATCGACAGCGCCACGCTTTCGACGATCACCATGGCGGTCGCCGCCGACAGGCCGCCGATGAAGGCCGCCATGGCAAGCACGTCATGGCCGCTGAACAGTGGCAGTGACAGCACGTAGAGGTCGCTGCTGGTCCTGCCGCCGACCAGCGACAGGCCGGCGAAGGCAATCGGCAGCACGAACAGGTTGATCGCCACGAGATAGAGCGGAAACACCCAGGTCGCGGTGCGCAACTCGGCCTCGCCGCGGTTCTCGACGATGGTGACGTAGAACTGGCGCGGCAGCATGATGATGGCAAAGCCGCTCAGACAGGTCAGCACGAGCCAGGTGGCGAGCGAGGTGTTGTACCCCATCGCCTGCCGCACCTGGTTGTTCTCGGCCAGTTTGTCGATCATATCGCCGGGGCCGCCGAAGATCAGGAAGGTCACCATTAGGCCGATCGCCAGGAAGGCGGCGAGCTTGACCACGGTTTCGACAGCCACCGCCAGCACCAGTCCGTCCTGGTGCTCGGTGGCATCGGCGTGGCGGGTGCCGAACAGCACTGCAAACAGCGCCAAGAGCATGGCCACGACGAGCGAGATGTCGCTGACGAACGGATCGAAGGAGGGCGGCGATCCCGTATAGTGCTCGACCATCAGGCCGACTGAACCGGAAATCGCCTTCAGCTGCAGCGCGATATAGGGCACCGCGCCAATGGTGGCGATCAGCGTGGCGATCGCCGAGACGGCAAAACTCTTGCCGTACCGGGCGCCGAGGAAGTCGGCGATCGAGGTGATCTTCTCGCTCTTGGCCAGCCGCACGATGCGGTTGAGCAGCGGAAAGCCGAACACGAACACCAGCACCGGGCCAGTATAGATGCCGAGGAATTCGAGTCCGCGCTCCGACGACAGGCCGACCGAGCCGAAGAAGGTCCAGGATGTGCAGTAGATGGCGAGGCTGAGCGCATAGATGAAGGGTCGGGCACGACCGGGCCCGGAGGCCGCCGAGCGCCGGTCGCCGAGGCTGGCAATGACGAACAGCAGCGTCACATAGGCGACGGCAATGATGACAATGAACCAGCCCTGCACGGCCCGAAAGTCCTCCTCCAGCCAGTATTCATGCGGCCTGGCCAGACGCAATCACAGCTTTGGGGTCGAGTCCATCGCGGCTTTCGGCGCATGGCGACGACGCGCCGCCTGTCGAGCCCGTGACCTAAGGTAAAGAGAATGCGGTGTTTTCCCGCTTTTGCTTCTGTTGCAACCTCAGGTTTTTGTTACGGTATGCGCGGGCCGGCGCCGAAGGACGGCGGCAGCGCGGCCTGCCATGACAAGGAGGGTCGAATGCTGAAAGAGTTCCAGGAATTCATTTCCAAGGGCAATGTGATGGACTTGGCCGTCGGTGTCATCATCGGCGCTGCCTTCGGCAAGATCGTCGATTCTCTTGTCAACGACATCATCATGCCGATCGTCGGGGCCATCTTAGGCGGACTGGACTTCAACAACTATTTCTTCGGCCTCTCCTCGGCCGTCAACGCTACCTCGCTGGCCGAAGCCAAGAAACAGGGCGCTGTTTTTGCCTATGGCAGCTTCATTACCGTGGCGTTGAACTTCATCATCCTCGCATTCATCATCTTCCTGATGGTCAAGGCCGTGAACAATCTGCGCAAGCGGCTTGAGCGCGAGAAGCCCGCTGCACCAGCGGCTCCGCCGCCGGCTGACGTCGCATTGCTTACCGAAATTCGCGATCTCCTCGCCAGGAAATAGCTCCCCGGCCAGGATCCTTGGACCAAAACCCCGGTCGTCCGCGGCCGGGGTTTTCTGTTTTCGCTTCTGTTAAAAGCACTCACCTGACATCAAAACGGACCTGTCCATGACCTTGATCGATAGCTTGCGCGCCGAAGCCGTTGCCGCCCCTGAAAGCGGCATTGTCGCCGTGGTCAATTACGGGCGCACGCGCGAGGGGATGATCCCGCTCTGGGCCGGTGAAGGCGATTTGCCGACGCCTGCCTTCATCTCCGAAGCCGCCGCCAAGGGGCTCGCCAATGGCGAGACCTTCTACACCTGGCAGAAGGGCATTCCGGAGCTGCGGCAAGCGCTTTCCCGCTACTATCTCAGGCATTTCGGCAAGAATTTCGCCGAGGAAGAATTCATCGCCACCGGTTCCGGCATGCACGCCATCCAACTGGCGCTTGCCGCCGTCGCTGGCAGTGGCGACGAGGTCGTCTATCTCTCCCCGGCCTGGCCGAATTTCGCCGCCGCCGCCGGTGTCTCCGGTGCTACTCCTGTGGCGGTCACGCTCGACCAGTCCGGCAATGGCTGGTCCTGCGATGTCGACAAGATTGCAGCCGCGGTCACGCCCCGCACCAAGGCGCTGTTCGTCAACACGCCCTCCAACCCGACCGGCTGGACCGCCGACAAGGAAACGCTGCAGGCGATCCTCGGTCTCGCCCGTGAAAGAGGCCTGTGGATCATCGCCGACGAAATCTATTCGCTGTTCCACTACGGCCATGGCCGCGCGCCGTCCTTCCTCGACATTTCGACCGAGGAAGACCGCATCCTGTTCGTCAACTCCTTTTCCAAGAACTGGGCGATGACCGGCTGGCGCATCGGCTGGATCAAAACCCATCCCGACCTGCAGCAGGTGTTCGAGAACCTGATCCAGTATTCGACCTCGGGTGTCGCCCAGTTCATGCAGCGCGGCGCCATCGCTGCCCTCGACCACGGCGATGCCTTCATTGTCGAGCAGGTGGAGCGCGCGCACGCGGCACGCGACCTGGTCTGCGACATAATCGGCGCCACCGGCAAGGCGCGCTTCACCGTGCCGCAAGGCGCGTTCTACCTGTTTTTCACGGTCGACGGCATCACCGATCCGCGCCGGGCCGCCTTCGACATCGTCGACAAGGCCAATGTCGGCCTGGCCCCCGGCACCGCCTTCGGCCCCGGCGGTGAAGCGTTTTTGCGGCTGTGTTTCCACCGCCGCCTCGATCAACTCGAGGAAGCAGCGCATCGGTTGGCGAGGTGGATGAAAAGCTTCTGAGCCGTCTGAAGCCGGATTGTCGTTCCGACGAGTCAGCTGACGTGGGTTTCGAGACCCGGAGCGCAGCGGACATTTGGGTCCGTGAGCACTGGAAGCGAAGAAACCTGCGTCAGTTGGCCGTCGGAGCGACTTTCAAACGGCTTCAGCCGCCGGACTTCGGCACCAGCAGGGGCACAATCCGGTCGCTCTTGGCGACAGTGGGCCGTCCGGCGGAGCCGTAGGGGATGCCGAGCGCATCCCATGTCTCGACCAGCGCGTCCTGCAGTCCCGCAATTAGCGCATCGGTATGGAACGGCGTCGGCGTAATGCGCAGCCGCTCGGTGCCGCGCGGCACGGTCGGGTAGTTGATCGGCTGGATGTAGATGCCGTGCACGCCGAGCAGGCGGTCGCTGGCCATCTTGCAGAGTTCGGGGTCACCGACCAGCACCGGCACGATATGCGTCGGCGACTCCATCACCGGCAGGCCGGCGGCGCTGAGGACCTCCTTGGTCCGCGACGCCTGGCGCTGCTGCGCATCGCGTTCGGCCTGCGAACGCTTCAGATGCCGAATGGAGGTGGTGGCGGCGGCGGCAATGGCCGGCGGCAGCGCCGTGGTGAAGATGAAGCCCGGCGCGTAGGAGCGAACGGCATCGATGATGGCGCTGTTGCCGGCGATATAGCCGCCGAGCGTGCCGAACGCCTTGGCGAGCGTGCCTTCGATGATGTCGATGCGGTCGGCCAGGCCTTCGCGCTCGGTGATGCCGCCGCCGCGCGGTCCGTACATGCCGACGGCGTGGACCTCGTCGACATAGGTCATGGCATTGTAGCGTTCTGCCAGTTCGACGATCTCTCTGATCGGCGCAATGTCGCCGTCCATCGAATAGACGCTCTCGAAGACGATCAGCTTGGCGCGTTCGCGACCCGCCGCCTGCAAAAGGCTTTCGAGATGCGCGACGTCATTGTGGCGGAAGATCTTCTTTTCGGCGCCCGAGCGCCGCACGCCCTCGATCATCGAAGCGTGGTTCAACTCGTCCGAGATGATCAGGCAGTTGGGCAAAAGCCGCGCAATGGTCGAGATCGAGGCTTCGTTGGAGACGAAGCCGGAGGTGAAGACCAGGGCCGCTTCCTTGTCGTGCAGATCGGCCAGTTCCACTTCGAGCTCGACCAGCGGGTTCGAGGTGCCCGAAATGTTGCGGGTGCCGCCGGCGCCCGAGCCCATCTTGCCGGCCGCGTTCTGCAACGCGGCGATGACATCCGGGTTCTGGCCCATGCCGAGATAGTCGTTGGAACACCAGACGGTGATTTCCTCGGCGCGGCCGTTGGAACGCCAGATGGCGCGCGGAAACTTGCCGACAATGCGCTCGAGATCGGCGAAAACGCGGTAGCGCCGCTCGGCATGGAGCTGGTCGATCGCTTCCTCGAAGAACCGCTGATAGTTCATGTCGCCTTCCCAGTTTTGTGCGGGATCATAATCATTGGCCCATTCGTCGTCCACCGGGCCCTGTTTGGTCAAAATGCCACGCCCCGCGCCTGTTCCTAACGATACCGGATCGTGGCTTATTCCCTTGATGTGCATCAACTTTGTTTCACTACGATGCCATGGGCCGCTGAGACTGTTACGGACTTAACACACTGGCCTTGTATAGCCCCGCGGCGGTCTTTCCAGTAAAGCGGCATTTGAGACAGTTTCCGATAAATCTTGAATAGCGAGGATACGGAATGACGGTTTTGGTGACAGGCGGCGCCGGCTATATCGGCAGCCACATGGTCTGGGAACTGCTGGATGCCGGCGAGAGCGTCGTCGTTCTCGACCGGCTTTCCACCGGCTTCGAATGGGCGGTGGCGCCGGAAGCGAAGCTGGTCGTCGGCGATGTTGCCGACAAGGAATTGGTCGGCCAGATCATCAGGGACAATCATATCGACGCGATCATCCATTTCGCCGGTTCGATCGTGGTTCCCGAATCGGTTACCGATCCGCTCGCCTATTACGAGAACAACACCTCGAAGACCCGCACGCTGATCGAGACCGCCATACGAGAGGGCGTGCCCAATTTCATCTTCTCGTCCACCGCCGCCGTCTATGGCGGCGCCGGGCTGGAGCCGGTGCGCGAGGATGCCCGCCTGGCGCCTGAATCGCCCTACGGCCTGTCCAAGCTGATGAGCGAATGGATGCTGCGCGATGCGGCGCTGGCACATCCCTTGCGCTACACGGCGCTGCGCTATTTCAACGTCGCCGGCGCCGATCCCAGGGGCCGCACCGGCCAGTCGACGCCGGGCGCCACCCATCTGATCAAGGTCGCCTGCGAGACCGCGCTCGGCAAGCGCCCCTTCATGCAGGTGTTCGGCACCGACTATCCGACGCCGGACGGCACCTGCATGCGCGACTACATCCATGTCAGCGACCTGGCCGCGGCGCATCGCCTTGCGCTGGAGCGGCTGCGTGCCGGCGGCACCAGCCTCGTCGCCAATTGCGGCTACAGCCACGGTTATTCCGTGCTCGAAGTCATCGACAGCGTGCGCCGCGCCTTCGGCCGGGATTTTGAGGTCAAGATGGGCGACCGCCGTCTCGGCGACGCCGCCGCCATCGTCGCCAATTCCGACCTTGCGCGCGCCGAACTCGGCTGGACCCCGCAGCGCGACGATCTCGACCAGATCGTCGCCGACGCACTCGCCTGGGAGGGCATTCTGACCAGCAAGAACTCCGCCCGGGGCTGAGCCTAGCGTCCCCAAGGGCTCGCAAGGCGAGCGGCGAAGCGCTATTGAAGGCATTCGCTGATGCGGCGTGGAGGCGCTGCGCCGCATATAGCTTTGGGGGGTGGCATGAGGATAACGGTGCTCGGGGCCGGCGTTGTCGGGACGGCCGCCGCCTATTATCTGGCCGCCGATGGCCACGAGGTCACCGTGGTCGAGCGCCATCCGGCGCCGGCACGCGGCACCAGCCAGTCCAATGCCGGCCTGGTATCGCCGGGCGACGCCACCGCCTGGGCTTCGCCGGCGGCGCTGAAGACTTTCCTGCGCGCACTTTGGAACCATGATCTCGGCATCAAGGTCAGGCTGCGCTTCGACCCCTATTTCCTCGCCTGGAGCCTGCGCTTCCTGCGCCAGTGCACGGTGGCCCGCCTGCGCGCCAACAGCCGGGTCAAATTGCGCCTGGCGCTCTATTCGCGCGACTGCATCAATGCCATCTCGGCCGACACAGGCATCCACTATGACGAGCGCAAGAAGGGCATCCTCTATTTCTTCCGCTCGCAGCACAGTCTCGACACCGGCACGGACAACTATCGCTATCTCGCCGAACACGGCCTACCGATCGAGATCGTCGGCCGCGACCGGCTGATCGAACTGGAGCCGGGCCTCGCCGGGGTGAAGGAGAAGATCGCCGGCGGCGTCTATTCGCCGATCGACCAGACCGGCGATTCCCGGCAGTTCGTCGAAAAGCTCGCCGCCTATGCCGCCGAGAAGCTCGGCGTCAAGTTTCTCTACGGCGCAACGGTCGAAGGCCTCGACATCGAAGGCAACCGAGTGCGCGCTGTGATGACCTCGGCCGGTCCGGTGACTGGTGATGCCGTGGTGATCTCGATGGGGCCGGAAAGCGGCCTGCTCGGCCGCCGCTACGGTATCGATCTGCCGGTCTATCCGGTTAAAGGCTATACAGCGACCATCCCGCTGGAGGACGCGAGCAAAGGCCCGACCATGGGCGGCGCTGACGAGGACCAGCTGATCGCCTATTCGAGGCTCGGCAACCGTTTGCGGTTGGCCTCGACCGCCGAATTCACCGGCTTCGACCGCTCCCACAAGCCGAGCGACTTCGACGCCATGTTCAGAGCCGGCAAGGACCTGTTCCCCGGCGCCTTCGACGAGAAGAAGGCTGAACTCTGGGCAGGCTTGCGACCGATGATGCCGAACTCGGTACCGGTCATCGGCCAGGCGCGCTACGACAATCTCTATCTCAACACCGGCCATGGTCATGTCGGCTGGACCATGGCTTGCGGCTCCGGCAATTTCCTGGCCGACCTCGTTGCCGGCCGCAAGCCGGAGATCGACCCGGAAGGTCTGGTCTACGGAGGCTAGGTATGTCGGGACCGCAAGTCGCCATCGATCTTGGCCGCATCGAGCGCAATGCGCGCACCATCGTCGAACGCTGTGCGTTGTCGGGCATCAAGGTGTTCGGCGTCACCAAGGGCACATGCGGCATGCCGCAAGTGGCGCGCGCCATGCTGCGCGGCGGTGTTGCAGGCATCGCCGAATCGCGTTTCGAAAACATCCGCCGGCTGCGCGACAGCGGCATCAGCGCGCCGATCATGCTTTTGCGCAGCCCGCCCATGGCGCGCGTCGAGGAAGTGGTGCGCACCGTCGACATCAGCCTGCAGTCGGAGCTGACCACGATCCGTGAGATATCGCGGATCGCCGAGCGCATGGGCCGCGTCCACGACATCATGCTGATGATCGATCTCGGCGATCTCAGGGAAGGTATCTGGCCAAGCGATCTGATCCCGACCGTCGAGCAGATCCTGGAATTTAGAGGTGTGCGCATCGCCGGCATCGGCACGAATCTCGGCTGTTTCGGCGCCATCATGCCGACGCCGGAAAATCTCGGTCAGCTCGTCGCCCATGCCTACAAGACCGAGCGCCTGTCCGGCAAAAGCCTCGACTTCATTTCCGGCGGCGCCTCGTCGTCGCTGACGCTGCTGCTCGAAGGCAAGCTGCCCCCCGGCATCAACAATCTCAGGGTCGGCGAGGCGATACTGCAGGGCGGCATCGAGACCTTCCGCGACGTGCCGTGGCCGGAACTCGAACCCGATGCCTGCCGCCTGACCAGCGATATCATCGAGGTCAAGCTCAAGCCGTCGCGGCCCATTGGTGAATCCGGTTACGACGCTTTCGGCAACCAGCCTGTTTTCCCGGATGAAGGCGACCGGCTGCGTGCCATCGCCAATATCGGCCGCGAGGACGTGCTGGTCGAAGGGCTGACGCCGATCGCCAAGGGGATAAGGGTTCTCGGCGCCTCCAGCGATCATCTGCTGCTCGACGTGCAGGATGCCGATCCACGGCCCGCCGTCGGCGACCGCGTCGCCTTCCGCATGAACTACGGCGCCATGCTTTTGGCGATGACTTCGGAATATGTCGAAAAGGCCCCGATGCACGACGTCGCCGACTTTTCCGGCCGCAACATGGTGTCCATTTCGGCCGAACCGGCCGCCGCCGGCATTCTCGCCCGCGAGGGAACCGGCGCGCGGCTGGAAGCGATGAATTTCGATGTTGTCGAACTCGCCGATATCGAGCGGCCGCCATCAGGCCTGATCCGGCTCGCTGCCGGCGCCGACCGCCGCGTCGCCCACAAGGCGCTGACCGCAACGGCACGCGCGACGCATTCCTTCGGCCTGATCTGGATCGATTCCATCGCCGCTTTGATGCCCGAGGACGAAGACGGGCGCGAATTGCCGGAAGGCTCGGTACTGGCGCGCATACTCGGTCTCGACCACAAGGCCGGCGCGCTGCAGCCGCAGCTGTCGCCGGAAAATGTCGTCATCATCGGCCTGCGCCATGCCGATCCTGCCGAAGCGCGGGTGCTGAAGGATTCGCGTGTCTCCGCCTTCACCATGACCGACATCGACGCCATGGGCATGCGCGACCTGATGCATGAGGCGATCCGCATCGCTTCGTCAGGCACGCAAGGCTTTCACGTCAGCTATTCGCCGACGGCCACCGAATTCGCCGGCTGGGCGGCCGGCTCCGGCGGACTGACGGTGCGCGAAACGCATCAGGCGATGGAGGCGATAGCGCTGTCCGGCGGGCTGTTGTCGATGGATGTCTCAGGACTGACCGCCGATCTGGAACCCAGGATCGCCACGGATGCCGTCAGCTTTGTCATGTCGGCCTTCGGCAAGCGGATCCTGTGATCAGCTCCGCGCTTCGACCGCCCTACGCCACGCACTGACATAGCCGGCCCAGATCGGGTCGGTTTGTGGTTCTATCCTCTCGCCCTTGCCGTGCACCGGCCTCTCATCAGACGCCAGCAGCGCCGCGCCGATGCTGGTGCCGGTGGCGGCCTCAGAGACGATGACGGTACGTGCCGTAGCAGCCGCCAGCATGCCGACGAAGAGGCGGTTGCGGGCGAAGGGTCCTTCCACAGTGGTCGGGCCGTCGGCGCCGATCAGATCGAGACACGTCGCCGTCATCAGCGCCAGATAGAACGAGATGGCGGCGAAGCGCTCTCCCTTGCCCATCCCTTCAGCGTCGAGCCATGCCGCTTCATGGTGCGGGAAGGGTCCCGATCCCTGCTGGGTCGAAGGCAAAAGCAGCATCTTCTTGGTCAGCACCGCCAGCACGTCGCTGCCGCTGCAGTCCAGCGGCTTGTCGCCCGTCAGCAGCGAGAATTCGCGGCCACCCATAAAGCGCGCGGAGGGTACGGGATCGCCGAGCGCGCTGACATTGACCAGCGTGTCGCGCGCTGCGTCGAGCGCGATCTCCGTGCCCCCGACCACCATCGACACCACCCAGGTGCCGGTCGAGACGACCGAGAAGGGCGGCGCGTCGGACAGGAGATGCGGCAGCAGCGAGGCGTTGGAATCGTGCAGGCCGCAGAACACAGGCGTCTGCGGACCAAGCCCGGTTCGCGCGGCAAGCGCCGGCAGGATCGGACCGAGCCGGTCCCTGGCAGACCGCACCGGTGCCATCAGGCTGCGCCATTTCAGGCTGTCGACCATCGACGAAAAATCGGCTGTCCACGGGTCCCACAGATCGGTGTGGCAGCCGAGCGAGGTCACCTCATTGGCGGCGACGCCGGTCAGGCGCAGCGCCCAGTATTGTGGATACATCAGCATCCCGGCGGCCTTGGCGAATTCGGCTGGAAAACACTTTTGCTGCCAGAAGAACTGCGCGCCGAGATTGAGGCCGAGCGGCAGGCGCGGCGTGCCGGTTTCGGTGAAGGGCGGACGGATCGCATCATAGTCCGCCGCCAGCCTGTCGGGTCCGTCGAATTCATAGTCGAGCACCGGCAGCACCAGTTCACCAGAAGCGTCGACCAACACACCTGTTGCGCCATGGGTGGTGATCGAAACAGCGTCGATGCGCTGTTCGCGGTTGAGGCTGGCAAGGCTGTTCAGGATGAAAGTCCACAGCGCCTCGACATCGTGATGCGGGTAGGGCGCCTGCCGCACCGGTGCATTGGCCATGCGGCGCAGCGCCACCTCGCTCAGCGTGACGAGGTCGACCAGCGCCACCTTGGCGTTGGTCTTGCCGATGTCGATGACGGCGATATGGCGCAGCCCACTCATGCCATATGGAACACTGTTTCCAGCTGCACGGCCACCGGCTCATTGTCGGGCTTCGTTTCCATGATGTCGGCCATGTGCGCCCACCAGCCCTGCATCACTGGATGTTTCGGCAGGTCGGCCATGCCATGATCGTCGCGCCGCCACAGCACGCCGAATAGGATATTGGTCTCATCGTCGAGATGGATCGAATAGTCGGAAACGCCGGCCTGTTTCAGCAGCGCCACCAGTGCCGGCCAGATCTCGTCGTGGCGCTTCTGGTACTCGGCCTTCATGCCGGGTTTGAGCTTCATCTTGAAGGCGTATTTCTCAGGCATCAGCTGTTACCACGCAGCCGCCGCCAGACGATCGGCAGTGCAATGACGACGATCAGCAACAGGCCGATGAAGATCGACATGACGATGCCAGGCACGTTGAGCAGGCCGAGGCCGAAGGTCACCAGCCCCATGATGAAGGCGGCGAGCATGACCCCTAAAATGCTGCCGGAGCCGCCCAGAATGCTGACGCCGCCGAGCACCACCATTGTGATGACTTCGAGCTCATAGCCCTGCGCGATGGACGGCCGGGTCGAACCGAGCCGCGAGGTGATCAGCACCGAGGCAATGCCCGCCATCAGCCCGGTCAGACAGAACAGGATGAATTTGATGCGGCCGACGCGCACGCCGGAAAATTGCGCCGCGACCGGATTGTTGCCGATGGCAAAGACGCGCCGGCCGAAGCTCGTGCGATGCAGCAGGAACCAGTAGACGCCGGCCGCGACGAGGAACAGCACCAGCTCGAACGACACCACCCACCAGACGTAACCCTGGCCGAAGAAGGCGAAGCTTTCGGGATAACCCTTGTAGGCCTGGTCGCCGAGGATGATGAAGGCGATGCCGCGAAACAGGCTCATCGTGCCGATGGTGACAACGATGGAGGGCAGACCGAGCCTTGTCACCAGGAGCCCGTTGAAGGCGCCGCAGCCCAAGCCCACGACGATGCCGATCGCCACCAGCGCCGGCGTGCCGGCGCCGGCCTGCACGGCCATGCCCATCAGCGTCGAGGCGAGTGCGATGATTGCCGCAACCGACAGGTCGATCTCGCCCGAAATGATCAGCAGCGCCATGGCGAAGGCGATCAGACCTTTTTCGGTGAAATTGAAGGTCAGGTCCGACAGCGAATAGGCGTCGAGGAAATAGGGTGAGGCCAAACTGTTGATGGCAAAGATCGCGACCGCCACCACGACCAGCAACGCCTCCCACGAAAAGATCGCCGAGGAGAACGGCTTGTCGAGCCGGTCGGGAATGTGGCGTGGAGCAGGGACGTCGCTCATGCCGCCTCCGCTTTCCGCAGGATGATGCGGCCTTGCTGGCGTTCGCCGCGCGCATTGAGCACGACGGCCAGGATGATGGCGCTGCCCGAAATCGCCATCTGCCAGAAGGGCGAGATGTTGATCACCGGCAGCGCGTTGGAAATGATGCCGAGGAACAGCGCGCCGAGCACCGCGCCGCCGACCGAGCCGATGCCGCCGGCGATCGAAATGCCGCCGATGACACAGGCGGCGATGATGTTGAGCTCATAGCCATTGGCGACCTCGACCGAGGCGATGACATAGCGCGAGATCCAGAGGTAGCCGGCGAGGCCACCGATGATGCCGGAAATGCAGAAGACGATGAATTTCGTGCGGCCGACATCGATGCCGGCATAGACCGACGCCGTTGGATTGACGCCGATGGCGTAGATCGAGCGGCCGAGCGCGGTGCGCGTCATCAGGATAAAGAACAGCGCGATGACCAGGATGGCGATCCAGGTCAGAACCGGGATACCAAGGAAAGCTGCACGCTGGAAGCCGATGAACTCCGGGCTCATCTTGTCGGCATTGACCCAGGCGCCACCGGACAGGACGAAGGTGGCGCCGCGATAGATGGTGAGCGTGCCCAGTGTCACCACGATCGAAGGGATGTTCAGCCGCCAGACCAGCAGGCCGTTGATGGCGCCGAGCACCAGCCCGACGGCGAGTGCAATGACGATCAGCAGCGGGATCGGGATCGCCGGATGCGCCGCATTCAGCATCGCCACCACCATGCCGGTGAAGCAGAGATTGGAGGCCATCGACAGGTCGATCGAGCGCGTTAGGATGACCACCATCTGTCCCAGCGCCAGGATCATCAGGATCGACGTGTCGTTGAACACCTGGCCGAGATTGCCGGGATCGGCAAAGCCCGGGAAGCGCGTCGAGATCAGCCCGATCAACACGACGATGGCCGCAGCCAGCCAGATCTCGCGGTACTTCAGAAACGCCTTCATGCCGCGATCCCCGCTGCCGTCCGGACCAGCGTCTCGGCATCAAGGCCCCTATTGTCGTAGACCGCCGCGACAAGGCCTTCGCGCATGACGACGACGCGATCGGACATGCCGAGGATTTCGGGCAGTTCGGACGAAACCATGATCACCGACAGGCCTTGCGCCACCAGCTCGGCCATGAAGCCGTGCACGGCGGCCTTGGAGCCGATGTCGATGCCCTTGGTCGGCTCGTCCAGGATGATCACCTTGGGCGCGGTCGCCAGCCATTTGGCGATGACGATCTTCTGCTGGTTGCCGCCTGACAGCGTTCCGACATCCTGGCTGAGCGAGGACGCCCTGAGGTCCAGACGCTCGGTGTAGGAGCGGGCGAGCGAAAACTCCTCCGCCAGCCGCAGCAGGCCGGATTTCGACGTACGCTTGAGCGAAGGCAGCGAGACATTCTGGAAGATCGGCAGGCCGATCACCACGCCCTGCTTGCCGCGCTCTTCCGGCACGTAGACGATGCCGGCCTCGATCGAATCCGCCGCCGATTTCGGCGCGATCGCCTTGCCTTCCAGCGTGATCGTTCCGCCCGATATGCGGGTGATGCCTGAAATCGCCTGCATCACCTCGCTGCGCCCGGCGCCGACAAGGCCGTAGAAGCCGAGAATCTCGCCCTTATGCAGCTCGAAGCCGATATCGTTGAATTCGGTCGGATGCGACAGGCCCGAGACCGACAGCACCGGCCCGCCGATCTCCGCCTTGCGCTGCGGAAAGATGTGGTCGACGGAGCGGCCGACCATCATGCGCACGATCTGGCTCTGGCCCGCATCCTTGATCAGCCCTTCGCCGACCATCTCGCCGTCGCGAAACACAGTGTAGCGGTCGGCGATCCGGTAGATCTCGTCGAACTTGTGGCTGATGAACAGGATCGCCTTGCCTTCCTCCTTGAGGAATTCGATGAGCAAAAACAGCTCCTCGATTTCCTTCATCGAAAGGGCTGCGGTCGGCTCGTCCATGATGACGATCTGCGCATCGATCGACATGGCGCGGGCCACCGCGACCAGGTGCTTGTTGGCGATGCCGAGGTCCTTCAGTCGCGTATCGGCGTCGATATGGCCGGCATGCATGGTGTCGAGCACTTCGTGCGCATTCTTGCGCATCATGCGCCAGTCGATGGTGCCGAAGCGTGTGCGCGGCGCATGACCGAGAAAGATGTTTTCGGCGACCGTCAAATCGTCGAACAGCACGGTTTCCTGATGGATGGCGGTGACGCCATGGCCGAAGGCGGCATGCGCGCTGGGCAGTGTGATGGCCTGGCCGTCAATGCTGATCGTGCCGGCGTCGGGCTGGTAGATGCCGGTCATGATCTTGACCAGCGTCGACTTGCCGGCACCGTTCTCGCCGATCAGCGCCGTTACCTGGCCGGGGTAGAGCGACAGGCTGACATTGTGCAGCGCGCGTACGCCGGGGAAGCTCTTGGAGACGCCGGACAGCGTCAGGCGCGGGGCAGGAGCCGCGGGCTCCTCCTTCACCGTGCCGTGCTGGGCTGTCGTGTCCATATCTGTATCAAGCCCTGAAACAAGGTCGGTTTAAAGTCGCGGCGGGATTTTGGTCCCGCCGCGCCAGGTCGAAGAACGCCAGGATCAATAGATCTTGGAGAACTTTTCGATGTTGGTCTTGTCGAACTGGAACGGCGGAGCCATCGCAGCCGAGTTCGTATCGTCGAGCGTGACCTTGCCGACACGGCCGATTGACAGCGTGGCGCCCGGCTTCGCCTCTTCCTTCTTCACCGCCAGATCATGGGCGAGGTAGACGGCGGAGTAGCCGAGGTCGATCGGGTTCCACAGCGCGACCGCCTGGCTGGAACCGTTGTCGATGAATTTCTTAAACTCGGACGGCAGCGCGAGACCCGTGACATTGACCTTGCCGATCAGATTCGCGTCGGTAACGACCTGGGCGGCGGCAACGACGCCGACGGTGGTCGGCGCGATGATCGCCTTGAGGTTCGGATAGGACTTCAACAGGCCCTTGGCTTCATCTGTGCTCTTGGCCGAATCGTCATCGCCATAGACGGTGGCGACGAGTTTGATCTTGGGGAACTTCTCCGGCAGGATTTTTTTGGCCGCGTCGATCCAGGCGTTCTGGTTGGTCGCGGTGGACGAAGCCGACAGGATGGCGACTTCGCCGCCTTCCGGCAGATAGTCGGCGGCCAGCTTGATGATGGTCTCGCCGATCAGGCCGGTGTCGGACGGGTTGAGATGCAGCTGGCGGCCTTCCTTGGCGACGCCGGAATCCCACGAGATGACGGTGATGCCGCGCTCCATGGCCTTCTTCAGCACCGGCACCAGCGCGTCGGCGTCATTGGCCGAAATAGCGATGGCGTTGACCTTCTGCGCGATCAGCGAATTGACCACTTCGATCTGCGCTTCGGCGGTCGCCTTGGTCGGGCCGGTGTAGATGATGTCGACATCGCCAAGTTCCTTTGCCGCCTCTTCGGCGCCCTTGTTGGCGGCATCAAAGAAGCCGTTGCCGAGCGACTTCACCACCAGCGCGATCTTGACGTTCTCGGCATAGGCGGCATTCACGAACATGGCGGCCGAGAACGCGGCCGTCACCATCAATTTCTTCAAAAAGCTCATCTGATATTCCTCCCTTGAGCGTTGCATTCCATCGTCGCTGCGGGCGTGAGGTCGGCCTCAGGCCTGCAGCGAAGATTCTTCCTTTGCCGACTTGCGGGCGACGATCAGTGTCACCCCCGCGGCCTCCAGCATGTTGGCTTCCCGATCCTCGATACCGTCATCGGTGATGACGGTGGCGATGCGCTTGAGCCCGCACAGGATCAGGCTCGAGCGCTGGCGGAACTTCGAGGAGTCGACCAGCACCACCAGTTCGTCGGCCTGGTCGATCAGTTTCTGCTCCGCCTGGATCAGCAGCGGATCGCCTTCCATCAGGCCGAGCGGGCCGAGCCCCTGCGCACCCATGAACATGCGGCGCGCATAGAAATTGCGCGTCACGTCATTGTCGAAGGGCGACAGGACGATGTTCTGCTCGCGGTAGATCGTGCCGCCCGACAGCATCACTGTGTTCTTCGAGTGCTTCAGCAGATGCTCGGCGATCGGAAACGAATTGGTGAAGATCGGCATGCGGCGGCCGGTCAGGAAATGCACCATCTGGAAAGTCGTGGTGCCGCCATTGATGATGATCGGTTCGCCGTCCGTGCAGAGCTCGACCGCTTCGCGCCCAATCGCCCGCTTCTGCGAAGCATTAAGCGTTTCGTTGACCGAGAAAGGCCGGCCGGCCAGGCCGATGAATTGCGGCGGCGAGATCGCCTCGGCGCCGCCGCGCACCCGGCGCAGGCGCTTTTGCACGTGAAGAGCCGCGATATCGCGCCGGATCGTCGCCTCGGAGGAGTCCGTCAGGTCGACCATCTCCTGCACCGTCACCACAGGCTTTTCCTGGACGGCGGACAGAATGATCCTGTGGCGCTCTTTTTCGTGCATGGTTCCTCCCTGCATGGTCATGAGGCACTAGAAAACAACCAGTGTCAATCATTTCCGATCATATAATTTCATTGTGCAGTGCAATATGATCGATATTGATCGTTTGTGATTGACAAGCAGCGTGCTTCCGTAGACATTTCCGGCAAAACGGACTGCGCCTTTTTTGCGTCCCAGGGAGGATAATCATGCTCGACAAGCGCTCCGGCTCGCGCCTTGCCAATCTGTGGGACGACGCCAAGGCCAAGGGACTGAGCGAGCCTGAGCTTCTGGTTTATCGCTCGAACACGCTCGGCTCCGACAAGCGTGTCACCAATTATGGCGGCGGCAACACTTCATCGAAAATCTGGGAGAAAGACCCGCTCACTGGCGATGACGTCGAAGTGCTCTGGGTCAAGGGCTCGGGCGGCGACAGCGCCTCGATCAAGCTTGACGGTTTCGCCACCCTCTACATGGACAAGCTCCGCGCGCTGAAGGGCCTCTATCGCGGTGTCGCGCATGAGGACGAGATGGTGGGCTATCTCCCCCACTGCACCTTCAACCTCAATCCGCGCGCGGCCTCGATCGACACGCCGCTGCATGCCTATGTGCCGAAGCCGTTCGTTGACCACATGCATCCCGATGCCATCATCGCCGTCGCTGCCGCGAAGGACTCCAAAGCGCTGACCAAGGAGATCTTCGGCGACGCCATTGGCTGGCTGCCATGGAAGCGGCCTGGCTTCGAACTTGGCCTGTGGCTGGAGAAATTCTGCGTCGAACATCCCGAGGCCAAGGGCGTCATTCTCGAGAGCCACGGGCTGTTCACCTGGGGTGATGCCCCTAAGGAATGCTACGAGACAACGATCTCTGTCATCAATCAGGCGATCGAGTGGTTCGAGCGCCGTTCCGAGGGCCTGGCCATCTTCGGTGGCGAAGTCGTCAAATCGCTCGATGCCACTGAGCGCCGCGCCGTCGCGGCAAAACTGATGCCGAGGATTCGCGGCCTGATTTCGGAAAAGAGCCACAAGCTCGGCCATTTCGACGACCAGCCCGCCGTGCTCGAATTTGTCAACTCCAGGGATTTGCGTCCGCTGGCGGCACTCGGCACCTCATGCCCCGACCATTTCCTGCGCACAAAAATCCGGCCGCTGGTGATCGAGTTCGATCCCGCGAAACCCGATGTCGATGCGGTCATCGCCCGCCTTGCCGATGACATTGCCGAATACCGTGTCGGCTACCAGGCCTATTACGACAGCTGCAAGCACCCTGACTCGCCCGCCATCCGCGATCCCAACGCTGTCGTATATTTGATGCCCGGCGTGGGCATGTTCACCTTTGCCGGCGACAAGGCGACGGCGCGCATCTCAGGCGAATTCTACGTCAACGCCATCAATGTCATGCGCGGCGCTTCGACCGTCTCGTCCTATGTTGGCCTCCCTGCACAGGAAGCCTTCGACATCGAATACTGGCTGCTCGAGGATTTGAAGCTGCAGCGCATGCCGAAGCCGAAATCGCTCGCCGGCCAGATCGCGCTGGTCACCGGCGGCGCCGGCGGCATCGGTCGCGCCACCGCCAACCGGCTGCTGCGCGAAGGCGCCTGCGTGGTGCTGGCCGACATCGATGAGAACGCACTTGCCAGCGCCAATGAGGAACTCGCGAAAGCCTATGGCAAGGACTTCGTCCGGCCGGTTCTGATCAACGTCACCGCTGAGGAGCAGGTCGTCTCCGGCTTTGCCGAAACGGCGGTCGAATTCGGCGGCATTGATATTCTCGTCTCCAACGCAGGTCTCGCCTCCTCGGCGCCAATCGAAGAGACCACGCTGGCGCTGTGGAACAAGAACATGGACATACTGTCGACCGGCTATTTCCTGGTCTCGCGGGAAGCCTTCCGGCTGTTCCGCGCCCAGAAGATCGGCGGCAACGTCGTCTTCGTCGCCTCCAAGAACGGCCTTGCCGCTTCACCCAACGCCGCCGCCTATTGCACCGCCAAGGCGGCCGAGATCCATCTCGCGCGATGCTTGGCGCTGGAAGGCGCGGAGGCGCAGATCAGGGTCAACGTCGTCAATCCGGACGCGGTACTGCGCGGCTCGAAAATCTGGACCGGCGAGTGGAAGGAACAGCGCGCCGCCGCCTACAAGATGTCGACCGACGATCTCGAGGAACACTACCGCTCGCGCTCGATGCTGAAGCGCTCCGTCTTCCCCGAGGATATCGCCGAGGCGATCTATTTCCTGGCCTCCGACATGTCGGCCAAGTCCACCGGCAACATCATCAATGTCGACGCCGGCAACGCGCAGAGCTTTACGCGCTAAGCTTTCCTTCTCCCCGTTCTACGGGGAGAAGGTGCCCGAAGGGCGGATGAGGGGCGGCGCCAGCCGTGCGAGTACCGGGAGGAACAGCAGTGTCCGAATTGATCATATCCGCCGACATCGTCGAAAAGAGTAACGCCGCGCGCAAGCCCGACCTCGCGCGCGACTATGCCTCGCTCGGCGAGCGTCTGGACCGCCGTGGCATCGCCATCGACACCATCCGCGACAAGGTCGAGAAATTCGCCTTGGCCATCCCCTCCTGGGGCGTCGGCACCGGCGGCACGCGCTTTGCTCGCTTTCCTGGCCCCGGCGAGCCGCGCGATATCTTCGACAAGATCGAGGATTGCGCCGTCATCAGCCAGCTGACGCAGGCGACGCCGACCGTCTCCTTGCACATTCCATGGGACAAGGCCGATCCGAACCGGCTGAAGCAGGCGGCCTCGCGCTTCGGCCTCGGCTTCGACGCCATGAACTCCAACACCTTTTCGGATGCGAAAGACCAGGCGCTGTCCTACAAATTCGGCTCGCTGTCGCATGCCGACGCCGGCACGCGCCGCCAAGCGGTCGAGCACAATCTCGAATGCATCGAGATCGGCAAGACGCTGGGCTCCAAGGCCCTGACGGTGTGGATCGGCGACGGCTCGAACTTTCCCGGCCAGGTCAATTTCGCAAAGGCCTTCGAGCGCTATCTCGACGCGATGAAAGAGGTCTATGCCGGGCTGCCTGCCGACTGGAAGCTGTTCACCGAGCACAAGATGTACGAGCCGGCCTTTTATTCCACGGTCGTGCAGGACTGGGGCACCAACTACATGATCGCCAAGCAGCTGGGCGACAAGGCGTTCTGCCTGGTCGACCTCGGTCACCATGCGCCCAACGTCAACATCGAGATGATCGTGTCGCGGCTGATCCAGTTCAAGAAACTCGGCGGCTTCCACTTCAACGATTCCAAATATGGCGACGACGATCTCGATGCCGGCTCGATCGATCCCTACCGGCTTTTCCTGGTCTTCAACGAACTGGTCGATGCAGAACTGTCCGGCGCCGAGGGTTTCGATCCCGCCCACATGCTCGACCAGAGCCACAACGTCACCGACCCGATCGAGAGCCTGATGCTGTCGGCGGTCGAGGTGCAGCGCGCCTATGCGCAGGCGCTGCTGGTCGACCGCAAGGCCCTGGAAGGTTTCCAGGACTTGAATGATGCGCTGATGGCGACGCAGACCCTGAAAGCCGCCTACCGCACCGATGTCGAGCCGATCCTGGCCATGGCAAGGCTGAAAACCGGCGGCGCCATCGATCCCGTCACCGCATACCGCGCGGCGGGCTACCGCGCCAAGGTCGCGGCCGAGCGCCCTGTCGTTGCTGGCGGCAGCGGCGGTATCGTCTGACAGGCAGACATCCTAATTGATCTGGTCCAGCGCCATTGACGGTGGACTTGGCGGCTTTGAGGGTCTTTCCTAGGCGCACCAACGCCAGGAGCACCGC
Source organism: Mesorhizobium sp. 128a (assembly GCF_053848025.1). Taxonomy (NCBI): domain Bacteria; kingdom Pseudomonadati; phylum Pseudomonadota; class Alphaproteobacteria; order Hyphomicrobiales; family Phyllobacteriaceae; genus Mesorhizobium; species Mesorhizobium sp. 128a. The sequence continues at coordinate 87,252 of NZ_JBSPKY010000001.1, read as the reverse complement.
CATGCCCTTGACCCGCCGGACGCTGATTGGTGTTACCCTTTCGCTCGCAATAGCGCTGACGCCATCCGCAGCCGTCTTCGCTGCTTCCCCGCAACCGTCCAAGGGTGAGCACGGAATGGTGGTCACCGCCCAGCATTTCGCGTCGGAAGCCGGCGTCGAGGTGCTGAAGAAGGGCGGCAACGCTGTCGATGCGGCGGTCGCCGTGGGCTATGCGCTCGCGGTCCTCTACCCTAATGCCGGCAATATCGGCGGCGGGGGGTTCATGACCATCCGCTTCAAGGACGGCAAATCGACCTTCCTCGATTTCCGCGAGCGCGCGCCGCTGGCGGCTACCAAGACCATGTATCTCGACAAGGACGGCAAGCCGGTGAAGGGCGCCAGCCTCGATGGCTATCTCGCGGTCGGTGTGCCGGGTTCCGTGGCAGGTTTCGAGATGGCGCGCGAAAAATACGGCACGCTGCCACGCCAGGATTTGATGGCGCCGGCGATTGCCTATGCCAAGGATGGCTTCGTCCTCAACCAGGGCGACGCTGCCACATTCGCAAGCAATGCCGATAGGCTGGCGAAGGACCCTGCCGCGACCGCCATCTTCCTGAAGCCCGACGGCAAGCCCTATGGCGCCGGCGAGCGTCTCCTCCAGCCCGACCTTGCAGCCTCGCTCGCCGCCATTTCCGAAAAGGGCGCGGATGCCTTCTACAAAGGCGCCATCGCCGATGCCATCGTCAAGGCAAGTGGCGCCAAGGGCGGCATTCTCGCCAAGGCCGATTTCGAACAATATGCGGTGCGCGAACTCAAGCCGGTAACCTGCACCTATCGCGGCTACGAGATCACGTCCTCGCCGCCGCCAAGCTCGGGCGGCGTCATCATCTGCGAAATCCTCAATGTGCTTGAACTCTATCCGCTGTCCTATCTCGGTGCCGGTTCGGCCGAAACGGTGCATGTCATGGTCGAGGCAATGCGGCACGCCTATGTCGACCGCAACTCGGCGCTTGGGGATCCCGATTTCGTCGACAATCCCGTCTCGAAACTGCTCGACAAGGGGTACGCCAAGGACATCCGCGACAAGATCGATCCGTTCCGGGCGGGCGTCTCACAGAACCTGATGCCGAAGGGCTTTGGCGAGTCGAAAGAGACGACGCATTACTCGATCATCGACAATGACGGCAACGCGGTCGCCGTCACCTATACGCTGAACGGCTCGTTCGGCGCCGGCGTCGTCGCCGATGGCACCGGCATCCTGCTCAACAACGAGATGGACGATTTCACCCAGAAGCCCGGCGTGCCCAACCTGTACGGCCTAGTCCAGGGCGAGGCGAATGCGATCCAGCCGAAGAAGACGCCGCTCTCGTCGATGAGTCCGACCATCGTCGCCAAGGACGGCAAGCCGTTCATGGTCATCGGCAGCCCCGGCGGTTCGCGCATCATCACCATCACGCTGGAAGCGATCGTCAACGTCATCGACCACGGCATGAACATCCAGGAGGCGATCGACGCACCGCGCATCCACCATCAGTGGCTGCCCGATACGGTCTATGTCGAACCGTTCGGCCTGTCGCCCGACACCGAAAAACTGCTGGCCGGCATGGGCTACCACCTCGATCCCGCTGTTTCGACCTGGGGGCAGGCGGCCGGCATTCTCGTCGGCGGCAAGAGCCTTGCAGAAATCGAGAAGGGCGGCGGCGCCCGCTACAACGGCGCCATCGACAGCCGCGCCGCATCCGGCGAGGCTCTGGGATACTAGAGCGGTTCAGCGTTTCAAGGAATCGCGGACCCGCTCTAACTCTTTGTTTTTACGCAATTCCTCAAGGGAAAGCGTTCGGCGCTTTTCCCGGGAAAACCGTTACACACTTTTCCTGGAATTGCTCTAGATCATGGTCGAACCAAGATCGATCAAAGGACGAGTGTGATGGTCGATCCCACCAGCATCAGTGCCGCGATGCCAACGAACAGCGCGTAGATGCGCGGCCGGTCGAGCAGCAGCGCATTGCCCGATATCCAAGCGGCGGTCGCGCCGCCGAGCGCGAACAGGAAGCCGTTGCGATGACCGAAAGCCATGGAAGCGGCCATCAGCCCGCCAATGATCAGCGCGCCGAAGACGATGATCACGGCGACGGCGTATCTCTCGAAGTCGTTGCCACTACCCATGGCCGGGCCGATCGCGTTCAAATTCGGCAGATCGTCCGGATCGAAGGAATTGGTCGACCCATACTCATCTTGACCGACAGGTTCTCGCATCACTCATTCTCCGCTGACCGGCAACAAATCATCAACATCTGCCGAGCGCAACCGGATCGTGCCTTGCCGAAGGCGGCCGATGCGGTGTTCAACACCTTCTGATGCCGACTTGCCACGGTTTTTTCGGGCCGGCTCCAAATTTAGCGTCTTTTCGAACCCACATGCCTGATTTACCTGGAAAAATCGCTGCGCACGATGCCATGCCGCTGCAGCTTGTCATAGAAGGTTTTGCGCGGAATACCGAGCGCCTCGATGGTGCGCCGGACATCGCCGTCATTGCGGCCAAGTGTCTCGCGGATGACATCGGCTTCATAGCGCTCAAGCCGTTCCGGCAGTGAGCTGGGATCATCCGTTTCCGCCGAGGTGGAAGGCGGCGCGTGGCCCACCTCCTCCAGTCCGAGCACGAAACGTTCGGCGAAATGCGCCAGTTCGCGCACATTGCCCGGCCAGTCATGCTGGCTGAGATAGCGATGCACCGAGGCAGGCACGGCAGGCATTTGACGGCGGAAGCGGGCGGCGGCTCGCTCAGCGAAGTAGAAGAACAGCAGGGCGATGTCGTCGCGACGTTCGCGCAGCGGCGGGATCGAGATCGTCACCACGTTGAGCCGGTAGTAGAGGTCCTCGCGGAAGGCGCCGCGCTGGCCGGGATCGCCGAGATCGACCTTGGCGGCGGCGACGACGCGCAGGTCGACCGGCCGGATCTCATTGGTGCCGAGCGGCGTCACCTCGCGCATTTCCAGCACCCTGAGCATCTGTACCTGGGTTGAAGCGGGCATGCTTTCAATCTCATCGAGGAACAGCGTGCCGCCGCTCGAATGCTCGATGCGGCCAATCCGCTTCTTTTGTGCGCCGGTGAAGGCGCCGGCCTCATGGCCGAACAATTCGCTTTCGATCACCGTGTCCGGCAGCGTGCCGCAATTCAGCGCCACGAAATTGCCCTTGGCGCGCCGGCTCCAGCGATGCAGCAGGCTGGCCACCACCTCCTTGCCGGAGCCGGTCTCACCGGTCACCAGCACATCGACATCGGTGTCGGCGATTTGCCTGAGCGTGCGGCGCAGCCGCTCCATGGCCGGCGTCTGGCCGATCAGCGGCAGCCCGTCCTGCGCCTGCTCGGCGCCCTCGCGCAAGGCCCGGTTCTCCATCACCAGCCGGCGCTTTTCGGCCGCCCGCGCTACACTTTGCGCCAACCGGTCGGCGGCGAAAGGCTTGGTGATGAAGTCGTAGGCGCCATCCTTGATCGCCTTGACCGCAACCGCGATGTCGCCATGCCCGGTGACCAGGATGACCGGAATGTCGCGGTCGAGCTGCAGGACGCGGTCGAACAGCTGCAAGCCGTCGATGCCGGGCATTCTTATATCGGACACCACCACGCCTGGAAAATTGGCGTCGAGCCCGGCCAGCGCCTCGGCGGCCGCCGCAAAGGCAGACACCGAAAAGCCGGCAAGCTCCAGCGTCTGCCGCGTAGCTCGCAGCAATTCGCTGTCGTCATCGATCAGGATGACCGGTGCGGTGTCCATCATGCTGCCCTGGCGAGGTGAACGGTGAAGCGCGTGCCGTCTCTGCCGCTCGCCACCTCGATGCGTCCGCCATAATCGGCGACGATGTCCTGCGAGATGACGAGCCCGAGCCCGAGGCCCTTTTCCTTCGACGTGTTGAACGGCGTGAACAGCGACTTGAGGATGGCGGGCGAAATGCCCGGTCCGTTGTCGGCGACGGCGAGCGCCACGCCGTCGGCCGTTTCCTGCGCCGACACCTGAACTTTGGCACCGTCACGGCCGTCCAGCGCCTCCAGCGCATTCTGGAACAGGTTGATCAGCACCTGCTCCAGCCGCAGCCTGTTGCCCATCACCTTGAGCGTCTGCGGCGGAAGCGTGATATCAAGCGCGTCCAGCCGGCCAGCAAATCGGCTTCGAAGTAGCACCACGGCGCCTTCGATGACACCGCGCAATTCGACCGGTTCGGCTGCTGTGCGACCCTTGCGGGCAAAGACCTTCAATTCCTCGGTAATGCCGCCGATACGCTCCGTCAGCGCGGCAATCGCGCCAAGATTCTCTTCTGCCGAGGCGGTTTGCTTGCGCTCCAGGAACACACGCGCATTGTCGGCATAGGCACGGATCGTCGCCACCGGCTGGTTGATCTCATGCGCGACCCCAGCTGCAACCTGGCCGAGGGTGGCAAGACGGTTGGCCTGCACCAGCTCCTGCTGCATGACCTGCAGCTTGGCCTCGGTGCTGCGGTGATCGGTGATCTCGGCCTGCAGCCGGTCGCGCGCCAGGCTCAAATCATGCGTCCGCTCGACGACCCGGCGTTCCAGCTCGATGCGCGCCGCCTGTTCGGCGGCAATGCGCATCTGCGCCGATTGCCGGCGCCAAAGGAGATAGCCGGCCAGCGCCAGCAGCGGCACCACGACGCCCAGCGCCAGCAACCGCATTTCACGCACCGCAGCCGCGATCGGCGCTTCGGCTGGAACGAGATAGTCGAGACGCCATGGCGTCGATTGGACCAGTGTCGAAAGCCTGAGATATTCGGCATCGCCGCCGCCCGGCGTTATCGCATGCACCATCGACACGTCAGGGCTCAATGCCTCGGGACGGGTGATCGGCAACGGGATCAGTGGCGCGTTGCCGAATTGCTGGCTGTCGCGGATGGCCGCGGCCAGCGGGCCGGCAAGCGGCGCCGTGGTCATGAAGCGCCACGACGGCACGCTGGTGATCAGCACCACGCCGTGGTCGTCGCTGACATAGGTCGGGCGGTTGGCTTCATGCCAGTCGGCTTCGAGCTGGTCGAATTCCATCTTGACGACGACGACGCCGAGCGGTGCTGCCGCATTGCCGACGCGCCGCGAAATGTAAAGGCCTGGGCGCTTGCTGGTATTACCTAGTGCGAAATATTCGGCGGTCCCGGATTGCATGGCGCCGGAGAAATAGGCGCGGAAACCATAGTCGTTGCCGACGAAGCTGGTCGCCTCGCGCCAGTTGCTGGAAGCGATCGCGAACCCGTCGACGCCGGTGACGTAAAGCACAGAAGCCTTGGTGCCTGAGACCAGCCCTTCGAGTTTGCGGTTGAGCACGTCGATCGCGACTGCGCCTTTGTTCTGCAGGGCGTCATGAACCTGCTGGTCCTCGGACAAAAGCAGCGGCAGCGCCCGCGGGCTTTCCAGCACCGCGCGTAGCAGCGCGACCTTGAGATTGGCATCGGTGCGGCCTTGCGCGGCCAGCGTTGCGACCTCGGCGCGGCGCGCATAAAGGCCGGCGCCGGTGAGCGCCGTTGCCACGATCACCAGCGCGATCGCCGCAAGCAGCAGCCAGGCACGGCGCGCGCGTTTGCCGAGTTGCTCGGGCGTCGGCGACAGAACCGCGGCAGGGCGTTGCAGCATCGCCCATTTGTGCATGATTTCGCACAAAGTACAATTCGCTTATGCGGATGTCCGCACTTCCCTTCAGACCATACGGCGTCGGTTCTCAAAAATAGTCAATAAAATCAAAGTGTACGACCTCGCCACGCAGTTTGGCATGGCAGTTGCAATCATCCATTCAGCAGTCGCGAGGCTGCTGGAGGTCAAAACAACTTGCCCCGGGAGGTCGAGCTTTCGATTGGGGCGTCATGGAGGACGTCATGCAGCCAGCATTCGCTGCCGCCGAACCGCGCGGCAAGGTACCCTTTTATCGGCATCTTTATGTCCAGGTCCTGACGGCGATCGCCGCCGGCGTCCTGCTCGGTCATTTCTATCCCGAACTTGGTGCTTCGCTGAAGCCGCTCGGCGATGCCTTCATCAAGCTGGTCAAGATGGTGATCGCGCCGGTCATCTTCCTGACGGTGACGACCGGCATTGCCGGCGTTTCGGATCTGAAAAAGGTCGGCCGCGTCGCCGGCAAGGCGATGATCTATTTTCTCGTCTTCTCGACGCTGGCGCTGATCGTCGGCCTGGTCGTCTCCAATGTCGTCCAGCCGGGCGCCGGCATGCACATCAATGCGGCGACGCTCGATCCCTCGAAAGTCGCGACCTTCACCGAGAAGGCGCATGACACGACCATTGTCGGCTTCCTCCTCAACATCATTCCCGACACCATCACCGGCGCGTTTGCCCAGGGTGACATCCTGCAGGTGCTGTTCTTCTCGGTGCTGTTCGGCATCTCGCTCGCGCTGGTCGGTGACCGTGGCCGTCCGGTCGTCGACTTCCTGCAGGCGCTGACGTCGCCGATCTTCCGCCTCGTCGCCATCCTGATGAAGGCCGCCCCCATCGGCGCGTTCGGCGCCATGGCCTTCACCGTCGGCAAATACGGCATCGGCGCGATCGCCAATCTCGCCTTCCTGATCGGCACCTTCTACCTGACGTCGCTGCTCTTCGTGCTGGTCGTGCTTGGCACTGTTGCATGGTACAACGGCTTCTCGATCCTGGCGCTGATCCGCTACATCAAGGAAGAGCTGCTACTGGTGCTCGGCACCTCGTCTTCGGAAGCCGCTCTTCCTGGCCTGATGGCCAAGATGGAGCGCGCCGGCTGCAACCGTTCGGTGGTCGGCCTGGTCATCCCGACCGGCTATTCCTTCAACCTCGATGGCACCAACATCTACATGACGCTGGCTGCCCTGTTCATCGCTCAGGCGACCGACACGCCGCTCACCTATGGCGATCAGATCCTGCTGCTGGCCGTCGCCATGCTTAGCTCCAAGGGTGCCGCCGGCATCACCGGAGCCGGCTTCATCACGCTGGCGGCGACGCTCTCTGTGGTGCCTACGGTGCCGGTCGCAGGCATGGCGCTGATCCTCGGCGTCGACCGTTTCATGTCGGAATGCCGCGCGCTGACCAACTTCGTCGGCAATGCGGTGGCGACCATTGTCGTGGCACGCTGGGAAGGTGAACTCGACCAGACGAAGTTCACCGCCGCCATGGCCGGCACGTTGTCCGAGGAGGCCGACCTGGCGCTGTCGGGCGATCTTCAGGCGGCCTGACATATATCAGGCATCCTCCCGAGCCTGTGCAGGTCGCGGCGGTTGCCGCGGCCTGTTCATTTACCGTCGCCCTGCTTAGGGTGGCGCGGCCCGGCTCCTCCGGTGCGATCATTCAGCCTTGAGGCCCGCCGATGAGCAGTGCGTATCCCGAAATCTACCTAGTCCGCCACGGCGAGACCGAATGGAGCGCGTCGGGAAAGCACACCGGCCGCACCGACATACCGCTGACGACGGCCGGCGAGGCGGCGGCACGCGGCGTGGCGGACCGGCTTAAGGGCCAGTCCTTCAAGGCGGTCTGGTCGAGCCCGTCGCAGCGCGCCTTCAACACCTGCAAGCTGGCCGGGTTCGGCGCCCATGCGGTGAAGAAGCCGGACCTGCAGGAATGGGACTATGGCGCCTATGAGGGGGTGAAGACCAAAGAGATTCTGGCTGAGCGCCCCGGCTGGCAATTGTTTCGCGATGGTTGTCCCGGCGGCGAGACTGCGGCGGATGTCAGCGCCAGGGCCGATACGATTATCGCCGGGCTGCGCGCCATCGAGGGCAACGTGCTGGTGTTTTCGAGTTCGCATTTCCTGCGCGTGCTGGCGGCGCGCTGGCTCGGCCTGCCGCCCGAAGGCGGCGCGCACTTCGTGCTCGACACCGCCAGCATCAGCATCCTCGGCTACGAGCATGATTTGACCGAGCCGGTCCTTCGCAAATGGAACCAGAAATAGGCTTCGCAGGAGCGGCAATCACTGCGGTCCGTGCCACTCAGGACGCGAGCAGCGCCAGTTCCGCTGATGTCAAATGCCGCGCCTTACCCTTGGCGAGTTCGCCGAGCTGCAGGCCGCCGATCGCCACTCTGACCAGCCTCAGCACCTCGATATCGAAGGCGCCGAGCAGGCGGCGGATCTGGCGGTTGCGGCCTTCGTCGAGCACGATCTCCAGCCACGCCGTCTTGCCACCGCTGCGCAAGATGTCGATCGAGCGCGCCGTCAACAGCTCCTCGTCGGCCGTCACACCTTCGCGAAACCGCGCCAGCATCGCCTCGTCGGGCACGGCGCCGACCTGCACGTGATAGGTCTTGGCGACATGCGACGCCGGATCGAGCAGGCCATTCGCCCAACGCGTGTCGTTGGTCATCAGCAACAGCCCTTCGCTGGCCTTGTCGAGGCGCCCCACCGGCGACACGAAAGGCAGGTCGAGCCCGGTGAGGCAGTCATAGACGGTGCCGCGCCCCTCGGGATCGTCGCGGGTGGTGACCAGCCCGCGCGGCTTGTTGACCATCAGATAGACCTTGACTTCGGCAGCGACGCGCTCGCCGTCGACGGTGATGTGGTCGCGGCCGAGATCGATCCGCAGGGAGGCATCGCGCACCACCTTGCCGCCAACCCGCACCCGCCCCTCGGCGATCAGCTGCTCGGCCTGCTTGCGCGAACACAGGCCGAGTTTGGAAAGCGCCCGGTTGAGGCTGACGCCTGCCCTGGCGGCGCCTTGTCGGGCGATGTTCGGCGGCCGTGCCATGATCCTGCTTTGCTTGTCCCGATGATAGGCACCGACAGTTGCCACGCCGTGCAATGTTTTCGCAACCTGTTCTCGACAGAGGCCGAGTTCTCCAGCTCAGGGGCATCAGGCCCAGCGCCCGCCATGGAACGCGACAGGGCAAAAGACGTTGTTGCTGACGTGCGATCTGTCGCGAAAGGCGCGCCATGAAGAAGATCTACGAAAAACCGACGCTGGTGAAGCGAGGCAGGCTTACTCGCGCAACGGCTCAGATCGTCGCTTCCGGGCTCATTCTGGGTGAATAGTCACAAGACAACGGAGAGATAAGCCGATGAGCGAGCGCGGCGTTGATTTTCTGCAAGGCTGGATACACGAGCACCTGCCGGGCGAATTGCCTGCCGACAAGGCAACGGCTCGAACCCTGACCACGCTGGCAGCTCTGGATGCCCGGCATTTGGGCCTTGAGGTCAGCGAGATCGAAGAGGATTTGGGTTCGCTGGAACGGGTAATTTTCGAGGCGCTCGATCAGCCCGATATCTGAGCCCATCGCCTTCCCGGCGGTGGGTTTTTCTACGATTGCATCCCCTTTGGCGCGTAGCCTATGCGGCACGCGCCGATTGCGCCGCCCGGGCCGGCGGCAATTCGAAAACAGTGGCGCCGTTTTCCTGGCCGCGCTCGACATAACCGATGACGCGGAACCATTTGGCGACGTCAGCCCGCTGCAGCCAACTGCGTGAGTGGATGGGAAGGTTGCCGGCGAGCGCCTGGATATGGCGGATGTGGCGCCGGCAGAAGCGGACCGTCGCGGCGCTGAAAAAACCCTCCTGCGCGGCAAACAGCGTGTCGGCGGCGTCGCTGTTCTCATGCCAGGCGATGATCGCCACCGTCTTGTCGCCCTCGACCAGCGCGTGAGCGCGGCCTTCCTTCAAATTCATCATCAGATTGTCGTAGGCGACCTTGCTGTCCTTGCCAGCGGCCACATATTCGTCCGACATCCGCCTGGACAAATCCCGGAAAACACCTTCGAGATCGCCGATCGTAGCTGCGCGTGCTCTCATTTCTCCTCCTGCAGCCCCGGCAGGCAGTTTGCACTAGGAAGAGGCGATCACCAAGCAAATCAAATCCGCCAAACGGCCGATGCGCGCAAAGTGATTTCGACCTACGGGGCGCGGTGGAACCGAACGGGCTCTGCCGAATTGACTCGCGGTCGCATTGGGAGGGAAAAACATGCAGGACCAGCATTTCGATGAGCCGGTTCGCGTGGCGCTCGGCAGGTCCAGAAACACGATCTACAAGGTGGAGCGTGTCGCGCAGGCCGCTGACATCCTCATCAACCGCTGGCCCGCGAAGACGGGCCGGTACCACGTTGCCGCCCGCAAAGCCTGCCTTGGCGTTCTCGAAGGCCTGAAAGAGGCGCACTATGCCCGGGCCGCCTTCGTCAATGCGGCAATCGAGGCCGATATCCTGGTCGAGCGCGACCGTCAGGATTGAGCGCCCACCACTTTATCATCGCCTGTTCGTTTGCCTTAGACTGACAGCCCGGTTCGGAGCCTTCCATGTGCAACGATTATGAGCAGCATATTCTCTGGGCTGAATATTGCCGGATGCTGGAGTCGTTGGCACTCGAGATTCCGGCCCACCAAACCGAACTTGACCTGCCGCAGGCGGACGACATCCACATCAATGACCCGGCTCCGATCATGCGTGCCGCCGGCGACACCGGCGTTGTTGAACTGGCTTCGATGACGTTCGGATTTCCACCGGCCGGACCAAAAGGCGGACCCGTATTCAACTTCCGCTCCGAAGGCCGGCAATTCGGGAGCAGCAAACGCTGCCTCGTTCCGGCATCCGCCTTCTTCGAGTTCACCGGCACCAAATATCCGAAGGCGAAGCATCGCTTCACCCTCAACGGCTCTCCGTTCATGGCCATCGCAGGGCTCTGGCGTGAAGCCGTAGGCAACAAGCCGCCCAGCTTCACCATGCTGACGACCGATCCTGGACCGGATATCGCGCCCTATCACAATCGGCAGGTGGTGGTCCTTCAGCCTGAGAATTGGTCCGTCTGGCTCAATTTGACGAAGTCCGAAGCCGAATTGTTGCAGCCGCTTCCGGCAGGCTCGCTGGGTGTGGAAACTGTGCGCCCCGAAAAATCATAATTCAGTTGTGCAGGCGCACCAGCACACTCCGCGGCCCGAGGTCCAGAATCCGTCTGCAGCCGCCGGCACGAGGCCAGGCATTGATTTCTTCAGAGAAGGGGATGGTGCCCAGAGGCGGATTCGAACCACCGACACGCGGATTTTCAGTCCGCTGCTCTACCAACTGAGCTATCTGGGCCTCGCCGGCAAACGAGATATCGCTGACCGGATTTCAGGAAAGCGCCCGCTGGCGCCCCTTGAAAGCGCGTGGGTTATAGCACGGGAATCCGGCCTGTCCAGCGCCTAAGCGCCGATTTTCCAGGGCAATTGTCGCAGACAAATACCGATGCTGGCAAAGCAACAATTGCGAAGGTCGGCGCCGCCCATCATCCGCCTGCCGGCACGTGCCCTTCGCCGTCGCTTCGGGCGTTCGTCGTTCGAAAAGCCAAGCAATTGGCTTTTTTGTCCGCTGCGCGGACTTCGCCTCACCTCCGTGAACGGGGCGAAGGGATTTGGCCGCCAACACTGCCGCCCAAACCTTACTTCGGCTCGTCGCTCTCGTCCTCGTCATCGCGCGCGGTGATGACGTAGGCGCCTTTCAGCCAGCGGTTGAGGTCGATGTCCTTGCAGCGCGTCGAGCAGAAGGGGTAGGTCTCGCGCGCCGATGGCTTGCCGCACTCGGGGCAGGGGCGCTTCGGGCGCAGCGGCGTGACTTTGTCGTCCAGGCTCATGGCCGCGCCGTGTGCCAGCTGGTGTGGACCTTGAAGCCTTCTCCGGAAAGCAGCGCCACCGTCTCGTAGAGCGGCAGGCCGACGATGTTGGTGTAGGAGCCGACCAGCTTGACGACGAAGGAGCCGGCCAGGCCCTGCACGGCGTAGCCGCCAGCCTTGCCGCGCCATTCGCCCGACGCGACATAGGCATCGATCTCCTCGCGCGGCAGCCGCTTGAAGCGAACCCGGCTCTCGACCAGCCTTTGGCGCAGTTTTCCGCCCGGCGTAATCAGGCAGATGCCGGAATAGACCCGGTGCGAGCGGCCGGACAAGAGCCCAAGGCAATTGGCGGCGTCATCGAGCGTCTCGGCTTTGGGCAGGATGCGGCGGCCGACCGCGACCACCGTATCGGCAGCCAGCACGAAGCCTGGCGCATAGTCTTCCTCGCTTTTCAGCGAGGCCAGCGCCTTCTCGGCCTTTTCCTTCGACAGCCGTTTGGCCAGCGAGCGCGGATGTTCGGCGCGCAGCGGCGCTTCGTCGACATCGGCCGGCAGCACGCGGTCCGGCTCGATGCCGGCCTGCTGCAACAGCTCGATCCGGCGCGGTGAACCCGAGGCAAGCACCAGCTTCTGCAAACTGCTCATCGGAGCATGATGCCGAAAAGTGTGAAGCGGTTTTCGGACGACATCATGCTCCACTCTTTGATTTGGAGCCGGATTCAGATTTCAGGCCGACAGACCTGAAATCATCCGGATCCAGGGTTTTCCGGCAGGCTGTTACTTGAAACGGTAGGTGATGCGGCCCTTGGTCAGGTCATAGGGCGTCATCTCGACCAGGACCTTGTCGCCGGTCAGCACGCGGATGCGGTTCTTGCGCATGCGGCCGGCCGTATGGGCGATGATCTCGTGTTCGTTTTCGAGCTTCACCCTGAACATCGCGTTGGGCAACAATTCCGTCACGATACCCGGAAACTCGAGGACTTCTTCCTTCGGCATTCGATACCTTTGCTTGGATTGCAGTTCCGGCGTCCTGGAGCGCCCAGGCTGGAATTTCGGCGGAACCTATATGATAATCGTCCGCTTGTGAACACGCTTAGATCGCGTCATAAGCGACGCGACCCAAGCTTTTGTTTTATGCATGTCGTTGTCTCAAAACCGGGACCACTTTTGAGCGACATGCATCAATCCGCCGCGTTTTTTGCTTCTGGAAGCAAAAATCGTCGGCTTATCCGCGCTTTCAGCCGTTCGCGCACGTCGCGATAGGCGGCCATGATCTGCTCTCGCCTGCCGCCGGCATCGGTCGGGTCGGGCATCGGCCAGTATTCGACATCGACGGCAAGCGAGCGGGTGAGTTCGAGCGCGGCGTGATGGGCTTCCGGCGCCAGCGTGACGATCAGGTCGAAATAGTCGTCCTCGAGATCGTCCATTGAGCGTGGTTGACTCTCGCCCAGCATCAGCCCCTCTTCGGCGAGCACCGCATCGACAAACGGGTCGCGCTCGCCCCGGTGCACGCCGGCCGACGCGACAAAAGTGGCCGGTGGCAGCATGCGCCGCGCCAGCTGCTCGGCCATCGGCGAGCGCACGGCGTTCATGCCGCACAAAAACAGGATAGAGCGGGGCGCCACGGCCAGGGCTAACCCCGCCAGTGCAGCACGCAGACCAGCGTGAACAGCCGCCGCGCCGTGTCGAAGTCGATGTCGATCTTGCCGGCAAGCCGGTCCATCAGCGTCTGCGAGCCCTCATTGTGCAGGCCGCGCCGGCCCATGTCGATCGCCTCGATATGGCTCGGCGTCGACGAGCGGATGGCGTCGTAATAGCTTTCGCAGATCAAATAGTAGTCCTTGACGATGCGCCTGAGCGGCGTCAGCGACAGGATGTGGGTAACGACGGCAGCACCGTCCTCGCGGGCGACCGCGAACACCAGCCGGGATTCGGCCAGCGACAGCTTCAAGCGGTAAGGCCCGGCGCCGTCATCATTGACCGGCTGAAAGCTGTTTTCCTCGATCAGGTCGAAGATCGCCACCGCGCGCTCATGTTCGACATCGGGCGTCGAACGGCCGATCGACTCGTCGAGCTCGACATCGATCAGCCTTGCGCGAGTTTGATCGCCGTCCGCCATGGCCGCCTACATGTTCAGCCGAATGGCGACGGAGCGGCCATGCGCGTCGAGCCCTTCCGCCTTGGCCAGCGCGATCGCCGCCGGCGCAAGTGCCCTGAGCTGCTCCGGCCCGAGCTTCAGGATCGAGGTGCGCTTGACGAAATCGAGCACCGACAGTCCCGACGAGAAGCGCGCCGAGCGCGCCGTCGGCAGCACGTGGTTGGAGCCGCCGACATAGTCACCGATGACTTCGGGCGTATGGCGTCCAAGAAACACCGCACCGGCATTGCGCATCCTGGCCAGGAAACCCTCGGCATCGTCGATGGCAAGCTCGACATGTTCGGCGGCGATACGGTCGACCAGCGGCAGGGATGCCTCGATGGTCTCCACCAGGATCACCGCACCGAAATCGCGCCAGCTGGCGGCCGCCGTTTCAGCACGGGGCAGGCTCTGTAACTGGCGCTCGACCGCCTGTTCGACGGCTTCGCCGAAGGCGGCATCGTCGGTGATCAGGATCGACTGCGCCGACACGTCGTGCTCGGCTTGGGCGAGCAAATCGGCAGCGATCCAATCGGGATCGTTGGCGCCGTCGGCCACCACCAGCACTTCCGACGGGCCTGCGATCATGTCGATGCCGACGGTGCCGAACACCTGGCGCTTGGCGGCGGCAACATAGGCATTGCCAGGCCCGACGATCTTGGCGACTGGCCGAATCGTCTCGGTGCCATAGGCAAGGGCGGCAATCGCCTGCGCGCCGCCGACGCGGTAGATTTCCGACACGCCAGCCATGTCGGCCGCCACCAGCACAAGCGGATTGATGACCCCGCCCGGCGCCGGCACGACGATGACGATGCGCTCGACGCCGGCCACCTTGGCCGGCACCGCATTCATCAGCACCGAGCTTGGATAGCTTGCCGTGCCGCCGGGCACATAGAGCCCGACCGCCTCGATCGCCGTCCAGCGCGAACCCAGCTCGACGCCGGCGGCATCGGTATAGCGATCATCCTTGGGCATTTGCCGTTCGTGATGGGATCGGATGCGGTCATGGGCGAATTTCAGCGCCTCGACCGTCTGCGGATCGGCCGCTTTGTAGGCCTGAGCGATGTCGTCCTTGGAGACGGCGATGCCGAACTGGCTCAAATCGGCCTTGTCGAACTTCAAGCTATAGTCGATCAGCGCCGCGTCGCCCTCGGCACGCACCCGCGCGATAATGCCGCGCACCGCAGTGTCGACGTCCTCCGACACCTCCCGCTTGGTGGTCAGGAAGGCGGCGAAACGCTGCTCGAAACCGGCGTCGGACTGGCGGAGCGTGATGGCCATCGGCTGCGTCTAGATCATGATGAGATTGGGTTGAAATCTCACCATGATCTACCCCTTTGTTGGAGCATGATCTCTTCCAAAAACCGGTACCCACTTTTTGGGATCATGCTCTAGCCCCTGTGCACCGGACGCGAGGTGGCTTCCCAGGCGCCGCCTATGTCGGCAAGCCGCGCCTCGATGCACTCGACATCGAGCATGATGGCGCCGCCGCCGGAAAAGATTAGCTCGACGATGCCGGCCGGCTTGCTGATCTCGACAAAGCTGATTGCCAAGAGCGACAGCACCTCGGCCGGGCGGTCGCGGGCAATGCCGGTGGTCTTGGCGCCGAGCACGCGGTCGAAATGCAGAACCGCCTGGCGCCGCTCATTGTGCTGGCTGAACAGCCCTGCCTTCGCCTCCCAGACGAAGCGGTTCATGGTCAGCAGGAAACGCTTGGCCGACGGCAGGTATTCGAGGTCCGAAACCTTCATCACGGCGTCCTGGACATGGGCCGAGACGATGCTCAGATCCTGATCGTCGAGCGCAATGAGTTTGAGGGCCGCCATGCCGAATGCACACCTGAAAGTTGGTTTCAGCCTCTGTTAGGCGGTCTTTCCGGTCCGTGCAACCGCGACACAAACTCAACCCGAGGCCAGCGCCTCGGGTTTTGGGGTATCGATTGGGAATGACGACAGCACGGGCTTCGACAATTGGTCATTCCAAAACAGGAAGACCCTGTTTAGTCTGAAGCGCCTGCCCCTGTGGTCGTTACGCCGAAATCCGCTCGATCACCGCGCCGCAGTTGGACAGCTTTTCTTCCAGCCGCTCAAAACCGCGGTCGAGATGGTAGACCCGGTTGACCGTCGTCTCGCCTTCGGCCGCAAGGCCGGCGATGACCAGCGACACCGAGGCGCGCAAATCGGTCGCCATCACCGGCGCGCCCTTCAGCTTGGCGACGCCGTCGACGATCGCCGTCTGGCCGGAAAGCGTGATGTGGGCGCCGAGACGGGCCAGTTCCTGGACGTGCATGAAGCGGTTTTCGAAAATGGTCTCGGTGATGCGCGACTTGCCCTTGGCCATGGTCATCAGGCCCATGAACTGCGCCTGCAGATCGGTCGGGAAGGCCGGAAAGGGCGCTGTCGTCACGTCGACCGGCGCAATGCCGGCGCCGTTGCGCCTGACGCGGACGCCCGAATTGGTCGGCGTGATCTCGGCGCCGGTTTGCGCAATGACGTCGAGCGCGGTCTGCAGCAGTTCGGGGCGGGCGCCTTCCAGCACCACATCGCCGCCGGTCATGGCAACCGCCATGGCATAGGTGCCGGTCTCGATGCGGTCGGGGATGACGCGCACGCGCGCGCCCGACAGCGATTCGACGCCATCGATGGTGATCGTCGGCGTGCCGGCGCCGGAGATCTTGGCGCCCATGGCGTTGAGGCATTCAGCGAGGTTGACGATCTCGGGCTCGCAGGCGGCGTTTTCCAGCACCGTCTCGCCCTTGGCGAGCGCCGCCGCCATCATCAGGACATGGGTGGCGCCGACGGAGACTTTCGGGAAGACATAGCGGTTGCCGACAAGGCGGCCGTTCCTGGTCTTGGCCAGGACATAGCCGGTGTCTACATCGATGTCGGCGCCCAGCGCCTGCAGGCCTTCGAGGAACAGATCGACCGGGCGCGTGCCGATGGCGCAACCGCCGGGAAGTGACACTTTGGCCTCGCCCATGCGGGCCAGCAGCGGGCCGATCACCCAGAACGATGCCCGCATCTTCGACACCAGTTCGTAAGGCGCGGTCGTGTCGACGATGTTGCGGGCCGAGAAATTGATGGTGCGCGAATAGCCCTCATTCTGCTTTTCGCGGCGGCCGTTAACCGAATAGTCGACGCCGTGGTTGCCGAGGATGCGGATCAGCTGCTCGACATCGGCCAGATGCGGCACGTTTTCCAGTGTCAGCGTGTCGTCGGTGAGCAGCGACGCGATCATCAGCGGCAGGGCTGCGTTTTTCGCGCCCGAAATCGGAATGCTTCCGGCGAGCTTGTTGCCGCCGACAATTCTGATGCGATCCATGAGAGAATGTCCCCTCGGCCCGAAAGGCCGGTTTTCGTCAGTTTGAGTATCGGCCCGTCTAGACCATTGGCCGGCTTGGTTCAAGAAATAGGATTTCCTGCCCCTTTGGCCAAGGTGGCGGCCCAGTGTGGCCGATATCGGTCAGTCCTTGTGCATTTTTTCAGCAGCCGGCAGCCCTTCCGGCCGCTTGTCGGCATCGCCGGTGCGCTGCCTGTCAGCGTCGCCGGTGCGCTGCTTGTCAGCGTCGCCGGTGCGCCGCGAACGCGCCTGCGACTTGCGCTTCATGAGATTGGCGCGCAACTGCTCTGCCAGCCGGTCCTTGCGGTTGGTCCCGCCCTTTTTTGCTTGATCGGCCTTTTTTGCTGGAATTGTCGTGTCGTTCATTGTCCCGTCCCATCCGGCCACCAGCCGGCTCGCCGTTCAGGGATAGCTAGCATTGTGGCGTCGGCTTGTCAGCGAAACTTGTCTGGCAAAGCCTTTCACAGATGCCTTGCGCTTGACGGTTCGATATGGCAGAAGCCCCGCCATCAGCGGCTGCGGTAGCTCAGTGGTAGAGCACTCCCTTGGTAAGGGAGAGGTCGAGAGTTCAATCCTCTCTCGCAGCACCATCCTATCCCATTGAAATCACTGAAGCCCTTGACATGCAGGGCTGGCTGGCCGCGTTCGAAATCTCCTAAACCGGGACGGCCGGTATTTTGCTCGGCTCGTCGAGCCATGAGGCGTTGTCGAGGCGTGGCGAGCGAAACGAGGGCAACTTCACAGGTAGCCCCTCGCATCCGCTGCTAACGACTGCCCAGCCCGTTGAGGATGCTCGTGTCCCTGAAGGGCCTGCTTGTCGACTACCTTGATGAGCGCTCTGCAGGAAAGGCAAAGAGCCGCGTAAGCGCTGGACTCTCGTTTTCGCCAACTTGCGCAAGTTCGTCGGCCACGACGACGCCCGTAGGCTTACCAAGCAGAACCTGCTGGAGTGGTGGCAAATGGTGGGTCGTCGTGTTCAACACCGTAGGCATCGTCTCACTGGTCTTGGGAACGAACCATATTGCTCAGGCACTGCGGCGTTTGAAAATGTCGATGGATGACTGCGAGCGTTTTTGATCAGTCTCGGCCGTCACCAGATGGACGTTGCTACCGAACATTAGCCGAACCCGATTTTTCTCCTGAAGGGCCCAAAATCGAAACCTAGTTTCTTATCTCTATAGATTTTGTCGAATATCGTCTCCTCCGGTTTGGAAATGACCCGATGCGCATGCAGGGCCTGGGAGATAGACGAGTTGGTACGGCTATCAGTTTTAGGAATATCAGGCGGCGTTAGCACGCCATCCCGCACCACGGCGGTGGTGAATGCGCTGGTCAAGGCGATCGCATCGCGTGTCCCATCCGACACCGGGCTGATCGAAATCACCGAGGCAGCGCCTTCGCTTTTCGCCGGGCTTTCCCGCGGCGCGCTCGGCGCGACCGGTGAAGCAATCATCCAGCGCGTGGAGAAGGCCGACCTGCTGGTGGTCGGAACGCCCGTCTATAGGGCGTCCTACACCGGCGCGCTCAAGCACCTGTTCGACCTCGTCGATTATCGCGCGCTGGCCGGCAAGACTGTGCTGCTCGCGGCGACCGGCGGTAGCCCCTACCACGGCCTGGTTCTCGAACATCAGCTCCGCCCGTTGTTCGGCTTTTTCGGCGCCGTCACCGTCCCAACAGGCGTTTACGGCGCGCCCGACGATTTCATCGGAGCCGAAATCGTCGGCGCGGCCATTACTGAGCGCATTTCACGGGCCGCTACCGAAGCGGTCTCCTTGGTCAATTCCAGTCACGCAAACACCGCCGTCGCAGCACGCGTCGGCTGAGCCAATCAAGAAGGGGACAACAACCATGACCTCGCATTCCGACGCCATCAAATTCGCCTATTGGGTCCCGAACGTCTCCGGGGGACTGGTCATCTCCAACATCGAGCAGCGGACCGGTTGGGACATCGACTACAACCGCAAGCTTGCCCAGATCGCCGAGGCCAACGGCTTCGACTATGCGCTGAGCCAGATCCGCTTCACCGCCGGCTACGGTGCCGACAACCAGCATGAATCCGTGTCGTTCAGCCACGCGCTGCTTGCCGCCACCACGACGCTCAAGGTCATTGCCGCCATTCTGCCTGGTCCGTGGAATCCTGCGCTGGCAGCCAAGCAGATCGCCACCATCAATCACCTGACCAATGGCCGCGTTGCCGTCAACGTCGTCAGTGGCTGGTTCCGCGGCGAGTTCGCAGCCATCGGCGAACTCTGGCTCGACCATGACGAGCGCTATCGTCGCTCGGAGGAATTCATCCGTGCCTTGCGCGGCATCTGGACCGAGGACAATTTCACGCTAAAGGGCGATTTCTATCGCTTCACAAACTATTCGATGAAGCCGAAGCCGATTGATCCCCAGCCCGAAATCTTCCAGGGCGGCTCATCGCGGGCCGCGCGCGACATGGCTTCGCGTGTCTCCGACTGGTATTTCACCAACGGCAACACGCCGGAAGAAATCAGGAAGCAGGTCGACGATATCCAGGCCAAGGCGAAGGCCAACGGCCACAAGGTCAAGATTGGCGTCAACGCCTTTGCCATTGCTCGCGAAACTGAGGCGGAAGCGCGCGCTGTGCTGGACGAGATCGTCGCCAAGGCCAACCCCGAGGCGGTCCAGGGTTTCGCCGACCAGGTCAAGAATGCCGGCAAGGCGTCGCCCGAAGGCGAAGGCAACTGGGCGAAGTCATCCCTTGAGGATCTCGTGCAATACAATGACGGCTTCCGCAGCAACCTCATCGGCACGCCGGAACAGATCGCCGAACGCATCCTCAAGCTGAAGGATGCCGGAGCCAGTCTGATCCTGCTCGGCTTCCTGCACTTCCAGGAAGAGGTCGAGTTCTTTGGCAAGCATGTCATCCCGCTGGTGCGCGAACTGGAAGCGGCGCGCGACAGGGAGCTTGTCGCCGCGGAATAGAACCGCGCGGCCTGAGGGCCGCGCGCTACTTCAAAAATCAGGAACGTGTCATGATTGGTGCTTCGCTGGGGGCCGCCGCATACGAGCGTGCGCCCGAAATCTCCGGCATTCTTGCTGGCGCTGGTCCTGTTGCGGACACGGGCCAGGCGCGACTGCCGGCAAAGGCCGATGCGATCCTGGCTCTGAGCGGGATCGGCATATCCTTCGGCGGCGTCACGGCCCTGAGCGATGTCGACCTCGAGGTAAAGAGCCGCGAAATTCGCGCCGTGATCGGCCCCAACGGCGCCGGCAAATCCTCGCTGATCAACATCATCAGCGGCCTCTATCACGCCGACCAAGGCAAGATCGCGATCGCCGGCCAGTCATTCTCCCGTGTGCCGGCGAGCCGTCTGGCACGGCTGGGCGTCGCGCGGACCTTCCAGAACCTGGCACTGTTTCCCGGGCTTTCAGTGCGCGACAACATTGCGTCGGGCCGGGTCCACACCAGGCGCGCCAGTTTCGTCGACCATATTGCGGGCCTGCCGCGCGCCCGGCGCGAAGATGCGGGAATCTCCGAAAAGGTCGACCAGACAATCGCCTTCCTGCATCTGGAGCCCGTCGCCGATCGCCTGGTCGCGACGCTGCCCTACGGGCTACAGAAGCGGGTCGAACTGGCCCGCGCGCTGGTTGCGGAGCCGAAGATCCTGTTGCTCGACGAACCTATGGCCGGCATGACGGCGACCGAGAAAGCCGAGATGGCCGGTTTCGTGCGCGCTGCGCGCGACCGGCACGACGTCACCATCATCCTGATCGAGCACGACATCGGCGTCGTCATGGGCCTGTCCGACCGCGTCGCCGTGCTCGACTACGGCCGCAAGATCGCCGACGGCACGCCGGCCGAAGTGCGCGCCGATCCAGAAGTGATCCGGGCCTATCTCGGCATCGCCGAAGGCGAAGATGGCGAGGGTATCTGATGAGCTACTACGATTTTCTCTTCGTCATCGAGGTGCTGGTCGGCGGCTTGCTCTCTGGCGTCATGTATTCGCTCGTCGCCATCGGCTTCGTGCTGATCTACAAGACGTCGGGCGTGCTGAACTTCGCGCAAGGGTCGATGGTGCTTTTTGCAGCACTGACCTTTGTCAGCCTGGTCGAACGCGGCATCCCGTTTGCGCTTGCACTGCTGATAACCTTCGCGGTCATGGTTGCCCTTGGTTTCACCATCGAGCGAACCGTGCTCAGACCGCTGGTCAACCGCTCGCCGATGACCCTCTTCATGGCCACGCTTGGCTTGTCCTACATCATCGAGGGTGCAGCCCAGCTGATCTGGGGCACGCAGGTCCATGGGCTCGATCTAGGCATCGACGACACGCCCTTTGAAGTCGGCGGTATTCTGATCTCGTCGTTCGATCTTCTCGCAGCTGGCATTGCCGCGGCGATGGTGGCGGGCTTGAGCGCATTCTTCTACTGGACCCGCGTCGGGCTGGCGTTTCGCGCCGTCGCCGACGACCAGTTCGCGGCACTTGCCGTCGGGCTGCGCCTCCCCCGAATTTGGGGAACGGTGTGGACGGCCGCCGGCTTCGTGGCGCTCGTCGCGGGACTTTTGTGGGGTGCACGCCTCGGCGTTCAATTCTCGCTGTCGCTGATCGTGCTGAAGGCACTGCCGGTGCTCGTGCTTGGCGGCTTCGATTCCATCCTTGGCGCCATCATTGGCGGCCTCATCATCGGCGCAAGTGAAAAACTCGCCGAGGTCTATCTCGGGCCCTTCGTCGGCGGCGGCATTGAAGGCTGGTTCGCCTATGCGCTGGCGCTGGTCGTTCTGTTAGTGCGTCCATCTGGCCTGTTCGGCCAGAAGACTGTCGAAAGGGTCTGACCGATGGCCGTGCAAGCGTTCGATGCCGCAAGACTTCCAATCGACTGGCTGAAAATCGCCCGGAAATTCGCTTTGCCGGCCGTGCTGATCGTCGTCGCCTACGGGCTGATCCCGGCCTATGCGTCGAGCTATCTGGTAGAGGCAATCCTGCTGCCGTTCCTGGCGCTCAGCCTGGCGGCGGTCGGCCTCAACCTTTTGACCGGCTATTGCGGCCAGCTTTCGTTGGGCTCTTCCGCCTTTATGGCGGTCGGGGCGTTCGCCGCATACAATTTTAACCTGAGGGTCGACGGACTGCCGCTGGTCGCGACCATGATCCTGGCCGGGATTTCAGCAGCCGGCATCGGCGTAATCTTCGGATTGCCGAGCCTGCGCCTGCGCGGCTTCTATCTCGCCGTCTCGACGCTCGCCGCCCAGTTTTTCGTGCAGTGGGCGCTGACCAAGTTCGGCTGGTTCTCCAACGACAATCCGTCAGGGGTGATTTCCGCGCCGCATCTTGCCGTTGCCTGGTTTTCGCTCGACAGCGCCACCGGACGCTACCTGCTCTCGGTCACCACTGTCATCGTGCTAACGGCGCTGGTCTGGCGGCTGGTCAACAGCGCCACCGGCCGCAATTTCATCGCGGTGCGCGACAACGAAACCGCCGCGCGCGTGATCGGCGTTCCGGTGCTGCGGACCAAGCTGCTGGCGTTCGCCATTTCGTCCTTCATCATCGGCGTCGCCGGCGTGCTGTGGGCTTTCACCTATCTGCGCACCGTCGAGCCAGCCGGCTTTAATCTCGACCGCTCGTTCCAGATCCTGTTTATCATCATCATCGGTGGGCTGGCATCGATACGCGGCGCCTTTCTGGGGGCGGCGTTCATCGTCGTCTTCCCGCTCTTTCTGTCCCGGTTCGGCGCCTTCGTATTCGGCGGCTTATTCGATTCGGGTGTGCTCGACATGAGCCAGCGCATCGTGCTTGGCGCCCTCATCATCATCTTCCTCATCGCGGAACCGAACGGGCTGTCGGCCCTCTTTGACCGCCTGAAACGACGGATCGGCTCAAGGTCCAGCTGAGCGCCGCTCGACATTCTCTCACGGACCCACAACCTCAGGAGACGAAACTCATGACCTTCTTCAGTCACCTCAAGAAAGCGGCGATCGCCACCGCTTTCGTGCTCGGCACGACAGCTGTGCACGCCGACGAACAGTATTTCCCGCTGCAGAGCTACCGCGTCGGCCCCTACGCCGCCGGCGGCACCGGCTTCTTCGGCGGCTTCATCGACTATCTCAACCTGATCAACATCCGCGACGGCGGCGTCAATGGCGTCAAGCTGACCTGGAGCGAGGGCGAGACCCAGTATGAGGTCGAGAAGGGCGTCGAGGTCTACGAACGATTGAAGAGCAATCAGGGCATCGCCGCCTGGAACCCGCTGTCGGTCGGCATCGCCTACGCCATGATCGACCGCATCACCGACGACAAGGTGCCGCTGATCACCATCAACCACGGCCGCACCGACACCACCGACGGGCGCGTGTTTCCTTACGTCTTCCCGCTGCTGCTCAATCCCTACAGCGAAACCTCGGGCATCGTGAACTATATCGCCTCCAAGGAAGGCGGCCTGGACAAGCTCAAGGGCAAGAAGATCGTGGTGCTCTATCACGGCTCGCCCTACGGCAAGGAGACGATCCCGATCTATGAGCTGCTTTCCCAGAAATATGGCTTCGAACTGTCGCAGATCGAGGTTCCGCATCCGGGCAACGAACAGCAGGCGCAGTGGCTGACGATCCGTCGCGAGCATCCCGACTATGTCGTGCTGCGCGGCTGGGGCGTGATGAACCCGGTCGCTCTGAAGACCGCCCAGAAGACCGGCTTCCCGGCCGATCACATCGTCGGCAATGTCTGGTCCAACTCCGAAGAGGACGTCATCCCCGCCGGTGACGCCGCCAAGGGCTATACAGCGATCACCACCCAAGCGTCGGGCGCCGATTATCCGGTCGTCAAGGAGATCGTCAAGACGGTCTACGACGCCGGCAAGGGTAATCTCGAGGACAAGAGCCGCATTGGCTCGGTCTACCACAATCTCGGCATCGTCAACGGCATCCTCAATGTCGAAGCCATCCGCATCGCGCAGGCCAAATTCGGCAATCGCACGCTGACCGGCGATGAGGTTCGCTGGGGCTTCGAACATCTCAAGCTCGACCCGGCGCGCGTCGAGGCACTCGGCGCCAAGGACCTGTTCCACTCCATCAACGTCTCCTGGGACAATCACGAGGGTGACGGCTACGTGACCTTCCAGCAGTGGGACGGCAAGAAGTGGAACGTCGTCTCCGACTGGATCGCGCCCGACTGGAAGCTGCTGCGCCCTATCATCGAGAAGTCGTCCGAGGCCTATGCCAAGGAAAAGGGTCTTAAGATCCGCACGGCCGAAGACGCCGATGCGGTGGTCAGCAACTGAGTTTGACGACCTCACGGCCGGCTCTCGGGCCGGCCGTGCCATCCATCTTCCCCGCGGAGTTATCGATGTCCAGCCCGGAAAATCCGATCCTGTCAGTCAGCCGCGTGGAGGCCGTCTACAACGGCGCCATCGCCGCCCTGCACGGCGTCGACCTGACGGTCAGCAGAGGCGAGATCGTCGCGCTGCTCGGCTCCAATGGCGCCGGCAAGACGACGCTGTTGCGCGCCGCATCCAATCTTCTGCCGGCAGAGCGCGGCTCTGTCACGGCGGGCCGGATCATTTTCGATGGCGAGGATGTTTCCAGGGCAAGCCCCTCGCACCTCGTCCGCAAGGGCCTGGTCCAGGTGCTCGAGGGCAGGCACTGTTTCCGGTCGCTAACGGTCGAGGAGAACCTTCTGACCGGGGCGCTGGGGCGTTCGTCCTCGCGCGCTGGCGTAAAGACCGACCTTGAGCGTGTCTACACTCTGTTTCCGAGGCTTCTCGAGAAACGGCGCACGCGGTCCGGCCTCACGTCCGGCGGCGAGCAGCAGATGACGGCCATCGGTCGCGGGCTGATGTCACGGCCGAAACTCTTCGTGCTCGACGAGCCTTCGATGGGGCTGGCGCCGCTGATCGTCGACGAGATTTTTAGCGCTTTGAAGCGGCTCAATCGGGACGAAGGTCTTTCGATCCTTGTCGCCGAGCAGAATTCGGCAGTGGCGCTGAAATATGCCGACCGCGCCACCGTGCTCGAAAACGGAAAAAGCGTGCTGGAAGGGTCGGCTGCCGACCTGCGCCAGCGCGACGACATCAAGACCTACTATCTCGGCGGCGCGCCGCTTCCATCGCAACATTTTCCTCAGGAGACCGCAGCATGACCATCCAATCCAAGCAGCCGTCCGACGCGCGCGTCGCCGTGCCTCCGGTCGAGCGCCCGTCGGCCAAGGCGCATGTCATCAAGACCGATGCCGAGGCGATCGCCGTTGCCGAAAAACTGGCCGTTGAGTTTGCCAGGGAAGCCTCGAAGCGGGACCGCGAGCGCATCTGGCCGAAGGAAGAGCTCGATGCGTTTTCGCAGAGCGGCCTGTGGTCGATCAATGTGCCGAAGGCCTATGGCGGCCCGGAGGTCTCCTATGTGACGCTGTCGAAGGTAATCACCATCATCTCGGCGGCCGATCCCTCGCTCGGTCAGATTCCGCAGAACCATCTCGGTGTCGTTGCCGCTATCCGCACCGTCTCGGACGAGGCCCAGAAGAAGCTGCTCTTTGCCGAGGCGCTATCCGGCACCCGCTTCGGCAACGCGTTTTCCGAGTTCGGCTCCAAGCGTGCCGCCGACTTCGAGACCAAGTTCGTCGATGCCGGTGACCATGTCGTCGTCAACGGCCAGAAATTCTATTCAAGCGGCGCGCTGCTTGCCCATCTGGTGCCGATCGTGGCGCTCGATGACGAGGGCCGCGCCTGGTATGCCATCGCTGATCGCGGCGCCCCCGGATTGACCGTCATCGACGACTGGTCGAGCTTCGGCCAGAAGACGACGTTGTCCGGCACTGTCCTGCTCGACAATGTGAAGGTGCCGAAGACGCATCTGGTTCCCGGCTACAAGGGTTACGACAAGCCGACAGCGGACGGACCGATCTTCCAGATCATCCAGGCCGCGGTCGATCTCGGCATCGCCAAGGCGGCGATCGACGAGACGGTCAGCTTCGTGCGCACCAAATCGCGCGCATGGATCGACAGCGGTGTCGATCATGCCTGGCAGGATCCCTATACGATCCAGGCTATCGGCGATCTTCGCCTGCGGGCCAATGCGGCCGAGGCGGTTCTGGAAAAGGCCGGCCTCGCGGTCGATCGTGCCGTGGCCGATCCGAACGAGAAGACCGTCGCGGAAGCGCAGATCGCGGTTGCCGAATCCAAAATCCTCACCACCGAGATCGCCATCAACGCCACCAACAAACTGTTCGAACTCGCCGGCACGCGATCGACACTGGCCGAGCACAATCTCGATCGCCATTGGCGCAATGCCCGCACCCACACGCTGCACGATCCGGTGCGCTGGAAATACGCGATCCTCGGCAACTATTACCTGAACGACGTCAACCCTCCGCTCCACGCCTGGAGCTGAGCAAGAACGCCGTAAAGTCACAAAGGACTATTCATGAGCACTGCCATTCCCGACAGGATCAAGGTCCTGTGGTTTCTCCCGACGCATGGCGACAGCCGCTATCTCGGCACCTCCGAGGGCGGCAGGGCGGTCGATCTGCCCTATCTCACCCAGGTCGCCAAAGCCGCTGACGCCATCGGTTATTATGGCGCGTTGCTGCCGACCGGACGCAGTTGTGAGGACAGCTGGGTGGTGGCGTCGGCGCTGGCGCCGCTGACACAGCGGCTACGCTTCCTCGTCGCGGTGCGGCCGGGACTGCAATCGCCGACGCTCGCGGCACGCATGACCTCGACGCTCGACCGCATTTCAGGTGGGCGCTTGCTGATCAACGTGGTCACTGGCGGCGATCCGGTGGAGAACAAGGGCGACGGCATCTTCCTCAGCCATGACGAGCGCTATGAGGTAACGCGGGAATTCCTCGACATCTACAAGGCGGTGCTCAGCGGCGAAACCGTCGCCTTCGAGGGCAAGCATTTCCGGATCGAGGACGGACGACTGCTGTTTCCGCCGGTGCAGACGCCACATCCGCCGCTCTATTTCGGCGGCTCGTCGGAAGCAGCCAACGCAGTCGCTGCCGAGCAGATCGACAAATACCTGACCTGGGGCGAGCCGCCGGCGGACGTCGCTGCCAAGGTTGACCATGTGCGCGACCTTGCCGAGAAAGCCGGACGCGACGTGAGCTTCGGCATCAGGCTTCACGTCATCGTCCGCGAAACCAATGACGAGGCCTGGGCGGACGCAGACCGCCTGATCAGCCGCTTGGACGACAAGACGATCGCCGAGGCGCAAAAGGTTTTCGCGCGCATGGATTCGGTCGGCCAGTCGCGCATGAGCCGATTGCATGGGGGCAGCCGCGACAAGCTCGAAATCAGCCCGAACCTGTGGGCCGGCGTTGGCCTGGTGCGCGGTGGCGCCGGCACCGCATTGGTCGGCGACGCGGCGACGGTGGCGGAGCGGATCGACGAATACCGGCGCATCGGCATCGATACGTTCATCCTGTCCGGCTATCCGCATCTGGAGGAAGCCTATCGCTTCGGTGAACTGGTGCTGCCGCTGCTGCCGCTCGATCACGAAATCTCGACTCGGCCGACGACCGTGAACATGGGGCCGTTCGGCGAGACCGTAGCCGGCGATCATCGACCATCGCCGCTCCGCGCGAGCCAATCTTGAGGGCTTCCCACATGGCAAGGAGACCGGCGGTCGCCATCATCGGCGGCGGCTTTTCCGGCGCCGCAACCGCCTTTCACCTGGCGCGGCTGTTGCCGGCCGGCGCGGCCGATATCGTTGTCGTCGAACCGCGTGACGGGCTCGGCTATGGTCTTGCCTATTCCACGGCCGATCCCTCGCACCGCATCAACGTGCGGGCATCCAGAATGACTCTGATCTCAGGGGAGGACGGCCATTTTTCCGACTGGCTGGAGCGGACCGAGGCCATTCTGGACGATATGCAGGCCATCGCCGCCAGCGGCGCGGTCTACCCGCAGCGTCGGGTCTTCGGCCGCTATGTCGAATCCCACCTGCAGCCCTTCCTGCAGGGCAAAGCGATCCGCCATGTCAGGGCCGAAGTTGCTTCGGTCGAGCGCAGTAGCGAGGGCTACCGGCTCGTCCTGTCCGATGGCGCGACGCTTGCCGCCGATGCAGTGGTGATCGCGGCGACGCATCCATTGCCGGCGTTGCCGGCGCCGCTGCACAGCGTGGCCGCCGCCGGGCTGGTGGGCAATCCCTACGATCTCGAACGGCTGCAGGCGATTGGTCGCGATGACCATGTTCTCATCGTCGGCACCGGGCTGACCTCGGCAGACGTCATCGCCACGCTCGATCGCGGAGATCATCGAGGCCGCATCGTCGCACTGTCGCGCCATGGCTATCGCTCGCGTGTGCAAGCCGCGATGCAGGGCGACCCGATCGGCGACTTCACCAGCCTGCCTTCGCGCAGCGCGACAGAGCTGCTCCGGCGCATCCGAGCTACGATCGCGGCTGCGACGCGACAGGGCGAAGACTGGTATCCCGTCCTCGACGCTGTCCGGCGTCAGGGGCAGTTCATCTGGCAGGCCTTGCCGCTCGCCGAGCAGCGCCGCGTGGTGCGCCATCTTCGCGCGCTCTGGGACGTGCATCGCTTCCGCATCGCGCCACAGGTAGCGGCCGTGCTGGATCGCCGCCTTGCCGAGGGCACGCTCGCCTATCGCGCCGCATCGATTGTCGCGGCCGAAGGGGCCGACGGGCGTATCCGCGTCACACAGCGGCCAAGGCGCCGACACGACCTCATCGTCGAAGCGTTCGACAGCGTGATCGTGACGACCGGTCCGGCGCACGCCGATATTCTTCGCGCCAACACGGCGATTGCCACCCTTGGACATCTGGGCCTGGTCCGTCTTGACCCGACCGGCCTTGGTCTCGACACCGACAGCCACGGCCGCGCGGTCGGCGCGTCGGGCCGCCCGGCCGACAATATTTTCGTCAGCGGACCGTTGGCACGCGGTAGCGTCGGCGAACTGATGGGCATTCCTGAAGTCACCGCGCATGCCGAGGGCATCGCTGCCGAAATTCACCAATGGTTGGGATACCAGACGGCTTCGCGTCGCAAGGCGTCGTGAAGCCGCGAACAAGATGAGGCTATCCAGATGACACTCACCGAACGCATTCTCCTGGATGAAACTCGGATTCCCTTGAAATTCGCCATGCGACACCTGGCCGGAGCCGTGTCCGTGGTCACCGCAGGTATTGGCGACGAGCGGACGGGCGCTACCGTTACCACCGCCCACTCCTTGTCGGTCGAACCGGAGGTGATGGTCGTCAGCATCAATTTGAGTTCGTCGACTTGGGCAGCCATCAGCCGGCACCGGCACTTCTGCGTGAATGTGCTGCGCGCCGACCAGATCGCGATTGCCGACCGCTTCGCAGGGCGCGGTGGCCTCAAGGGTCCGGCGCGTTACGAGGGAGCGCGCTGGTCCAGCCTTGCAAGCGGCGCACTGGCACTCGACGGGGCGCTTGCAGCCGTCGACTGCACGGTCGAGGATACGATTATTCGCCACAGCCACGCGCTGGTCCTCGGCAGCGTCCAGCATGTGGTGAGCGGAGAACCCGGCCCAGCACTGATCTATCATCACGGCGCGTATGGTTCGTCGTAAACGCCTGTCGGTCCTTCCAATTGGTGGCGCAGGGATCCAAGCGTTCGACGCCACAACGCGTGGTGCCTTGAGGAGAGAAGGAGAATGGCCGGGTAGGTCCAGGCCGAACGCCCTAAGGCGCGCACACCAGAGGTTTCAGTCCCTTTGATCGACCGTCACAACGTAACAAATATTGTCGTAAATCATTGATTTTATTGATATAAGTTAGAGTTCAATCCTCTCTCGCAGCACCAGTCTATCTCCCTGAAATCATTGAAGCCCTTGATTTGCAAGGCATGGCCTTGCTTGCCCCAAGTGGTTCGCGCACCTGACTCGTGATATCGTAGTTCCGGGAGACGGCGGACGCGCCGTGAGTGCCCGCCCGCTCCCATCATGGGAGGAACAAATGGCTTATTACGTATTGCTCTCGAATTTCACAGATCAAGGTATCAAGAGCATAAAGGATACTCAGAAACGTGC
Organism: Mesorhizobium sp. 128a; assembly: GCF_053848025.1. Lineage (NCBI taxonomy): Bacteria > Pseudomonadati > Pseudomonadota > Alphaproteobacteria > Hyphomicrobiales > Phyllobacteriaceae > Mesorhizobium > Mesorhizobium sp. 128a. Next base: position 57,305 of record NZ_JBSPKY010000001.1, on the reverse strand, counting down.
TGAGGCCTTCAAGGCGATGGCCAGCAAGAACGGCATCAAGGTTCACACCCTGTTGTGGACGCTTGGTCAGCATGATGTTGTGGCGATTGCCGAAGCCGACGACGACATTGCTGCGACCGCACTAGCCTTATCGATCGCATCGCTAGGCAACATCAGGACTCAGACATTGAGAGCGTTCGACGCGGCGGATATGGCCAAGATAATGGCAAAGATGGTCTGACCGCCGCTGTGCTGCCTTGCGCAGACGATTGAAGCCGACCGCTGAGCCGAACGGCGGCAGGCCCGTCTGTTTTCCATTAAGCGAAACCCCGGCGAGCCGGGGTTTCTATCGACAGGTGAGAGCTGGAATCTGGTCGACCGGCAAGGCCAAGCAACATCGGTGCGCATCAATCCAATCGTTCGCGCCAACAACGGCGATGTCCTGCGCGAGCTTGCCGTTCAAGGCCTGGCCATCGTGCTCGGCCTGTCATTCATTGTCGATGATGATATTGCCACCGGCCGACTGGTACCAATCTTGGAAGGATGGAGCATGACCGGCTTCAGCCTCGCCGCGATTTATCTCCGCCGGAAATTCCTGCCCGCGAAAGTCCGGGTCTTTATCAATTACCTGGAAGAGGTTTCGCGCGCCCAACATTCCCGGCATCAAGGCGATGGAACCGGCTGAAGCTAGCATAATTCTTGCGCGGGCCTTTGACCCGCCACGCCTCGGCCCATTCGTCCGGGCCGCGAAACAAGAAGCGCCCGGCATAGACATCGGCGCCGCAATGATGCTGGACGCTTTGCGCAGCCTTCGGCTCGAGGAGGATGAATTCGCTGCCGTCGGCACGAAGAATCCGGATCGAATGGTCGCGCAACTCAAGCCGGTAGGCCCTGCTCGCCGGCATCGCATGAGCGCCGATTTGCATGACGCCGCGCTCGGTGAATGCATCGGCAGTGACGGCAGCGTTGCCGGTGAAATTGTATGTCGCACCGGCAAGGAAATCGATGATCGTGCGGCGGACCGTCCAGTCGCCGGCAAGGCTGTCGGCGATGCTGTTCCACGGCCTGGCGTCGGCGCCGGCCGCACCTTCGGTCAAATGGATGCGATCCACATCATACCCGTGACATACAGCGCTTCGCTTCGTGCGGGGATAACACTAAAGGCCCGGACAGCGTCGGGCAAAGCCATTCGACCGTGACGCCTGTCAGGCCACAAGACTGCCGGGTGGCTTCGTTTCATAAAGGCCGTCTGACAACAGACTCCAGCCCTGCACGGCGGCATGCAGGACGTGCCGCATCCGAATTCGTGGCCCGGTATTCGACGATCGCAAAGTCACTCCGGGCCGCCATGTCTTCGCTCCAGCCGGTGTGCGGCCGAAAAGTTCTTGCTTGGAGTGAACAAACTCACAGTCCGAAAGCAACATTTCTGTGTAGCAATCGCGATCGGCAACACATCATTGCCGACGCGCTCGAATTTATTGATGTCTTGAGCAACGATTTTTAACAGGCGGGGAGGGTGAAATGGCCAAGAATTGGGAATTAAGGATTACGCGTACTGGTGAGCAGACCAGAGGCGTGAAGCGCAGAACAGTGGGCAAATATGAAGTCTTTCATGACGGTGTCAAAGTCGCCGGTCTTTCCGGAGTGACTGCCGAAACGAAAGGTCCAGGCGACAACAGCACTGCCGGTAACAATCGCTGTGTCGAGGTCGGCACCTATAATGTGTTCACCCAGGCCGGCGCCAAATATGTGACGATCGGCTACACGTCGAACGTCAACCCGGCGGCGCTCAAGCGCCCCGGCCTTTTGTTGCTGCCGACCGGCAAACGGGTCGGGATCCTGATGCATCCGGGCCGAGGCTTCCTGTCTTCGATCGGCTGCATCAACTCGGCGACCAAGCTTGCAGCCGCCACCGACGACATCAATTTTGTCGACAGCCGCCAGCGCGTCATCGCCATCATCGATGACATGAAGGCGTTTCTTGGCGCGTCCTTCCCGGGCAGCAACGGCGTCAAGATCCCGAACGCGACGATCGTGATCAGATAAGCAATTCCAGGAAAAGAGTGAGCGGTTTTCCGTCCGGAATTGCGTCAAAACAAAAAGACAAAGCGGCTCATCTTTTCGCAGAAACGGTGAGCCGCTTAGCGGTAAAGCGCCGGCGGTTCAGGCCACCGACCAGCCACCATCGACCAGGATGTTGGCGCCGGTGATCAGCGATGCCGCCGGCGAGGCCAGGAACACCACGGTTCCGGCAACGTCGATCGGGTCGCCGATGCGGCTCAGCGGGATGTGGCCCCAGCACATGCGCCTGGAAATCCGGCTCGGCCAGCGAGGGCCGCGTGCCGTCGGTCCAGATGAGGTCGGTGCGAGGCGGCGAGAATTATCTGGTCCCCATCGATGCCGACGTCTCATCGCTCGATGATCCTGCGCGAGGCGATCGTGGTGCAAAAGAAGATCAAGGCTGTGCCGGCTGTCGCCTTTACACAGGACCTATGCGACGTGCTGGTCGATCTCGGCGCCGTCCACAAGGACAAGGTAATGGCGCAGGAAGCGATAGCTGCTTGTCAGGACGCGCTCGTCATCTTCCGCGAGCACAAGATGGACGATCTCGCCGCCGGCTCCGAAAAGAACCTCGCCGAAGCGCAGGCGTTGCTGGCCGAATTGCATTGAGACCCGAGCCGCGCATCGGGTGCGGATAAAGGGGCCGCCACGCCGGCGTTCACAATGGTGCGCAAGCAAATGTCATCGCTCGCCATGGTATGACCGAGATGCGATATGCCAAAATCCGCATTTGCGCCGGTCGCCGTCCCAGTCTAGGTCATGCGCAGTGTTTCAGTCGGAGCGCCTTATGACCGTACTCACCCGCCGCGGGCTTTTGAAAACGGCCGCGGTTGCCGGGGCGAGCGGCGTTGGGCTCGCAGCCATGGCCAGGCTCGGCGGCTGGGCCGCGGCCAGCCCGGAACCTGTGGTGCTCAAGACGGCAAAGATCCAGGCTAAGCTCATGGATGTCGGCCAGACTCGCGATGTGCTGACGTATGGCGAAGCTGGAATGCCGCCGGTGCTGCGGATGAAAAAGGGCGAACCTTTCGCGGCACGCCTTGTCAACGGCATCGACGATCCGACGACGATCCACTGGCACGGCATCCGCGTCCCAAACAAGATGGACGGCGTCCCCTTCCTGGTTCAGTCTTACGTCTATACCGGCGATCATTTCGACTACGCCTTCACCCCGCCCGACGCCGGCACTTTCTGGTATCACCCGCATTGCAACACGCTGGAGCAGATGGGCCATGGCCTGACCGGCGTGATCGTGGTCGAAAACCCCGGCGATCCGGCATTCGACGCCGAAGCGGTGGTCAATCTGCGTGACTGGCGTCTCGGCGACGATGCCCAGTTCATCCAGCAGTTTCGGCCGCGCTATGCCGCAAAGACCGGCACCTATGGCACGGTGCGCACGGCCAACTGGCTCGACCAGCCGCAATTCGACGCGCCGGCCGGCGGGCTGGTTCGGCTGCGGGTCGCGATCACCGATGTCACCCGCATCTACGCCTTTCGGGTCGAGGGCGCGGTATCGGCGGTCATCGCGCTCGACGGCAATCCGGTGCCGCAGCGTTTTGCGCCCGATGCCTTGCTGCTTGGACCGGGGCAGCGCATGGAACTCGCCATCCGCATGCCCGACCAGGAGGGCGCGATCGTCAGCCTGGGCGATGTCAGGGGCACCAAGCCGAAAACCCTGGCCACCTTGCGGGCGACAGGAAGTTCTCTCAAACGTGATGTGCGCGACCTGGCGCCCCTGGAGACTAATCCAGTCGCGGAGGTAGATCTCTCCAGTGCCCAGCATATTGCCCTCTCGCTCAGCGCCACGGCGGAAAATGTGCCGAGCGACAGCATATGCGGCACGCTTGGCTACTCCTTCTGGGCCATCAACAAGGTGCCGTGGCCGGGCGACACGCCTGACCCGACCGCACCGCTGGCCGAACTGAAACTCGGCAAAAGTTATGTCGTCGATATGGAGAATCTGACGCCGCAATCGCATCCGATCCATCTGCATGGCATGAGCTTCAAGGTGCTGTCGTCCTCGACGCGCCAGGTTCAGCCTGTCATCTCCGACACCTATCTCATCCAGCCCAACGAGAAGGTGCAACTCGGCTTCGTCGCGGACAATCCCGGGGACTGGCTGCTGCATTGCCACATCATCGAGCATCAGAAAACCGGCATGACCAGCTACGTCAGAGTGGTTTGACGCGGTACCTGCTCATCCGGCGTCTGCGACGAGGGGAGCACGCTCGGCAGACCTTATTGTCGGAGAAATTGCCGCTGTCCTCCGGTTTCGTTGGCAAAGCAGGGCAGTTCCCTGCTATTCCCGCCTGCAAATCAAGAAACCACGGATATCTGCATGACCAATGTCGCCCTGACCGGACTGGCCCGCGATCTCGCAAGGCGCGCCGCCGAAGGCCGCCCGGTGCGCATCGGCGTCATAGGCTCCGGCGAAATGGGCACCGATCTGGTCACGCAAGGCATGCTGATGCCGGGCATCTCGGTCTCGGCGATTTCCACCCGCCGTCCGCATACAGCCCGCGACGCTATCCGCATCGCCTATGGCGATGAGGCGATGGCGGTCGAGGCCGACGCCGCGTCGAAGGTCACCGCGGCGATCGAGGCCGGAAAAATCGCCATCACCTCAAACGAGATGCTGGTCACCAATCCGCTGATCGACGTTGTCATCGACGCCACCGGAAAACCCGGGGTCGCCGCCGATTTCGACCTGAAGGCGATGGAACACGGCAAGCATCTGGTGATGATGAATGTCGAGGCCGACGTCACCATTGGCTGCTATCTCAAGCAGCAGGCGGACCGGCTCGGCGTCGTCTATTCGGTCGGCGCCGGCGACGAACCGTCGAGCTGCATGGAACTAATCGAGTTCGCTTCGGCGCTCGGCTACACCATCGTCTCCGCCGGCAAGGGCAAGAACAACCCGCTCAACCACGACGCGGTGCCGGACGACTATCGCGAGGAAGCGATCCGCCGCAACATGAACCCGCGCATGCTGGTCGAGTTCGTCGACGGTTCGAAAACCATGGTCGAGATGTGCGCCATCGCCAACGCCACCGGCCTGGTGCCCGATGTGCCCGGCATGCACGGTCCCAAGGCCGACCGCGACCAGCTGGCAAAAGTGCTCATCCCACGCGCCGATGGTGGCATCCTGTCGAAGAAGGGCGTCGTCGACTACACGATCGGAAAGGGCGTGGCGCCCGGCGTCTTCGTTATCGTCGAGGCGACGCATCCACGCATCGTCGAGCGCATGGACGATCTGCATATCGGTCACGGTCCCTATTACAGCTTCTTCCGGCCCTATCATCTGACGTCGCTGGAAGTGCCGCTGACCGCGGCCCGCATCATGCTCTACGGCCGGCCCGACATGGTGCCGCTGCCGAAGCCCGTCGCCGAAGTCTGCGCGGTCGCCAAGCGCGGTCTCGCCGCCGGCGAGACCTTCGATGCCATCGGCGAAACCTGCTACCGTTCCTGGACCATGACCGTCGAAGATGCGCGCGGCAGTCGCGCCGTACCGGTCGGCCTGCTCGAAGGCGGCAAAGTGCTGAAGCCGGTCAGGAAAGGCGAGCTGCTGACCGCCGACAATGCCGCGCCCGACCGGACGACCAAGCTGTTCGCCCTGCGCAAGTTGCAGGATGAGATGCTGTACGGGGGGTGAGCGTCTAACGGGCGCCAGCCCAGCGGCAACCCATCGCCTCGTCATCCTCGGGTCTCCACTGCTCGTCCTGACGCAGATCGTCGGCCGTATTGTCTGATCCATTCAGACAGTCTGTATTTTTGATCAGTGTTTTTCAAACGGTGAGGCGGTGCCAATCTCCCGCAATCACTTGAACCCGATTTGAGGATTGAAATCTTGCAGACCGTTTGGACAAGACGCGAAACCATGAAAACCCTTTTGACAACAGGCGTGATTGCCCTGCTGCAGCCTCTGGCGTCCGCAGCCAGGGCTGCCGCCAAGCTGAAATGGACTTACCTTCAGGCTGACGAGAACGGTTTTCGCCGCACGCCGGTGCTGCTGACCGGGGAGAAGGAAGCCATCCTGCTTGACGGCGGATTTACGCTGTCCGATGGCCGGGCGGTCGCGGATGCGATCAAGGCGACGGGCAAGACCCTGACCACGATCTATGTCAGTTGCAGCGACCCTGACTATTATTTCGGTCTGCGTCCCATCGCGGATGCCTTCCCGGGCGCCAAAGTCATCGCGGCCGGTGCGACGGTGGCGGCAATCAAGGCCAATGTGCAGGGCAAGCTCGATGTCTGGGGGCCGCAGCTCAAGGACAATGGACCAAATGTCTTGGCGGATGTCGTCATTCCCGACGTTTCCGATGTCACCGCGCTTGAAATCGAAGGAAATGCGGTCGAGATCGTCACCGTTACCGATCTGAAAGACCGGCGCTATCTCTGGGTGCCCAGCCTTGAAGCCGTGTTCGGTGGCGTACTCATCTCGTCGGGCGTGCATGTCTGGGTTGCCGACGAGCCAACAATTGGCGACCGCAAAAAATGGATTGCCGCGCTCGATGAAATCGCTGCGCGCAAACCCAAGATCGTGGTGCCGTCGCATCAGGTCGCCGGTGCGCCGGACGGCTTGGCGGCGGTGGAATTCACCCGCGCCTATCTCGAAGCTTTCAATGAGGAAGCCGACAAGGCGAAATCCAGCGTCGAGCTGATTGCGGCGATGAAGCGGCGCTATCCCGATCTGCTCGACGTCTCGTCGCTGGAGCTGGGCGCAAAGGTCGCCAAGGGTGAAATGAAGTGGGGCTGATGCGGCCCGGCTCGGGTCAGGGCTGCACACAGCCCTGACGCCCCGCAGGTGTTATTTCCCCAGCTCAATCGACCTTATCCGCGCGGCTTCCACCGCCTCGGTCAGCAGCTTCGTCAGCCGCTCTTCGCCCATCAGCACGGCAAGTGCCGCGGCTGTCGTGCCGTTGGGGCTGGTAACCTGCTGGCGCAGCACGCCGGGGTCCTCGCCGCTTTCGGCGGCGAGTGCTGCGGCGCCATAGACGGTCTGCATGGCCAGCAGCCTGGCGGTCTCTGCCGGCAGCCCGGCCTTCTCGGCGGCAACCGTCAGCGCCTCGATGAAGTGGAAGATGTAGGCCGGACCGGACCCCGAAACCGCGGTCACCGCATCCATCAGGCCTTCATCGTTGATCGTCGTCACCACACCGCTCGCCGACAGCAGCTCGGCAACGAAACGCCTGACATCATCGGTAACCAGTGGATTGGAATAGACCACCATCATGCCCTTGCCGATCGCCGCCGGCGTGTTCGGCATGCAGCGGATGATGGGTGCGAGATGGCCGAGGATATGCTCGAACGTAGCGACCGGCGTACCTGCAGCGATGCTGACGAAGGTGGTCCTGCCATCGGCGAAACGCTTGTAGGCAGCGGTGACGTCGCGGATGACTTGCGGCTTCACGGCGATGACGACGAGGTCGGGCTCAGCGCCGGCGGGGATGCCGTTCGCGTCCGCGGCGGCACTGCAACCGAGGTGCTCGGCGCGTTTGCGCAGGTCCGCATTGGGCTCGACCACGAACACGGCTTGCGGCGCAAGCTTGCCGGATTTCAGCCAGCCGGCAAGCATGGCGTACCCCATATTGCCGCAGCCGGCGAGAACAAGCCTGATCGTCATTGAGAACCCTCCGAGAAGGTTCTCCTTAGACGCTCGCAGACGGACGGGAAAGCCCCTCGAGGGCGCACGGATCAGGCCAGCCCGATCAGCCGAGGGATCAGGCCGAGGGGATCAGGCCAAGGAGATCAGGCCAAGGGGATCAGGCCAAGGGATCAGGAGCGTCGGCGCACCGCGATCGGCCGCAGCGACACTTGCCGCAGGCCAAGCACGCCGAGCACGAAGAACAGCCAGACCGGGTCGCCGCGATGGAAGAAGAAGCTTTCGAGGAAAGCGTTCAGCGCCGTGAATAGCACCACCATCATGAAGAAGTCACCGAGATAGATGTTCTCCTTGCGCGGCGGGATCCGCATGTAATCGCGCAGCGGTGCGATCAGGAAGGTGTAGACGGCAACGCAGAGCGCCGGGATGCCCATCAGCACCGCAATGTCGAGATAGCCGTCATGGCCGTGCACGATTGTCCGGATGTCCCAGGGCCGGTCGAAAGGCTGGTCCTGGCTGAGCAGCAGCGGCGTTCCCCAGAAGCTCTCATAGCCGTAGCCGGTCCACGGCTTTTTCGCCAGCATCTCGCCCGAGAACTCCCACAGCGTGGTGCGGCCTGTATAGGTGAGGTCAGGGAAATAGGTCGCCGCCAGCTCCTTGACCGGCGGGATGAAGACGATGCCCAGCGTGCCGACCGCCGTGGCAATGATCGCCAGCGCAAACAGGATCGGCGTGCCGAACCGCATGCCGATCAGCCCCGGCAGCACCACGATCAGGATCGAGAACGGCACTAGGCCTGCGGTGGTCTTGGAACCGGTGTGCAGCATGAAGACCATTGCCGCGCCGAAGATCGCCACGCCCCAGAACCGCTGACCGCGCCGAAAGAGATAGAGGCCGGCGAAGCTGAAGCAGGCCATGATCGGCCCGGCGATGTTCTTGTGGGCGAAGACGCCGCGCCACAGGCCGGCATGTTCAGGCTCCTGCGAGTCGGCCGTGTGCAGCGCCTCATGCGGAAAGACGATGAGGCCGATATAGGACAGGCCGATGACGACGATGGCGGTGAAGATAATGACTTTCGAAAAACTGTCGGCGTCGCGCGGCAACACCAGGATCGTCGCTATCGTCAAAATGCCGAGCAGCGTGAAGAAGGCCGCGCGCATCGCCGAAGACGGGTCGGTCGCGTTGATGACCGAAAGCATGAAAAAGCCGAGCATCAGGATCCAGGACGGGCTGAGCAGCGAGCGCACCACCTTGGGGTCGGCGAACGTCAGCAGCGAGACGATCGAAATGGCGCCGAGCGAACTGAAGCCGAGCTGGTTGACGATGTCGCCGCCATCGCCGGTCAGTTCAGCACCCGCCGGCTGAAACGGCCGGAACGACACGATGATGACGGCAAACAATAGCGCGGCAATCGCCGTCGCCACGCCGTCGCGGGTGACGATGCCGCCCGGCAGCAGCTCGTCAGTTCTTCTCAGGCTGCCTGTATTGCTCATTGGCGTATCCGAATTCGGCAAGCACGCGGCCGAGCGCGACATAGACGGGATAAAGCGCCGTCGACAGGGAACCTGTCCGCGCCAGCCTGACTGCGCCGCGCAGCGGCGAGGCGGCAAGCAGCGCCAGACTTTTAGCAAACACCTTGAAGCCGGCCAACGGTGTGCCGGCGCGTTTCTTCTTCTCGACCAGGGTCGAGATCACGCCGTTGCGCAAGCTGCGGGCACGGATCCAGTCGGCCTCGATGCGCCTGGCCGGAACGCCTTCGCGCACCTTGGCCTCGGCGCACCAGCCAAGCACAAAACCTTTCTGCCTCGACCGGCTGAGGAAGTCGGAATCCCCGCCGCCCATGAAATTGAACCGCAGGTCGAGGAAGGGCGGCCCCATCGCAGTGAGCACACTGCGCCCGACCAGAAGGTTGCCCGAGGAATAGAGTGCGGCCACGCGCCCGGTCTCGCGGTAGGGCGGCGCAAACACCGGATGCTCGGCCCATTTGGCGTGAGCCGGGTCGGCAAACACCGGCACTTGCGGGCCGCCGACAATGTCGGCGCCAAGCGTCTCCGACGCCGTGCACATGCGCTCCAGCCAGTCGGCGTCGGCGATCTCGTCATCGTCGATGACCAGCAGGTGGCGGAAATCCGGAAAATGCAGGATAGCCGTCTGCCAGCCGGCATTATAGGCGCTGCAATTGCCGCGCTCATGCGCGATGATGACCATGCCCGGCATATCACCGCGCTCAAACACGGGCAGCGCCGCCTTGGCACCTTCGCGCGCCTCGGCTTCGTTCTCGATGACGATGACGGCGAAACGCCGGGTGGTTTGCTGCGCCTTCAGCGACGCCAGCGTTTCCATGAGCAGTTGCGGTCGCTTGAAGGTCGGCAGCGTGACGACGGCCTCGATGGTCTCGGCGGCGAGCTTCGGAGAGCGTCCCGCGATCGATACCGAACCATCCGATGGCAAAGGGATCATCCGCTCCAGCCGTATGCATTAAATCTGGCTTCCGATAGCACCGCGATGATAAGGTTTCGTTAATCACCTTTCGCAGCGAGCCTGCCGATCGGTGCCTTTCATCCGTTGCGTTGCGTGACTTAATCAAGGGTTCACCCAGCTTTGCTAGTGGCTGACGCCTGGATAGGTGAGATGCATCTGCTGTTCGCCACATCGATCGTGCCCGACGGCGCACTCGCTTCGGGCTACGAGATCGCCAACGCTGCGATTATCGCCGCCTTGCGGCGCGCCGGCGTGCGCGTCACTGTCATTGGCTTCATCTGGCCGGGCAAGGCGCCAAGCGACCCCGAAAACACCATCGTGCTCGGCGCCGTCGACGTGCGCACGGAAAGCGCCTCGGCGATGCGGAAGCTCGCCTGGCTCGGCAAGGCGATGCTGTCAGGGCTCACCTTCGCTTCCGTGAAGCTGCGCGCGGTCTCCGACATTGAAGTCCGTGCCGCCATCGAACGCGCCGGCCCTTTCGACAGCTATGTCCTGAATTCCGTGCAGTTCGCTGGCGCCTTTGAAAAACTGTTCGCCGACCGCCCATCGATCTTCGTCGCCCACAATGTCGAACATGCTTCGGCCAGGGAGAATGCGGCCGCGGCAAACAGTCATTTTCAGCGCCTGCTGTTTGCCCGCGAGGCGAGGCTCCTCGAGATCATGGAGGAGAGGCTCTGCCGACAGGCCCGCTTCGTCTTCACGCTGGCCGAGGAAGACCGCGCTGCACTCGGCGTTGCCTCCGACGACCGCTCGGCGGTGCTGCCGCTGGTGACCACTGCCACCGCGCCGAAGCCGGTAAAGCCGCGCCGCATCGATTGCGACGCGGCGCTGATCGGCACCTGGACCTGGCAGCCGAACCGCATCGGCCTCGACTGGTTCCTGGAACAAGTCGTGCCGCATCTCAGTCGGGGTTTTCGCATCAGGATCGCCGGCAACATGCCGTCGGATATCAGCTCTGCACATCCCGGTGTCGAATTCGTCGGCCGGGTGCCCGACGCGCAGGCTTTCGTGCGCAGCGCCGCCGTCATTCCGCTGATCAGCACGGCCGGCAGCGGCGTGCAGCTCAAGACCATCGAAACCTTCGAGCTTGGCCTGCCGTCGGTCGCCACCAGCCGCTCGCTGCGCGGCATCGACCATCGCCCGGCCAATTGCGTGGTGTCAGACGATCCGGCTGCCTTCGCCCGCGCGCTGGAAGCGGCGGCGGCTGATGTCAGGGATGTAGACGGCAGCGCCTTCCATCGCAGTCAAATGAACGCGCTCGATGCCGCCATCAGGCTAGGCTTGGAAAGGCTCGGGCCGGTCGGGCAGGAGGTGTTTGCATGAACATGCACACCGCCCGCGCCGCCCTGGGGCTCGAGACGCTGAAGACGATCCTCGGCATTTCGGTCCTCGCCATCCGCTGGGATGACGCAATCGCGCTGCTGGCTAGGCTGATTGCCGAGCGGCGCTTCACCAAGGTCAGTTTTCTCAACGCTCACAATGCTAACATCGCCTATACCGATCCGGTCTTTGCCGAAGCGCTCGATGACTTCCTCATCCTGCCCGACGGTGTCGGCGTCGATCTGGCGGCAAAGCTGCTCTACGGCGCGCCATTCCCGGACAATCTCAACGGCACCGATTTCATTCCGGCCTTTCTGCAGGCATCGGCAAGGCCGCTGACCGTCGGGCTGCTCGGCGCCACCCGCACCAACGCCGAGGCTGCGTCGGTCAAGCTGGCTGCGCTGGCCGTGCAGCACAAATTCGTCGTCATCCATGACGGCTATTTCTCGCCCGCCGAAGAGCAGGCAATCGTCGATCGCATCGAGGCGTTGCGGCCCGACATGCTGCTTGTCGCCATGGGTGTGCCGCGCCAGGAATTATGGATTGCCCGCCATATCGATGCCCGCCACTGCACGCTGCCGATTGCCGTCGGTGCGCTGCTTGATTTCCTCTCCGGCTCGGTGCCGCGGGCGCCGCTCTGGATGCGCCAGCTGAGGCTCGAATGGCTGTTTCGCCTGTGCATCGAGCCGAGCCGTCTGTGGCGCCGTTACGTCGTCGGCAATCCGGTGTTCCTGTGGCGTGTCGTCAGGCAAAAATTCTCGCACCGGACGAAGCCTGCCGGAGAGCCGCGGTGAACAGCCGCTTTGTGCCGAGCCCTGCCGTCGACCTGGATGTCCTGCCGCAGACGCCGGCAGCGGCGGTGGTGACCGCCAGCTATGCGCCGGATTTCCAGCGCTGCCGCCTGTTGTGCGAAACCCTTGATCGTCATGTCTCCGGCGTGGCGCATCACTACATACTGGTTGAGCATCGCGACGTGGCGCTGTTTCGCCAATTGGAAAGCTGCCGCCGCACTGTCGTGGACGAACGCGACCTGCTGCCGCGCTGGCTGCGCGTCTTCGACGATCCGACGAGCCTGTTTCGCCGCCGCATCTGGCTCAGTTTCAAGACCCAGCCGCTGCGCGGCTGGCATGTGCAGCAGCTGCGTCGTATCGCCATCGCTGCGCATGCGGGGGAAGACGTGCTGGTCTTCTGCGATTCCGACGTCGCGTTCGTCAAACCGTTCGATCTGAGCGCCTTCTGGCGCGACGGCAAGGTGCGGCTGTTCCGGCGCGACGGCGTGCTGTCGAGCGAGGGTCACGACGAGCATCGCATCTGGTCGCGCAATGCGGCTGCAGCGCTTGGCATCAATGCATCTGAGGTTTCGAACCACGACTATATTTCGACGCTGATCGCCTGGCGTCGGCAGACGGTGATGGCGATGTGCGCCGAGATCGAGAAGGTCCACGGCCGCAACTGGGTCGGGGTCGTTGGGTCTGTGCGCCGATTCTCCGAATGCATGATCTATGGCCGCTATGTCGACGATGTGCTGCGAGGCGCCGGCCATTTCCACGGCTCGGAAGAATTCTGCCGCGTGCACTGGACGGGCGCGGCACTGTCGGATGACGAATTCCGAGGCTTCGTCGCCACCATGGTGCCGGGGCAGGTGGCGATCGGCATGCAATCCTTCATCGGCACCGATATCGGCCGCATCCGCCGTCTGATCGAGCTGGATTAGATAGCCTTCGCCGGCTTGCGCAGAGCCGAGTAGGTCAGCAGCGCTGAGGCAAGATAGAGCAGCAGGAAGACGACATTGAGCGACAGCACCAATATGGGCGTGTCGGCGATCGTGGTCAGCACATAGGTCAACAGCATCGCCTTCAGCCCGGCCAGCAGGCCGAGATTGAGCGCCCGGATCGCGGTCTGGCCGCGCGCGAACAGAAGCTCGGCCTGGTATTCGACCAGGTTGCGCAATCCCGGCACGCCGATTGCCAAAGCCACCAGCGGTGCTGCTTCGGCGACGTTCCGGCCCAGCGCATCGGGGAAGAAATGCAGCACGATGCCGAGTGCCGCCAGCGCCAAAGTCGACACCAGGAACACGCCGGCTTCAATGCCGCCTTTGACCCGCAGCCGCGCCAACAATTCCGGCGCTCGCATCATCCGCTGCACCAGCATCATCGAGAAGGTGCGGATCGGGATTGCCGTCAGGTCGACCAGCCGCATGATGATGGCATAGATGCCGGCCAGATGCGGCCCACCGATCGCCAGCACGAGCAGCTTGTCGAATTCCGACTGCAGGTAGAACAGCACTTCGGCGCCGGCGACATAGATCGAATCGGCAAGCCGCCTGAGATAGAGCTCGGTGCGCAGCCTGAGCCGCTGGCGTGGATAGTAGAAGCCGAAGGCAAGCAGCAGCGAGGCGGCGTTGGCGCCGATGTAGAACAACGACCAGATCCAGACGCTGTGCTGCCCCGACAGCATGAACAGCACCGCGCCGAGCGCGCGGAACGCCGTGGTCACGATCGACAGCACGGCGGCGCGACCGAATTTGCCCAGCCCGTTGTTGACGATCAGCACCACCTCGACCGGCCGCCACAAAAGTGCTTCGGCAAAGACGATTGCGGCAAAGACGGCCAGCGGCACGGTGCTGGCGAAGAAGATCAGGTAGACGCCGTAGGAGGCCGCCGCCAGCAACGGCAAGGACAAGGCGCCAAGCAGCAGGAAGCCGGCGGTGAAGGTGCCGATAAGGTTGGGACGGATCGCGGCAGTGCGGTAGAGCGCCGAGATGAAGCCGAAGGCGAGGATCCGCGACAGCATGACGCCGGCCGCCGAGGCGGTGGCGAACATGCCGAATTCGGCGATCGAAAGCGTGTTGGCGAGTGCGATGAAATAGGCGAGCGAGAACACCAGCCGCCCGCCTGCGCCGCTGATCGCCGAGAGATAGTCGCGGACCAGCCCCCGTCGTTCGGCCACGAAGGTACCGATCCGGGCGAGTGTCCGCCTTTGCGGTGTGTCGCTAGCCTGCATCATGTCGCGGAAAGCCATAGGCCGGAAAGTTTAACGTGCCGTTCTGGCCACCCTTTTACGCCCTCGACAATGTGCGGCAGAAGCCAGAAACTTCGGCTTCGGATCAAGGAAATTAACCTTTTGTTTCCCATGCCTGTTTAGCGTGGCTTAACGATTGGCCGACCGCCGCTCCCAAGCCGCCAAGGGTAAAGTTTCGAGACAATGGTCGACAGGGAAAACCGTGAAGACTGGAGGCGTGAGCGCTCCCTCCTGGCGCTCGGCAGAGCTGTGCGCGGCGACGAGGCGGCGGATGCGTCGCCGGTCTCCATCGGCGACCGGGCCGATCCGTCATGGCGCGAGGACGCCGCAACGCGTCACCGGATCGCTCGCTCGCAACGCGAGGCGCAGTCGAATCCCGCGCCAGCGTCACCGCCCGGGCCGCCGCAGTTCCAGGCCGCCGGCGAATCCGTTTCGGCGGCCAGCACATGGTCTCTAGCAGACGAAGCTGTCCGCTATCCGAGAGCCGATGCGGCCGAGGAGCCTGTTCGGCGTCAGGAGCCTGCCCGGGGTTTCGATGGCTCTCGCGCCGCCTACGAGACCCGTTATGCCGACGAGCAGCGGCGGGATGGCGACGATCAGGAATGGAAGCCGCTGATCGATCCGCTACAGGTCGTCCGCGGCATCACCCGATCCAAGCTGCTGATCGTCTCGACGACGTTACTGGGAACGGTGCTTGGCGTTGCTGTTGCCGTTTCGACGCCGAAGAAATACGAAGCCACAACGCAAATAGTCATCGAGCCAGGCGACCTGAAGCTGTCCGACAACGATCTCACCCAACCGGTCGGGCAGCCCGACGCGGCGCTGGCCGTCGTCGAAACCCGTATCAAGATGGTGACATCAGGCAAAGTCCTCGACAAGGTCGTCGCCGATCTAAATCTTGTCGACGATCCAGAGTTCAACGGACAGGGCTCCGGCGGCCTCGGCGTCATGTCGCTGATCCGCTCGATCGTGTCGCGCCAGGATGGACCTGGCGGTGCCGGTGACGTGCGCCGCCAGGCACTGGCGGTCGGCAATCTGGCCAAGAGCCTGTCGGTCGAGCGCAGCGGCAAGAGCTTTGTCGTTTCCATCAGCGCCACCACCCAAAGTGCCGACAAGTCGGCGGAGATCGCCAACACGACGAGGGACGTCTTCCAGCAGGAGGCGGCCCAATACCAGTTCGGGATGGCCGGACGCGCGACGGACCAGCTGACGGCCAAGCTCGATGACCTGCGCAAGGATGTCGAGACGGCCGAGCGCAAGGTCGAGGATTTCAGGGCCACGCATGATCTCGTCGACGCGCAGGGCCATCTGATCAGCGACGACCAGATGCTGAAGCTCAACGAGCAGCTCTCCGTCGCCCGTGCCCGCACGCTGGAACTCAACGCCCGGGCGGCGTCGGCGCGTTCGCTGGACGTCAATTCGGTCATCAACGGCACTTTGCCGGAAGAAATCAATTCCAACACGATGAGCGAACTGCGCGCGCAATATGCAGCGTTGAAGCAGGAGGCCGACCGCGCCGCCGTGCGGCTGGGGCCGCGTCATCCCGAATACCAGGCGCTCAACGCCCAGCTCGTCGGATCACGCGAGCGCATCGCAGGCGAACTGCGCCGCATCGCGTCGTCGCTACAGGTCGACTTGAAGCGCTCGGTTCAACTCGAGCAGGATCTCGCTTCCCGCCTGGCGCAGGCAAAGGTCCAGAGCGGCGACGTCAACAGCGACCTGGTCAGCCTGCGCGAACTGGAGCGCGATGCCACCGCCAAGCGCAACGTCTATGAACAATACCTTCTGCGCGCCAAGGAGACCGGCGAACAGCAAAACATCAACACCACCAACATCAATCTGATGACCCCCGCGCAACCGCCACTCGAACCCAACGGACCGTCGCGGGCCGTAATTGCGCTGGCCGGCCTGCTGCTCGGCCTTGCTTCCGGCGTCGGTCTCGGTGCGATGCGCGGCGCCTTTGCAAGCCTGCGCGATGCCGCTGGCTCGCGTTCGCGTGGCAGGATGGACGAACGCCGGCCTCCCGTCGAAGACAAGGTCTATCGCGCGCCGCGGCCTGTGTCTCCGCCGCCTGCAGCACCTCCGGTGTTGCCGGTCGAGGCCACTCCCGCCCGCGGCCCAGGTCTGTTCGGCGGCCTGTTCTCGGCGATGCGCAAAGCCACACCAGGCAGTGGGACGTCAGGAGAACAGCCCGTCCAGACGTACCGCGCCCAACCGGCCGCCGAATATGCAAGGCCGGTGCAGGAGCCTGCCGGCGATCTTCAGCCGGACTTCCGGCAAGAGGTTCCGGACGCCTATCCCTATGGGCAGCGTGCCGGCTACACGCAGCCCGGTCGACCGGCCGACTACCTCTATTCGCAGCAGCCGATGCCGGCAGCGCCCGAGAGGTGGTCTTCTCCGCAGCCGGCCGAGGCGACGTCGGACGACCAGCAGGCGCAAATCGACGATATCCGCGCCGGTCTGCGCGAATTTCGTGAGGCGGTGCGCGAACTCACCGAAAACCGTTCGCGCCGCCGCTATTTCTGAGCCCGTCAGCACGGAATAAAAGCTGCCGGTTTCGAGTTTACGGCATCTGACGGCGCTTTGACGGGATTGCTTGGACCAAATTTCGTGAAAATGCCGCGCAGCATGGCGCTCCAAAAGCGCTGCCGTCGGGCTTGACCCGAATGGGCGCGACGTTTGAAACAACGACATGCACGAAACAACGTTCAGGGCGCGCCGCGCCTTGGCTCGAATGATGTCGAGGATGGTTCATGGCCGAAGTGATTGACGGAAAGAGCGTCGCCGGAGATGTGGTTCAGAAGGTCAAGGCCTTGACCGCGGACCTGATCGCCAAGGGCAACGTCAAGCCCGGCCTGGCGGTGGTTATCGTCGGCGAGGACCCGGCAAGCCAGGTCTATGTCGCCTCCAAGTCGCGCACCGCCAAGGAATGCGGCTTTCATTCGCTGCAGCACACGCTGCCGGCCGACACGTCCGAGGAGGCGCTGCTCAAGATCATCGGCGAACTCAATGCCGATCATGCCGTCAACGGCATCCTGGTTCAGCTGCCGCTTCCCGCCCATATCGATGCCGGCAAGATCATCCAGGCCATCGCGCCGCAAAAGGATGTCGACGGCTTCCACTTCATCAATGTCGGCAAGCTCGGCACCGGCGAACTCGAAACCGCCTTCGTACCCTGCACGCCGGCGGGTTCCATGCTGCTGATCGAACGCGTGCGCGGCAAGGATCTTTCCGGCCTCAATGCGGTCGTCGTCGGCCGCTCCAACATTGTCGGCAAGCCGATGGCCAATTTGCTGCTTGCCGCCAACTGCACCGTCACCATTGCCCATAGCCGCACCAAGGACCTGCCGGCGCTGGCCCGCACCGCCGATATTCTGGTGGCTGCCGTCGGCCGGCCCGAAATGGTCAAAGGCGACTGGGTCAAGCCGGGTGCCACCGTAATCGATGTCGGGATCAACCGCATCGCCGCACCCGAGAAGGGCGAGGGCAAGAGCCGCCTCGTCGGCGACGTCGCCTATGCCGAGGCGTCGCAGGCCGCCGGCGCCATCACCCCTGTGCCGGGCGGTGTCGGCCCGATGACCATTGCCATGCTGATGGCCAATACGTTAGCCTCAGCCTACCTTGCGGCCGGCTTGAAGCGGCCTTCCTTCTGACCCAGAAAGCAGCTTCTTTGCCGAACCCCAGTATTCCCTCTGAACGGCCGGTCATGGATGATCCCGTTCAGGGCGGCCGGCAATTCGCGTTCCTGCTGGTCGACAAGTTTTCGATGTTTTCGCTGGCAGCGGCGATCGACACTTTCCGCTCGGCCAACCGCCTGCTCGGCCGTGATTTCTATGGCTGGACGACGGTTTCGGCCGACGGCGACTCCGTCATGGCCTCCAACGGCCTGCCGCTCAAGATCGACTATGCCGTCGCCGACCTGCCGCCGGTCGACATCCTGTTCGTGTCGGTCGGACTGACCACTGAATTCCCCGGCAAGAGCAAGGTGCTGGCGGCGCTGCGCAGCTGGGGCCGGCGCGGCAATGCGCTCGGCGCGCTGTCGGTAGGCTCCTATCTGCTGGCCGAAGCGGGCCAGCTCGAAGGCTATCGTTGCACCATCCATTGGGAAAACCGCGCCGGCTTCGTCGAGCGCTTCCCCGACATCAACTGCACCGGCAACGTCTTCGAGATCGACCGCAAGCGCTACACCTGTGCCGGCGGCACCACCTCTATCGACCTGATGCTGGAGATCGTGCGCGGCGATTTCGGCTCGAATCTCGCCAACGGCGTCGCCAACCAGTTCCAGCATGAACGCATCCGCTCCGCCGGCGATCGCCAGCGCGTCGGGCCGGAGCGCGACCTCACCGGCAAGTCGGAGAAGCTTAGACGCATCGTCGAGCTAATGGCCGACCATCTCGACGAGCCCCTGTCGGCGGTGCAGCTCGCCAAATCGGCGGGCCTTTCGGTGCGCCAGGTCGAGCGCCTGTTCCTGCGCCATTTGAGCGTCACGCCCGGCCGCTACTACATGCGGCTCAGGCTCGAGCGGGCGCGCGAATTGCTGCGCCAGACCAACATGCCGATCCTCGATGTGGCCATTGCCACCGGCTTCACCTCGCACTCCTATTTCGCGCAGAGCTACCGGCTGCAGTTCGGCCGTCCGCCCTCGGAGGAGCGGCGCACCACCTATTGATGCGGTGCTTAGCCAGCTTCGGAACCGGCCTTGGCCAGCGCCGATCCTGTTACACTGCAACCGTTCGTGACCGCTCTAGGCTTGTGTCCGAACGCGCTGTCAAATAGCGTCCGGCGCGGATCAGAGGGCGGCCTCAAGGAGATTTCCAATGGCGGGACTTTTGCGGAGCGTCGCTGCGGCGCTGCTCCTTTTGTCGATGACTTCGCTCGGCTTTGCCGCGAACAAGGTCATCATCATTCTTGACGCCTCAGGCTCGATGTGGGCCCAGATCGACGGCAAGCCGAAGCTCGAAATCGCGCGCGAGTCGCTCAGGACCGTGCTGCAGTCGGTCCCCGCCGACGACGAGATCGGCTTCATGGCCTATGGCCACCGCGAGAAAGGCAGCTGCGAGGACATCGAGCTGATCGTGCCGCCGCAGGCCGGCTCGGCAAGCGCCATTTCGGCCGCCGCCGACAGCATGAAATTCCTCGGCAAGACGCCGCTGACAGCTGCCGTCAAGCAGGCGGCCGAAGCCTTGAAATACACCGAGGACAAGGCGACCGTAGTCCTCATCACCGACGGGCTTGAGACCTGCGGCGGCGACCCTTGCGCGCTGGGCAAGGAACTGGAAGCGTCAGGCGTCGACTTCACCGCCGACGTCGTCGGCTTCGGCCTGACCGCCGACGAGGGCAAGCAGATCGCCTGCCTCGCCGACAACACCGGCGGCAAATATATCCAGGCTTCGGACGAGAAGGCGCTGCAGGAAGCGTTGGTCGAAACCGTCGCCGCGCCGGCCCCGGCACCCGCGCCGGAACCCGCACCGGCGCCTGCCCCAGCGCCCGAACCGGCAAAGCCCGAATTCAATTTCATCCCGAGCGTAGTCATGGCCGAAGGCGGCGATCCGATCACCGATGGCAATGCCTGGGAGGTCTACAAGGCCAAGCCCGATGGCACGCGCGGCGAGTCCGTCACCACACAGTACAACAGCTACGAGGCCAATCTCGAGCCGGGCGACTATATCGTCGTCGCGCGCGCCGACGAAGCCCAGGTGGAACAGAAGGTCAAGATCGAGGCCGGCCAGGTCTACAAGCCGCTCTTCACCTTGAACGCCGGCACCATGCTCATCCATCCCAGGGCTTACCAGGGTGCCGATATCAGCGACGAGGCCCATGTCGACTTTGCCTTCCCGGGCGGCAGCACGACCCATTATGGCGACACCAAGATCATCGTGCCGGCCGGCGAACAGAAGGTCACGGTGGCGATCGGCAGCGGCTCGGTGACCGAGACCATCCAGCTCGCCGCAGGTCAGACGGTCGAAAAGGACATCGTCGTCGGCGTCGGTCATGCCGTCGTCAACGCCTACTACACCGCAGGCGGCGACAAGGCCGACTCGTCGGGCATCAGCATCCAGATCGTCAAGGCCAAGAAAAAGATCAACGGCTCGCGCGAAGATGTCGCCCATTCCTATGGCCCGGACAGCAAGTTCTGGCTACCGCCGGATGACTATGTCGCGGTCACCGCGCTCGACCTCGCGACCGTCGAGCAGCCGTTCAGCGTCAAGGCTGGCGACGTCAAGGATGTCAAGGTGACGCTCGATGCCGGCGTGCTGGCCATGTCGGCGCCGGGCGCCTATTCGATCGAGGTGCTGTCGTCGAAGAAGGACATCCAGGGCAATCGCAAGGCGCTTGGCCTGAGCTATGGCGACACCTGGCAGCAGACCATTCCGGCCGGCGACTATGTCGTCGTTCGCCACATGTCCGATGAAGGTCATGACAAGGAAATGCCGGTCACGGTCAAGGCCGGCGAACGGAGCGAGATTACGGTGCAGCCGTAATTGGCGTTTCATCGCAAACGAAAAAGGGCAGCCTTGAGCCGCCCTTTTTATATCTCGTCGAAATGATGGCTCAGGCGGTACCGAAAGCGCTGGCGCCATGGTCCGCACGCCCGACCAACTGGCGGAAACCGGCGAACAGCTCGCGGCCGAAGCCGAACTCGTTGCCGATGAGGTCTATGTCGGCCGTGCGGCGCAGTGCAAGCTCGGCGCCTGGCACCAGCACTTCCAGCGTGCCGGCGTCGGCGTCGAGGCGGATGATATCGCCGTCGTGGATCCTGGCGATAGGTCCTTCCTCGACCGCTTCCGGTGTCACATGGATCGCCGCCGGCACCTTGCCGGAAGCGCCCGACATGCGCCCGTCGGTGACCAGCGCGACGCGCTGGCCGCGGTCCTGGAGGATGCCGAGCACGGTGGTGAGCTTGTGCAGTTCCGGCATGCCGTTGGCCTTCGGGCCCTGGAAACGGATGACAGCGATGAAGTCACCGGTGAGCGTGCCGGCTTTGAAGGCTTCGTTCAGGCCTTGCTGGCTGTCGAACACCTTGGCTGGCGCCTCGATGACGCGCCGTTCCGGCTTCACCGCCGAGGTCTTGATGACGGCGTGGCCGAGATTGCCGGCAAGCACCTTCAGGCCGCCGGTCGGCTGGAAGGCCTTGGCGAACGGCGCCAACACCTTCTCGTCGCCGCTCTGCAGCGGCGAGGCTTCGCGCACCACGCTGCCGTCTTCGCCGAGTTTAGCCTCGACCGCGTAGGGCCGGAGACCGTCGCCCCACACCGTCTGTACGTCCTCATGCAGGACGCCTTCATCGAGCAGTTCGCGGATCAGGAAGCCGAGCCCGCCGGCGGCATGGAAATGGTTCACGTCGGCGAGCCCGTTCGGATAGACACGGGCAAGCAGCGGCACGGCTTCCGACAGGTCGGAAATGTCCTGCCAGGTCAGCATGATGCCGGCCGCCGCAGCCATGGCGATGAGATGGATGGTGTGGTTGGTCGAGCCGCCGGTGGCGTGCAGGCCGACGACTCCGTTGACGAACGAACGTTCGTCGATCATCCGGCCGACCGGCGTGTAGGCGTTGCCGAGTGCGGTGATCGCCAGCGCCCGTTTCGTCGCCTCACGCGTCAGCGCGTCGCGCAGCGGCGTGCCCGGATTGACGAACGAGGCGCCCGGCGTGTGCAGGCCCATGATCTCCATCAGCATCTGGTTGGAATTGGCTGTGCCGTAGAAGGTGCAGGTGCCCGGCCCATGGTAGGATTTGGACTCGGCCTCGAGCAGTTCGGCCCGACCGGCTTTGCCTTCGGCATAGAGTTGGCGAACCTTGGCCTTCTCGTCGTTTGGCAGGCCCGTCGTCATCGGCCCAGCCGGCACGAAGACGGCCGGCAGATGGCCGAAGGTGAGGGCCGCGATCACCAACCCCGGCACGATCTTGTCGCAGACGCCAAGATAGACGGCGGCGTCGAACATGTTGTGCGACAGGCCGACTGCCGCGGCCATGGCAATCACGTCGCGCGAAAACAGCGACAGCTCCATGCCGGGCTGTCCCTGGGTCACGCCGTCGCACATGGCCGGCACGCCGCCGGCCACTTGCGCGATGCCACCAACTTCCCGCGCGGCATCCTTGATCATCGCCGGGAACGTCTCGAAGGGCTGATGCGCCGACAGCATGTCATTGTAGGAGGTGATGATGCCGAGGTTCGGCACCTTGTCGGCGCCAAGCGCCAGCTTTTCAGACGGGCTGCAGACGGCAAAGCCATGCGCGAGGTTACCGCAGGACAACACCGAACGGTTGGCGGTGCGGTTCGAGGCTTCGGCGATACGGCCGAGATAGCGCTCGCGGCCGGCTTTCGAGCGCTGGCGGATGCGTTCCGTGATGGCTTCAATGTCGCGTCTGGCTGTCATGGTCGGTCCTTTCAAGCCCCGGAGAACGTCCTCCCACTGTTTGCCGGGACTGCTTTCGTTAAAATCAGGGTGCCCAGAACACCTCTACTGGTTTGGGTGCTGCTTCGAGCACTTTGCGAATGGGCTTCTTCGCACCCGGTCCCATCGCATTCTCGAAGGCGGTGCGCTTGTCCTCGCCTTCGATATGCAGCGCGATGAAGCCGGCGGCGATGATGCGCGCCATCGATAGGGTCAGCCGCGGCTCGCCGCCGCTTGGTGCATGCACCGGCAGCACGATCCTCGGCGAGGCGGGATCGAGCAAGGTGGGGAGATTGTCGGCATCGGGAAAGAACGAAGCGGTGTGGCCGTCGCCGCCCATGCCGAGCACCACGACGTCGAGCGGCCAGGCCAGTGCCTGGAGTGCCGTGTCGTCGGACGCCGCGGCGGTCTCGATGCTCGCGGCCTCATGATACATCGGCACGAAGTGCGCGGCGGCGGCCGCGTTCTGGAGCAGGTTGGCGGCAACCAGCCCGGCATTCGAGCGCGGCGAGGAGGCCGGCACGAACCGTTCGTCGACCAGTGTCACCGTGACCTTGTTCCAGGCGATCGGAATGGCCGAAAGTGCTGCAAAGAACTTCGCCGGCGTGGTGCCGCCGGAAACGGCGATGAGGGCCGTGCCGCGCTCGTCGATAGCCCTGGTCAGGCGCGCCGCGACATTGCTAGCAAGGGCTGCCGCCAGATCCTGGCGTCCGGCAAAGCCGTTCCAGTTGTAGGTGGGCTCGCTCAATTGCTCTCGTGCCATGTCCGCCCGTCGCGTTCGATCAGCGCAATCGAGGCCGAGGGGCCCCATGTGCCGGCCGTATAACCTTGCGCCTCTTGCCTGGCGCTTTCCCAGGCGTTCTGGATCGGGTCGATCCACTTCCATGCCGCCTCGACTTCGTCGCGGCGCATGAACAGCGTCTGGTTGCCGCGCACGACATCCATGATCAGCCGCTCATACGCATCGGGCGCGCGACCGTCGAAGGAAGTTGCGAAGCTCATGTCGAGAGGAATCTGGCGCAGCCGCATGCCGCCCGGACCCGGATCCTTGATCATGATGAACTGCTTGACGCCTTCGTCGGGCTGCAGCCGGATGACCAGCTGGTTGGCGAAGATCGGCCCTGCGCTGTCGCCGAAGATCGAATGCGGGATCGGCTTGAACTCGATGACGATTTCAGAGACCCGAGTCGCCAGGCGCTTGCCAGTTCGGAGGTAAAACGGCACGCCGGCCCAGCGCCAGTTGCCGATCTCGGCCTTGATGGCGACGAAGGTCTCGGTGTTGCTGTCCTTGCCGAGCTCCTCGACATACCCTTTGACGGCGCCGCCGGACGAGGCGCCGGCGCGATACTGGCCGCGCACCGTATGCTTGGGCGCCTCATTGCCGTTGATACGCTTCAGCGCGCGCAACACCTTCAGCTTTTCGTCGCGCACTGCGTCCGCATCCATCGACGATGGAGCCTCCATCGCGACGAGGCACAAAAGCTGCAGTATGTGGTTCTGCACCATGTCGCGCAGCGCGCCAGCCTTGTCGTAATAGGTGACGCGGTCTTCCAGGCCGACAGTCTCGGCCACCGTGATCTGCACATGGTCGATATGGGCCGAGTTCCACAACGGCTCGTAGAGCGCATTGGCAAAGCGCAGCGCCATCAGGTTCTGTACCGTCTCCTTGCCCAGATAGTGGTCGATGCGGAAGATCTGACTTTCGTGGAAGTCGTCGCCGACCAGATCGTTGAGCTTGCGCGCCGAATCGAGGTCGCGGCCAATCGGCTTCTCCAGCACGATGCGTGAATTCGGCGTGATCAGATTGTGCGCTTTCAGCTGGTGCGAGATGTCGCCGAACAGCGCCGGCGCCACCGCCAGATAGAAAGCGCGGATGCGGTCGCTGTCGCCGATCGCCTTTTTCAGCTTGTCGAAGCCGGCGCCCGTGGTCGCGTCGGCGGACACGTAGGACAGCCGGGCAAGGAAGGTCTTCAATTCCTTGGCGTCGATATCGTCGGGCTTGACGTGGTCGGAAATCGCCTGTTTGGCGAAAGCCTGGAACTCCGCATCGGTCATCTTCGAACGCGAGGTGCCGATGATCCGGGTCGGTTCGGAAAACTGATGGTCGCGCTGCCGATGGTAGAGCGATGGCAGCAGCTTGCGTTCCGACAGATCGCCGGTGCCGCCGAAAATGATGAAGTCGAAAGGATCGACGGGGATGATCTGGCTGGTCATGGTCTGTCCGCTTTGACGCCGCACACTGTGACGCGGCTGGGTATAATCTAATCGATTTAAATTATCCAGTGCCATGGTGTCACATCACGGACCAATCACTGGATATTGAGTCGGTCCAAATGTGCCTTGACACTGGCGCCGGCCGGAGGCTTGTCGATAGGCAACGGCTCCCGGAGGCTTTCGCAGCTGCAGCATAGAACGTGAATGTGACGAAAGCTAAGGGAGAAATCCGTCGCGGCATGGGGCGTGGCGTTGGCCGCCGCCCTGTACACGTTGCGGGATGGTCTCAAGGAGCGGGAAGAGCATGCGTCTGGAAAACAAGGTCGCCGTCATCACCGGTGCGGCAGCGGGTTTCGGCGAAGGCATGGCCAGGCGCTTTGCCGAAGAGGGTGCAAAGGTGGTCGTCGCCGACCTCAACGCCAAGGGCGCGGAGCGTGTGGCTGCCGAGATCGGGGAGGCCGCGATCTGGACCCAGACCGACGTGTCGCAGCGTTCCGAATTCGACGAGATGGTCTATGCCGCAAAAAGCGCCTTCGGCCGCATCGACATCATGGTCAACAATGCCGGCTACACCCATCGCAACGGTGACATGCTCGAGGTCGACGAGGCGACCTTCGACCTGATCACATCAGTCAACATGAAGGCGATCTACCATGCCGCACTTGCTGTGGTGCCGATCATGGAGCGGCAGGGCGGCGGCGTCATCCTGACCACGGCTTCGACCGCGGGTCTGCGGCCGCGGCCGGGCCTTACCTGGTACAATGCATCGAAAGGCTGGGCAATCACCGCGACCAAGTCGATGGCGGTCGAACTCGCGCCCAAGAACATCCGCGTCAACTGCCTCTGCCCAGTCGCCGGCGAGACCGCCATGCTGGAGAAATTCATGGGCGCCGACACGCCCGAAGTCCGCGAGAAGTTCCGCGCCTCGATCCCGCTCGGCCGCCTGTCGACGCCGCTTGATATCGCCAATGCCGCGCTCTGGCTTGCTTCGGACGAAGCCGCCTTCATCACCGGCGTGGCTTTGGAGGTCGACGGCGGCCGCTGTATCTGAGGGTCCCGTTCCCGGCCTGCATGGCTGCGGTTTGACTTGACCATCCGCGGGAAGGCATAAAGCGCCTTGGCTCGGGATTTGGCAGCGCAATGGACGCGAAACTGCGCAAAATCGGCGAAGATCTGGGGCGGCGCCTCAGGATGTACTTGGCCAAGCGCGGGCGCGCCAGAAGCAAGGCCACTTTCATCGGCATCACCGGCAGTTCCGGCAAGTCGACATCGGCGAGCCTGCTGGGACACATCCTGGCCAGCCATGGCACGGTCCATGCGCAGGTTCTGTTCAACACGATGAAGGCGCTGGTCAACACGCTCTATAAGCGACTGAATCGAGCAGGCGATGTCGACTATGTTGTCTTTGAAGCTGGCGCCTTCAATGTCGGTTCGATCCGGCCGATGGCCGAATTGCTGCGCCCCCATGTGGCTGTCGTTACGATGGTCCGGCTCGAGCATGTTGCGAGTTTCCGCACCCTGGAGAACGTTGCCAGCGAAAAGCGGGCGCTGATCGAGGCGCTGGAGCCGAGTGGGCTTGCCATTCTCAACGCCGACGATCCGCATGTGCTCGCAATGGCGTCCGGCGCGGGCCGCGTCGTCACATTCGGCACATCGGAAGCCGCGGACTATCGCGTCACGAACATCCATGCTGCCTATCCGGAACTGCTGCGATTCTCGCTCCGCTGGGGTGGCGGCGTTCTGGATCTCGAAACGCTATTCCCGGGCGACCATTTCTGGTTGCCGGCAACTGCCGCCGTCGTCACGGCCCTCGAACTCGGCGTTCCGCCGGAGAAGGTGGCGGCAAGGGTAGCGACGTTCCACCCGTTGGCGAATCGCTGCGATGTCGTGGTTGCCGAAGATGGCCCGCAATTCATCGTCGACAGCGCAAAGTCGCCTTGGCACTCGGTCAATCTTGCCATCGACATGATGGCCAGGGCCAAGGTAGCGCGCAAACGTATCGTCCTCGGTCAGATCTCAGACTACGCGGGCTCGACCCGAAAATACGCCAGTGCCTACAAAATGGCGCGGGAAATCGCCGATCAGGTGATCTACACCGGGGACAATGCCCATCGCTCGAGAGCCAGTGAGAACGATCGTGACAGCGGCCGGTTTGCCGAACTGCGTACGCCGAAAGAAGTCTCGGACCACGTCAGGCAGACGGCTGTGCCGGGGGAACTGATACTTTTGAAAAGTTCGCCCAAGCTTCACCTGGAGCGTATCGCGCTGGCTTGGACCCACGATGTTAAATGCTGGATACCGGACTGCGGCAAGAACGAGGGATGCAGGCAGTGCGGCCTGTTCGAAGTGCCGTTCGAGGAGCATCGCGACCATGTCAGGCAGGCAAAGCATGCCAGACGGCGACGGCGTTTGTTGCGGCTCATCGGCCGGTGAGCCGCAACCGTGCCTTCAGGCCCCGGTCTTGATGTAGCTCTTGTAAATCCAGCCGCGCTTGCCGTTGTAGACGATCTGGCACCATTTCTTGCAGCTCACCACCTGCACCGATGACTTGGCGGGCACGGTTCCCATGGCAGCGGCATTCTTCTTCGGACCGGTGCGCATTGTCACTGTCCTGAGTATGCGTCCGGTGGCATCGGCGGCAGCCACCTTCTGCGGTTTGTCCGTAGCCTGGGCATCATCATCCGCTGCCGTGGAAGATTGCGCATCCGCCAGTTGTGGTTTCGGCGTCGGGATGGCGGCGGTTTCCGCGCCGTCGGTGTGACCGTCCTTCGCAGCGGCGTCCGGTGCAGCGACCTTGGACAGCTGCGTCGTGGCATCGCTCTGCGCCGACGGTTCCTCATAAGCTGCCGCGTCTGATGGTTTGGCGGCTGCCTGCTCGGTCGCGGCCTGATCTGACGGCGTGGCTTCAGCGTCGCTGTTCGATTGCGGCGCAGTCCAGCGCGGATCGTTGGCCGCCAGCGCCGGTATAGCGGCCGCCGCAGCAGCCACCGTCGGCGAAACCGCATCGCCCTTGCGTGCGGCCTGCGGCGCCGCTGCCGCGGCAACTGTGGCCGCAGGGGTGACCGGGGCGATCTTGGTTGTCTTGACCGGGACGGTTGGAACGCTCTGCTGCGAAAGAGGCTGTGTGCTGGCGCTCGCCTGCCGATCGTTGGCCGGCAACGCCAGCCAAAGCGCGATACCCGCCACGCCAAGCAGCGCTGCGGTACCGACCGCGGCGATCACCAGATGCGAATTCGTGCGCACCCCCTGCCAGAAGGAGGGCCGCATGTCATAACCGAACTGCATGGCAAAGCGCCGTCGTTCCGGCGCACCGAAACTGAAGGGCTCGTTCACGTTTGCCACCTCCAACATGCGGCCGATGTTCTTTCGATCAGCGCCGGATGGCCGGCATTCGATCGGCATCGGTCCCAAAAACAAGCGGGCAGGCCCGCAAAAGTCCCCGTTCAATCACCCAGAACCGGCACCTTTTACCCGCGATTGTGGCATCAGTGCGCCCCAACCGTGGATTCTGCACCCTTGTTGAGGATTCTGCAATGTGTCGCTCAAGCAACGAATATTACAGACGGAATCGCTTGTTACCCTAGATTCGATCGCGCAGCGCAAACCAGTTGAGCGCCAGGAACAGCAGCGGCGTGCGAAAGCGTCGGCCGCCGGGGAAGGCCGGGATGTTCAAATCCTCGATCAGCTTGAGCCGATCGCGGTTGCCGGCGACGGTTTCGGCATAGAGTTTGCCGAAGAAGTTCGACAGCATGACGCCGTGACCGGAATAGCCGCCGGCCGAGATCACATTGGGCATTACCTCTCGCACGAATGGTTTGCGCGGCACGGTGATGCCGACATAGCCGCCCCAGCCATGCGTGATTTCGACATCCTTCAAGTCGGGATAAAGTTCGGAGATCTGCCGGCGGATATGAATGTGGATGTCCTTCGGGTCGTTGACGCCATAGATCTCGCGCCCGCCGAACAGCAGCCTTCCATCCCTGGATTTGCGAAAATAGCGCACGACGAAACGCGAATCGTCGACCGCCTCGCCGCCCGGCAGCACTTTCGAGGCCGCCCCGAGTGGAACGGTGGCACCAATGAACGACCCTATCGGCATGATGTGCGCGGCACTCACCGGCTCGAGGGTGCCGCCATAGGCGTTGACGCCGATCAGGCATTTCTGCGCGGTGATGGTACCTATCGGCGTCGTGACCCTGACCTTGCTGCCAATGGACGTGATGCCGGTCGACGGCGTCTGTTCGAACAGTTGGGCGCCGGCCGCGGCAGCCACCTTTGCCGTGCCGATCACCAGTTTCATCGGGTGTATGTGCCCGGTGCCGGTGTCGCGAGTGCCGCCGAAGTAGCGCGTGGAACCCAGCCGCTCGGCCGTTTCCCTGGCATCCATGAAGGCGATGTGCGGATAGTTGAAGCGGCCCGCCATGATCTCGGCGTGCTCCTTGTAGTCGTCGACATAGCGCGGCTTGTGCGCCACCGACAGCTGGCCCGGCATGTAGTCAATATCGATCTGGTTGACGGCCGCGAATTCCAGCAGATGCGCCTTGGCTTCTTCGGCGAGATCGAACAACGCCTTGGCGCGGGAGAAGCCGTATTCGGCCTCCATCTCCTCGGCCCAGGCGCGCTGGCCGGTGCCGAGCTGGCCGCCATTGCGCCCGGAAGCGCCGTCGCCGAAGCGGTGTGCCTCGATCAGAACGACGTCTACGCCGGCCTTGGCCAGATGCGCCGCCGCTGAAAGACCGGTGAAGCCGCCGCCGACGATGACAACGTCGCAAGACCGATCACCGTCGAGGGCCGGGTATTCAGGGCGTGGCCCCGCTGTGTCTTCGTACCAGGAGCGGCCGGGGGAGATTGGGGATTGGTAAAGCATGGGGATGCCAGTGAATGGTGAATAGTGAATGGTGAATGGCCGTGCGAACACGCACGATCCCGCTCGTTATCCATCCAGTATGAAACTACTCACCATTCACTATTCACTATTGACCATTCTCGCGACGAAGTCGCCACTCACACATTGAGCAGCAGGTACTCCCGCTCCCATGGGCTGATCACTTCCATGAAGGTCTCGAACTCCGCCCGCTTGATCGCCGCATAGGTGGCGGCGAAGGACTTGCCCAGCAGGGCGCAGAGTTCCTCGTCTCCTTCGAACAGGTCGACGGCCTCGAGCAGACCCCGCGGCAGGTCGATCTCGTCTGCGTTGGCGGTGGTCAGCACCGGAGGCTCGGCTTTGACCTTGCTGGTCATGCCGATCAGCCCGCAGGCAAGCGACGCCGCCAGCGCCAGATAGGGATTGGCGTCGGAAGACGGGATGCGGTTTTCGACACGCCGCGCCGCCGGGTCCGAGCGCGGCACGCGGAACGCCGTGGTGCGGTTGTCATAGCCCCATTTGTTGTTGACCGGAGCCGAGGCCGATTGCGTCAGCCGGCGGTAGGAATTGACGTAGGGCGCAAACATCACCAGCGCATTCGGCACATGCTTCTGCATGCCGCCGATGAAGTGGAAGAAGTCGTCGGTTTCCGACCCGTCTTCGGCCGAAAAGATGTTCTGTCCGGTCTTCTTGTCGATGATCGACTGGTGGATGTGCATGGCCGAGCCAGGCTGGCCCTGGATCGGCTTGGCCATGAAGGTGGCATAGATTTCGTGCTTGAGCGCTGCCTCGCGGATGGTGCGCTTGAACATGAACACCTGGTCGGCAAGCTCGATCGGATCGCCGTGGCGCAAATTGATCTCGAGCTGGCCGGCGCCCTCCTCGTGGATCAGCGTGTCGATCTCCAGGCCCTGGCTTTCGGAGAAATGGTAGATGTCGTCGATCAGTTCGTCGAACTCGTTGACGCCGGCGATCGAATAGCCGGCGCCGCCGCCGATCGCCCGCCCCGAACGCCCAACCGGTGGCGTCAGCGGGTAGTCAGGATCGGGGTTCTTGCGCACCAGGTAGAATTCGATCTCGGGCGCCACCACAGGCTTCAGCCCACGCTTATCATAGGCAGCCAGCACGCGCTTCAGCACATTGCGCGGCGTAAACTCCACCGAGCGGCCATCCTGGTGGACGAGATCGCAGATGACGGCTGCCGTCGGGTCCTCTTCCCATGGCACCACGGTCAGGGTCGACAGATCCGGCATCAGCTTCAGGTCGCCATCGTCCTCCGGATAGTGGAAACCGTTGCCATCCTCGGGATAGCCTCCCGAAATCGTCGTCATGAACACGGCCGAAGGCAGCGCCAGCGAGGTATTGGAGGTGAATTTCTTCGACGGCATCATCTTGCCGCGGGCAACACCCGCCTGGTCGGGTGTGATGCATTCTATGTCTTCGATGCCGCGCCATTCCAGC
Source organism: Mesorhizobium sp. 128a (assembly GCF_053848025.1). Taxonomy (NCBI): domain Bacteria; kingdom Pseudomonadati; phylum Pseudomonadota; class Alphaproteobacteria; order Hyphomicrobiales; family Phyllobacteriaceae; genus Mesorhizobium; species Mesorhizobium sp. 128a. Next base: position 25,911 of record NZ_JBSPKY010000001.1, on the reverse strand, counting down.
CAGGCGCTGACTTCCTTCCAGTTCTTCACGCCGCGTTGATTTTTCACGAAGGCAGGCGTGCGGACGCGTCCTCCGCGGTTCGACGGACGGACTTCCTTTTTCGCAGGCGGCATCATTCACCAGTTTGGGTTGCGGATTTCGGAGTATAGCCGTGGCCGGCGATGGAAGGGAAGGGGAGCCCGCCCGATAGGTTGTGCCAGCAACGGGACAGACTTCGGCTAAAAGGGTTTGCCGGGCAGCGCGTTCGTATCCAGCCATCGATGCAAAGCGCCGGCATAGATCTTGCGCCATCCCGTCTGCGGCGCAGTCAGAAACCAGGATTTGCGCAAATCCCAACTGTCTGCGCACAGGTCTCTGAGCCGGGTGTTGATGATGCCTTTGCCCGACAGCGGGTAGACCGAGAATTCGGAAAAGTAGATGGCGCCGTCAAGCTCGTAGAAATCGCAACGCATGTGATCGAACGGCGTTGTCAGTTTCTCCGCGATTTCAAGCATGCGCGGGAAAGATGGTGGCAGATCAATCTTCACCCATTGCGGACCGCTTCCAGGCGGCGGTGGCGCGTAGTTGCCCTCACGGTCGAAATGGCATTTTTGTTCGTTGCCGAGCTCGTCGCGACGTGCCGCGTAGACATAGGCTGTCGTCCCGTTGGAGACGTGGAACTTGTACTCCAGGCGGATCGGCTCACCGTTCTCGAGCAGCATCTCCTCCACAAGGATGCGCCTGATGGCGTCCCTGTAGCCCCATTCGCCGAATTTGCTGCCATAGCGACGGCGCATCCAGCGAGCTGTACGCCGGCGCAGCGTGGCTTTGTCCACCCGACCGTTGTGAATCATCATGTTCCAGCGGCAGCCATGATTGGCCTTCACCACGACATTGCCGGCGAGCAACTCCGCCGGAATCTTTGTTGCGTCGTCCCCGGACCACAGGACTTCGGCAGTCTTGAGTTCTGGACAGGTGGACAAAGCGTAGGTTTTCGAGGCGAGCTTGTCGCAAGCCGTCGTGAAAAACGGATTGTGATCGAAAAGCTTTCGCCACAGGAACTTGTCCGCATAGGAAGCGGGTCTCGCCGGATCTGGCAGCACCCCGCTATGGTCGAATGTGCGTTTGCAAATGATGGGGTGGCGCACCAGGCACCATGCCCGCGCCAGGGCGAGGATCACTCGATCGCTCGTTCCCAGAGCCGACACGATCAGCCCATCTGCCGGGTCGATGATGAACCGCCTCGTCGGGTTACGAACACATCTCTGGTCATGTTTCGCGAAATGCTCGTGCGGCCGATGACCTCAAGCCGCGGGTCAAGTGTGCGTTCCGCATTTTCAGCCCAAAGCCTGCCTAGCGAAACAGGTTCCCACAAAACGATCTGCACATTGTCGGGCGCGGTATCGGCGATGCGGGACACGACGGCTGCCTTGGGCGAAACCATGCTCGCGACATAGACCACCTGCGCTTCGCCGTAGTCGTACTCAGACCCGTTGCAAAGCTCGGCCCGCATGCGCGCATAGCCGAGCTTGGCCGCGAGCCTGTTTGCCGTTTCGACGGCTTCGGGAACTATGTCGAGGCCGATGATCTCAGGGACCGTTGTCTGGTCGTGAATACGGAACATGGTGAATGGCCGCCCGCCGCAGCCGACCATGACGGCGCGGCGGCAATTATCGAAATCGACATGATCGAAGACCTCGTCGAGGCGGTTATAGGCATCCTTTGACGACAGCACGCCTATGCTTGTTTTCCCCGCCGCGATCCGTCCGAACGATGCCGGACCATCCAGATCCTGATCCAGCATCTGCCTGATCTCGGCGGTGTCCTGCGCCTGCACCATCTTGCCGAATGCGGCGGTAAGCGCCGGCCGGTGCGAGAACAGTTCCGGGTGGGCGTCAAGCAGTTCCTCGCCCGCGTCGTGCCCCATGGCGATACCGAGATCTCGAATGGCATTGATGAGTTCGGTTGGATTATGACCTTGTAATGACGCCAGAATCCGCTCCAGCCTATCCTTCCAGACGCTCGGCTCCGTCATATTGCCCCACCCATGACTCTTGCCTTAGCTAGCAGTGCCCGGCGACAACGTCTACATCACGACATTCACCCAAACGGGCAGTCGACCATGCAACCTCTCAAACATTTGACAACCATCGGCTTCGATGCCGACGACACGCTGTGGCAGAACGAGCAGTTCTTCCGCCTGACTGAAAAGCGCTTTGCGGCCTTGCTCGCCGACCATGGCGAGGCCGAGCACATCTCGGCGCGTCTGCTCGAAGCTGAGAAACGCAACCTTGCCATCTACGGCTTCGGCATCAAGGGATTCACCTTGTCGATGATCGAGACGGCTGTCGAGGTGACCGAGGGCCGTGTGCCGGCCTCGACCATCGCCGAAATCCTTGCCGCCGGCCGCGACATGCTCGGCCACCCTGTCGAGGCGCTGCCGCATGCGCGCGAGACCGTGGAAAGGCTCGCCGGCGCCTATCATCTGGTGCTGATCACCAAGGGCGATCTGTTCGACCAGGAGCGCAAGCTGGCGGCCTCCGGCCTTGGCGACCTGTTCGATGCCGTCGAGATCGTCAGCGACAAGAGCTCCGCCACCTATGCCCGGATATTCAGTCGCCATGGCGGCAGCCCGCAGAACAGCATGATGGTCGGCAATTCGCTCAAGTCCGACGTTGTGCCGGCCATCGAGGCCGGCAGCTGGGGCGTCCACGTGCCGCACGAACTGACCTGGGTGCTGGAGCACGTCGAGCCGCCGGTCGAAGCTCCCCGCTTCCGCTCGATTGCCGATCTTGGTGAACTGCCGGCTTTGATCGAAAGCATCGACAGGAAAGGTTGACCGGAACGCCGCGGTGGCGGACTGCGATCAGCCGCGCCCGAAACCGATCAGCCGGTCGATCACCGGTTGCAGCCTTTCGGTGGTAATCGGCTTGGTCACCACCACATCGATGACGCTGGACAGGCCGAGGCTTTCGGGCGTGCCGGTTCTGGTCGAAAGCAGGATCACCGAGGGCAGCGACCGCCGCGACGCTCGCCGCAAGGCGTCGATGGCCGACATCAGCGCGTCGCAGTCCTTGTTGTCGGCGCCGCCGTCGAGAACGATGGCGCCCGGAATGACCGTTCGCAACGTCTTGGTCGCCATCTCAGGCGGCTCAGAGATAGGCTTCAGCCCCGACTTCTCCACGATCTTCGACACCACCACCCGGTTGATCGGCGATTTTCCGACCACCAGCACCTGGGAGAAATCCGTGAGCATTTCGGAATTCGCATCCTCGCTTTTCGAATTCAGATGTCTGGCGGTGTCGGTCTCGCGATTCACAGGACACATGGGCGGGGCGGGCACTCGGCGCTGCTTCAATGCAGGGTTGAAATACAAGAGTCAAATGGCGCGAGATCGCGCGCCATGTCAAGCTGAAATGGCGGACTTGGGAAATATAGCCAGAAATATTAAACTCGATGCCAAGGTCTGTTTTTAAACTGTAGTTAAATGCATGCGCAAAAGCGAAAGTCACCCGCGCTGAAAACGCGCGGGTGACGTTGAAACCAGCCAGTGCACGGCCGTGTCAGAAGATTCCGCAAGCACAAAGCTTCCGTAAGGGAAGATCAACCGTGACTCTGCTGCGTGACGATGACCGGGATCAGCAGGTCGCCCCAATTGCCGTCGCCGCCATGGTGCCGGGCCGAGCGCACCAGTTCCACCGAGACGCCCGCCTCGACTGCCTTCATCACCGATTGATTGAGCCGGTGCAGGTCGTTGGCCAGCATCCGGATGGTCGCCTGCTGGTCGACGCTCATCGTGGTGGACTGCTCTTCTGCACGTTCCTTGACGCGGCTTATCGATGCCATTTTTCTTCTCCTATATCCCTTGCCCGTTCTGGGCGTTTCCTCTGTCGGTAATGCTGGTCCGGTTATTCCGCCGCCGGCTTGAACTGGGCGTGCTCGGTCGATTCATGCATGGCGGTTGTCGAAGACTGGCCGCCGCTGATTGCCATCGAGACGGCGTCAAAATAGCCGGTGCCGACCTCGCGCTGGTGCTTGGTCGCGGTGTAGCCGTGCGCTTCGGCCGCGAACTCGGCTTCCTGCAGCTCGGAATAGGCCGCCATCTGCCGTGCCTTGTAGCCGCGCGCCAGCTCGAACATGCCGAAATTGAGCTGGTGGAAACCGGCCAGCGTGATGAACTGGAACTTGTAGCCCATGGCGCCGAGTTCGCGCTGGAACTTGGCGATCGTCGCGTCGTCGAGGTTTTTCTTCCAATTGAACGACGGCGAGCAATTATAGGCGAGCAGCTTGCCCGGGTGATGCCTGCGAACGCCCTCGGCGAACTTCTTGGCCTGCGCCAGATCGGGCTTGGAGGTTTCGCACCAGATCAGGTCGGCATGCGGCGCATAGGCAACGGCGCGCGCGATGCAGGGCTCGATGCCGTTCCTCACCTGGTAGAAGCCCTCGACCGTGCGGCCGGCGTCATAGTCGACAAAGGGCTGGTCGCGCTCGTCAATGTCCGAGGTCAAAAGCTTCGCCGCTTCCGCGTCGGTGCGCGCCACGACCAGCGTCGGCGTGCCCATCACGTCGGCTGCAAGGCGCGCTGCGTTGAGGTTGCGGATATGCGCAGCGGTCGGGATCAGCACCTTGCCGCCGAGATGGCCGCACTTCTTTTCCGAGGCCAGCTGATCCTCATAGTGGACGCCGGCGGCGCCCGCCTCGATGAACGCCTTCATGATCTCAAAGGCGTTGAGCGGTCCGCCGAAGCCGGCTTCGGCATCGGCGACGATCGGCGCGAACCAGGTGTCGACCGACAGGCCGTTGCCTTCCGAAGTCTCGATCTGGTCGGCGCGCTGCAGCGTGCGGTTGATGCGCTTGACCAGTTCCGGCGCCGCATTGGCGGGATAGAGCGACTGGTCCGGATACATGGCCGATGCGGTGTTGGCGTCGGCGGCGACCTGCCAGCCCGAGAGGTAGATCGCCTTCAACCCGGCGCGCACCTGCTGCATCGCCTGGTTGCCCGACATGGCGCCGAGCGCGTTGACGAAGTCTTCATCATGGATGAGCTTCCACAGCCGGTTGGCGCCCATTTCGGCAAGGCTCTGGCGGATCTGGACCGAGCCGCGCAGCCGCTTCACGTCGTCCGGCGAATAGGGCCGTTCGATGCCGTCGAAGCGGCCTTCAGGGGCCGAGGGAACGAGATTGTAAAAATCGGTCATTGGTCACTCCAGATTAATTAATGTCATGGTCTTGCAACGCCGTGCCATTAGGTTTTTGCGTCGCCTGTGTGTGACATTATTTACATTGCGCCGCGAAGAGTGCGAGGAAAACCACCATTATGGGTCGAAAATTAAAGAAAATCTGTGTTGTGTTTGACTGGCTGGCCCTGTAAAGTTGTCAAGATTGTAAAAGGCCGGTGCGCCCCTCGTCGCGCGCAGGTCATGTAAAATCCTGTCAAGGATGGTCCCCGATGGCCGATCAGAAAATTTTCGCCGGGCCGCGCATCCGCCGTATCCGTATCGCCAAGGGACTAACCCAGACGGCGATGGCGGAAGGCCTCGGCATCTCGCCCTCCTATCTCAACCTTATCGAGCGCAACCAGCGGCCTTTGACGGTGCAGCTGATCCTGAAACTGGCGTCGGTCTACAAGGTCGACCCGCATGAGCTGCAGGGCGAGGCGAGGGGATCGATCTCGGCTTTGAAGGAGGTGTTCGGCGACCCGCTGCTTTCAGGCGAATTGCCGGGCGACCAGGAGCTGATTGAGCTTGCGGAAGCCGCCCCAAACGCGTCGGCGGCGATGATTAAACTGTTTCGCGCCTATCGCGAACAGGCCGAGCGGCTGTCCGACCTCAACGAGCTGCTGGCGCGCGAGGGCCGGGCCACCGCACTTTCCGGCGCGCGGCTGCCGATCGACGAGGTGCACGAAATTTTCGAACGCCGGCCGAACCATTTTGCAGCACTCGAGGAAGAGGCCGAGGCCTTCACCTCGGTGCTTGACCCGGGCGACGATCTGTTCGGTGCGCTGAAAGCCTGGCTGAAGCGTGAATACGGTATCGTCGTCAAGGTGCTGCCGGTCGCCACCATGCCGAACTGGCGGCGTCGCTATGACCGTCATTCGCAGCGTCTTTTTCTGTCGGAGCGGCTGTCGCCATTCGACCAGTTGCGTGAGGTCGCCATGGAAGCCTGCCTGATCCGCATGACGGTCGCGGTCGCCGGCGAAATCCAGGCGCTGAAGCTCGGTACGGACGAAGCCCGCCGGCTCGCCCGCTTCGAGCTTGGCCGCTACGCCGCCCATGCCCTGATGATGCCCTACCAGGCCTTCCATGCCGCTGCCGTTCGGGCCCGCTACGACATTGACGTGTTGCGCTCGCGTTTCGGCGTCTCCTTCGAACAGGCGGCAAACCGGCTGACCATGCTGCAGCGTCCCGGCGTGTCCGGCGTGCCGTTCTTCATGCTCGAGGTCGACAATGCCGGCAACCGCTTCCGCAAGGCAGGCGGCCAGGGCTTTCCGCAGAGCCGCTTTGGCGGCGGCTGTCCGAAGCTGCCGGTCCATGCTGCCTTCGCACTGCCTGGCCAGATCCTGGTCGAGGCGGTAGAAATGCCTGACGGCGCCGAGTTCCTCTGCATCGCCCGCACACTCGAGGGGCCGCAGGGCTCGTTCTCGGAGCGCCCGCGCCGTACCGCGCTGCTGTTGGGCTGCGACATCGGCTTTCGCGACGAGATCGTCTATGGCGCGGGGCTACCGGCGTCGGCAAAGACCGGACAGGGTGCCGCCACGGCGATCGGTCCCGCTTGCCGGCTCTGCGAACGCGTCGGGTGCCTTGCCCGCGCCGAGCCGCCGGTGACCCGCCCGCTCGGCCTCGACGAGATGGTGACCGGCTTGAGCGCTTTCGACTTTCAGTGATGCTTGTTGAGGTTCGCCGGCCCTTGAAGCGGCGTTCGCACATTAGCGATGAGCAATATAGCCCCTGTCCGAACCAAGGCGATCGAAATATTGATTAAGCATCGGCGCTGCGGTATCGAAATGTGAGCTGCACGGCAGCCAAGGGGGGATGGCATATGGACAGGAAAGCTTTGTGGCTTGGCGTGGCGCTTGCCCTTTCGGCAGGGCCGGCCGGGGCGGAAAAATCCTCGGAATTCTTCAAGAACTATCAACAGTATAGTGACGACGGGAAGGCATTCCTGGACAAGATCGAGCCGAAGACCGGCGTGGTCGACCTTCCCGAAGGCATCCATCTCGATCTCAAGGACAAGTTCTATTTTTTGGACAAGAAGGACGCCACGTCTGTCCTGACCGAGGCTTGGGGCAATCCGCCTGATACCGCGAACGAAGCCCTCGGCATGATCTTTCCGGTCAATTATGAACCCATCGCCGGCAACGGTTGGGGCATCGAGCTGCGCTATGAAAAGATCGGCTATGTCGATGACGCCGATGCCGCATCCATCGACTACACCGAACTGCTGAGCAGCATGCAGGCGGACACATTGTCGGCCAACGATCAGCGGGTGAAGGACGGCTATCAGCCGATCAAGCTGGTCGGCTGGGCTTCGCCCCCTGTCTATGATTTCGTCCACAAGCGGCTGCACTGGGCAAAGGAGCTGCAATTCGGCGAGGATGCCGTCCATACGCTCAACTACGACGTGCGTTTCCTTGGCCGGGAAGGCGTCTTTGTGATGAGCTACATCGCCACGGTGGAACAATTGCCGGAGATCAAGCAGAGCCTGGATGAAGTGCTGGGCCTGGCGGACTTCAACACCGGCAAGAAATACACCGACTTCCTGCCCGGCACCGACACGGTCGCCGCTGTCGGCATTGGCGGCCTGATTGCCGGAAAGCTGGCGGCAAAGGCGGGCCTCATTGCGGTGGCGCTTATCGCTTTGAAGAAATTCGGCATTCTGCTGCTGGTTCCGCTTGCCGGTCTCTGGCGCTTCATCCGCGGCAACAAGACCACGTCATAGGCCCCCGTTTGGTGGCATTGCCGCCGACCGGCAGGTGGTGCGCCAACGGGAAAGCCGGGCTGGATCACCTTCCGGCCTTTGCCTTTGCGCTATGCGAATGCGGCACGTTTCTGTCGTCCATTGTGCATCATGCCGTCCCGAGATAGCCGACAGTCGCACCCCATGACCGATACCGCATCTTCTCCGACAACCATTTCGCAGATCGCTTCGCCACGCGACGAGCGCGTCGGCTTCCTGCTGGTCTTCCTGTCGGCGCTGATGTGGAGCTTTGGCGGCACCATCGCCCGTTTCATCGACACCGCTGACAGCTGGACGGTGGTGTTCTGGCGCTCGGTGTGGGCAGCCGCGTTCCTGATTTGCTTCATGGCCTGGCGCGACGGCTGGCGCGGCATGCTCAGATTGTTTCGCGACATGGGCCTGCCCGGCCTCGCCGTGGCGGCCTGTTTTGCCACCGCGTCGACGTGCTTCGTCGTCGCATTGGCCTACACCACTGTCGCCAACATCCTGTTGATGCAGGCCGGCGTGCCGCTGCTGGCAGCCTTGCTTGCCTGGGTGCTGTTTCGCGAACGCGTCGCCGTCGCGACCTGGGTGGCGATCGCCGCCGTCATCGCCGGCGTCGCCATCATGGTGTCGGAATCGCTCGACGGCGCCGTATCGCCGATCGGCGACGGCTTGGCACTGTTGATCGCCGTCATGTTCTCCATCGCCACCGTCATCACCCGGCGCTTCGCCCACGTGCGGATGACGCCGGCGACCTGCCTCGGCACGATGCTGGCGGCAGCGTTCGCGGCGTCGCAGGCCACGCAGTTCGCCGTGTCCAGCCACGACATGGCTTTCCTGTTTGCCTTCGGCGTCATCAATCTCGGCCTTGGCCTTGCCTTCTTCGCCACCGGCGCTCGGCTGGTCCCTGCGGCGATCGCGGCATTGCTCGGCACGTTCGAGCCGATCCTTGGCCCGATCTGGGTCTGGCTCGTCCATGGCGAAGTGCCCTCGGTGCGCACCATCATCGGCGGCGCCGTGGTGGTTGCCGCACTGCTCGTCCATATCGGGCTCGAATTCAAGCGCCAGGCCAGGCCGGCGCGGCCCGGCGTCACCGGACTGCCGTCCCCTAATTGACGCGGCCAGGCCATATTGAACGGGCTTCCCCCGCGCGGGCCATTGACAACCTTGCTACCGGGCGGGCAGGCTGGGGGCACGGCAACAACAAGACAGGCGTATCTTGCCAAGTGTCCCCGCCGGTCGGACCAAGACCGGATCACATCGTCGTATCTCTGCCCGCGCCACGGCGACAGCCTCTGACGGTGTCGGCGCGCCCGCCAGGCGGGAACACAGAGCCATCATCTGCCGCTTGTCGAACCGCCCGAATGGCGTCGGCAGTTCGCGCTTGTGGCTGTCCGGAAAGCTCAATACTCTGAAGCAAATGCCCAATCGCGCTGAGCCTGCGACGAATTGGCGAAGGAACACTCATCAAAGGAGAACAGCATGATCCGCAAAGCGCTCTGGCTTTCGGCAACCTCGGCATTTCTGACGCTTTTCACCGTCGGTGGCCATGCCGAGGACCGCGTCGTCAATGTCTTCAACTGGTCGGATTACATCGACAGCTCGATCATCGACGACTTCACCAAGGAAACCGGCATCAAGGTCGTCTACGACACCTTCGATTCCAACGAGATCCTCGAGACCAAGCTGCTTGCTGGCGGCAGCGGCTATGACGTCGTCGTGCCCAGCGGCAACTTCCTCGCGCGCCAGATCCAGGCCGGCGTGTTCCAGAAGCTCGACAAGTCGAAGCTTCCGAACATTTCCAACATGTGGGACACGGTTTCTGAGCGGACCGCCAAATACGATCCGGGCAATGAATATTCGGTCAACTACATGTGGGGCACGGTCGGCATCGGCTACAATCTCAAGAAAGTGCAGGCGGCACTCGGCACCGACAAGATCGACAGCTGGGACGTGTTCTTCAATCCCGACAGCCTGGCCAAGCTGAAGGACTGCGGCGTCTATGTGCTGGACTCGCCGGCCGACATCATCCCGGCGGCACTGAAATATCTCGGCCTCGACCCCAACAGCACCTCGCCCGACGACATCGCCAAGGCCGAGGAAACCTTGCTGAAGGTGCGGCCATATATCCGCAAATTCCATTCGTCCGAATACATCAACGCGCTCGCCAATGGCGATATCTGCCTGGCGGTCGGCTGGTCGGGTGACGTCTTCCAGGCGCGCAACCGCGCCGTCGAGGCCAAGCAGGGCGTCGAGATCGGCTATTCGGTGCCCAAGGAAGGCGCCCAGATGTGGTTCGATCAGATGGCGATCCCCGCCGATGCGCCGCATGTCGCCGAAGCGCTCGAATTCCTCAACTACATGATGAAGCCGGAAGTGATCGCCAAATCGTCGAACTATGTGCTCTACGCCAACGGCAACAAGGCTTCGCAGCAGTTCGTCGACAAGGCGCTGCTGGAGGATCCGGCGGTCTATCCGGACGCCGAAACCTTGAAAAAACTCTATACGGTCCAGCCCTACGATCCCAAGACGCAGCGTCTGATCACGCGCAGCTGGACCAAGATCGTCACCGGCCAGTAAGCAATGCGACATGGCCCCGGCAGTCACCTGCCGGGGCCATTCTTCTCTGGGGCAAGAAGCAAAAAACAGGACGGAGTGGGACATGAAATCGCTTGGCAGCATCCGCAGGGATTTCGCGCCATGGAACGACCCGAAGGCCAAGCCATATATTCAATTCGACAACGTCACCAAGAAGTTCGGTGACTTCACCGCCGTCAACAATCTGTCGCTGACCATCTTCGAGCGCGAGTTCTTCGCCCTGCTCGGCGCGTCGGGCTGCGGAAAGTCGACGCTGCTGCGGATGCTTGCCGGCTTCGAGGAGCCAACCGCCGGCCGCATCCTTCTCGACGGCCAGGACCTGCGCGGCATCCCGCCCTATCGGCGCCCCGTCAACATGATGTTCCAATCCTATGCGCTGTTCCCGCATATGACGGTGGAGAAGAACATTGCCTTCGGCCTCAAGCAGGAAGGCATGCCGGCGCCGGATATCGAAAAGCGCGTCGCCGAGATGCTGAAGCTAGTCAAGCTCGAGCAGTTCGCCAAGCGCAAGCCGCACCAATTGTCCGGCGGCCAGCGCCAGCGCGTCGCGCTCGCCCGCTCGGTTGCCAAGCGGCCGAAAGTGTTGCTGCTCGACGAGCCGCTCGGCGCGCTCGACAAGAAGCTGCGCGAGGAAACGCAGTTCGAGCTGATGGATATGCAGCAGACGCTGGGGCTCACCTTTGTCGTCGTTACCCACGACCAGGAGGAGGCCATGACCATGGCCGACCGCATCGCCATCCTTGAAAAGGGCGAGGTGATGCAGGTCGCCACGCCCGCCGAAGTCTATGAGGCGCCTAGCTCGCGCTTCGTCGCGCACTTTGTTGGCAATGTGAACATGTTCGAAGGCAAGGTCGCCGAGCGGGCGGCAAACACCACGCGTATCACCGGCGCGACAGGCGCCCAGATCGTCGTCGAAAACAGCACCGATTCAAAGGCCGGTTCCGACATCGTCTTCGCCATCAGGCCGGAGAAGATCAAGGTAACGTCGAAGAAGCCGGCGGACGCCGTCAATGCGCTGGAGGGCGAAGTCTACGACGTCGCCTATCTCGGCGACATGACCGTCTACCACGTCAGGCTGGATGACGGGCAGATCATCAGGGCAAGCGCACTCAATGCGGCGCGCGTCACCGAGGATCCGCTGACCTGGAACGACCGCGCCTGGGTCTCCTTCCGGCCCGACGCCGGCGTTGTCCTGACGCGGTAGGTGGCGGCTATGTCCAACATCGCCATCACCGACGCCGGCCCATCGACAGCGGCCAAACCATTGCTGACGCGGCTCGGCGCCGGCTTCCTCAGCCGGCTCGTCATCATCGTTCCCTATCTCTGGCTGCTGTTCTTCTTCCTCATCCCGTTCATCATCGTCTTCAAGATTTCGCTGTCGCAGTCGGAGATCGCCATGCCGCCCTACACGCCGGTGCTCGACTTCACGGACGGCATTTCCGGTTTCTTCGCCGGCTTCCACGAACTCAGCTTCGACAATTATGTCTGGCTGACGCAGGACGCGCTTTACTTCAAAGCCTACGTGACCAGCGTCATTATCGCGGCGATCTCGACGGTCCTGACCTTGATCGTCGGCTTCCCCATCGCCTACGGCATGGCGCGCGCGCCGGCGACGATCCGCCCGACCTTGCTGATGCTGGTGATCCTGCCGTTCTGGACCTCGTTCCTGATCCGCGTCTATGCCTGGATCGGCATCCTCAAGCCCGAGGGGCTGCTCAATCAGCTGCTGCTGTCGCTGCACATCATCAATCAGCCGCTGATTATCCTCAACACCTACACGGCGATCTTCATCGGCATCGTCTATTCCTACCTGCCATTCATGGTGCTGCCGCTCTATTCGTCGCTGGAAAAGATGGATTATTCGCTGATCGAGGCGGCCAAGGATCTTGGCTGCCCACCGACCGCCGCCTTCTGGAAGATCACCTTCCCGCTGTCGCTGCCAGGCGTCATTGCCGGCTGCCTGCTGGTGTTCATCCCGGCGGTCGGCGAGTTCGTCATTCCCGACCTGCTCGGCGGCTCGCAGACGCTGATGATCGGCAAGACCTTGTGGAACGAGTTTTTCGCCAACCGTGACTGGCCAGTGTCGTCAGCCGTCGCCGTTATCCTGCTGCTGCTCTTGATCGTGCCGATCATGCTCTTCCAGCAGGCCCAGGCACGCGCCCAGGAGCAGGACAAATGAACGCCACCTGGAGCCGCTTCAACGTCACCTCGGTCGTGCTGGGCTTTGCCTTCCTCTATCTGCCGATCGTGTTGCTCGTCGTCTTCTCGTTCAATGAATCCAAGCTGGTCACCGTCTGGGGTGGCTTCTCGACCAAATGGTATGTCTCGCTGTTCCACAATCAGGGCCTGATGGACGCCACCTGGGTGACCGCGCGTGTCGGTGTCATTTCGGCGACGGTAGCGACCGTGCTCGGCACGCTGGCGGCCCTCACCTTGACCCGCTACACCCGCTTCCGCGGTCGCATCCTGTTTTCCGGCATGGTGTTTGCGCCGCTGGTCATGCCGGAAGTCATCACCGGCCTGTCGCTGCTTTTGCTCTTCGTTGCCGTCGGTCTCGACCGCGGCTTCCTCACCGTGACGCTTGCCCACATCACGCTGACCATGTGCTTCGTTGCCGTCGTCGTGCAGTCGCGCCTGGTCTCTTTCGACCGGTCGCTGGAAGAAGCCGCGATGGATCTCGGCGCAACGCCGGTGAAGACCTTCTTCCAGATCACGCTGCCGGTCATCATGCCGGCCATCGTGTCCGGCTGGATGCTGGCCTTTACGCTGTCGCTCGACGATCTGGTCATCGCCAGTTTCACCTCTGGCCCCGGCGCCACCACGCTGCCGATGAAGATCTACAGCCAGGTTCGTCTCGGCGTGACGCCGGAAATCAATGCCGCCTGCACCATCCTGATCGCCGTCGTGGCGGTAGGCGTCATCATCGCCTCGGTCGCCAACAAGCGGCGCGAGGTGCAGCGTCAGCTCGACGAGCAGGCCGCGCAGCGCGGTTGATCCAGAGCAATTCCGTTCGGAGTTGCGTCAAACAAACAGAGCACGGCAGCCCAGGGGAGGGGCTGTCTATTCGCCTGAAATGCCGCGGCTGATCGGCGAGATGAACGGCGTGCTCCAGGTGCCGCCGACGAAGAAGGACGACTGGTTGGGCCCCTGCTGGCCATTGGCGGGTGCTGCCGCCGGATCGGCCTGGGTAACGCCGCCCGACAGAGCCAGCCCGCGTCCGCCATAGGACGCGATGCCGGACAGCCAGATCTTGTATTTCGCCGAATTTGCCTCGGCCTTGTCCAGCCGCGCCACGCCCTTCGAGATGGTGGCCTTGAGCTCGGCGCCGTCGATAGGCAGCTTCCCGTCCGAGACATCGTCGAGCGCGAAGAAGCCGCCCTGTTCGGTGTGCTTCAGAAACGCCGGCAAATTGAGCCCGCTCAGCGCGCCCGGCCCGAACGTAGCCGAGACCGAGCCGTCGGCGTTCTCGAAGATCGAGTCCCAGGATTTGCCAGGCCCTTTGAGAATGACCGAGACCGTGCCGGTGCTGGCCGGCACCAGCCGTGTCATTCCGGCCGCGCTGCCAAAAGCGCCGCCGTCTATATCGGAGGCGAGCAGCCGCATCTCGACCTGCGAACCCTCTGGCTTGCGGTCGAAACGCAGGCTGCCCTGGATGTTGCCACCAAAGGCCGACGCATCGGAGATATCGAAGACGGCAAGACCGTTCTTGACCTGCGCGGTGGCGGCGACGTCAGCGAGCTGGATCGCGCCGGCCGAGGCATGCGCCGCCGATAGCCTCAGATCGAGATTTACGCGGTCGGCAAAGCTGGTGTCGATCTCGCCGGGCCCCGTTTCGCCGGTCGGCGCCAGCGGCGTGAAGGCCGAGAACAGCGACCTGAGATCGAGCGTGTCGAAGGCGAGCGTGCCCGACATCACCGGCAGGGCGTCGCCGAACGAGAAGTCCAGCGCACCCATTCCCGGGTTGTTGTCGAGCGCAACCGCGGTGTTTTCGAATTTCACGCGGCCGGAGGTCGCCGTGATCTTGCTCGAAATCGAGACGGAACCGATCGCGGTACCAGGGGCAATTCCAGCCTGCAACCACTCCAGCACGCGCCTGAGCGAGGGCGCGGCGAATTTCGCCTGGCCGTCGAAATAGGCGTTTTGCGACATGCCGGCCGTGCCGTCGAACGAGAAGCTGGCCGGCGCAGCCTTGAACGAAAAGGTGATTGGCGCAGCACCGCCGGCAAACAAAACCAGCGGCTTGGCGGAAGACGCATCGACGGTGACACTCTCGCCGCGCCAGATGCCTGTCGCCGATAAGGTCGCGTTGCTGTTCATCGCCGCCCAGTTCGCCTGGCCGGACAGGCTTGTCAGCAATTCGACGTCCTTGCCGCCGATGGAGGCGACCATGCGGCCGTCCCTGAACTCCACCGTACCGAACGGATCGGTCGGCAGCTTGGTCAGATCGGGCTTGGACGGGTCCGCACCGACTACGCCGCGCGCCGTGTCGATGGAGCGCGTGATGCGCCCTCCCGTCGGTACGGCGGGCAGAAACATGCCGTTTGCCGTGCGCTGAACCCGGATCGTCGGCCGCACTAGCCGCGCCGTCGAAAACACCACATCGCCCTGCAGCGCCGGCATGGCTGAAAGCTCGACCTCGACCCGTTCGGCTTCGATCACTGGCGGCGCGTCGGTCTCTGTCCACTGAGACAGCGTGACGTCGCTCAAAATGGCGCGGAACTTCGGCCACACCTCGATGCGCGGCGAACCGTCAATGGTGACCCTGAAACCGCTCCACGCGCTCATCTCCCAGGCGATGCGGTCGCGCACGATCCGGGTCGAGGCAATCAGCGGCAGAGCGGCGACGACCAGCGCGACGACGAGCACGGCAACGCCGATCGCCCATATTCCGCGCCGGATCAAAGGTGATGGCATATCGCCCCGTATGCTTTCATTCCGCCAAAAATCGTCCGACGGGTGTAACCCAGCGCTGACGCATTTCAAGTCTTTATGGCTCGGCGATGGCAATTGCGCACATCTGACCGAGTTTAGCTGAACAAAATCTTGCTCTGCCGCAGGGCGATAGGCATAAGCGATGCAGCTTCAGCTGCTACGAGGCGCGGCGTTTTTGGGACAGCGGCGCCTGTAAAGCTGGGGCTAAAGCATATCAGTCTTGCGACGCGACGGGCTTCAAGGAGGATCGATCATGGCTGCCGAAGCACCGCTCTGGACCCCGACGCAAGACCAGATTGATGCAGCACCGCTGACCGCCTTCATGAAGGCGGCGTCAGCCAAAGCCGGCACATCCTTCGCCTCCTACGCCGAATTGCACCGCTGGTCGGTCGAGGATCGCGAAGGTTTCTGGAGCCTCGTCTGGGATTTCTGTGGCATCGTTGGCGACAAGGGAGAACGGCTGCTGGCCGACGGCGACAAGATGCCCGGCGCCACCTTCTTCCCCGATGCGACGCTGAATTTCGCCGAGAATCTGCTGAAAAAGACCAGTTCAGGTGACGCCATCGTCTTTCGCGGCGAGGACAAGATCGAGCGGCGGCTGTCGTGGAACGAACTGCACCAGCTGACCTCGCGCTTGCAGCAGCTTTTCCTGTCGCTCAAGGTGAAGAAAGGCGACCGCATCGCGGCGATGATGCCCAATATGCCGGAGACCGTTGCCGCCATGCTGGCGGCTGCCTCGATCGGCGCAGTCTGGTCGTCCTGCTCTCCTGATTTTGGCGAACAGGGCGTGCTTGACCGTTTCGGCCAGATCGAACCGGTCATCTTCATCGCGCCGGACGGCTACTGGTACAATGGCAAGGCAATCGAGGTCGCCGACAAGATTGCTGCCGTTGCCGGGAAACTCGAAACCGTCAGCAAGGTGCTGATCGTCGATTATCTCGGCACGTCGCGCGACATCGCAGGGATCATCGACAAGGCCGTTGCGCTCGAAGAGGCGCTGTCACCTTTCGTTGCCAAGCCTGTCACCTTCGAGCGGCTGCCGTTCTCTCATCCCCTGTATATCCTGTTTTCGTCAGGCACCACCGGCATCCCCAAATGCATCGTCCATTCGGCCGGCGGAACGCTGATCCAGCATGTCAAGGAACACCGGCTGCATGCCGGATTGCTCGAAGGCGACCGCTTCTTCTACTTCACCACCTGCGGCTGGATGATGTGGAACTGGCTGGTGTCGGGCCTGGCTTCGGGAACGACGCTGCTGCTTTATGACGGCTCGCCCTTTTACCCCGACGGCAATGTGCTCTTCACCTTGGCCGATGCCGAGAAGATGACTTTCCTCGGCACCTCGGCAAAATTCATCGATTCAGTGCGCAAGGCCGGGCTGAAGCCGATCCGCAGCCACGATCTGTCGAGCGTACGGGCGATTTCCTCCACCGGCTCGCCGCTATCGCCTGAGGATTTCCGCTTTGTCTATGAGGGCATCAAGAGCGACGTCCATCTGGTCTCGGTCTCGGGCGGCACCGACATCGTCTCCTGCTTCGTGCTCGGCGTGCCGACGCAAGCTGTCTGGACCGGCGAGATCCAAGGGCCCGGCCTCGGCCTTGCCGTCGATGTCTGGGATGATGACGGCAGGCCGATCCGCGGTGAGAAGGGCGAACTGGTCTGCACCAAGGCGTTTCCGTCGATGCCGATCGGCTTCTGGAACGATCCCGAGGGCAAGAAATACCAGGCGGCCTATTTCGAGCGCTTCGACAATGTCTGGTGCCATGGCGAC
This sequence comes from Mesorhizobium sp. 128a, assembly GCF_053848025.1. Lineage (NCBI taxonomy): Bacteria > Pseudomonadati > Pseudomonadota > Alphaproteobacteria > Hyphomicrobiales > Phyllobacteriaceae > Mesorhizobium > Mesorhizobium sp. 128a. Next base: position 8,693 of record NZ_JBSPKY010000001.1, on the reverse strand, counting down.
TTCGCCGAATGGACGGCGCATGGCGGCATGATCATCCATGGTCGCTCCGACGCGACGCTCAATCCGGGCGGCGTGCGCATCGGCACGGCGGAGATATACAACCAGGTCGAGCAGATGCCGGAAATCCTGGAAGCGCTGTGCATCGGCCAGGATTTCGACAATGACGTACGCGTCGTGCTGTTCGTGCGGCTGGCCGCCGGCGTGACGCTGGACGAGGACCTGGAAAAGCGTATCCGGGCCAAAATCCGCACCGGCGCTAGCCCGCGTCACGTGCCGGCAAAAATCGTTGCCGTCACCGACATTCCGCGCACCAAATCCGGCAAGATCACCGAGCTTGCGGTCCGCGACGTCGTGCACGGTCGCGCCATCAAGAACAAGGAAGCGCTGGCCAATCCGGAAGCGCTGGAGTTGTTCAAGGATTTACCGCAGCTGGCGGAGTGACCGCTGCCGCTATGGTTAACGAGATATGTCGGTCGAATTTACCTAGATTTCACGAGTGGTACACATTCGTAAATTTTTTGGGCGGCCGGTAAGGAGTTGTTAAGGCCCGGCGTCGATAGTCGCACGTAACTTGAGGGAGAAATCCCGTTCCTCGTCCCCTGAGGACCAGATTCGCTCAAGCCCCCGTTGTGACAGCAAAATCCCTTTAAGGCGTCCTGTTGGACGCCTTTTCTTTGTCCCGATTCAGGATGGAGCGACCCTATTCGGCCAGCACCCGCGTCGACGGGAAGGCCACCTCGACCAGTGTGCCTTCGCCCGGCGTCGAGGTGATGGTGAAGCGTGCGCGGTTGGCCTCCACCATCGCCTTGGTCAGCGGCAAGCCGAGACCTGTGCCGTCACCGCGTCCGCGCTTCAGCGCGTTGATCTGCTTGAACGGCTTCAGCGCCTGCTCGATCTCGGCATGGCTCATGCCGATGCCGGTGTCGCGCACCCGCATGACGACATCGCCGGAGGTTTCATAGGCGGTCGACACGATCACCTGGCCGCCGGCCTGCGTATAGCGGATGGCGTTGGACAGGATGTTGAGCGCGATCTGGCGCACGCTTCTGAGGTCGGCGACCACTTCCGGCAGACGCGAAGCGAAGCTGGAGCGGATGATGACACGTTCGCGATTGGCCTGCGGCTGCATCATCGCCACCGTCTCGGCCAGCGTATCGTTGAGCGACACCGCCTCGTAGTCCATCTCTTGCTGGCCGGCCTCGATCTTCGAGATGTCGAGCAAATCGTTGACGAGATCGAGCACGTGGTTGCCCGAGCGGTTGATGTCGCGCAGGTAGTCGCGGTAGCGGTCATTGGCGACCGGGCCGAACTTCTCGTCCACCATCAGCTCGGAAAAACCGATAATGGCGTTGAGCGGGGTGCGGATCTCGTGGCTGATGCGGGCGAGGAAATCTGTCTTCTGCGAGGAGGCACGCTCGGCCACGGCTCGCGCCTGGGTCAGATCCTCCTCGGCCCGCTTCCACTGCGTGATGTCGCGCACCACGGCGCAGAAGCCGCTGTCGTTGGGCAGCCGGCCAATGGTCATGAACAGCGGGATGAAGCGCCCTTGTGCCTCCCGCCCGATCACCTCACGGCCGTCATTCATCACGCTCGCCACGCCGGGTTCGGACAGGCCGTTGAGATAGTCGCGCGCCGCGCGCTGGCTTTCGATGGCAAACAGCGAGGCGAACGGCTTGCCGGTCACCTCGTCGCTGTCGAAGCCGAACAGCGCCTCGGCCGGCCGGCTGATCGAGCGGATGTCGCCGTCGCGGCCGATCAGCACCACGCCATCGGTCGCGGTGTCGATGATGGTGCGCATTTCGGCGATGCGCGATTTGAGCTCGGAAACGTCGGGCTGCGTGTGTTCCTCGCCTGCCATAGGCGCGACCATCGGCGCCTCGTCCTCGCCGGTGCGCCGCACCACCAGCATCAGCGCCTTGCCGGCCCGCCACGGCACCGAACGCAAAATGGCCTCGATCGGAAATTCCTGGCCCTCGCGCGTCTTCAGCCGCAGCGCGTGGTCGCTTTCATCGGCCGCCTCGGAGTAAGGGTCGGCAAACAGGGCGCCGAGGCCGCCGGCGTCGCTCAAGTCCTCAAGCGTGTCATAACCGGTCAGGCCGAGGAATTCCTCATTGGCGTAGTGAAGCTCGTCGCCCGAATGGATAAGCAACGGCACCGGCAGCTTGCCGAGGATCGACGTGTCCGGCGCTTTGTGTTCGTCTCCGGCCGAAAATGCTGAAGGCACGAACCCCTCAAGTTTCAGCGGTGGCACCTTCAGGCGCGGCGGTTCTGCCGGCGCTGGGCCCGCATCGCCGGCCTTGCCCCCGTCCTCCGCAGCCGAACCGGTCGTCTCGTCGGCCGAGGCCCAATCCTCATTGTCCTCGGCATCGCGGAAATCGGCCGACGTCATGCTGTCGTCTTCACCGGCATCGGCCGGCGTCTCGGCAACAGCCGGCTGTGGCTCTACGGCTTGGACGATCTCCTGAGCTTTCGTCCCATCCGGTTCGGAAACCGGCGCCGGTTCACCGTTGGAAGACGTCGCTTCGGGACTTTCTCCGGTGACGGAGCCTGGTTCGGGATCGGCATAGTCGAGCAGCGAGCGCGAGACTATCGGCGCCTTCGGCTTGCGTGCTTCGCTGCCCGCAATGACGTCGCCCAGCCGCGCGCCGTCGAGCCGCGCCAGATCCTTTTGGTCCTCGGCATCGCTTTCCGGCGGCTCGGCCTCAGCCGTTTCGCTTTCGGTTGCGGTTGCCGATGGTTCAGCCGCGGCGGCCGGGGCGGCTTCGTCCGGGCTGGAGGCCTCGGCGGGTTGCTGGGCTGGCGCGGCCGTTTCAGCCTGGTCCACCTCGACATGATCCGGCTTGGGCTGATCTGCCATGGCGTGGTCCGGCCCGGCCTGGTTCGGCGCGACCTGACCTGGCTTGGCAGGTTCGGCCTGCTTGGTGGTCTCCGGCTGTTCCGGCGGGGGATTGTCCTTCTTCAGCCGCTCGCCGATCTCGCGGAAAGCGCTGCGCTCCAGCGTCGACAGCCCCTTATCATTGGCGGGCTGCCGATGCTCAGCCAGCCGGATGACCTTGTCGGCAAAACGCCGTTCCTGCTTCGGCACGATGGTCAGTGCGGGCACTTCGCCCTCGAACGGATCGGCCGCCTTGGGAGCTTCCGCCACGGTCTCTTCCGGGGCTGGCCCGGCTGCTGCCGGTGGCGCGCCATTGGGTACCAACGCCATGCCGAGCGCTTCCGGGTCGACCACGGCATCGCTGGCGCGGGCGACGCCGAAACCGCGAAACCCTTCGAAGGCACGGCTGCGGCCGTAGACGGGGAGTGCGGCCAGATCGACCGGGATCTTCAGGTCGGTGCCGGCAACCGGCCACAGCACCGAGCGGCCCGACCAGGTGTCGCGCCGTTCGAGCAGGCTGGCGATCTCGCCCGAGGCATCGAGGCCGAACGTCGTTGCAACGTCCTTGAAGCGGCGGCCGATCACATCGGCGGCGGGCTTGCCGACAATGTCGGCGAATTCTGGCGACAGCGCGCTGAATTTGCCGTCAGCGTCGGTGCGCCATACGAAACGCAGCGGCGGCGCCGAACGGTCGATCTCGCGGGCGGCAGGAGGCTCGGTCGTTGGGGCCGCGTTAGCGGGCAGGGCGGACGAGGCGGCAGCAGCGCTGTCTGTCTGCGCATTCTCGGCCGGGACCACCGATTCCGCCCCGGCTTGTCCAGGGCTGTCCGGCTCGCTTGCCTGCGGCTCTTCGCGGGCATGGAAGTACCAATGATCATGTTGCGCTGGCGCGCTGTCATTGGCCGCCTTCTCGCGGCCGGTCGTCTGCTCGCGATCGTCTGCCTTTGTACCGGTTGACGTCGAAGCATCATGTTCGGTCGCAGCCGGAACTGTCTCCACCACGTCCGGCGCGGCTGTGACTGATGCGACCTGATTCCCGCTTGCTGTGGGTTGGTCAGCTACCGCATCCGCCGTGACTGCGTCCGCTGGGGCGGCTTGCGTCGGGCCCGCGTCCTGCCGCGCTGCAACAGGCTCGGCATCCAGTTCACCGACGGGATTTTCCTCACCGAGCTGATCCTCGTCGATGACCACCAACAAATGCCTGGTATCGGTCAGGCGGGCGAAGCCGGCCGGATAGGAATTGGTGCCGCCGGGGACCAGCCGCTTGACGATGCGGTCGTCCTGGCTCGCCACGTCGGCGACAAGGGCAGCCAGCGTCTCGGGCCGGATGGCGAGCGCGGCAAAACCATCCGAAGCCGCCTCGACCGTGCCGGCGGCGTCGACGAAGGCGATGAAATGGCCGTCTTCGGTAAAGCCGCTGATGGCGCGGGCCGCAATCTCGGCGGCATTGCGCGAGCCGGTCTGCGCCGCCGGCACCGCCAGCATGATAGCGCTTTCGCCGTCCGGCATCGTCACCGCGCTGGCCAGGAAGCCGGCGGCGCGGCTGGTCATGCCGGTTGCCAGCCGCACCGTGATGGCGCGGTCGCTGCCGATCTTCGGGAAGCCGGCGGTCGCCATGATCTGCCGCCTGGCGATCAGGGGCAGCTGCGCCGAAGCGCCGATGATGGTTTCGATATCAGGATAGCCGAACACCGCCGCGCCCGGTCCGTTGGCCCAGATCACCTGTTCGAGGTCAGCCGACAGGATTGCGATCGCGTCGCCGGCGGCAAAGCGCTGGCGGACCGCGTCGAGCACGGCGACATCGAGGAAAGAGTAGTTCTCGGAAGGCATGCGCTTGGCGGACCCTTTCGGTAAAACCTCTTGGCGAACCTACAAGGCGGGCAATTTGCAGTTAACGCTTTATTAATAAAAGCCCGCGCGGCGAAGGTCCACAAGCCATGGCGGAAAGCAGATGGAATCTCTGGCCTCTTGGTTAACGGCCCTTGGGTAATGCCTGGGGGTAACGTATGGGAAGAAATTTATGGTGCACTGCAACAAAGATGTTGCATCGCACAAAAAAACCGCTATATTGCCATCATACATGAACGAGACGGCTTTTTGTCAAAGCCGCTACCCCGAAAGGATGGATAATGACCAAGGCCAAGACCGCTGAGACCATCGAAAACGTTGAATTCCCGAGCTTCGACGCCTCCAAGGCGACCGACCAGATCCGCGCTTTCGCCGAAAAGGGCGTTGAGCAGTCGAAGGAAGCCTACACCAAGCTGAAGACCGGCGCCGAAGAGACCCAGAAAGTTCTGGAATCGACCTTCGAGACCGCCAAGGCCGTTTCCAGCGACCTGTCGCTCAAGACGATCGCTGCTCTGCGCGCCAATGCCGAAGCCGGCTTCTCGCACCTCGAAGCCTTGATCGGCGCCAAGTCGCTGTCGGAAGTCGTCGAGCTGCAGACCGCCTTCCTTCGCAAGCGCGTCGAGACCACCGTCGAGCAGGCCAAAGACTTCCAGGCCGTTGCTTCCAAGGCTGCCGAAGACGTCTCCAAGCCGGTCAAGACCGCTTTCGAGAAGGCCCTGAAGGACATCAAGGCCGCCTAATAATTGCGCACAACTCTACGATGCATCAAAACGTCGCATTTCGTCAGACAAATAGATGTGCGATAGAGTTGTTCAGTGAATACCCGGCGAGTGGAACCTCCTCCCTCTGCTCGCCGGGGTGACCAGCCAGCACCTCCTCCCGCTGGCTCGTAACAGGAAAAGGCCGGCACCTCCTCCCGCCGGCCTTTTCTTTTGCCCGCTGAAAAGCGGTGCCCGTTCGAGGAACCGGGCTTTGCCTTATCAAAGGCCTTGAATTAGACTCTGATAGACCGTATTGGACGCATCGCCGAACGACAGAGCGGATCTCGGAGAATGACTTTTTCACCACGATCTGGCTCAGGCGAATGTGCCGTTGTAGCTCAGATGGTTAGAGCGCCGGATTGTGGATCCGGAGGTCGCTGGTTCGATCCCAGCCAACGGTACCATAGGCTTTTCCCATAAAGCATTGGATTTATTATAGAATTTTCGTCCGCAAACGATGAACCTTGCGACTGTCTCGTACTTTGTGTTACCTATTGTGTTACTTATTGTGATACAAATGGTGTATCAGAGGTATGGGAAGACGACGCGAAGAGCATGATCCTGACCGCTTCCTGCAACTGAGGGGGGATCATTTCCACTACTACCGCAGGGTGCCCAGAGAGGTCAGGGATCTCGACGAGCGTGGCGTGTTCGTTCGCCGCTCCCTCGACACTACTGACCGTATAAAGGCGCGCACCGCCAGAGATCTCCACGAGGCTGCTGACAATGCCTTGTGGGCGTCGTTGATGCTGGGCGAAAATCCACAGGCGGCGCGTATCCGATACCGCCAAGCCATCAAGCGCGCAGAGTCTCTGGGATTCGTCTATCGACCGCTCGCCGAGATCCTGGTCGCCGAGCCCCTCGATACGATCCTGCAGCGGGTAGAGAGCACAATAGGCGAGCCTGCCAAATCACCATCTGTCGATGCGGTCGGCGGCGCGGTCGCCCGCCCCGACGACAAGATATCGGAAGCGCTGAAGCTATACTTCAACGAGATTGCCCGCGACGAAATCCGCACAAAAAGCCCTGACCAGAAGAAGCGCTGGAAGGCAAAGCGCGAAATGAGCGTCGATGTCTTCATCGGCCTGGTCGCCGACAAGCCAATGAGCGAGATCACGCGCGACGACGCGCGAGCGGTGCATAAATATTGGCTAGACCGTGTAGCGCCTGACAAAGGGCGACCGGACCGTTCAGCGTCGACAGGCAACCGAAACATGGGCAACCTTCGAACCCTCTACGCCGACTACTTTCGCCATCTCGGTTTCCCCGAACAGAAGAACCCGTTCGCCGATCTGTCATTCGCCGACAAGTCGAAACGCAGTCGACCGCCATTCCCGACCGATTGGATTCGCGACAAGATATTTGCGCCTGGCGCGCTTGCGGCACTCAATGATGAGGCGCGGGGAATCGTGCTTGCCTTCGCTGAGACAGGAGCCCGGCCGAGCGAACTGGCGAACCTGCATGCCGGTGTCATTCATGTTGACCACGAGGTGCCGCACATTTCAGTCGAGCCGCGCGACGATCCCGACGATCCACGAGAGATCAAGACCGCCTCGTCGGTGCGCAAGGTGCCGCTGGTCGGCGTGGCGCTTGAGGTGTTCAAAAAGCATCCCAAGGGCTTCCCACGGTACAAGGATCGCGAGGCGTCGCTGTCAGCCCTGCTCAACAAGCACTTCAAGAGCTACAATTTGTTCCCGACTGACAATCACACCGTCTATTCACTGCGCCATTCATTCGAAGACCGCATGAAGAACGGTAGGCTGGACGAGGAGCTTCGGCGCATGCTGATGGGCCACACGATAGACCGTCCGAAATACGGCGAGGGCGGCGACATGAAGATGTGGCAAGAGGAACTTATGAAGATCGTGTTGCCGTTCGATCCTGGGATCGTATGACGCGCTGACGCACTGCGACGAGGCGTTCTTCCTTCGCTCGGTGATCTTGCAGAGCGCGTTCCAAGTGCTCGTAGAGCGGGAGCCATGCCTCACCATGGTCGCCTCGTGCCACGATGATCTCCGCGACGCGGTCGAGCGCTCGTTCAATCCGCTGTGCCGTGACTGGTCGAGGCGTGGGCGAGTATCGCCTCACGGCTTCGCCTTTCTGTAAGGCCATGAATGCAACATGCCTTACACGTAGGCGGACTCTCCTGGTGCAGTGAAGGCCTGCGTTCGGCTCGGGCTGTAATCTGCGGCTGCGACCTGAAAATGGGAAACACTCTCTGCTCGTCGGGGGTTGGTAGCGGGAGACAGCTACAAGTGTTCCCCACATCTTGAACCAGTTCCCTTTGCATATCGAGTGGCTTCATACCAAATGCACCCGCCTCGGAGAGGCAAGGTTTGACGCATTGCGGACTATCGACACGCCTGCGGGATCCACGCCGCGTGAAATTGCCTCAAAGCCGCCGCAAGCAGGTTGACCAATTCTATTCCACATAATCATCGAGTGGATCCTCGATACCGTTATGCAGCGCCGCGCCCAGATTGGCCTCAACAAGGGCAAAGCCCACCATGCCCTCAAGAGTGCCCTGCGCATCGGCCGTCAAGGTGAAATCCGTGATCGAACCACCGAGGGGCAGCATTACCGGATCGCAGGGCTGAATCTGCTGACGGCGATCATCATCTCTGGAATACCGTCCACCTCGGCCACGCCGTCGCCGAACGGCGAAACGAAGGCCTCGATGTGCCACCCGAACTTCTAGCCCACATCTCTGCTCTGGGCTGGGCGCACATCCTGCTGACCGGCGAATATCTTTGGCCTTCGGGAGCAAACGCCTAGAGTGTCATTCCGCCCCAGCCGGAACCGACCTCTATGTGTTCCATGGCTGGTGGGCGGCGCTCGCCGAAGCCGGTCGATCTTCGTGACGCGGCCTAAAGCCAACATGGGGATGGCGCTGGTGTGCAATCGCCCCATATGCGCTGCTGCGCATCGTCGCGCGCACCCGCCGCGTCTCCATTCCAATCTTGAGGTTCACAGAACTGGTTGCCCAATAATGTTCGGGCGGCGAAGCACGCCATCGACAAGCCGCCGCCGGTCAATCCAAGCCGACCAAGGGACCAGTCCTTCCCCAGTCAGACGGCTTTCTGGTGTGCGATCACTGATCGCTCTGATCGGTCGCCCGTGCCTGAGTCCCGCGCTTGTCATGCGATGCACTCGCACGCGGATTGTAGCATATCCCCTTTGCATGCCAGCCTCCGGGAACACGCAGCTAG